>NZ_JANTYT010000010.1:0-203627 GCF_024808825.1 Rhizobium sp. BK661 | reverse complement strand
GCCGGTTCGAGTCATCAGATTCTTGAATCTGAACCGCCCCTTTGCGTCAACAGCTCAATTCGCCATCCTCAGCCGGCGATCTGATATTGCCGCACGGGATGGCGGATCATCGCATCGATATCGATGCCGTCGAGAATCCAGTGAAGCTGTTCTGTCGTCAGCACAACGACCGGCACCTCCCGGCGGGGCCAACGGAACCTGTCTTCCGTCAATTTCTTCAGCACCATCACAAAACCGGACCGATCAAAAAACAGAAGCTTCATCCGGTCGTGACGGCGATTGCAAAAGGCAAAGACCGCGGGAGCAAAGGGATCAAGCTCCATCACCTCTTGCACCAGAACCGCAAGGCTGTTGATGCCAGCGCGGAAGTCGATCGGTTCCCGATGCAGGTAAACCTGGAGATCAGCGCCAAGTCTGAACATGACTCAGCGCTCCTATGATCGCCGCTAGTCCATCAACATCGCTGCATTCCACCGTCAGGCTGACCCCGTTCGGCAGCACCGCGCTCACCTTGGATGCATGAGATCGTTTGCCGACCGGCTCCGCCTTCGTCAGTGGACCGCTGGCAGAAGACGAGTGCATATCCGCAGCAATCTGAACCGGAACGAACGCCGAGACCACAGGCAAAGCACGATCTTCTCTGGCTCTCCTCACCCACTTGCGAACGAGATTGGCGTTGACGCCGTGCTCCAGAGCTAGACGCGAGACCGAAACGCCGGGCTCTAAACACGCTGCGACAAGCTGATCTCGGGAGGCAGGGTCATATCGACGGCGGCCGTCGCGACCAACAAGCCGCACCTGCAGTTTAGGAGCATCTTCATCCATGATTTGGTGTCCACCTATTTTTTGGTGGACACTTCATGCCTCAGAGCGCTGCGCCTCAAAAGGCGCACCGAAATTCGCGCTTACCAAGAACTAACGCGGTCTGATCCATGCGGCGCATAAGATCGACTCTCGCAGTGGGGTTCCCGCACGCCACACGGTCCACAACCTTCACGAAATCTAACCGACTGTCGTTTTGCTTGAAGCTGACGATCTGGCAGGTTATCGTATGGGAGTTGCCCACTCTCGGGCGCTGCTCATCACCTTAGCCCCACTCTATGGGGCTCCTTTTTCCAATCAGATTGAGACAGAGAGCTTGGGCTGGTGGTGGCCAGCGTACGGGAGGCACGCGAGCGCGACTCAGAACGCCGGAAACAGGCCTTCGGCAAGATCGAAATCGGCCTGCCGCTGCCAAAGGTAAAAGGGCAGCAGCTGGCTCTAGATCTCCATTGAGGCAGCTGCGAGAGGCCTCGCTCCAAATTCGGCCGCAATTGTGGCCGAGCCGCGGTCTAGTCTTAGTCTAGCGAGCTGCCGATGTCTGCCGTCTTTCGTGCAGTTCTTTTTACTGAGACAGTGCCGAAGAAGTCAGTCACACCCTGCGGCTTCTATCCACTGCCGTTTTCCTCCGCCATCATGAAGGCGCTGACGGAATTTGGCGGCAGCGTACCGCGTTTGTGCGTCAAGACCGGATAGATCTGCGCATTGGGCGGTAAATCACATTCAAGCTCAATATCCGATAAATTCGCCCGCAAATGAAGCTCGTGATCGCCGAGCTGCCATCCCACAAAGAGGCATCGATCGAGCGACGGGACCACCTTGCCGGAATGACCTTTTGCCTGGATCAGATGCGGTACGATACACTTCCGCCGGACACTGATCAGTCGGGTGAGCCATTCTCGCCAACGCAACCGACGATCCATGAATGCTTCGCTCCATAAAAGCTTGCTGGACTGAAATGTCGCCAAGTGGTTGGGGTCCGCAATCTCGCCGCCTTCGGTATCCCGGGAAGGCGAGCCAAAATTTCTCGCTTCCTTTGATCTGCTCTCACGCACCGCACGGGCGAGTTCCCCCTCATAGTCGGCGAAGAAGCGAAATGGTCGTGAGCTCAGATGGTCATCGCCCATAAACATCAACGGGATTTGAGGTGACAGCATCAGGATTTCGGTGAAGGCACGGAAATTTTCGTCACCCACCAAGCTGGAAAGGCGATCGCCCTGCGCCCGGTTCCCTACCTGATCGTGATTCTGCAGAAAATGCACGAACGATGTAGGGGCAATTGCTTCGGTTGGAACCTTCGCGCCGCCCAGTGTCTGCACTCCCTCCCTCACATATCCGCTAGCCAGGGCTTGGCGCAGTTTAACCCAGGGAGCGTCCTTAAAGGGTGCGTAATGACCAGAGTTCTCTCCGGTGGCGACGACATGAAGCGCGTGATGGAAGTCATCATTCCAGTCGGCCTTGAACAGTGGACGCCCATTGCGATTAGCGATCATGTCCGTCCCGTTGGCCGGATTCTCCGTCATCAAATGAACGTGGCGCACATCGAAGTGGCGGCTGACTCTCTCCGATATCTCCTCAAGGATATGATGATGGCTCTTGTCATCGATCTGGTCGATTGCGTCCAGTCTCAAGCCATCCAATCTGAATTCACTAAGCCAGTACATGACGTTGTCGATGAAATATTGACGCACGGGGATCCGCTCGAAAGCGATGCGTGGTCCCCATGGCGTCGGACTATCGCTTCGAAAGAAGGCGGGAGCATAGGTCGGAAGATAATTTCCTTCAGGCCCGAAGTGATTATACACGACGTCAAGAAAAACCATCAGACCAAGACCGTGAGCCGCGTCGATGAAGGCTTTGAAATCCTCTGGAGTGCCGTAGCTATTGTGAGGCGCGTAGTGAAGGACACCATCGTAACCCCAGCCACGGCTGCCGGGAAATTGCGCAATCGGCATCACCTCAATCGCGGTGAACCCGAGATCCGCTAATAGGCCCAGCCGCTCTGCTGCTGCCCGAAACGTCCCGTCTTCGGTGAACGTCCCGACATGGAGTTCGTAGATGATGGCTTCCTCCCAGGGCCGACCCTGCCAATCTGGATGTCTCCAGTCATAGGCGTTTGGATCCACGAGCATGGATGGACCTCCGACATCGCCCGACTGATATCTTGAGGCAGGATCGGGAACAGCGGTGCCATCCGGAAGGATGAAACTGTAATGCCTCTGAGTAGGCACATCGCTCCTGAGTGTCTCGAACCAACCATCCTCCTTTCGATCCATGGAGACATGTTCGGAGCCGACCCTCAGCGCCAACGCCGTGACGTCGGGCGCCCAAAGTCGAAAGCAGATACCGTCCTCCTGGTACGACGGTCCCCAGGCAAATCTTTCCAACGAGCAAGTCATCAACGCAGTAACCCCTGTCCGCCATCGACAAAAACAGGCGTTCCGGTGACATGTCTGGCGGCATCAGACAACAGGAAGGCAATGACTTCGGCGACATCGGTACTCATTCCGGGCACACCCCCGGTAATTGGAACTTGTCCATCCGGCCAGATCACCGGGATGGCTGTTTCCCGCTCACCCCTCAGGGCCGTGCTGGCTTCGATATTCGTCTCGATCTCCCCGGGGCAGACCGCGTTGATACGGATATGGTGTCGGGCGAGCTCAAGCGACAATTGCTGAACCATGGCAACCTGCGCGGCCTTTGTCGCAGCATAGGCGGTCGCGCCTGGGGTCGTGAACGTTCTTGTTCCATTGATGGAAGACACAACGACGATTGATCCTCCACCGTTCCGTTTCAGCTCGGGAACCGTGATATGCAGTGTCAGAAACGTACCCGTCAGATTGACGTTGATCGTTTGCTGCCATTCATCTTGCGTGAGATCATCGATCGGAGCCCAGACGCCGTTGATACCTGCGTTCGCGACCACCGAGTCGAGACGACCATATTCATCCACCAATCTTCTCACGCTTTCACGCATGTCACGTTCGATACCGATATCCGCGACCAATGTCAGAGCGCGTCCATTGGCATTGCGGATGTCGCGCGCCGTGGCCTCAAGTTCGTCGGCGGTGTGTCCCAATAGCCCGACAGAAAACCCGTTCGCAGCGAGGCAAATTGCTGTCGCTCGACCAATTCCAGAACCTGCGCCAGTCACAAGCGCGACAGGTGTAAGCATGTTTGAACTCCGTTCTACGAATTGCATCGTTGGCTTGCCGCTCATATACGCCCCAGTAACGCCAAAGCTGGATAGCGGTTCCTGAGGAGGACTTCCCTCAGGGGTGCAAAAGCCTCATTGACGCCTTGAATAGAGGGCTTGCATATGCCGGTGCGGGCCGTCCCTCAGCAACGGATCTTCCAATTGTCGCAGGGGTAGGCGTGCATGAGAAGCACAGACCGAGAAACTGCGTTATGTCGCGGTCGTCGTCAGAGGTGGCTCGGTTTGTCTGAACAGATTGCAGCGTTTCGCTAAGTGGATTTCCGCCTCGATTATGCCGCCACCATCATCGGTGTCAGCGCGTTGAAGTTAGCCTGATCCGGCGTCTGCCGGTCAAGGGATGAACGTGGACGTCGGTCTTGGAGGCATGGAGATAGACCTCCTCGTATTTGATCGAGCGCCAAAGCCGCTCAACGAAGACGTTGTCCCGCCAAGCGCCCTTGCCTTTGGGATCGCCTGGGCGATTGCATTGGCCTATCTCGTTGTCGCCAATTTGGGTTTGGTCTGATGCCGATACGTAGTGACCCCAGGATCGAAACCGCTCTGAGCGGTGTTGATTTGCTGGGGATGAGGCCCCAGAAGAAAAACTGGGGCCTCAAGCACGCCCGACCTACTGGCTGCCGCTCTTGTCCTTGCCAGTACCGGGTGCCGCCATTTTTGCATGCTGTGAGGCGAGCATACCCGCGGGCGTGACGTTAGCAACCGCGGCCTGAAATTTATTTTTCCATCCCGAAACCACGTCACCGTCACCATTCATCATTGCATCGAAGCCGGCCCGGGCAACATCAGATGCGTCGTCCTTTTCGGCCTGTCCCACCTCGGTGTCGAGCATATCGGCCCGCTCGAAGAAACGGGTTTCCGTCGCTCCCGGCATAAGGCAGGTCACCGTAATGCCGGTGTCTTTAAGCTCCTCGCGCAAGGCGAAGGAAAACGAATTGATGAAAGCCTTCGTACCGTTATAGACAGCCTGGTAGCTTCCAGGCATAAAGCCGGCGATGGAGCCAGTCAGAAGTATGCGGCCGACACCGCGTGAGCGCATCTGGCGAGCAATCTGCTGCACAAGGTATGTTGTACCGAGGATGTTGGTATCGATCACGCGCCGGACTTGGGTAAAGTCCTGGTCAAGAAAACCCTTTCCAAGCCCCCTACCAGCATTCGCCAGCAGAAGGTCAACCGACCGCCCGTCTGCTACGACGGCTTCGACAAGGCGATCGACGCCTTTCATTGTCGCAAGATCGGTTTCGATGGCCTCTACAGCGGTCCCCAGATCACTGAGATGCATGCCAATGTCATCTATTTCAGGCTCGTCTGCTGCTATAATGAGGTTATAGCCCTTTGATGCGGCGATCTGAGCAAGCTCGAGACCGATTCCGCTCGAGGCTCCTGTGACAACGGCAAGCCCTTTGGCTTGCCCGTCATGTGTGCGTTCCATTTCGCTTTTCCTTTCGAGTCAAGGCTTCAGAACAACTTTGATGCACCCGTCCTGCTTGTCACGGAACGTCTTGTAGAGGTCCGGACCTTCTTCAAGCGTTGCACGATGTGTAATGATGAAGGATGGGTCGATTTCGCCAGATTGGATCCGTTCCATCAGCAACGGTAGGTAATGCTGGACTGGAGTCTGGGCCATTCGAAATGTCAGCCCGCGATTGATGGCGGAACCCATTGGAATCTTGTCCAGGAAGCCACCGTAGACGCCCACGATGGAGACGATACCGAAATTTCGGCAACAGTGGATCGCCTGGCGCAAGACGTGTGGCCGATCGGTGCCCATGAAGGTCGCCACCTTGATACGGTCAAGCCGGGAATCCCAACTTGCCGACGCGTCTGCTTCAGTTCCAACGGCATCGATGCAGGCGTCTGCACCGCGGCCGGCTGTCAACTCCATGATCTTGTCGTAGATATCCTCATCCATGAAATCGAGCGTGATTGCGCCGGACGCCGCGGCAAGAGCCAATCGTTCTGCAACGGTATCGATGGCAATGACGCGTTCCGCTCCAAGAATGAATGCAGATCTGATTGCCATCTGACCTACGGGCCCACAGCCCCAGATCGCAATGGTATCGCCTGCCTGAATGTTGCAGAAATCCGCGGCCATGTAACCGGTCGGAAGAATATCGGAAAGAAACAATACCTGTTCGTCAGTCAGGCCTTCGGGAACCTTTATTGGGCCGACATCGGCATATGGAACGCGAAGATATTCCGCCTGGCCGCCACTGTAACCGCCGAGCAAATGGGTATAGCCGAAGAGCCCAGCGGGCGAATTGCCCCACATTTTCCGGACCTTGGAGGGGTCTGGATTTGAACGCTCGCATCCAGAAAAAAAGCCACGCTTGCAGAAGAAGCATTCTCCGCAGGAAATCGTAAAGGGAACGACGACACGATCGCCGACTTTCAATTTCTTGTTTTCCTTGCCGACCTCGACGACTTCGCCCATTGTCTCATGTCCCATCACATCACCACTGTGCATGTCGGGCATTACACCGTTGTAGAGATGCAGATCCGAACCACAAATCGCACAGGCCGTAACCTTGATGATTGCGTCGCGACCGTCCTCAATCGTCGGGTCCGGCACGCTTTCACAGCGGATATCGTGCTTGCCGTGCCAGGTGAGCGCTTTCATGTTCGATCCTTTCCAGCCAAAGATGAGCGAACTAAACCTCGACCTTCGACACTTGTTCCCATCTTCATGGGTAGCCCGAGGGTGCGCAGATACCTTTCGCATCCGAAAAGGTCGCGCGTTTCAGGATCATGGGACAGCTAGTTCGAATGGCTGGACACAGCCCGAGAAATGCCTGTCTGCGAGGATGCAATCTAGTTGGCCCCGCGATGGCAGTCTTCAATTGGTTTTGGCCATCGGTTTGCGCAGCAAAGCCGTGCGTTTGTTGGGCCGCGACGATGGACCTTCCGTGCACTCGGACCGTGTCCCTCGACCAGACCAATTAATTGACGGGCAGTGCCCATCGCGCAATGGACGAAGAAGTTCTATGGCCTGCGGGTGGAACAACCTTCCAAGCTTGGGGTTGTGAAGCGGTCAGACACTAAACAATATGGAGATTCCAATGAAAAAGGTTCTTGCTGTCGCGCTTCTTTCCCTCGGCATGGCGACATCTGTTTACGCCCAGTCCAATCCAGTGCCGAACAATATGGCGGGTGACAAGACCATGGGCGAAGATGCGGGCGGCGGCGCAAACGGCGACGTACAGACGCAGACCGGAACCAACATGCCGGCGGTCGTTGATCCCAAAGCCACCAACAGCACGACTGGCGGCAATACCAATGCAACCGGTACGGTCGACAGAACGCGCTGCCCAGCACAACCGGCTCCTGGCTCCGTCGCAACGCAAGGCGGCAATGGCGGCGCTTCGGTGAGCGAAGCCTGCCCCGACAATCAGCAATAGCGAGAAAGATTGAAAAGGCCGGCGAAACCGGCCTTTTCCTCGTGAACCCGGGATCCGACGGCACGGCGATGGAGACGAATGATGGCGCTGACAGCAATCTCCCTCAATGCAACTTTGAAAAGAAGCGGCGGCGATCCGTCCTCAACAGACAGGATGCTAACTTTGATCACCGAGGCGTTGGATCGAGAAGGCGTGAAAAGCGAGACATTACGACTGGCGGACTTCAACATTCTCCCTGGCGTTACCTCAGATGAAGGGGCTGGTGACGAATGGCCTGATATAAGAGCCAAGATTCTTGCCGCAGACATGTTGGTCCTTGGAACACCTATTTGGCTGGGACAGCCTTCAAGCGTCGCGAAACGTGTGCTGGAACGAATGGATGCGTTTCTCGAGGAGGTTGATGACGCTGGTCGAATGGTCTCGTATGGCCGCGTCGCAGCTGTTGCTGTCGTCGGAAACGAAGATGGCGCACATCACGTTTCGGCGGAACTTTTCCAAGCCCTTAACGACATCGGCTTTACGATCCCGGCAAATGCGCTCAGCTACTGGGTCGGCGAGGCCATGGGCAGCGTGAACTTCGTGGATCTGGCCAAAGTCCCGGCGGCAGTCACGAAGATGGTCGAAACGCTTGCCCGCAATAGCGTTCACGTTGCGAACCTCCTTCGGCGAGAACAATATCCGGGGCAGCGGTGAGGCGTGCTCGATGAGACCTCCGCGGCAGAACGCGTTCATTTTCGGGGACGCGAAAGCACCGACATCCGACGGGCGACGTTCCTCGGGGACTGGAGCGATAGCAGCACGTGGCCGTCAGCTGATGAACGATAGTCCGCATCTCCCCTCCACGGTTCGTCGCCATGGACGCCCCTGATCATCCTGAGGGCGTAAAGGACCATAGTAAATTCCAGCGGTGCTTTTGGTTCGTCCAGCGATGCGCGTGGATCGGTTTTGCCGCAATCCTGGTTGCATGTCTTCTTGGTTTGTTTGGCCGGGGGGGCCTCTTCGCCGAAAGAACCGTAACGGTCCGAGGTGGAATCATGGAGGTGCCTGCTATCTCACGCTGGCACGCGCCGGAGACAATAAAAATCACATTTGATGCATCAGCAGATGTAAGGACATTCCTAGTCGATGAGGGCTTTCATCGGACGTTTTCCCTCGAGACTATCGATCCACGACCGTCGGAGACCGTCGTTGTGGATGGCCGGACTGGCTATCGATTTCCCGCCGATCCGCGTGCCAAGCTTGCGGTGATGTTGAGGCTTCAAACGCAACGACCCTGGCTTCGGAAGTACCATATCGGCATCGGGACCGAGGTGGTCAATCAGTCAGTCTTCGTTTTTCCGTAAGGGGAAGAGATGGACTCCGTCATTCGCGGACTTGCGATCTACTTTAGCCTACTCCTCATTATCAGGCTGTCTGGGCGTCGGACCTTGGCGCAGATGACTCCGTTTGACCTGGTGATTGTTCTCGTCATTTCCGAAACGACGCAACAAGCAATGCTTGCAGACGACTTTTCGGTCACCAACGCAATCATTCTCATCCTCACACTTTTCACGACCGATATTGCTCTGTCCTATGTAAAACGAGGGTGGACACGAGCTGCGCATGTCGTTGACGGTGTTCCGACAATACTTGTAAGCCACGGCGTCTACGACGACACCGCCTTGCGCGGCTGTCGGATGGGCCGGGATGACATCATGGAGGCGGCTCGAAGCCAGCAGGGGATTGAAACGATCGATGACATCAAATTCGCAATCCTCGAGGTCAGTGGAAACATCAGCATCATAAAAAAATGAGACTTGTACAGCCCGCGGGCAGTAGGCCCCTCAAGCAAATGCGGACTGAGGAACTTCTTCGCTCATTCTACGTTTTGGACAGCATTCTTCCAAGGAGCATCATCATGGCAAAGCGACCGAACACACCGATCCAGGGGACACGTCCCGATGGAGGAACGATGTCAACACCCGACGCCAGTAGCGATCAAAATGTTACCGATCGTATCCGCAGCCGCGCCTATGAGATCTGGGAATCCGAGGGCAGCCCGGACGATCGTCACGACCAACATTGGCTTCAGGCGGAACGTGAAATCATTCACGGCCACGACCAACTGGACAGCGACGATGTGCCGAACCTAGGTGCGCTACGCGAAGCGGCGCGCCAACACAGGGACGTCTTTATCGTCAAGAGCGATCTGGAAGACGCCGATGAACGCGAAGCCACGCCTGGTGTACGGGAGCAACCGTGACGGGAGTGACCGATTTTCCGACCTCTCCTTATTTTCCGGAATTGCAGGTTGTGCGTGAAGCGATCAACCTGCGCCGGCCGGATCGCCGATCGGAAGAAGTGCAGGATCAAGGGGTGGGTCGTTTGGGTTCTTGTTGTCCGCAGGATCCTGTGCGGGCGTGAGTGGCGGTTTTTCCTTCGTCCGGTCCGGGATGCCCGATTCTGGTTGAGGGCCGCGGGGTGTCTCTGCTGGATTGGGGACTGAAGTCGGCATCTCTGATCTCCTTGCCGTGATGAAACGACAGATAGATCGCTTTGTTCCGCAGCACGCCAGGTTCGTGTTTTCTGCCGTCGTCGGCCGTCCAAGGCAATTTACCTGTTTTCAGTAAAGGCAACTGAGCACTAATTTGCTTGCCACAATCGAACACTACACTGTTGCTCGATCTAATTTGCCAGTGAATGGAACAGCCCTCGTCTTCAACTGTTTTGCGTCGCACAGATGGAGAAACAACATGACAACAATGACGCTTCAGGAGTTATCGGAAAAACTACGGAAGATCGATTTCTGCATGATGACGACATATAGCGGCAACGTGCTTTCCAGTCGACCGATGAGCAACAATGGCGAGGTCGAATATGATGGCGATTCCTGGTTCTTCAGTTACGAGGCCACACGCAAGATCTACGATCTGAACAGCAACCCCGCCTTGTCGCTTACGTTCACAGCGCCTCCTGGTCTTCTCGGAAAGCCCGGAATTTTTGTTTCCGTTGAGGGCAAAGCTGAACTCATCAAAGTTCGACAGGAGTTCGAGGCCCGGTGGACCGACGGGCTTAATCGTTGGTTTCCAGAGAAATTCAACACGCCGGGAATGGTGCTGGTCAAAGTTCACGCCGAGAAGATCCAGTACTGGGATGGTGAGGAGAACGGATCCATTTCAATGTGATTATAGTCCCTCGCGACGGCATTCAGCTACCTGCTGCCCTACCCTAACCAGCCGGTCTCTAAGTCGGTAAAAACCTGGCACGACCGAGTCGCCCTTCGCCAGGACAGGGCTTCAACCACCAGCGACTTGAAAAATTGCGGCTCTTTGCTACGGGCAACTTCTTCGACCACGGAACTAAAACTACAACTTCAGCGTTCATGGCAAGAGGCAGGAGATGGAGGAAGCCCCGTGTGTGATCGGTCAATTGGTTTGCTGATAGCCGTTGAAATCTGTGCATTGTTCTGGATTGCTGTGGCCATTCTGGTGTTTGGGACACATTAGACAACATCTAAACCTGGTTGGACAGTAGCAACACTCGAAGGGCGACTAGGTGGCACCGTGCCGACCTCTTCGATAGTGGCGTAAGTAAGCGTTCATACTCGCGTTCTGATGGGCTGGGGCGGCGAGCCGCGAGCATGATTGACCGGAACTCATGCGTCAGCGGAAGCTCGTCACCATCGATTGTATAATCGCAAATTAGGAGCCAGCGGGCGAGCCGCTCGGCGACTCGATAGTTCACATTGGTAAGGGCAGTACAAGCCGTTTGTACGAGTGCGTATGGATCGCATCGCATGTTGCAGGACATGTCACACAGGCGGTCACGCTCTGGCGTCCAACCGAACGCGACCGAACCCGCTGGCCAGCAACAGTTCCAAAATCAGACAGACAGTGCCGGCAAACGGCGTACCGAGCGGAGCGATTGAGCGCCAGAACGTACTCCGGCAGCCAATTGAAATTGGACGTGGAAACACGGGTGTTTTGAAGGAATGACTAATTGGAAGCGCTTTTCTGCAAAGCAGCCAGGACAGCGGGAGCGGCTGCGGTTGTCAGCGCTGCAACAGGGAGGCGCCTCAGGAATCTTGCCCCGGCGAAGGCTCCGACCATGGCACCAGCGAGTTTTGCCCATGGGTAATCCCCAAGCTGCGCGTGCGCTGCAGCGTCTGCCCACTCGGCTCGCGATTGCACAACCGTTGCGGCCCGTTCCACCACGACAGCGAGCCTGTTGCGGAGGGTTTCGATATCACGTCTAATCAAATCGATGTCATCGCGTATCTGGGCGAACTTGACCCGCTCTCTCTCTTCTCTTCGCCCCGTCTTCTCTTCTCGGAAGAGGTCCGTATCTGCCGTCCGATGGCCAGCAATTACATTTTCGTTGGGACCCGATGTTGAGTCGGGAAAGACAGACTCCATGATTTCCTCGAGCTCCTCATCATCGATGCTTTCGGCGTCTGGGTATTCGCTCTTGATCATTTGGCTGCTCCTGAACTGGCTGGATCAGGAACGCGCGCCGCGGCGGAAAGATGCATGCGCCTCGTGCGGCTGACAGGAACATTTCGCCAACTTGAAGAGTTCAACAGCATCACTCAAAGAGGACACTGCAGATGCAACTTATCGATACGAGGGTCAGTGACGCAGGAACCGAGGTCATGGTGGAGTTCGTCGGCGAAGGTGGAGAAAGTGTTCTTGTCCGTATGAGCAATGAGGACCATCTCCTTGACGATCAGAATGCGATCGATCATGCCAAGGCAGTGATGGTGCAACTAACGGCGTTCGGCGACAGCGGCGCCACCCGACCGGACGAGCCGAATAGCCGCCCTACGCGAGATGACCCGCTGGTGGATACCGAAAGCCTTCTGCCCAGTGATCTGTCGCACTGATCCAGATCGCCTGCCGGGCGTTTGACATCGGCCTGCTGCCATGCGTCGGCGAATGGGGAGAGTGTTGGGCGTAACGGCTCGTCGGTTCACGTTTGCCGGTGCGCAATGACCTGAGATCGGATTCGATCCGACAAGCACTCGCCCCGGTCTTCCGCCAGCGCTTCTACGAACGGTTGTTTCCGCTGGGCCACTTAGGCCAACTGGAACGATTATTGCATCGCCGCTAATATTTCCGAGCGATGAGGGCAATCGTTATGAGTCTGAACACACCGGATAAATTTCCCGCTGTAAGACTGCTCTTTGGTGGCGCACAAAGATACAAGCTGGTGCAGAACGTCGCAGATGCCGCAATGGTTCTGGTCGAGGATTGGCCCTGCGATGACGGGGAAGAATACATCAATGCGCTTGTTGTCTGCCTGAACGCCTACAAGCGCGCTGCGCCGGCCCTTGCAGCCAGGGAGGCCCTTCTCCGCGCTGCCGATGAAGTGCGCATTCCTCACCTTTCAATAGTCTGCTGATGACAACCGGGACAGCTGCCTCCCCGTCCTGTGTTTTCGAGGGTTGCGTCGCGCGGAGCGGGGCAGCCGCGTCAGCCGCCATCTATAAGGGAACAAAGAGGAACTCCTGGCGTTCGGGACCTGCAAAACTGTTCCAACTTTGGAGGTATTGAAATGGGACGTGGTCTTCTCCTCTGGCTTCTTGGCATTCCACTGCCTATCGTCATTCTACTTGTTCTGTTCATGCGCTAGGAGTTCGAGATGTCTGTAGCGTATGAAAGAAAAGCTGACGTGATGCCGATCGAATCTTCGAAGTCCGGGATGTCCTGGGGGTCGATATTCGGAGGCGCGGTGGCAGCAACTGGTGTCACATTGATTCTGCTGCTTGTCGGTTCAGGTGTCGGGCTGACTATGGTTTCGCCCTGGTCGGGCGAAAGCAGTTCTGCTGCAACGGTTGGTGTGACTGCAGCAATCTGGCTGGTCGTTGTCCAATGGCTCTCTTCTGCTCTGGGCGGCTATCTGACCGGCCGGCTGCGGACCAAGTGGGCAGCAGCCCATACCGACGAAGTGTTCTTTCGTGACACAGCCCATGGTTTCCTGAGCTGGGCGGTCGCGACGGTGTTCGTGGCTGGCTTTCTCGCATCGTCATTAACCTCGCTGGCAAGTGCGGGAGCAAGTGCCGTCGGCACGATTGCAACCGGCGCTACAGTGGCAGGCGGCGCAGCTGCAGCATCGTCCTCGGGGCCTGATCTCGCGACCTCGTACTTCACTGACGCTCTTCTCCGACCCGAGCAACAGACGGCAGACCGCGCCGGCGAAACCAATGGTGCTGCGACGGCCGAGATTTCCCGCATCCTGTTGCAAGGCGCTAAGAATGGCTCGATCCCTGATCAGGACAAAACATATATCGCCTCCATCGTTGCCGCTCGCACCGGCTTGTCTGAAGGCGATGCCCGCGGCCGGGTCGACACGGTCCTGAAACAGATCGATGACGCCAAGACAGCAGCCCAAACGGCGGCTGACAAGGCAAGAAAGGCGTCTGCGACCACTGCCATGCTCGGCTCGCTGTCGCTATTGATCGGGGCCTTCATTTCGTCCGCCGCCGCTGCTCTGGGCGGCAGACAACGCGACGAGGAAGAGGACCTTGTTGCGATCGGTCGCAGCAAGATGTGACGATCAAAAAGAGCGCTTCGGGATAGGACGCGCTCTTCTTTCGCTCAAAGGGTTTGTCCCCATTGTAGTCGCGCCTGGACCGGGATCCCGCCTCCTCAGCCGGAGACGAAGGAGCGCGATATCAAAGGGCCTTGATGTTTTCAGCCGATGACTTGCCGGACCGACGGTCAGCGACGATGTCGTAGCTTACCTTCTGGCCTTCGCGCAGGCCATCCAGGCCGGACCGCTGCACAGCCGAGATGTGAACAAACGTATCGCCCGACCCATCGTCTGGCTGGATGAAGCCAAATCCCTTGTCCTGATTGAAGAATTTTACTGTTCCTGTCGGCATGTGCCACCTCCTGTGAACCCCTGCGATGCAAACCATAAACGGGCAGCAGGCAATGACAAGCCTTGGACGCGCAAATCTCGGAACGCAATGACCGTGATGCTACATGGAACCGGAAGCATGACTGGCCACCGGCTTTCAAGATCTCGAGTCCGGCGCTGTGGTGGCCATTGTTCACGAACTTGAATCGATCAGCGCGGATCGATTCAAAACTCTCGTTGGACGAGGAGGCTGCCGGAAGCGAATCTGTCTCCATGCTTCAACAGCCCTATCACCTCTACATCGAGCGGAAGGACGCCAACCGGAACGTGGCGCGATTTTATGCGCTCGAGGTTTCCGCTAGTCTGTTTGGAGATACCTGTCTGACGCGGCGATGGGGACGTATCGGCACGCGGGGCCAGGTCAGGATCGAACATTTCGCCCATGAACAGGCTGCGGTGGACACGTTTCTTCATCTGCTAAAGGAGAAGCGATCCCGAGGTTACAGGACGAGATCGCCAGCCGTTTGATGGGGAGAGGCAGGCGGCTCACGCCGCCTGCCCTTCGTCGTTGTCGTCGAGGTCAGTGTCCTCCGGCTGCAGGTGGTGCAGGTAGGTGACGGCGCGCTGTGCATGTCCGGCCGCAACGAAGATGGCGCGCTTGTCGTTTGCCAAGACCTGCAGCCAGGAGGCAAGGTAGCGTGCATGATCGGGCCGTGGTTCAAGTTCGGGCACGATGCCAAGGTCGGCGCAGAGGAAGGAGCTGCCGAGTTCGGCAATCAGTTCCTCGCGGGCCCGTTCGCTGTTGTCCTTGGCGTAGCGACTGAGGTCGCGGTTCAGCCGATGCGGGGCAGCGGTCCAGTGCGTCATTTCATGGCTGAGGATGGCAACGTAGGAGGCTGCATCCCGAAAGGCATGAAAGGCAGGCATCTGGATATGGTCGCGGGCGGGCACATAATAGGCCGAGCACCCGCCATGGCGGATCAGGGCGCCAGTGTTGGCGAAGAACCGGTCGGCATGGGCAATGCGGGTGATCGGCTCGTCGGTCGTGGTGATCCGGTGGAAGCGTGGGTCCAGTCCGGTGATCTGGTCGGCGTTGAAGACGGTGTAGGCCTTGAGGAAGGGAATGTCGTGTTCGATCTCCTGGCCGGTGTCATTGGTTTCGGTGCGGATGAAGGAGCTGGCAAAGACGACGGTGGTGCCGGTCTCGCCCTTGCGGACGGCGGCACCGAATTCCAGCGCCTGGCGAAATGTCATCCAGGTCGGAGAGGCAAAGCCGCGAGCAATCGCCTCGGACCAGAGGAGCAGGACGTTGATGCCGGAATAGGGCTCGCCGTTGTGGCGCAGTGGCCGGGTGATCCGGTCGGCGGCATTGGCTGTGGTCCAGGGCTGGATCCAGGGTCGCACGCCCTGTTCGAGCTCGGCGATGATCTTGTCGGTGATGCGGCTGTATAGATCGGATCGTTGGTGAATGGGCTGCCTGCTCATGTTGGAACCTCCGTTTGAAGTCGCGACCATCGCGACCTGCTACGGCGGTCCGACAGCCGGGCCCGCAAGCGCTGATCCGCACCCGAAGGGCCGAAACGAAGGTGGAGGACGGCAAAGCTGTTGCGGGACTGCGCGGGGCCTGGCAGGACCAACAGCCGGGGCAGGACGCGAGGCGCGACTGGCAGCCGAGACAATCATATGACCGCTGGGCCAGGAACAAAATCAGGCATCGTAGCGCGTGATCCGGCTCCGAAGAGGGGGCGATGACTATGCTGGTAAAGGCCCGGTGGTGGGATCGACACTGTCGTTCTGGATCTTCGTCAGGGCCATTGGCTCTTGACGGCATTTCTTCGGCATCGTTTACATTCGCGGAATGAGAATGCGTTCAGCTTTGGCTGGAAAGGCCCCGCTTGCCGGCCGGTCCTGTTATTTCTCCTTGACGAAGATGTGCGCCTCGACTGCAGCCGCAATAAAAGCCCTGCGGGCCTCAGCGGGAGGCCGCTTCCCGTCAATCACTTCGACGCAGATCTTCTTGGCTTCACGGAGCTGCTTGCCAGTCTGGACGGGCCAGCCTGCGCCGCGCAATACGGCAATGGCATCGCTTGCGCTCTCGATCGTTCGGTAGTTGCCTGTTTGCGGTGAAACGAAGGAAATAGGTTTCGCCCACTTTTTAATGTCTGGCATTCTGACCTCCCCGGCAATCGCAAGCGCTACCGGGGTTTCGAATTGCTTCCCGGGCGGCTAGAAATCAGAACCGTCTTCGGTGCGGTTTGTTCCGGTTCGGCGCGTCGAGGACAATTGCAAAGACGTAAATGCCAAATGGATGGCGAACGAGCAGACACTCGCTCGGTCTAAACAGTTCGAATGTCTTACGTGACACCGCTCCGGCCCTCAGTTCAATACAGTACCTCGATCTCAGGGCCGAATTTCGGCCGCAGCCGGACGGTTCTTCGAGTGTCTCCCGCTTGGAACATGCGCGACCGCTGGCCGATAGCGCGGTTCAGGAGGAGAAGCATCATGACCAACACCGAACACAAAGCGCGCCCCCGCATTAGCAAGACGCCACGAACGGGGACACGATCTTCCGGCAATAGGGAAGAAAGACAGAAGGTATACCGGCAGCAATCGGGAAACTCAGACTCGACATCCGCAACCGCTGAGCGGAAAGCATGAACAATGGATGGAGACTTTGCCAGCACACGGTCGCCGGCGCTTCCGAAAATCTGCCCTTGGGCTCTTTCAATAACGCGGTCCACGCTAGCGCGGTGAGAGGTCAATGTCGCAAGCGTCCGTTCCTTATTGTCGTGCACGAGCCTGGATACCCTCGCTATTCGCGACGAGTCTGGCAGCGAGCCTTCGTTTTAGTGGTGGGGCTTCCATCCCGTTAATCCCATTGCAAGCGCGGGATTTCGACACCCGCGCATTTGTGGCACGGTTGAAACCGTGGCGTTGAAGGTAATTTTCAGACAGGGAATGGTTCCTTACCGTGCCCGCCTGAGGTCGACGAAACCAGTTCGATCGCTAGCAACCTCGATTGTTGGCGAATAGTAAGGCGGAAATGTTCAAGCGCCTGTGAGCTGAACTACAACATTTTCCAGAATTTGGGCTTGGCCGTGAACGCTCTTTATTCTCGCTCCCATCCGAACACACTTCGTCCACCTAACTGGGCAGACATGCCCATTTCCTCCGCGATGATCTCGCTGAATTGGGGACCCGAGGCGTGATGTTCGAGTTTCCGGGCCTGAGCGTCGAGACGCCTCAAGGCCGCGAGTTCCTCATCTCGTCCAAGTCTTCCCTTGGAGACTGCCGATTTCAATACGCGTATGGTTTCGTCATACACCTTCACAGGCACCGAAAGGGATGCCGGTCCTTGCCACCGTGGGCGAGTGAAAACCGTGCCGGATCGGAAAACCGGTAGGGTGCGCCGTGGACCACTTCGGCGACCATCGCAAGTGCTCTTACGGTCCGTGGCCCTACGCCCGGTGTCAGCAGCAACTCCTGATAGTCCGCCGGACCGCGATCAGCGGCGGCTGCCAGATTTGCATGGAGTCGCTTCATGTTCACATCGTTCTCGCGGACGTCGTGATGAGAGGGCATGATAAGATGTGGCAGCTCTGGTTGTTCCACCTTGGAAGGAGAAGGAGCGACAACCACTGTCGCAGCGTGGACTTCTCGCGCAATCTGATCCGGCCCAAGCGTGGATAACAGATGGAGCTGGTCACGTCTTGATTTTTCCGCCTTACGGTCAGCGAGATTAATAATGTTTCCCTGGACGCGCCCCTCTATCGCGCAATGCGGAGAATTGAGGAAGCTTTCGAGCCCCTCTGACAGCCAATGATAACGCCTGGCTTGGCGCCGCTCCTGGTTCATCCCCTGCTGCACCACCACCCAATGACCGTCATCGGTCACTATGAATCCGTGCAGGTAAAGATCAAAGCCATCCTGAACGGCTGCGCTGTCGACCTTTGCAACAAGCCGACTGACGTTTGCCAGGGCTGCGCCGTCGACCCCTGTACGACTGCCGATATCGATGAGCTCCTGGGGTGTCTTGCGCGACTGCGCACCCCGTCCACCACACACATGCAGACCTAACTCGCCCGAGATTGGCCTCAAGCCACGCTTCATTGCACCCAGCACGCTGGTTGTTATGCCGGACGAGTGCCAGTCCATTCCCATCACAGCACCAAACGATTGGAACCAGAACGGATGCGACATGCGGCGAAGAAACTCATCGCGGCCATAGTGATGGACAACTGCCTCGGCGATCAATGCGCCAAGCTTGGCCATGCGGTCACTCAGCCAGTGAGGAACGCGCCCGCCATGGAGTGGAAGGTCAGCACTGCCCGATCGCTTAGACATTTTTCTGTTGAGGCCTATTCCTGGTCGAGGAGGGTGGCGTCTTGCGCCGTGAATGAATGTCTCTACCTTTTTTCATAGTGATGCTGAGCTCAAGGTACAAGGCTGAAAAGACGATGGGGTCATGCGCCAGCCGGCGAAAAATTTCCGCTATTGAGGACGCCACGCAACAGCACTGACGCAAGTGATGCTCAACCGGAGGCTTTAACGAGGCGCTATTGCGTGTCGGCAGATCGCCCCGGAACATGCGCGCAACCATCGTCGCATTCACTGCCGACGCCTAACCGGCGGCCAGTGCGGACGCGCTTGCTCGGCAATGTCTTTCCCAGCCTTTTCAAGCGCCTGATCGTCATCGGGACAAACCACGTCGAGCCTCGTAGCCAGCGATCGTGCGTCGGCGGGCGCACGAACCTTAACATCATTGTCGAAGTAGACGTAAACATCGCGGCCCGCCTTCGACCGCGGCAAGCGAGACGTCAGCCGCTCGACATTGTCGGGTTCCCCGCCATGCGCCCAAGCATGAATGCGACCGGCCCATGTTTCAAGGGCGTCGTCATCATATCCACTGACGTAAAGCTCGTCCGAACCATGAAGGCGGCAGTAAATGAAATCCGCGGTAACGTCCATCAACAGAGGCCATTCGCGCGAGTCTGCGCAAACGAGGGCAACTCCATGCTTTCTCAAGAGTTCGATAAATCGCTCGCTCCGAAAGCTGTCGTGACGGATCTCCACCGCATGGCGCAATGGCTGCCTGTCTTCGCATTCAAGCCAAAATCGACTACGGAGCCTTTCGTCATGTCGCTTCGCGAGAGCGGCCGCATCTTCCGTATTCTTCGGCAGGATACGCAGAAAGTGATCGAAGAGGTTTTCATCGAATTTAAAGCTCGGCGGAAATTGCCACAGGATCGGTCCGAGCTTCGACCCAAGGCGCAACGGACCAGACGCTACAAAGTTGGCAAGGGGCGTTTCGATGTTCTTGAGCCGCAGCATGTGCGTGATGTAGCGGGAGCCCTTGATTGAGAAAACAAAATTCTCGGGCGTGGTATCTCTCCAATGCTGGAACGCCTCCGGCTTTTGCAATCCGTAGAAAGTCCCATTGACCTCGATTGTTTGAAATCGCCGCGATGCGTAGGCCAGCTCCTGACTTTGTGGCAGCTTATCTGGGTAAAATGTGCCCCGCCAAGGCTTGTAGGTCCAGCCCGAGATGCCGATACGAATTCTTCCAGTTCGTCCCATGTCGGACAAACCTGGAAGTCGTGCAACTTGTTCCGTGAGCCAGCATTTGAGAATAACGGCGCCTGATCCGCGCAGCCGAAACCTCGTCATCGACTACGAGCTTCATTTCGCCCGGTGATCGCGCCGAAGAGGCGAAAGGTGTTGTCGGTTAGCGTCGTCTCGGTTGAAAGGGCTTTCCCGACGAGCCTTGGGCCCATTACCTCGTTTTGTTAGCAAACGGGTCGACGCAACAGAATGGCGGAGGGCCGTCGGGGTGCGGTCATCGTGTATTCGAGCACGAGCACGCACAACCCCTCGTGGTTGACGGAGTAACCATCATGGTCGCGCGCGCGCCTCGATCTTGCTGGATTGTCCGAATATGTCCGACGATACCAGTAATCACGGGCCGCAGGACCGCTGAAGGTTTTCAGGGGATGAGCATCGAGGTGGCATACTTCGCCAAAAAGCACCGCATCAGCAAGGAGCAGGCAGAAACGATAATAGCTGAGTACGGGCCAGTCGGAAGGCGATGCGGCTCGCGACGAGGAGCTGGGAACCGGACCGCAATTCTCGGACGAAACACCTTCCGCGGGCGCGGCGCTAAAATTCGCCTATTAACCGCCGATATTCTTCTTCGGGCTTTCCATAGGAATCACCTGCGAACTCTTCCATGCCTCTTCGATCGCGAATGGTTATTCGCCCGCGTTCCGAACGGACAAGCTTCATTCCCTCCAACACATGCAGCGCGGTCGTCACGCTTGGGCGCCGGACACCCAGCATTAGCGATATAAAGTCATGTGTGAGCCCGATCTCGTCCCCGTCCACCCGATCGTGTGACATGAGCAACCAACGTGCAAGTCGGGCATCAATCTGATAGTTAACGTTCGATAGGGCAGTGTAGGAGATCTGAGACGCGAAAGTTTGAATGAATCGTGCGAGAAGGTTGGCGAACGTCGGATTTTCGGAGATGGCCACAAGTGCCGAATCAAGGGGCATCCTGTACCCGTCCCCTTCGACCTGCATAAGAACTTCATGCACAGAAATTGTGCCTCCAACACCCGCCGATGTTGGTGAAAATCCTTCTCGACCTAACATTCCAGCCTCCGCCCGGTGTTTGCCAGCCGAAACCGTGATGACCGAACCGATGCCGCTGGTCAGGAAATATACGTAGTCTATTGGCCTGTCGGCTTTCACAATGACAAAACCGTGCCTAAGCTGGATTTTCTCCATCCTGCTCACGATCTTTTGGTATTCTTCCCCAGGCAGGCGAGCCAGAAGACGATTTTGCATGGTCGATTGATCAGGAACAGACATGGAACTCTTCAAGCATCGGAAAATAGCCGCCCACGGTGAGCCGCCAGCGCGTGTCTGCTGTATAACATCTTGTTGTTGCCCATGTTTTTCGGTACGCTGGCGAACAGTTGCTCGGCTAAGACCGCCCTGAAAGCCGTCAGCCCTGGTGATCACCACCGGCCGTCTATCCAGCAGAGGAATGCCAGTCGAGCTCTGAGCTCCTAACACGCATCATTCAAGAGATGATCCTATCTGATCGGTTATGCCACCACAGGCGGCCACTCGTCAGGCGGACACAGCATCGGTGTGCTTTTCGCCCAGGAAGCGGAGCTGCTCACTTCCTGACACGGTTGAGAATCAACAGCGGACTCTGGAGGTTAGTTTCTGTACGGCGACGCGCGATTGCGTCATGCAAGGACCTCGCAATAGACTTGGCCGCAAACGGCAAGCGACTTCTTCATTGCAGCTACGCGCGCTTCCGCGTCTTGGTGGGAATAAGCCCAGATATCCGCAGCCCAAAGAGTTCCGTCCAGCCGGTATTCGACAGCGAACTTGAACAAACACACCCCCTGCCCATCGCGCCGGACGAATGCTTCTTCTGGCTGTGGGTCAGCAAAGATGTCGGGGCGAATAACCGTCACGACGAGCTCCCGTTGATGATTTGGTCGGCATACCAACCGATAAGGCGGGTCAACTGTTCCAAGAAAAATACACAATCGCGGCGTCCGGGCGCTTCGATGCAGCGCTCAGGAGCCTTATCTTTTGAAATGCGGCCAAGCAGGCGACCGATGTCGGCCCCCTGGCCGAAAGTGCGCCCGCTCGCGCAAAGCTTAAAAGAGGACATGGAAGTAACGCGGCGAGTAATAGATCACGGGCGCGATTTTTGGTCTTCGGAGCCGCATTTGACTGGTTGAGTAGTTCCCTCGTACGACGAGTGATACTTTTCATCCTTTGTCTTTCAGGATACCTTCATATTAGAATGCTATCAGGTGCTGCCGCCCTTTCCGTCGTGCATGGTTAAACGGCCATTCATCAAGGGCCTTTCTGTGAGAGCGTGTCCCGAGTTGCGAGCGTTAGAGATGGATCTGAAGGCCGTTGACCTGTTTAGACATGGCTATGCTACGTTCATGATGCGTAGACCAAGCTTCCGGCGGCACTCTGCCAAAGCCCCTAGGTTGCGAGATCTGTTCGAGCTCTACGCCGAGGCTATCTTGGCGCGCGACCGGCTACTTCTCGACAATGCTGCTCCAGGCCTCGTTGAGGCGAAGAGTGAAGCCTGCATCGGGTTGGAGCACGAGATCAGCTTTTTCCTGGAACATACGGCAGGATCCCACCTCAGTCGCGCCAATCAAGACGGTTGGTTGCCTTAAGCATGATTGTGGCTCCTTGAGATCATAGCGCGAAGCTGACGTGAACCCGAGGCTAAAGGGACCGACAGCAGCGACAACAGGTGTCGATACGGTCGCCGTAGGGCACGGCACAATGTGAGCGATGAGGCGGAGGGCCCAATTGGCCGTATAATACTGGTTTTCCTATCTTTCTTGGACAAATGCCGCAATTTTCAGTTGGGCTGCCAGAGCATTTGATGCGGAACCTTCTCGGTGACAACTATATATAATTGGCTGAAGAATAAGGGGGAGGAGAGGGAACGCGAGGGATTTGAGGTCGACGGGGGTCGTCTTCGACCAACAGGCGGAAATACTGCGTGCGCAGGCTCAGGCCGAAGGATACGACGTCGGTGATCACGAGGCTCTCTGCAATAGCGATATCGCGGCCATTTGCGAGACCGGCGGGAGGCAATCGCGTTTGCGTCGGCAGCCGGAAACATACTGCCCGATGATGTCTGACCGAGCAGGGTAGTCGCGAAGGTAGGCCCGAACCGTCGAACCGCATGCGGTGCCCGCCACCGCGGAGGAACGATCATCTGGAATCATTGGCCGTCAACAGGGTCGTTGCAATAGCCCCGCTGTAATGGCAACGTCACGGTAAGGCACCAGTGCCTCAGGAACGACAACGTGACCTATCGCCAACTGCGGAATAACGATCCGGAACTGGAACACGAATCCAGGACCGGTCTCCCATTTATGGTGATAGCAGCGCTGGGTGTCGTCTATGGGGATATCGGCACAAGTCCGCTCTATGCCTTTCGAGAAGCGCTGCATGCGACGGGCAGAGTTGGTGAAAGCCGACCAGACGTTCTTGGGGTTCTATCGCTCATTGTCTGGGCGCTTACGGTCGTTGTCACCCTCAAATATGTCTGCTTTGTGCTTAGGGCAGACAACCGCGGTGAAGGCGGCACGTTGTCGCTAATGAGCTTGGCCCGTGAGAGCTTTGCAGACCGCCCCAAATGGGTTCTGGTCCTAGGCGTCGCGGGGGCTTCCCTTTTCCTCGGCGATGCCATTATCACGCCGGCGATATCCGTCCTTTCGGCGGTTGAAGGCATACAGGTTGTCGCCCCTGCCCTATCCGATTGGGTCGTACCTATCACTCTGACGATTATTGCCGCCCTGTTCTTTGTCCAGCGCTTTGGCACGGGCGGTGTCGCGTCGGTTTTCGGACCAATTACCGCGCTTTGGTTCGTCGTGCTTGGCATCAGCGGAGCAGTCCATATTTTGGACGATCCGACAGTGCTAAGCGCGGTCAACCCGGCTCACGCTGTCCGATACATAGAGCACAACCTTTCGTCGACAGTTGCTGTGCTCGGTGCTGTATTCCTTGCTGTGACCGGCGCAGAGGCTCTTTATGTGGATCTTGGTCACTTTGGACGGCGGCCCATCGTTGTCGCCTGGTTTGTGCTCGTGTTCCCAAGCTTGCTACTTAACTATTTCGGACAAGGCGCATTCGTTCTTGCTCATCCAGAAATGGCTTCTCATCCTTTCTTCTCCATGCATCCGGAGTGGGCAAGATTGCCGATCGTTTGCCTCGCAACGGCTGCTACCGTCATCGCTAGCCAAGCAGTAATTTCCGGGGCGTATTCGCTGGTCCGCCAGGCAATGCACCTTAACCTGCTTCCGCGCCTTGAGATCCGGCATACCTCCGAGACCCATTTAGGGCAGATCTTTATGCCACAGGTTAACAGCCTCCTGTTTGTCTTCGTAGCTGCTCTCGTAATCTTCTTTCAGAGCTCGAGCGGATTATCCGCGGCTTATGGCATAGCCGTCACTGGTGAGATGTTGATAACATCGTTGCTGCTCTTCGTGGTGATGCGACGCTCCTGGAACTGGACCATCGCAACGACGCTTGCTGTCATCGTCCCCCTGATGGTGATCGACACCGGATTTCTTTTCGCGAATGTGGTGAAGTTTGCTGACGGCGGATGGGTCCCGGTTGCTGTGGCATCGACAATGGCACTCCTCATGCAGACCTGGACCGCCGGTCGGCGGATCTTGGCAAACCGGACCAAAGCCGACGAAATCCCCCTTGCCTCCATCATTGACAGTCTTCACCGCAGGAAACCGCCGACGGTGCCCGGAACAGCAGTTTTTTTGACGAGTGACATCGAAGGCGCTCCGACCGCATTGCTGCATAGTCTGAAGCACTACAAGGTCATCCATGAGCACAACGTAATTTTGAGCGTGGTGACGGCTGCCAAGCCCTTTGTTGCTGATGATGACAAGATTTCCCTTGAAAGCTTCAATCCGCTCTTCAGCAGGCTGATCATCACATTTGGCTATATGGAGACACCAAATATACCGAGCGCCCTCGTTCTGGCACGCAAGCTCGGATTGACGTTCGATATAATGTCCACGTCATTTTTCCTTTCCCGCCGAACAATCCTCCCTTCGAAGAAAGGCGGCATGCCACTGTGGCAGGATAGGCTGTTCATCGCACTTTCCAGAAACGCGGGCAACGCAACGGATTACTTCAGCTTGCCGACGGGCCGTGTGGTCGAGCTTGGTCTGCAGACGGTCATCTGACTCCGCTTCTTAGAGCCTTCAATTGCAGGGTGGTTAAAGACGCTGGAACAGAGGCTGCGGAGGTGCCATTTCACGGATTTCGCGCACATGGCCTAAGGCGCAGGTGGACAGCTTCGCCCTGGTGGGAGCGCGAGTGTTTGTTGTCGCATGCCGCCGCACCAGCCCGGCCCTGTGCACTCGTCCTCGGCTCCCAGTGTAATTCAGAACCTGATCGAAACTCGTAAGACCGGTGTGCCATGACGGCGGCAACGCGTTTGCGGGCGATGCGCTTTTCAAGGCCTTGCGAGGGATATTCTCATCAACGGCGCCGACAGCTCGTGACAGCACACACGAACCCAGGTCACTGTTCCAATGACAGCCAACCGGTCGCGAACCGGTTGAAGTGATACCACACCGACCGTATCAGCGCCGCGCCGGTCACGGTCAGATGCTGTCAGGTTTTGCGCCAACCCTCAACTCGGCAAGGATTGGCTGGACCAGGTCAAAAGTATCCTAGCGCGGTTTGGGTTCGGTAGCGCCGTTCCCGGCTTTGAAGGCATCAACCTCCTCCAGAATCCGATCTTTGACCACATCGTGTGCCTCGGCGGCCACCGAAACAGCTTGCTCGTAGACACCCGACGCAATATCCATGCCTTGTTCGGCCATGTTCGCCGCCTCGTCGGCAATCTTGGTCTTGGCGAGGTCTGCGGTATCGCCTAGCATTTCATCCTCCATCTCGCTATGCGGAAGCGCCGCACCGATCGCGGCTCCGACGGCGAAAGCCAAGGCTCCACCAACGAGAGGTTGGTCTCTGAAATGGGTGAGAATAGCATCATTTAGCTTAGTGGTCTGTTCCTGGATGCTTGCCCCGGCCGAGGCCGATCGATCGGACAACGACGACATCGCTTGCGATGCTTTTGATCCTACGCTGCTCGTTGCATCCTTGACCTGGGCCCAGGTTTTTGCGGTCCAACCGGATGCTGCATCGAACATGGCGCCCGTTTCATCGGTAATCTGTTCGATCTGCTTTCCGCCTGCGTCGACAAATCCGCGATACGTCTTTCCCGCCTCGTCAATGAAATGACCGGCGCGTGCACCAGCCTCATCCGTCAACGCTTTCAAGCGCTTCCCGGTGTTGTCTGTGAAATAGCTATATCTGCTGCCGAATTCGATTTCAGGAGGACCCAAACGGCGGATCGCACCATCGGCCGAGTAGAGTGGGTACTCAGGATCGGATGCTGTTGTCAATTGCGCATCGCCATTCTGTTTTGCCATCAGCCAAGCAAGACTGATCCCCATCAGAGCGACCGGCATCGGGTTCATTTTTAGCGCCCGACCAAGATTGCTTACATATTCGGCGCCACCGCTTTGTTTTGCATAGTTCAGAACTTCATCTATCAGTTCGCCGGGCGACATCTTTTCCTGGATAGCGTCGATCCGATTTTCGATCCGCTTCCGATCCACTTCGATTTCCCGTTGCAAATCCAGAGAGGTTTTTTCGGCTGAGTTGCTCATTAAAATTTCTCCTTTACAGCACCGACATCACGGCGAAGCGACGTTGCCGTCCGGTCAAGCCGAAGATTGCTTCCGCGCAAAGCCGAGAGACCCTTGGCGACCATGGCCCAGGCGATACCCGCTATAACCACTCCGATGATCAAAGCTGCCAAGGCATTCGCGCTCGCCGGGGAGATACCTTGTGTAACGAGAAACGCCGCAAGTCCTGCCACCGCGGCCGTCAACAGCACGCCCACCGCACCGATTGCCAGGACCAGTCCAAATATCAGAACTTCAACGCCCGTGAGTGCCTGCGAGAATTTTTCGGATGCTTCCGTTTTCGCGAGGTCGATTTCCTTGCGCAACAGACTCGTCACGTCAGTGACAAGACCACCCACCAGTTCCGACAGCGATAAGTTATCGGGTACTTTAGACATCTGTGTTACCCTCGCTCTTGTAATCCGTCTTTCGAGACTGGTTAGTCACAGAACCGGGCGAACGTTTTGCAGAAGCGGTGAGAAAACGGCTTGCGGCCAGACCAGCAAGGGCCGCCACGCTCAGGAATGCCACCGGTTGCCTGCGACCGAAATCTTCCGCGGCCGTTGCCAGTTCGCCAAGATCCCGGTTTTCTATCTGCCGGGCAACGGCCTGCACGCTCCGTCCAATTTGGCTGGCATAGCGTCCGGTTTCAGGCTGATCCGAATTTTCAAGTTCCGAACCCACTTTTTGGAGTGCAGTTGCGATGCCGCCGACTTGGCGGGCGAGAAAATTTTTCTGGCTGGCGGCTGCGTCCCTTGCTTTTTCAACTGCGGTATCAGCGCCCGCTTTCAGGCTGTCTTGGACCGAACTCAGATCGTCGGCCACCTTTTCTTTCAGGTCACTGGCTTTCGCCATCGCGTCGGGTGTCGTTGAGGTGCCGGACGTCGTTGACCTTTCCTCCTGCTGCGCCGTCAGGGCCGGCGCGAAGGGGGCATCCCCTCTCGGGAATTCGTTGGACATCTAAATCTCCCATGCTTGCGGTAGAGAACGTCCAACCCTGACAGCAAAGCTTTGTTCCACTTTGCGTGACAGGCTGTTCGATCGGGCGAAATTTGCACCGGATGAATAGAGCCATCGGCTCCCGACGCGATCTGTTGATTTGGTAGGCGCTGCAGCTTGGCGCCCACCCGGCCCGTCAGAAAGTGGGGTCCACCATGATCGCCTGGTCGATTTGCTCGTAGTCGCATTGACGTGGCTTCTTGTCAGGCCGCCACCTGACCAGCGTCGTCCCATGGCGAAAACGACGACCTGTTACGTGATCGAACCGGACCTCAACGACAAGGTCCGGCTTTAGCGGCTCCCACTCACCGGTTCGCTCAGTACTCCACCGGCTGGGACCTCCGGGCTTCTTGCCAGTGAATCCGGGAGGCTCGCGAAGTGCCTCCAACTTTTCAGTGAGCTCCGCTCGTTCGCGGTCTCTGATGCTCGACGTGAAGCCAACATGATCAAGCTTACCCTCCTTGTTGTATAGACCAAGCAGAAGCGAGCCGACTTTATCCGAGCGGCTCCCGTACCGAAATCCGCCGATCACGCAATCGGCAGTTCGCAATCGTTTCACCTTGATCATGGCGCGCTCGCCAGTTTCATAGACTCCATCAAGACGTTTGCAAACGACCCCGTCGAAACCATCAGCTCCCGCTTTCGCGAGCCACTCTTCGGCAGTCTGTGCAGATTTGGTATAGGGCGAGAGCGCCAGCCGATTCTTTAATACGAAGGGTCCTAGTAAATCCTCGAGGAGCTCTCGTCGTCGTTCGAAAGGTTCCTTGAGCTGAGAACATCCATTGCTATCTGCAAGAATATCGAAAAGAACAAGTTTGGCCGGGTGAGTGGTCGACAGCTTTCGTATCCGCCTTTCAGCAGGATGGAGGCGCATTTGCAGCGTTTCAAACGATAGATATCCACCAGCTTCAACTACAAGCTCGCCGTCGACCACAAACCGTTTAACGGGCAGGTCCTTCAGCAGCGACAGCATTTCGGGGAAATATCGCCCCAGAGGTTTTCCGGACTTCGCCCGAAGGTCAACAACTGATCCTTCCTTGAAAGCGAGGCACCGAAATCCATCCCATTTCGGCTCGAACTGCCACCCCTTCTGGTCTGGGAGGCTGTTGACCAGCTTCGCTTCCATTGGTTCGATATCGAGGGGCAGCGCGTAGGAACGGTTCTTTGCGGCATTGGTCATGGCTTTTTGCCCTAATCCAGGTGCAAACCTGATGGCAGACTGCTTAGGAATTGATCCGCTGTCATAAGACGAAGCTGCACGGAAAAGCGGTCGCCGAGGAGTTCCAGAGACGCGTCGTGCGTATCATCGGCGCCACTACAAACAGCATCCTTCAATAGGACGACGCGGTAACCGAGATCGATTGCGCCGAGAGCCGCGGCAAGCACGCAAACATCAGTTTCTCCACCGGTCAGAACGACGGTATCGACACCCTCTTTCACGAGAATGGAATGCAGCTCGCCGCTGACCCATGGTGAGTAGGTCATCTTGTCAAAGATGCGCGCCGGTGGCGTCAGGGCGCGCAAGGCCGGAACGAGATCAATAAGAGCCATGTCAAGATTGTCTCGGGTCATCATCCCCCATTTTTCGTAATAGGCACGCCACATCCCAGTCATGTCTTCAGCCTTCCGCGGCGGAACAAAACGGGTGAATATCGTAGCCTCCGGATGGCGCTCCGCGAGTGCGACAACCTGTGGCGAAACCTCTTTCATCCACGCCACGTGCCAGGGCGTGTCCTCCGCAAATAGCCTCTGCATGTCGATACAAAGATGCACCCAGTTTGACATTTTTCGCCTTTCAAATTCGATTGGCCGGCACGGTTCTTTTCTGCAAAACATGATGTCCAGGTGCAACCAACCCCTCTCAAGTTATGTGCTCCATCCCTGGCTTCGGTAGAGCTCAGTCCCATGGCGGACGGGTACGGTCAAACGTTCCGGCCGCCGTCGATGATGCCGAGCGTTACTCACTTATTCTCGGACGCCAGTTCGCCCGGGCTGAACGGCGTCGTTGCCTTCTGCGAGGGAACTGCATCCGAGCCGGTATCCTCTGGATCGTCAGATGCCCTCGGTCTTGGTAATCTCCTTTTCAGCGACGAGCCAGTGTCGTTCGGCCTGTCCATCGGGACGGCCCTCGGCCTCCCATTTTCTGTAGGCCTCGGCCCGAATCCTGTCCTCGGTCATAGCAAGCGCTCCTAGGCTCTGGGTAACGTTTACTAACCTCGTGCTTTCAACAGAGTTCCAGCGGGAAGTTTGATTATCGCGGAGACTGTCACTCCAGAAGGAAGTCTGTGATTGCTGAGGCCAAAGCCTCCGGGTTTTCTTCAGCGACGTGATGCCCACTGTCGATACCGAAACCTTCGACATCGCGGGCCCAGCAGTTCCAAATTGCAGCCGGATTTCCGTAGATCTTCTGGAGATCATCTCGGAGAGACCAAAGACACAACATCTTGCATTGAACCTGTCGCCCAGCGTCACGATCTTCCCGATCATGCAGATGGTCAATTCGTGTGCTGGCTCGATAATCCTCGATCATCCCATGAACTACGGCAGGGTCATGAATGGCCCTCAACACGTCATCGTACGCTTCCTGCCCCATCAGCTCTGCCGACAGATTGTTGTACCAGGCGTCGGGATCAGAGGAGATTGCCCGTTCGGGTTTTTCGGGTTGGGCAAAGAAGAACCAGTGGTACCAATCTCTGGCGAATTTCCAGTCGGCGCGCTCCAGATGCTCGATCACAGGCAATCCATCGATGGTGATTAGCCGCCGGACCGATTGGGGATAGTCCATCGCCAACCGAAATGCCGTGAGGCTTCCACGATCATGACCCACAACGTTGAAACTAACAAAACCGAGGTTCTCCATAAGTTCCTTGAGAACGGCAGCCTTTGCTCGTTTCGAAGATTTTTCGCTGTTGCAACTGTCGGCTGGAATGAAGGACCCGCCAAACCCCGGAAGATCCGGGCAAATAACCGTAAAGTGGTCTGCCAGCGCGTCAGCAACCTTCCCCCAGGTCATATGAGTTCGCGGGTTGTCCATGAAGGAGCATCGTCGCTGGCCCTTCACCGCCAATCCGAAGACGAATTTGGCCTTCGGTCGTCGCAGCAATCTTCAATTCAAAATTGTCAAACATGAACGTCTCCGGCGGTGAGTGTGACGCGAGGCGTGTTGCGCAGGGGAACCGCAAACTCGATGATAGCCAGCCGGCTTGATAGAAGCAGCGGCCACCTCATGACTTGCTACAGACGATCATCCTAGGTGTGCGTGGCCACCCCGCGCCCGGTAATGGCGCCGACTGAATATCGTTCCGAGCGCAAGAGCCGTCGCGGCAGCTGCCGTGACCTTCAGCCAGGATCGCGATGCTTCCTTGGTGACTTCCTCCGTTGATCCTCTCATGATGGCCAGTTGAGTCCGCAAATCCCCCACCTCTTTGCGAAGCCAAGCAACTTCCCTGAGAGCGTCTTCAAGTTCCAGCAAGTTTTCGTCGTCATCGGGCGGTTCACGCTGGCCTTCTTCGATCTCTTCGAAATACTGCTCGAGCGCGGCCTTTGCGCCTGATCCCTTGGTACGAGTATCAACCATAATCGCTCCTCCTCGCAGGGACTTGGGATAGCGTTTCCCTCATCCTCTCTCTTACCGACGTAACGCAAAGACATGCCAGTCCGTTCGGTCGCCGCAGACACATTCCATCTGCGTGGGACAAGGACAACAGCGCAATGGAACTCAACGCCTTTCGTCTCGTTCCTGATTTTCTCGGAGGTTCGAAGTTGCCATGGTTTCCAAATTTGAATTGCTCGCACGCGCAGGATACGTAGCTCGGGGTATCGTTTTTGTTCTCGTTGCAGGTCTTGCGCTCTTTTCGAGTTTTGGTAGCCGGCCAGAGACCAGATCCGCGCTCGATACTCTTCTCTCGCAGCCCCTCGGACGAGTATGGCTCACATTGATTGGTATGGGGCTGCTGGGTTTTGTGGCCTGGCGGCTGGCCCAGTCTGTAGCGAATGCAGACAATCACGAAAACGACGCGAAAGGTCTTGCAATCCGAGCGACCCTTTTCGCGAGCGCGGTGATTTATATAGGACTTGCGGCCTACGCTTTCTCGCGGGCCTTGAATCTTGACTACGGCGGCCACGGCAGTGGAGAGAAGGGACTGGCGGCCTGGGCTCTGGCGCAACCTTTCGGGATCTATCTGGCCGGCGCGATCGGGCTCGCTTTCCTGCTCGGCGGCGGGATTACAGTCCACAAGGGGTTGTCCCGTCACTTCGAACGCTATCTTTCCGTATCAGGTCGCAGGCCACTGCTTTTGTTATGTATTTATGGGCTGGTATCTCGCGGAATCATCTTTCTGATCATCGGGGTACTGTTTGGCTACGCAGCTCTTACGGTTGATCCCGATAAGGCAGGGAGCATGGCAGATGCGCTGAACTGGATCCGTCGTCTACCTTTTGGCGCGATCATCTATTTGGCCGTCGCTCTCGGCTTGGCATCCTTCGGCCTCTACAACTTCGTAGAGGCGCGCTACCGCATTATTCGCTCCCCTGATGTGGGTGCTATACGATCAAAGCTGCCAGCAGGACTATGAAAAGCATAACTGAGGCGGCTCGACAATCCGGGGCTTCTTTTAAAAAGGGAACATTCGTGAGTGATGCATGTTGGTAAGCATCATATGCGGATGAGGCAGAATGTTCCGAGACGACAGCTCTTTCCCCGGTCCTGGAGCGGGCCTGCCAAAGACATCAAGACCCGGTCGATGCAAGCGAGAAGGTTTGGTTTCTTTGCTCGTCGCCATGTTCGCAACATCACTGCTCGGCTATATTCTCATCGTGGTACTCGCAATCGCGCGTATGTGATTAACCCGGGGTGGCCGCGTGAACGCCTGATCTTGCAAAAATATGCCGCGATAGAAAAAGACGTACCGGCCTGTCGAAAAGCCGCAAGGCCACATCGCTGGCAATGATCACCGTCACCACGACGAGCGGCACCTCAACAATCGGCTCCTTAACGCCTGTGGCGGCTTGCAGAGTGCCGTTGACCCAACAAAAGAGCGGATAGTGCAAGGCGTAGATGGGATAGGATAAATCGCCAAGGTACCTTGCGACCCCTTCCTGCGTTTTATTCAACGTTACATACGCCCCGGCCCACACCAACGCAGGTGCGAGAACGAATTTCCAGAACAGCTTCAATGTAAACGTGGCTTCCACGGGCACGTAGAACACCAGCAGCATGAGTGCGGTCAGGCACCAGAACAGACTTCCGACCAGCCGCGTCCGCCTGCGTGTGATCATCCGGTCGAGATGAAAGATCAGCACCCCAAGCGCGAATGACGAACCAACATGCGCAAACCCGAGCCAAAACGTCTCTGTGGTATCGCCTCCGATACCGAAGACGATCACGCAGATGGCCGATACGACGAAGGTAAGGACTGCGATGGCGATCTGTGGACCGAAGCGGACAGCCCACCACGCGACATTGGCCACGACCTCCAGGAATAGAGAAAATTGTGGGCCGTTGAGCGGAAACAACTGGGGGCCGCCGATGTTGAAAGGGGCATGGAAGTAGGGAATGTTGAGGGCACCGGTGAAGAGGGCGATGGCCACCGTCGAAAGGACAATATCGTTGGTTTGCCAGACGCCCCTTAGCAGAACGTACGAACAGCTTATGATGGTTGCGAGCATGATCAAAGGCATGAGCCTGACCGCACGCATGACGAAGAAGTCCCAGAGGTTCATCTTATGAACCCTCTCGGAATAGGCAACTGCAAGAACAAACCCGCTCAGGGTGAAAAACATGTCGACCGCGAGATTTCCGTTCGCGGCAAGCCCCGGGACATTGAGCCACCGTTCGAGGTGAAAGAGCAGCACTGATATTGCCGCGATACCTCGCACGCCATCGAGTGCTACGTAGTGGGAAGTCGACCTCTGACTACTCGCCATGCGCAAAGCCCCTCCTCTACCGCCATTACTACTGGCCGGATACGTCAGCAACGTTCGTTCCACATCCCAAAGCAAAACGCCAGATCGCGCGCGAGCGAACGCCACCTCAATCTGCCGTCCTGTGCACCTCGATAACAGCCCGACGAGACGAGGCGCATGAATTCGGCAAAAGCCAGGTGGCCGGCCAGCTCGTAGATATTTCCGCGGGCCTCGACCTGCCTTAATGCGGACGCGTAAACCTTCAGCGCAGCCTGCCGCCGGAAGCCGGGAAAGCGAGTTTCTGCAGTAGCGGGCATTCCCTCGACGCAGGCCAACATCCCTCGTGTCGCATCGATGTAACCCTTGTTCTTCAATCGAATATCGCCGTCGACCTGCTTGCGACCGCTCTTGCCAAACAGATTGGAGGAATGCTGCCTGTAATAAACCAGTGGCTCGGCAATCTCCGCTGTTTTTCCAAGAGTCTGTGCGAGAAAGAATCCCCATCGATCATGGGCAATGAGATGGTTTGGCTCGATATAGTCAACAAATCGTCTGCTTGACGGAAGGATATCCAGCACGTCGCGCCGGACGATCATCGAGAAACCCAGAAAGGTGTCCCACACGTCGTAAAAGAGCGGTGGCCTGATGCGGGTTGTCTCTATGCCCTGACTGAAGAGGCCAATCTTCGTCCCAGCATTGTCGATGAGTTCAGCCTGGTGGACAACCTGGGTGACACCATCTTCGAAAAGTCTCTGACACACCTCAAGTTTGTCCCGGCGCCAAATGTCGTCCTGGTCGCAAAAGGCAATCCAGTCACCCGACGCCTTCGATGCTGCACGAAGGAAGTTCTCCCGAAACCCCAGGCCGGGTGTGTTCTTCCAGCGTAGGATGGGAAATGGCGCCGATTTTTCGAATGCTGCAAGCAGTTCGGGTGTCGTATCAGTGGAATCGTCGTCACTTATGATGATTTCGAACGGCCTCACCGTCTGTGCCGTCAGGCTCTCCAGTTGCTGCGAAAGATAGCGTTCCCCGTTGTACGTTGCCAAAACGACGGATATTCTGTGGTTCACAACAGGCTTCCTTTGCACGCACCTGAATTGAATTCCAACCTTTCAGCCTCGTTCGCGCGGGAGATCGGCTGAATGCAATGACTTCTATCCTATGCCACGGCGTTTAGATTTGAGCTGTGCCTTCCTGCATGGGAGATCCCATCGGCACTCCCCCTGCACATCAATCGGCCAAAGTATCGATGTGTCATCGTCAAGTTCCTACGGAGACTGCGTTCTTGAGCCGCGACCTTAATCGCCATAACCGCGACGGATCCAATCGAAACGAGGCGAGCTGCCGTCTTCCGACGTCTGGAAGTACAAACAGGCCGAGTGCGAAAACAAGAGATATGCATGTTCTCAAGATTGAACCATGCTCTCGACGGACGGCCGATACATAGGACGTCAGAAGAGGAAAAGACGGCCTCTTGCCGGAAGCAACGGTGCTGAGGATCATCATCTCCCTGACATAGGCATAGTCTTGGCGGAGGCGTATCTTCCCCTTGAGGCCGCGCTCGTCGATGAGTTGCGATAGATGGCGGAGCCGAGCCAGAAATCGGTCCATATAGCCATTCAGTCGTTCGCTGGTCAGCGTCGAAAAAGATGACAGATTGGCGTTGTGAATTCGGTATTTTCCGAGCGGTAGATCCAGAGATACGACCTTTCCGACGAAAGGCGCCAACAAGTAGGGTACGCCGTCGATCGCTCTTTCGTAGCTCAGATCGCCCAGATTTTCATAGATATCACGGCGATAAATATTCCCGGAGGTTGGCGGAGTATTGTAATAGCCTCGCTGGTTTATCGAATGAATGAGCGGTCCAGATTCCTTGGAATGTGCGAGTTTTGGGAATGGATCTCCAATAACCTTCCCCTCCTTGTCGATTGGGCTTAGCATGAATTGCACCTTCGATACGTCAGGCTGAAGGTAAGGTGCGACCTGCTGGAGGGCTCCGAATTCGAGGAGATCGTCGGCATCGAGAAAATGGACAAAATCGCCGTTGGAAAGGCTAAATCCGGTTAGCGAACTGCGTAGCGCACCACGGTTTTTCTGACGCACGCACGTTACATGGTCGCGGTACTCCTGGATGATGTCCCAGGAGCGGTCGCTCGAGCCGTCATCAACGACAATGATCTCAAGATTTGGATAATCCTGCTGCATTGCACTCTTGATGCATTCCCTTATGTACAATTCATAATTAAAACAAGTAATTATTATGCTGATGAGAGGAATGTTCGGTGGCATCAGATCGCTCCGTATGCAACGCATCTTGTTGCGTCGCAATATACGCTCTCAATTGAAATGTTCCACCGTTAAATTGTACAATTCGATACGCGCAATGCGAGAGCTGAGGATCGGCCGCGGAACATTTTGCTTCTATGCCAGATTGGAATGCTTCACTTTTCCTGCGTCAGCCGTCGATCGCGATGCCAGGGCGCTGACATATACTTGCATCGTTTCTCGTGCGACCCGATCAATGGTGAGGTGGTCAATGCGCAATTGACTGCGAGCTTTCCATTCTTCAATCTTGCCTGGGGTCTCAACGATTTGAATGAGGGCTTCTGCCAGCGCCGACGGATCGTGCGGCGGTACCAGGATCCCTGCATCGCCATGTTCGAGCAATTGAGGTATTCCATCGACCTGCGTTCCGATGACCGCGCAGTGTGCCTCTCGCGCTTCGGACAGGACAAGCGGTGCGGGGTCTGCGTGCGATGGCAAGACGAAGATATCGGCGCCCAGCATGTATGGGTAGGGATCGGTGGTCGGGCCGACAAACGTAATGGCTTTGGCGCATGCAAGCTGCGAGGCCATGTTCTTATAGGCATCGCGATGCGGGCCGTCTCCCACAATGTACAGATGAACGTTTGGATTGGAGCGATGGACAATCTCAAGGGCTTCCATAAGATCTGGCAACCCTTTCCGGGGATGGAGGCCACCAACGAATAGGATACTTGGTGAGACGAGCGGAGCCGGTTCTTCGGAGCGACCGTCGGAGCGGGCGGAGCCGATCGTGCCATTCAGTACGACGCAAAGCCGCGACGACGGAACACCCCGTCTCTGCATTGACGCGCCGACGACGTCGCTGACGGCAATGACCCGCGTTCCAAGACCCATCAAAGTTGCGCTTTTTTCAAATTCGTTGTGAACGGTGGTAATGAGAGGGATACCGCTCATCCTGCAGACCGGAAATGCAAGGACTGCGCTCGTCATCATGTGGGCATGAACGACGTCGGCACGGAAGCTGCGCACATGACTGCGAAGGTGGACAAGTGCCTTGGCGAGGTTTGGAAAACTGCGCTTGTGATCGACAAGAACTGTATGGACGCCTTTACGTTTCAGCAATCCGTCGAAGTCACCTCCCCCGCTCGCAACGCAAACGTCGTGGCCCTGCCCTACCTGTGCGCATGCGAGGTCGACGGCAGCATGGACGTGTCCGTTCAGGCGCTGGGTGTGGTTGAGAACATGCAGGATACGCATAATAAACCTTTCGTCTTCTCACTTGCCCCGCGTGACGAGCGGTGTTCTGTTCCAAGCGTGCAGTTAACCGCTGCCGAGCGCAGCCTCCACTTCGATTGTCGATACCCGCGCCGTCGGTTGATAGTTGAAGGCACCCTGACGACCGATCGATTCGATGCCAAATTGTCGCAGCTTGGCGATTGCCTGCGTTGCATGCTGTGCGGCGCCTTGGCTGTAGATAGGATAGGCGTTTTCGAGGATCTGACTTCCCTCGAGTTTGAGCTCTCCAGTAAACAGAGCGTTGGCACGCGTGTGATTGCGAAAATCGGCCTCGGCCTGGTCAACGGTCAGGACTTGGCTGGCGATTACTTCGACCGCAAAATATTCCCGGTCATTTTGAGACCCGTAGAAATCGGAATAAACTGTGAGCCGCTTCCAGAAACCCTCATGCGAGAAATTGTAAATAATCGACTGTGGAAACCCACGTGTACCGCGAAAGCTGAAGTAGAGGGTTACGAGTGTAATCGTCTTCAAGGCTGAATGTGACGGAAGGTCGCAAAGTTGTTCGGCAGCGGGAATTGGAATCGTTGAAATCACCCGCTTGGTAAATACTGGGCCATCCGCGAGTGACACTTCGAAACCATCATTGAGTTTTGACAATTTCCTGAGCCCAGCGGACAGTCGGAACGACACGCCGGCGACCTTCAGACGTTGAACGGCTACGTCATAAAGGCTTGCGAACCCTTCCCGAGGACGTGCCATTTGACGATTTACCGGTCCCGCCGCTGCTTGCCGCCGGATGAGCGTAAATTTCCTCAGCAAGCCCTTGATTGATGCGTGTTCACTGATCCATCCCATTCTTTTGCGGGCGAGATCGAGATCAATCTTTTCAGGCTCAATCCCGTAGAAGCGCTTCATATAGGTTTCAAGGCCGGACCGCTGAAGCAGATAGGCCCCGATCCAGTAGCGCGCAAAGTCTCGTGCATTGCGCATGTTTCTGCGGAAAAGCCTCGCATAGATCAGAGAAAAGGCGATACGCGACAGCCCTAAAGGTCCAGCAGCGAGAATGTCGTCCCGGACAGAAATAGGATAGACCGTGATCCGACCTTGCGGGTTCAATCGCCCCCAGGTCGGATTGATCGGAACATAACGGGGCAGAAGCTCCGGAAAGTGCCGCAGCAATGGCGAATCGTCCTGAAAGATCAGGCTGCCAACGTCGAACGTGTAGCCTTCCGGCGACGTCCAATCCATATGGTTGCCGCCCACATGGCTGTAATCGTCGACGACAAGGGTGCGCTGACCTTGTTCCGACAAGATGGAAGCAGCAACAAGGCCCGATATGCCGGCGCCCAGCACCACTGCGTCGAAATGCGGGAATTTGGAAAGAGGCACGACCTGCAGGCTTGTGTCATCCATTCTCCACCCCGTCGCCGCATGAGTGCTGCAATGCAACAATTCTTGTTCTTTAGAACACAGTCAACAGAAACAATCAAATACATTAAAACATTTCATAGTGAAACCTGTCTTCTTCAACGACACTTATCATTGCAAGAACTGGCGATTTTTTTTGACTTGATAATAGGCGAACGATGTTATTACATGCTAGCAAGCATCTTCTCGCAGGTGCAGCAATACCACCCGCAACCTCGTCTTTGAGATGTGGGATCTCTTTCATATATCGGCAGGGGTAATCAGTGTTGCGGCGTAACCTCGACGTTCTACAGAGCCCGCTCGATGCTGTCGGGGTGATCTCGACCGACGTGTTCGATACGTTGCTGCTACGCCAGCCCAGATCCCAAAAATCCCGGATGATGGAAGGGGAGCAGCGTTTTGCGCGCCTTCTGCGGGAACAGGGGCTGCGCGGAAATGTCGAGGAGTTGTTGCAGGCCCGCTTGATGGCGGAAAAGCTTGCTTATCGGGCACTCAATGTCGGCGGTGGCGTTGGGGAAGTCAGGCTGACCGATATCGTGGAGCGGCAACTGGCAATGCTTGGTCTGCCAGCAAGGCTCCGCGACAAGCGTATCGATATCGAAATCGCGATTGAAAAGAATTCGCTATATGCCAATGGGCCGCTTGCCATGGCTCTTCGCCAGCATCGGCAGGCTGGCATTCGCATCGTGGCTGTTTCCGATACGGCACTTGGAGCCGACCGGTTGTCGGAGTTGATCAATTATTTTCATGGGCCGGGCCTGGTCGACGCGATCTATTCAAGTGCCGAACTACTCGCAAGCAAACGCTCCGGCTCACTGTTTTCCGCTGTCCTTGCATCGGAAAAGGTTTCGTCGTCGCGCCTGCTTCACATTGGTGACGATGAACTGGCCGACCATACAGTGCCCCACAGAATGGGCATACAGACGGTTCATGTTCCGAAGGGCCGGCTGAGGCGCTTGGCGACAAGGGCCGATGGGGCGCGTTCGGAAGTGATGAGGAGCGTTCAACGCCGGTTGCGACGAAGCGGTCGATCCCGCATTTCCATTCTGGAGGATCAAACGGCCTTTGGCCGGGAAGTTTTTGGCCCAATTGTTGCTCAGTTCTGTTTAAACATCTGGATGTATGCACGACAGGCAGAAGCACAAAGCGGAACACTTGCATTTTGCGCGCGTGGCGGCGTCGGGATACGCCAGGCCTTCGAGCACCTGGTCACGCGCCTTGGCCTGCCGCTTTCACTCCGACGCGACAATATTCTGGTTTCGAGATTGGTCGCGGCACGAATAGCGCTGGAATCTCGCAGTCCAGCGGTCCTGGATGAGCTTGCCAGGGAGTTCGCGGGCAACAGTTTTGCTGAAGTCGCAACCTTTCTGGGGGGCGGGAAATATACGTTTCCTCCTGCCTGGGATGCGCCTTTTTGTTCATCTAGGTTCTTCGATACGCTTGACAGTCCCGCAGGGCACCCGGTTCTCGCTGACGTCATCGAACAGAATTCCTTCTTCAGGCGTCACCTCGACACGATGTCAGATGTGAGGGACAGGGTTATCCTGTGTGATACCGGACTCTACGGTAGTACGCAGAGATTGTTGGCTGCCGGAATGCCGGAAAGACGGTTCGAGACGATCCAGTTTGCCCGCTGCAATTACAAGGGACTAAGCGAAGAACATTTTTCAAAGCTTTCAGGTCTCATCGTTGAGGACAACCTCTACAACCCATTCAAGGTGGAAACGGTCATCCTTCGATACTGGCATATCATCGAGCGATTGTTCGAGCCATCTGTGCCGTCGGTCCGGATGCTCAGCCTTGGAAGTGACGGCATTGTAGAGGGAAACTGCGGGAATATTGCCTACGGCAAAATCGATGCGTCGGCCGGCAATCCCCTTCTTGGAGGCGTCCTGGATTACATCGATGACCTGGACGACGGAGCGCAGGTGATGCGGGACATACCGGCTGCGTGGGTGCGATTGAAACAAGCGATAACCAACCCTTCAGAACTCGATGTTCTCGCACTCGGAGTGGGGCTGCGGTCGGTAGATTTTGGCCGCCCGGATACGATCAACATTCTCAACCGGACCGACAAGGCAAGTATCGCCCAGCAATTGAGATCGGTGAAGTCTCATCTTTGGCGCGAAGCTGCGATTGCGCGAGATTTTCCTCGCCTCAAGTCTGCACTTCTTCCGGTGATCGAGTTGGCTCACATCCTGCGCGGCGTATCGGCGCGCTTCCAGCGATGAGAGGATTGCCTGTGGCGTCGATCGTCTCTGACGAAATAGAACGCACAGCATTGGCGAGCCTTGGTCACCAAGCAATTGCTGTAGTTGCAGCTTCGACAGGTTGGAGTTTCTGATGCTTGCGTTCAAAGCTGTTCAAGGGGCAAGCTGGCTGGTCTTTTCCCGCTTCGTTGGACGCATCATCGACTTCTTCACACTTCTGATTCTCGCGAGAATTCTGTCGCCATCGGATTTCGGTTTGGCGGCGCTCGCGACGTCGCTTGTCATGATCGTGGATACGGTGCTCGAGGTCCCCGTAACTCAAGCGCTCGTCCGGCTGCCGTCAATTGACAAGAGCCATCTCGACACCGGCTTTACGCTTGGGATCATCAGAAGCAGCGTTATTGCCCTGATCATTTTCGCGGCCGCCTATCCATTTGCACTGTTCAATCATGAGACCCAGCTTTTGCCTGTTGTGGCGGTCATGGCGCTTGGACCGGTCGCAAGAGGCTTTGCTAGCCCGGCCATGGTAAAGTTTGCGCGCCAGCTCGGTTTCAGACAGACCTTCATTCTGGAACTGTCCGGTAAACTGACTGCCAGCATCGCGGCAACAGTTGTTGTTCTCTCGGGTGGAGGATACTGGGCGATCGCGGTCAATTCCGTGATAGCCTCTATAGTGTCGTCCATCGCTTCCTATGTCCTTGCCCCCTATCGCCCAGCGCTATCGCTGTCGCGACTGCGTGATTTTGCAAGCTTTATCGGTTGGTTCAGTTCGGCGCAGCTTGTGTCTGCGCTGAACTGGCAATTCGATCGCTTCCTGGTCGGCGGACTTGCAGACCGTGCAACACTCGGTCGCTACGCGGTTGCCAACGATGTCGCGGTCATTCCGACGCAAAGCATCATTGGCCCAGCTCTTCAGCCGGTCATGGCCGCCTTCTCGCAGATCAGCTCGGATCGTAACCGTGTAAAGATCGCGTTTCTGAAGGCGGCACGCTTTGCGATGCTGATCTCGATACCTGCCTGCATCGGGATTTCGCTCACGTCCGATCTCGCGACCGATCTGCTACTTGGGCAGAAGTGGAAGGAAGCTGCGCCACTTCTGAGCATTCTTGCGCTTTCCGTCGCACCAATTCCATATTTCCAGACCCTCTATTCCGTGAGCCTGGCCCTTGATCGCCCCAATATCATTTTTCGCTTGAACACGACCGATCTCCTGTTGCGCCTGGTGCTGCTTTCGCTCGGTTTCTATCTGGGCTCGGTCACGGGCGTCAGTTTTGCCCGTGTCGCGCTTTCTTTCCTGATGTTTGGCTTCTACCTTAACGAGGTCCGCAAGCTGCTTGGCCTCGGCATTGGAGAGCAACTGTACAATCTTTGGAAAGTGGGCTTCGCTGCCGCCGTCATGGCGACAGCGGTCTGGCTGTTGCGAGACGAAGTGGCTGGGCAGCAGTTGAATCACGTTGTCGAGCTGGCTCTCGTCATCGCAACTGGAGCTGCAGCCTATGGTGTCACATTGCTTTTGCTTGGTATGCGTCTGATTGCCGGACGTGGGCGTCTGGAGCTTATCGATCGCGCCTGACGGGACAGATGTTCAAAACAGCGCCCGCAACAACCCGGTCATCGACCGGTCACCGGCATCGAGCCGATAGGACAGCCCACGACGTGCGTTGCGGTTCGGAAGAATGGCCGTGAAAAGAAGAAACGCGACCATCGCGGATCTGGTTTTGAACGAATTGCCGGTCGCCCAAATTTTGCCGATCAGGTGCCACAACAGCGTCACTGGAACGCGGTGACCCTCAGCGATCGCGAGATAGATCGAGCGTTCGAGAAAGTACTGGGTCTCGCCAACTTGAACGAGTTCTTCTGCTCTGCCAATCCGGTCAAGGATGCGTCGCAGATGCCCCATTCTATCGGCAAAGCGGGCGATCTCCCGCCGCAGGATTTGCGCATCAAGCGGACGCCCGAGACCGGAATCGTTTCGGTCGTGAACCCGGTAGCGACCAAGCGGCGTGGACAGACTGACGATGTCCCCGAAGAAGGGCGCGGCAAACAGCAGGATGCCATCAACCGCACGATCATAGGTCGCCTCTTTGAGGATCTCACAGAGATCACGGCGAAAGACATTCCCTGATGTCGGGGGGCTGGCGTAGGTCCCGTTCTTGAGCACGAGCCTCGCGAGTTCCTCGTTATCGCGGAACGAGGCCAGGTTCGGAACAGGATCACCAATTACAAGCCCGTTTCGGTCGGTGCGAACGAGCGGAAATTGAAGCTTTGCAACATTGTCATCCAGCTCTCTCAGGATGGTTTCAAGCGAGCCAGGGGCCAAGGCGTCATCAGCATCGAGGAAGAGCACAAACTGTGCCCTCGTCTTGCTGACCCCGAAGGAGCAGGCGGCGCGCTGACCACAATTGTCGATCTTGTAAGCCCTTACCGGGTGGCGCTGAATGACATCCCACGATCCATCCGTCGAACCGTCGTCGACGACAATCAGTTCGCAATCACAATGCGTCTGATCAAGGACGCTCCTGATCGCCTCATCCACATACTCTGCATAGTTCCAGCACGCGATGATCACGGCGAGACGAAGCTTGGCCGGCCCAGGCGATATGCCGGTTTCTTCGGTCATCGCCGTCCCTTGTTCAGGACGGTCCCGACGACATTGGCGCCGGACCGACGCAGGAGTTGAATTGCCTCGACGACCTCTTCGATCGTTGTCTCTCCACACTTTGCGACGATAATGACAGCATCGGCATAGGCGGCGAGCGCCATCGCATCCATCGAGCCCTGAAGCGGCGGGAGGTCGAGGATGACGTCCCCTTTTTGTCGTGTCGCCTCAAGGATCCGCTGAACCCGTGGATTGCGGAAGTCGGTAAACAGGTTCGCGTTGGTATCGCGCGAGTGGATCGGCAGAACGGCCACACCGTCGACCTGGTGAAACGAAATGTGTTCGAGGGGAAGCCCTGCGAACGCAGCATCCGCAAGGGAAGCGGTCGCGGAGGTATACACCTCTGTCTGGGCCGTTATATTGGTATCGGATGGATTCTGAAACAGCGTTACATAGCGGCCGCTTCTGCTCATCAGCTGTGCGAGACTTGACGAAATCATTGTAACGCCGGCCCCCGGCGCCCAGGAAACGACCGCGATCGCGATACTGTTGTCATTGCGCAGACTGGTACAGGCAATCTCCACCGAAGTCCGCAAGTCATGAATGGCGCTGACGAAGCCCACGTCGCGCGTGCCAACGTTCCAGGGAACCCCGTTGGAATCCGGGGCAACCGGGATGGAGCCAAGACAGGCAAGTCCACTATCGCGGGCAAGATCGCGCGCATCGCGAACACGTCTGTCGAGTGCCATCCGGACAGCGACAAGGCCAAATCCTCCAAGCAGGCCAAGGACGCCGCCGAGCGCAGTGATCAGGGTTTTACGAGGCGCAGATGGCGCCAGAGGCGGAAGCGCGGCGCCGATGACGCGGGCATCGGCGTCAGGTGTGGGGATCGAAGGGAGAGATCCCTCGTGCATCGCGGAACGGGCGGCCTCCATTTGCGCGGAAAGACTATCCAGGCGGCTCTGAAGCGCCTCGGTGCCGGCGCGCGCCATCTGCTCCTTGAACGCGATCGCCTGGAAGATATAACCGGAGACCACCCCGTTTGCGACCCGTGACGGCAGAGCGGGGTCGGAGGACGCATACTCCACTTCGATAACGAATGATTGCCCCACACGACGGGCATTGAGGCGTTTTGCAAAATTCAGGAAGGCTGCTCTTTCGGCCTCGTCTACGAGAGTGGGGTCGCCGCTGACCGCTTCTCGCGCCCCCTTCCCCAGGCCCGTTTGCGATGAGGCGTCGCTTGGACCCAAGATCGTAATTAGGCGTTCGACAAGACCAGGCTGATTTGCCCCGAGTTCCGGGCTGTCTTTCAGACCCAGACTTTCAAACACGGAGGAAAGCAACCGTTCGGAGCGGATCGTCTGCAACTCGCTGTCGGCGCGGTTGAGGTCGAAGCCCTGCTGGATCGATTCCTGTCCGGAAACCGTGGATTGGCGCGGTTCCAGGAGCAGGGTTGCCGTCGAGGTGTATGTTGGCGGGAGCGAGCGCGCGTATATGGCCGCCAAGGCAAGACCCAGGAGGGTGCAGGCGATCAGGCTGACCTTATGGCGGTAGGCGAGTGCGATAACCGACCTGATGAGAACAAGGGGGCCATCAGCCGAGCTGTCAGACTGGGGCTCATCCAGGCGCCACAATCGGGAGCTGGCATCAAGGGGCCTTGGTCTGTTGAACATCATCGTGTCTCCTGCCTCCAACCGGGCTTGGGGGTTATATTTGGCCTTCCGATTTCCGCTGCTCTTTCGGGTTCCAACCGCCCGCGCAGAGCGTCCGCAAGTGCAAGCAGGTTTCCCTTCGCGCGGCCCTTGCGGTCGATGAACGGCTCGGGAAAGAGCGCGCGACCAAAGTTGCTTGCCGTATTGCGGAAGACATGATCAGCGACCTTGATCAGGCTCATCGTCCCCTTCGCTCGCATGTAAAGAGGGTTGATAACCTGCGAGTATCCGAGGCGCTCGCCACTGACCCGCCCGCTCTTGACACCCATATGGACACCATATGCGCCGGACCATTTGATCAGCCGTCCACCGCGTCGCGCAAGCTCGGCTGCAAAATCGCGGTCTTCCAGCCAACCATAAAGGACCAGACGTTCATCAAACCGCACATTTCCGATTGCTGCCACACGGAATGCCATGTTGCAGCCATAGGGGCTATAAGGCTCGGTCCATTCGCCGGTTGGAACGGTTGCAGTTTCAACGAGACGAACAGCGTCGTCGAACGGGATTCCAGGTCCCTTGATGCCGTCGGCGACGACATGACCGGTAAAACTCACGACCTGGCTCTCATCTCGAAAGACACGGGCCGCAGCGGCAAGCCAATCTCGATCTGCAACGAAATCGTCATCGAAGAACGCGACGATTTCCGTGTCTTGATCAAGGTGTGCGAGGGCTGTGTTTCGCTGGGCCGAAAGACCAGGTGGACCTGTTACGATCGTGACATCAGGCAGGAAGGCAAGGCTACCTGCATCTGCCGTATCGACGCATGAAATGATGAGGGAGCTTGGCTGCAGGGTTTGCGTAGCAAGGAGGTGTCTGACTGTTGCGGACACAACGTCGGGCCTGCCGCGGGTTGCAAAAACAGCAGCGATACGCGGTGTCGGGCTCGGCTGCGGCTGATGGGTTGCAAGGCTTGCGGAGGGTTTTTCAAGGAGATCCAGATATCCCTCGGCGCTCCGCTTCCAGGAAAAGCGCCGGACATTGTCCAAGCCACGCCCTTTGAGTTCGTCGCGAAGATCCTTCGACTGCAGAAGCGATCGGACATGCTCAATCCATTGGATTGGATCGAAAGGCGATGCAAGAAGTGCTGCGTCACCGCAGACCTCCGGCATGCTGGCGCAATTTGACGAGATCACCGGGCAGCCCCGGGCCATCGCCTCGACAATCGGCAGACCAAACCCCTCGGTCAAAGACGGGAAGGCAAGGCAAAGCGCGCGATCAAGGAGATAGGCGAGGTCGTCGTCCGATACCCGGCCGCACAGCTGAACGTTATCCCTTCCCTGCAGCGCTTCCTGCGTGAAGATACCATCGCCGCCACCGGCAATGATGATATCGACGCCCATTTGATCGAGGGCTGAGGCAATGTTAATCAGCAGGGAGACATTCTTGTGACGGGCTCTCGATCCAAGCACCAGGACATAAGGCCGGTGGTTGCGCGACGTGAGTAAATCCGGTGCTAAGGTCGCGCGCCCGGGATCCCAACTTAGCGCATGCTCGTGGCCGTTTGGCAGGACAGCTATTGAATTGAGAGAAACAGGCAGATGCCTGGCGATCTGCCTGGCGGCTGCATGGGATACTGTTGCAATCCGCGCAGAACGGCGCGCAAGGATGGGCTGAAGGTTGTGATAGACCGCACGAAATCCCCGACTATAGCTTGCAGGCGCGGCGAAGATATTGGCGTCGTGAATGCAGACGATCTGATCACTCTTGATTGCTGGCGCCGTGTTGCAGAGATTGAGAAGCCGACGGCCTCCAAGCTGAATGGGCAGGTCGACCTGCTCCCATCCATGCCCCATCAGTGCCCCTTTTGCGATGAATCCGAGGTTAGAATACCCTGGGTTTTTGGTCGCCGCCGGCGCCAGGACGATGGATTGACGAGCGCGGTCGAAACCATCCATCGCACTCACAACATTGCGCGCATAGCGTTGTACACCGGTCACGTTGTGGGTGAGGAAGCGGCCATTTACGACGAAGGAGGCGCTCATGTCAGGTTCCTCGCACGCCCAAGGCCGTGAGACGAGGCATCGTATTGATCACATGTACCAAGAATATGTCTTCCCTCCGTAATACATGGATCGAGCGCAGCCCCGTTGAAGCACTGTCACGGAGCAATCACATCGATAGCATCTCCCCTTGTCTGCCGGCCAACCTGACGACGACTGAAAAGGGGAAATGGCGCGGGGTATCAGCCGCGCCGCTGTCGTTCAGTAGCTGCCGCGAGAACGAAGGACTGCCGGTACGGTTTTCAGCAGAATGGCAATGTCGCCGAGGATGCTTTGCTCTCGTACGTAGCGCACGTCGAGCTGCACTCGTTCGCCATAGCTCGTGTCGCTACGACCGCTCACCTGCCACAGTCCGGTCAGTCCAGGGCGGACCTGGATGTAGTCGCTGTAGTGCACGCCGTAAAGTTCGGCCTCGCTTGCCACGATCGGCCGCGGACCGACGAGACTCATCTTCCCCTGGATCACGTTCAGGAGTTGAGGAATTTCATCGATGCTGGTCTTGCGTAGAAGTGCGCCGAATGGCGTTACGCGGGGATCATCCCGGAGCTTGCGGGTGGCGTTCCATTCCGCCCGGTGGTGCGGATTGGCAGCCAGGTGTCGTTTCAGCACCTCGTCGGCGTTAGCCACCATGGTGCGGAATTTCAGGCAGGGAAACATCACGCCATGTTTGCCAATGCGGCGATGCGCGATGAAGATTGGCCTTCCCTGCAGCACGAGAAGTGTACCCATCAAGATTGCGATCATCGGCATAAGGACAATCAGTCCTATTGCCGCAAGGACCGCATCGAGGGCATATTTTGCAATTCCGGCAACGGCTGACGATGTGCCTCGTCTTTTCCTTTCGAAAGGCCGCATTCGCTCGCTTCGAGAGTGCCGCCCCTTGTCGAAGCCGTCGAACTCTCGTCCGAGATCAAATTCCCTCATCCGCGTACTCCCACGTAATAAAAACTGTCCAGGGCACGTGCAGAAATTGCCCAAGCGGGCAAGCACAAGAACGTTAACAAGTATTAAACGATTTGACAATACATTTATTGCGCTGCACTATTCAAGGGTGCAATGCGGAAAATAAGACGTATTTCTTGGAACTTGTTGTCTTATTTCCACAATAGAACTAATCTGGCGTCTCGCAATACACATATCGAAAGCTAGATAGATTCCCTTCCCGTTTTGCGCGCCGTAATACGTGTTACCCATTCGAGTTAGTGGAGCTTTGCGTGCGAGTAGCAATCATACATTACTGGCTGGTAGGCATGCGTGGCGGCGAGAAGGTACTCGAGGCGCTTTGCGACATATTCCCCAATGCGGATATTTATACGCATGTGTTTGATCCGCGGGTGATTTCCGACAAGCTCAAGTCGCATCGCATACAGACGACGTTCATCGGCTCGTTGCCTTATGCGCGGAAGATGTACAAGCGCTATCTACCGCTTATGCCGATGGCGCTCGAACAGATTGACCTTGGTGCCTACGACCTTGTGATTAGCAGCGAGTCGGGGCCAGCCAAAGGTATTATTCCGACCTCGCCGGCGATGCACGTATGCTATTGCCATTCGCCGATGCGCTACATCTGGAACATGTACAACAAGTACTACGAGAGTTCTGGACTGATGACCCGCCTGATGATGCCGCCCATGGCGCATTACTTGCGGACGTGGGACGTTGCGACCGCCAATCGGGTCGATGATTTCGTCGCCAATTCGACGACGGTCGCTCACCGCATCAGGAGCTATTACCGGCGCGAAGCGTCGGTCATTCATCCCCCGGTCGATACCGGTGCATTCCGGCCAGTGCCAGCATCGGAACTGGGCGATTACCACCTCATGGTCGGGGAGCTCGTCAGCTACAAGAGACCTGATCTTGCTGTCGAAGCGTTTAACCGCCTCAAGGCCAAGCTCGTCGTCATCGGCGGCGGAGAGATGCTCGATCATCTCAGGAAGATCGCCGGCCCAACTGTCACGATACTCGGTTCGCAACCCTTCGATGCTCTCAGACACCACTATGCTCGCTGCAAGGCGCTGATATTTCCGGGCGAGGAAGACTTTGGAATCGTACCGGTCGAGGCGATGGCCAGCGGAAGACCCGTCATCGCTTATGGACGAGGTGGAGCCACCGAGACTGTTATTAGCAACAAGACCGGTGTCTTCTTCCAGAACCAGGCTGTCGAGGAACTGATCGATGCCGTCGAGCGGATGGAGAGACTTGACTTCAATCCGGGCGATGCCGTTTCACGCGCTGCTGATTTCCGCCGCGAAGTTTTCATAAACCGATTTCGCACCTTTATCGAACGCGCAACAGGAACCGAGCTTGCCGTTTCGGCCTGAAGGTAACCTGGCACACGGTTGTCATGGAGCAACGCATGTCATTCAACATCGAACACCACGTCCGCGCCATAAGAAGTCTTCTCGGCCGCCGTTCAAAAGCCTGTCTCCTCGCGGCCGTATCCGTCGTGGCTTCTCTGTGCGGCCACATGGCGGCAGCGCAGGACTATCTGCTCGGACCGCAGGACGTGCTCAGGATCCGTGTTTTCGAGTGGCGCCCAAGTACCGGCGCTCCATTCGAATGGGTGCCGTTGACCGGCGAATTCGTTATTTCAGCTGCAGGCAATCTTTCCTTGCCGATCATCGGCACGGTTCCGGCGGCCGGCAAAACGCTCGAACAGGTTTCTGAATCGATCGGTGAGCGCCTGCAAAATCAGGTTGGATTGCAAAAGAGGCCGAACGCCTCGGTCGAAATCGCTTCATATCGGCCGTTCTTCGTCACCGGGCTGGTCGCGACGCCCGGCAAGTACAGCTTCAGCCCCGGTCTCACGGTCGTACAGGCCGTCAGCATGGCCGGCGGGATCGGGCCCGTTGACTCCAACCTAATTACCCTTCAGCGGGACGCGTTGTCGGGTCGCGGCGAAATACGCGCGCTTGAGGCCGAAAGGCTCGAACTGGTGGCGCGCCAGGCGCGCATCGACGCTATCCTCAACAATGATCCCGAGATCAAGTTTCCGGCCGAGTTGACCTCGCGAAAAGCGGAGCCCGGGGTTGCGCGGATGCTGACCGAGGAACAAGCGCTCTTCGAGACCCGCCTGCGCTCCATGGAGACTGAGATCGGCTCCCTCAACCAGGCAAAAGTTCTGGCAGCCAATCAGATTTCCGCACTGAAAGAAAAGGCCGTATCGCTCGCAAAGCAGATCGATATGGCCAACAAGGATCTCGGCTCCGTCAACAAACTCGTTCAGCAGGGATTGACGGTATCGGCGCGCCAGCTCGGCGCCAATCAAAATCTCGCCGACCTCGAAAGCCGCAACCTTGACGTCTCGCTCGCCATTCTGAAGACGCAACAGGACCTTGCCAAGGTCGACCAGGATATTGGTGATGTTCGCAACCGGTATCGCATAAATGCGCTGACTGAAGCCGCTGAGCTTCGTGACCGTTTCGCCTCCAACGCCAAGAAAACCGAGACCGCCAGCGATCTTCTCAGAAATCTGGAAGTGCGCGCTCCTGCCGCCGTAGCGGCACTGGAGGAAGACAAGGATACCTATTCCTTCACGACAAGCATCAACCGCGTTGTCGACGGCAGCAATGAAAGCTTGATCGTCAGCGATAATGACCCTGTTCTGCCAGGTGACGTCATTCGCGTCGAGCGGCGGCAGCGGGGCGCCCAAGCCTCCGTTGCCGACAGCAACTAAAGCTCTCAGCGCAAGGCTTTGCTCGGCGAAAGTGTGAATAGTTCTCGTGTAAGAGAATATTAGCTTGCCTATATTAGCTATTTGCCCGATGATTGTGTACGGTTACGTACGGGCGGTCGGGGTAGCGTTTATGGGTTTGACATTGGCAATTTGTTTCGTTCTAGGCGCAGTTTCTGCGCTTCGTATGCCTATTTTGGTCTTCACCCTGGTCGTTATGGTTGTTATGGCGGCCTATGCGATCTTTAGCGTTGTGGCAGGCATGCCATTCCTCCTGGCACTCGGATTGAGCATGGCGCTCGCATCCGTGCTGGAAGCGGGCTATATTTTCACGCATGGCGTGCTGTATCTCCTCTACGTCCGGCGCGCCAACGAGATCCGCGCGCACCGGAAGATTGAATCGAAGTATACGACGGATTGAACACTATCGCGTTCCGCATCAAAAATCGCCTGCTAAATTAGCGAGTCGGCTAATCTAAAAGGCGTAGCGATATTGTTGCGGTCTTCGGCTTCCTCCCCAAAATTACTATTGCTTTTTACACTGCACCGCACAATTATACTGTGACACGGGCGGCGCTTATTGTGCAACGCGCAAGAGTCCCATTATTCATGCCGCCCACAGCGAACACTTGTGATCAAAGCGGCGCCAAAAAGGACCCACTTATGGAGATGAGTGCCGCCAAGCTCGGACAAAGGCATCCCTTCCCTCGCGGGTCCGCTCTTAAAATTCTTTACATCCAGCCGGGAACCCAATCGTTTGCGGGCATTGAGCGGGTCGTCGACACGATTTGCAGCAATCTGACTGAACGCTACACCGATGACTTCGATATCGACGTTCTCTACACGTCAGAACATCATAATCGGCCCTCCGAGCGCAGCTATCACACGATTGATCGACGACCGCGGGGCAGGCTCCAGCTGATGACAACCTTCAGGGATGTCATCAAGAGCAAGAAGTACGATCTCATCGTTGTTCCCCAGATCGAACCTACTGTGATCGCGATGGCGTCCTGCCTCGGCATAAAGAGAAACTTTGTCGTGCACTTGCATGGCAATCCCAAGCGCGAGCGCAGTCATCTCAAGGCCCGTATCCTGTTTTTCTTGATGAAGACGTTTTTCCTCCGCCGCACCGCTTACGTGTTTGGAACCTCGCCCCGCCAACTTTCATCCTTTCGCGAGATGTTTGGCAGCAAGGTACCGCAGTGCTGGGTACCCAATCCGGTTCGCAAATTTGACAGACCAGAGGCTTTAGGTGGCGAGCCGGGATGCGTGACTTTTGTCAATGTTGGCCGATTTTCTCATCAGAAAGGCCAGGACATCCTGGTTCGCGCATTTGCCGAAGTCTACAAGCAGCGCAAGAACACACGGCTGAAGATCGTTGGGCACGGGGCGGGTGAAGAGGATCTGCGCCGCGACATTGAGCGACTCCAATTGCAAGACGTCGTCTCAATAGAACACCACCCCAATGATCCGTATCCAGCGCTGTCGACAAGCGACATTTATGTGTCGACGTCGCGCTGGGAGGGTTGGTCGCTGGCAATATGCGAAGCGCTGCGTTTCGGTCTCCCGGTCATCGCCACCGATTGCGAGTTCGGCCCAAGCGACATCCTTGTGGACGGCAAGCTCGGCCGCCTGGTTGATCCGGACGGCGGGCCTTCGCTTGTCGCCGCGATGATCGATTACTGCGACGACATCATCTTGGCCAAAGGTGATTCAGACTTCAGGAAATCGTTCATCGACCAATACAGCGAAGAGAAGGTGGTGGAGGTGCATGCCACGGCTCTGCGCGCTGCTGCAGGCTAATCGCGTTGGGCATTTCAGGAGGCCTTGATGACGAGACATGAGATGTCCCGAAGGGGGCTGCTCGCGGCCACTGGCTCGCTTGCCATTGCGGGTGTCACGCAGCGACATGCTTTTGCCGGCACGGATGATCCGACCGACAATCGGCGCCTCGACTTCGAGGACAGTTTTTTGCAACTGGATTGGTCTGTCTGGCACGCCGGGCCAAAGGCCGGCACCTGGGACACCGGTTTCTACGGTCGCTCGGCCTTTTCCAGGCGGGCAGGTGAAGAAGGCTTTATCCCCTACGAGATAGTGGATGATTCCCGTGCAGAAGACGGCAAGGCACTTCAGATATCGGCCAAGTATATCGGTGCTCCGATGTCTGTCCCGGCCTATTATGGAAACACCAACCCGGAATATCAGTGGATTTCGGGAAATATTCAGACTGCCAGGAAAGACGGGATCGTCACCAAGGGGTGGCGGCGGGGTTATTTCGAAGCGCGGATGCTGTTTCCAAGCCATCCTCTGACCTGGCCGGCTTTCTGGCTGATGAATGGTCGCAGTATTCTTGCTCCAAAGACCAGCATCGAGCTCGATGTCGTGGAACATAAAGGATGGGAACCGACATTGTACGGCACCTATCTGCACGAATGGGGCCAGCCCGGGGAGCATCACGAGGGTACGGGCGTGCCGACAATTGTCGACGTTACGCGAGACTACAGACGGTACGGTATTCTCGTCGATGACACCAAGTGTGTGCCTTATTTCGAACGAAAGCCAATCGTCGATACACGCACCGGCAAAACAGCAAATTGGCCGATCCACCGTTCTCCTGACCTCGACGTCGATGGGGATGTTTTCTGGCCGCTGCTCACCCTTGCGCTCAGCGCCGACATTCCCTACCCCCAGGGTCTCGGGCCCGAGCAGCTTCTAACCCATATGCGCGTTGATTATTTTCGCGTCTACGTTTGATGCTTGCGGCTATGCAAGCTCAATTGCGGATGTGAATGGCGTGCCTCGGCCGCACTGTCGAGGACACCACTACCCCGCAGTGGCAACAGTGGGATCTCTTTCAGTCTGGCAAGAGGACGGCTGGCCGTCAGGCCAGCGAGCACAAAGAAGAGCAGACCGAGATCGACGGTCGGCCCAGCCACCAATGATCCGGCAAGCAATCCGAGACAGCCGTTGCAGGCTGCAAGACGAACGTCGGATTCGAAGGTGCGAGCCGACATGCCAGGCCGTAGCGCAGACAGCAGGAACAACAGGAAAAATACCGTGCCGGGGACGCCGACGTTGGAAAGCAGCGCCATCGGGAAGCTAGAGGTGCGCGCGGTGCCCAGACCCACTCCGAGACCCAAGGAGTCTGTAAAGTTCTGCCAGGCGGCAAGATTCCAGGATCCGCGCTCGACCGCCGAGCCGGATGTCGATTTGCTCAAGACCAGCAAATCGACGTAGTCATAGATGGTACGGAAGAGATTGTCCTGGAGCACGATGATCAATGTCAACGCAAGGGCAATCGGCGGGGCGAGCAGAACGACGCCCGTGCTGCGTCGACTCTCGGGCGAGATCCCGCATCGCAAAACCGCGGTCAGATAGAGCAGGAACAGGCATATCGGTGCGGCAATCAGACCGGTCGAGGATGTTGACAATATGATCAGCACGAACGAGCAGAGGGCGAGCAAACCGGTTGTGCCGGGGTAGCGACCACAAATCCACAGCGTGCCGGTAAATCCGAGGGCACCGAGCGTCATCCCGGCGAAGGCCGAGGCTTCCGGCCATGATCCAACGATCCGCTTCATGCCATTGACCGTATCACTGTCATGGAACGTGTACTGGGCATTGCGCATGAACTGAAGAAGCTCTTCCGTGCCGGTTGCGCTGGTAGCCAGATCAAGCAGTGCAAACATCACATTGACCGCGGCCCAGGCGAGAAGCCCGTTGAACGTCGCGCGAAAACCGGTCTTTGTCGAACAGACGGACGCGATGATGACAAAGCACAGAAGATCCGCGGTGAGGTAGATCGTCTGCGTGAGATTGCTGGAGACGGGGCCAAGGGGAACGGTACCGCCCGTCGAGGGATACTCGGATGCTCCCAGCGGAATGATATGGCTCATCCCCGCAAACAATCTGGGAGAGAAATAGGCGGAGATCGCACCGTAGAGCAGAAGTCCGGCCAACCAGAAGGCAGGCTTGCCGAGACGAAAGGCATTGATTGCCATACCCGGCAGGGAAGGAGTTCGAAGCGCAGCAATCAGAACAAACAGCAGGAAGAGATGCGCCGGGGGCACACTGGAACCGCCGAGCGTCAACGCCGCGGCGGATCCAAGGAGCGTCAGGACGATGAAGGTTGTGACTGTCGCCCCATATCCACGCGTCAGGCAATAGAGGCCGAGAGCGACGGTGAATATTCCGATGGGCTCTATCATCCCACACGTCCCTTGAACTCAACCATAGTCGATAACCTCATATTTCCTGGCGCTGAGGAAGGCCCGATCGTTTGCCTGGTATGCGGTGGCATTTCCTTGACGTCTAGACGCCTCTGATAGAGGTATACATTAATAAGCTGGCGCTGCAATGCAGCATATATGTGGGGACAGTGCTTGAAAAGAATATACCGAGAAAGGAATAGACCAAGTCGAAATGTCGCCGCTGATCCCGTCATATTCAGTAGTCCAACATGTCTTTCCTTGCCGGCATCAACTCCAGCTGTCTGCAGCTTATCACATCTGCTTTGTGCATTGCAGTAACACATGTTCGCACTTGCAAAAATTCTCTCCTTATGTGACCCTGCATATGAAGGGGCTACTAATGATGAAGCGTTTTACCCAATTGATGCGTGCCCCGGGCATTTATTTACGCATGCTCTGCGCTGCATGCGTATTTTTTCTCCTGTCCTGGTACCATTACGGGAGTATTGCTCTTGCGCTTTACTATAGCGTACTTTGCATAATCCTGATGCAGGTCGGTTATGTCGGAGGTGTGCTCTTCCTGATCTGGCGCGAGGCGGGTGCTCGCAAGTGGCCGTGACCTAACGGTTGCCGAAGGTTGCATGAAGACGTATTGGTGCCGGCAGCGGCCTTGAAATTGTCAGTTGAGTCCAGCGTCGAATGCGTGAAGGAAGATCGGAATGAAATTCGGAACGAGCGGGCTTCGCGGCCTGTCTGTCGACCTCAAGGGCCGGGCTTCGGCGCTTCATGCTTCTGCCTTCGGTCGATACCTGCTCGACAGCGGAATGGCCGGCTGCGGTGACGTCATTCTGATCGGCCAGGACTTCAGGGACTCCAGCCCCGAGATTGCCGGGAACTGTGCTGAGGCACTTGCCAGCCTTGGCTTTGATGTCCGCGACTGCGGTACGGTGCCAACGCCGGCGCTCGCTCTTTACGGATTGAAGAAAAAGGCGGCCTGCCTGATGGTCACGGGCTCGCACATCCCGGCCGATCGCAATGGCATCAAGTTCTACCGGCCGGACGGTGAGATCGACAAGACGGACGAGGCAGCGATCACGGCTCTTGCGGCAGAATTCGATCGCGCCGGTTTCACCTTTTCCCCCAGAGGTGCGAGGATGAAAGACAGATCCGAGGAATGCCTCTCTGTTTTTCGCCAACGCAATGCCACTGTTCTTCCCGCGGGCGCTCTTGCCGGCCTCAAGGTCGGCGTCTACCAGCATAGCACGGTCGCCCGTGACCTGATGGTGGAACTCCTGGAGCATTTCGGTGCGACGGTCGTACCGTTTGGCCGCTCGGATGAATTCATTCCCGTCGACACGGAAGCGGTTTCTGAAGAGACGATAGCCAAGTTGAAGGAAGCGGCGAGACATCATCGACTTGACGCCATAATTTCTGCGGACGGTGATGGTGATCGCCCATTGGTGGCCGACGAAACCGGCATGCCGTTGCGTGGCGACCTGCTTGGGCTGATCGCCTCGAACTTTCTCTGCGCAGCGACTGTCGTGACACCCGTGACGTCGAATTCCGGCCTGGAGACCGCCGGTGCCTTCAGCGTCATTCGCACGCGCGTCGGTTCTCCATTCGTCATATCAGGGATGCAGGACGCACTTGCGGCCGGCCAGGACCATGTGGCGGGTTTCGAAGCCAATGGCGGCGTACTAACCGCAAGCGAATTTGACGTCAACGGCCACGTGCTGGACGCCCTGCCAACGCGCGATTGTTTCGTGCCGATCCTTTCGACCCTCTTTCTTGCCGCCACGAAGCGCCAACCGCTTTCGCTGATTGCGGCGTCCTTCCACCTTCCTTTTGCCGCAGCCGACCGGCTTGAGAATTTTCCGGTCGACACCAGCGGCCGCTTGATGGCCCATCTTCGCGCCAGCCCCGCCAGTCTTGCGGCCTTTCTGCAGCCGATCGGCGTGCTTGACAGCGTCAGCGATATCGACGGGCTTCGAGCCACGCTGACGGATCGACGTATCATTCATTTCCGCCCCTCCGGCAATGCTCCGGAAATGCGCTGCTACGCGGAGGCGCAAAGCGAAGCAGCCGCTCAGGACTTGCTACATGCAGGCCTGGAACGAATCCTGTGGTGGGCGCAGGCGAATTGATTGGCAAAGCAAAGGTAGTTTTCGAGGACACACCAAATGACACAGAAGATCGTTCCCGTAATCATGGCTGGTGGCAGGGGCACACGTCTGTGGCCGCTATCGCGTGCCGCAGCTCCTAAGCAGTTCATCCAGTTCATCGGCGATAAGACATTGTTCCAGGAGACGCTTCAGCGCGTGTCCGATCCCGCGCTTTACGATGCACCTGTCGTGCTCACGAACGAAGAATTCCGGTTTCTCGTCGCCGAGCAGGCGCGTGAACTGGATATCGACCTCGCCGCCATCCTGCTTGAGCCGGTTGCCCGCAATACGGCTGCAGCTGTGGCTGCAGCCGCGGCCATTGTCGGCAAACGCTTCGATGGAGACACGATCATGCATGTGCTCGGCTCCGACTACGAGATCGTCGCCGACGACACCTATTTCGACTGTGTACGCATCGCTGCCGCCACGGCAGCCCAAGGCAAGCTGGTGACGTTCGGTATCCAGCCGACCGAACCGGCTACAGGTTACGGCTACATCGAGGGTGGGGAGCAGCTTCCTTCGGGTGCTCGGGTGGTGGCACGATTCATCGAAAAGCCACCTCTCAACAAGGCAGAGGATATGGTGGCGACAGGCGGGTTTTATTGGAATTCCGGGATGTTCATGTTCTCGGTCTCATGCCTGCTCGATGAGTTGCGCACCCACGCTCCGGAGACGATCAGGGCCGCTGATGAAGCCGTTGAAAAAGCAAAGACCGATCTCGACTTCATCCGTCTCGACAAGGCAGCGTTCTCCGCTGCCCCGAACATCTCGATCGACTACGCGATCATGGAGAAGACGAGCAACGCCGCCGTCGTCCCCTCGCCGTTCAAGTGGTCCGACCTCGGCAGCTGGGATTCCGTCTGGAAGAGCGGTAGCCGCGATGAATATGGCAATGTGGCAGCCGGCAATACGACGGTCGTCAACACCAAGAACTCGCTCATCATGACACATGGTGTACACCTAGCCGTCCAGGGCATGGACGATATCGCTGTCATCGCCAGCGAGGACGCCGTGTATGTCGGCCGACTGCAGGACAGCCAGGACGTCGGCAACCTCGTGAAGATGCTCGCCTCCGCGCCTAAGACATCGCAGCTGACAGAGACCCATCCCACCTCCTACCGGCCTTGGGGCGGCTATACCTCGGTGCTGAACGGCGACCGCTTCCAGGTGAAACGCATCTTCGTCACGCCGGGCAAGAAACTGTCACTACAGAAGCACCACCACCGCTCCGAGCATTGGATCGTCGTCAAGGGCACGGCCGAGGTGACCATCGGCGAGAACGTGCAGATGCTGAGAGAGAACGAATCCGTCTACATCCCACTCGGCGAAATCCATCGCCTGGCCAACCCGGGCAAGATCATGCTCGAGCTGATCGAAGTCCAGACAGGATCCTATCTCGGCGAAGACGATATCATCCGTATCGTCGACGAGTTCGGCCGGAGCTGATTGACCGCCGATCGATCCTATTCTGCCAGGACAAGCAGAGAGTAGCCTCCGAGGACCCTGACCGTAAGGTCAGGGTTAAGGGGGAACAGAAGTTTTCTGGGCAGGCTCATTAGCCTGCTGCTGAAGGCCTGTTTCGGCAGCTCGATGCGGCTTGCGGTATAGGCATGATCGACAATCCTATATCCGCAATCCGTCAGGCTGGCGAGCGCCGTATCCTTGAAGAAATAGTGGAGATGGCCGACGTTCTTGCGAAGGTTTGTAATTGGCCAGCCTCTGAGGACAGACTGAACCGACAGATCCAGGGGGATGTGGAAGATCTTGTAGCGAGCAAGGCCACGCAGACCCTTGATGAAGGAAAGATAGTCCTCCACGTGCTCGATCACGTCGGCGATGACGAGAACATCGTAGTGTAGGTCCGATTCCTGGAGAATATCTTTCAGATGGAAGGAAACATTGCTCGTCGTTTTCAGGCTGGCCCTTTGAAAGGCGTGGGGGGCGACCTCATAGCCGTCAAATTTTGCCTGGGGGTAGGTTCGGGCCAGGTTGAGCAGGATCTCGCCGGTACCGCAACCAACCTCGCAGAGACTGGAAAAGCTGATCCTGTTCTTGTCGATGATCTTGGAGATTTGTGCAGCTTTCCATGGTGAATCTTCTTCATGCCATGTTGGGTTCAAGTCGGCGTACTGATTTGAAATATAGATCTGCTCCACCGAACGCTCCCGTTTCACAACCTTCCACGGGTGCAGCCACGATTCTTTCGGGCAACACCGAACAAAGGCCCCAATAGCAAGTGCAACAATAGAGCGATTGAGGTTTCTCGAAGAAACGCGCCCTCGTCTCTATTGTGCAGAGCAGCATAACAACCCCGATAGAGACCGTCCAGCAATAAAAAACGAATTAAATGTCACGATCTATTGCAGTCAGATGATTACCGAAATGCTTTTATGTAGGTAACAGGTAGTGACGCACCTTCGGGCGTTCGACGAAAGGAGGCCGCCTCTCTGTTGGGAAGGCTTACCTATGGATGCAGAGGCGCCATCTCATCCGACAAGCGGCTCAAGCCACCGCGAGGCCTCATTAGACTACGACCACCTTCACAAGCTTACGCTTATGATCACCCGGGACAGTGGCGCTTTCCTGCGAATGTTTCAAAACATAGTCATTAACGTTTACGCGAAAAATCGCGAGATTCGGCAGAGAACCACGCGTTCCTCATGAACGTCGAAGGTCGATGGTCACTGTCGCCGGCTTACGATCGTACCTTTTCGTCGGGGCCGGGCGGCGAGCATAGCACGGCGCAGGAGAAGGCAAAGTCCGGGCAGGACCATTTGCTGACGATTTCCCGGGAGCGTCAGTTTCCGATCAAGCTGCAAATGATATCATAGAACAGCTCCGAGCCGCTGTACGCTGCTGGTCGCACTTCGCTGAGAGCGCTCGTTTGTCGAAATCCAGTGCAGTATAACGCGATCGAATTTTGAACGGCAGGGAACCCCCTCCCCTTAGACAGCGAAGGAACAAAGCAGCGTGGTCCATCCCCCTTGCCGAGAGCGGTTGGACGACTATGGCAGCCTGCCCAGGAGGGAATATCTCCCGGTCGCAACGTCGCCGGCCTAGGCAGCCCTGTCCGCGAAACGCAGGAGCATATCCCGAAGCGCAGTGTTCTGTTGGCGCAGATGTACTGTCATCAGCGCTTTGAGCCTCTTGTTTTCATCCTCAAGCGCGACAAGATCGTCGGGCTGAACGGCCGCCGCAACGACTGGCGCCTTGCGGCCACCGGCGTTTGCTGTGCGTGCTGGACGGGAGCGCAATTTGCGCTGCTTTCGCGGCGGTGTCGTGGATGGCACCTCCGGATGCACTGTCACTGCCACTGCTGCATCTGGTTCAAATTGTGTCGCCGCTTCAACCGGCGCATCGGACGGTAGGGGTTGCGTCTTGTGGTCCTGATCCAAGGCGACAGTTTCGACTGGTGTTGGGCTTTCTACTGGTTCATGCTTTTGCTCTGGTCCGGTCTGCAACGCCGGCACTACCGGCTCGAACAGATGCGGAGCATCGGCTTCCGTCTCACGTGCCATGGCCTTGAGATCGGTGTTTCCCCAAATCGATTTCGCCTGATCCTTCGGACGGCGACGCGAAGATTTGAATTCTACAACAAACGTGCGCGACTGTGTTTTCATAATTGTCCACTCTGCAATATGGTCATTCGAATCGCTCAAGCATCGCCCTGAGCTGAGCATTCTGCACACGCAGCCGTTCAGCCAATTCGTTTCTCAAATGCTTGATCTCCCGATCCAGCTCCGTACCGTGGTCGACGACGGTCGGAGCGGGCGGGATGGGCGATTCTGTTTGCCCCTTATCTAATGCGGACGTGGTCTTAGCAACCACCTTTGCGTGGTTTTTCTTTGGCCGCCCTGCTCGCGTCGGTCGCAACGGATGGACGATTTCGCTCTTTGCATCGCTCACCGACACCGGTGTCGGCTTGTCCACAGTGTCGTCATTGCGGCTTTTGGACACCAGTTGATCATTTCCATCGGCCCCATCTGACAGGTGTGATGTCGCGACGCCCAAGTCATCTTTGGCTTCAAACGGGGTGCCGACGTCCATCTCCGGATCAGATAGCGGCTCGTCTCCATCGGCCGTTCCAGATGGCAGTGTGGCTTCGACCTCCCCCGATGACTGAAGTGCCTCGCCTTCCTCCGCCCTTTGTCCGGGACTGTCGTCGAGTGACCTATCTTCGTAATCGGCCGGCCGCTTTCGGGATGTCAATTGTGTCAGATATTTCCAGGGTGATTTCATAATGCTTCAATCTCGGGCCGACCGACGGCGACGTTGCCGCAGTTGCGAGCCGGGCCCGCTGACCGAGTCCGGCAACATGGTTCTAATGAGAATGCGAGGCGCTGTTACGCGTTTCTCACTATGTTTTCGATCAAGCGATCCCGAGCCGCTTGCGAAGATCGGCATTTTCCGCCCGCAGTTTTTCTGCGAGTGTCTTGCGCAGACGCTTGTTCTCTTCCTCGAGCTGAAGAAGATCGGCCACTTCGTCAACTGCCGTAGCGACCACCGTGCCGGTTCTCTTTGCCTGTTTTGCCGCACCGTATTTCCGCGGGCCCCGGACGCCGGTCGGCGCCAGGCCCTTTGCCGGGGCGGCTGCCTCGACGGAAGCTGGCTTTGTTTCGCTGATCAGCTCGCTGCGCTTCTGGCGCGTGCCCTTCGGTGACTTGGCAACAGGAACAGCCGAACCGGCTGCTTCTGTGGTGATCTTCTTGCGCGGGCCGCGCTGTTTTTTCGGAGCCGGCATTTCTGCAGGAGCGGTTGCGTTAACAACCTCGCTCGTCGAACTTCCATTATTGTCGTCAGCCATCAGTTATCTCCCTCTATAGCCACAAGTCTTTTCGACCGAGCGGCACACGGAGTCAACCTCTCGACCATCGCTGGACTGCGGGTTTGATACGCCTAGCGGATGATGGTGCAAAAAAAGCCCATCGCGCCAGATAAAGGTCCCTTGCCAGCTCGGTGAACTACATTGGTTGGCCCCCGTGTGACATGTTGGTTCGGAAATGTTTGTTGGTTTCCGAGCCACGCAACTCAAACTGATCAATCTTGCACTTCACCGACAGTGTCGGCGACATAAGCTCCGCGCGCACCCATAGGCAATGGTCGTCCCGTCGTGGTGTCAATTTCCGTCTGGTGCTCGAGCTCCGCGTTTAATGCCGCGCCGAGAACCAGGATCACGACTGACAACCACATCCACATGAGAAAGCCTATCAAAGCTCCCAATGTGCCATAGGTCGCACTGTAGTTGGCAAAGTGGTTCAGATAGAAGGCAAAGGCAGCGGACATGACAAACCAGCCGATCGCTGTAAAGCCGGCTCCCCATGTCATCCATCTCACGCGGGCTGGCGCGCGGCTTGGACCAAACCTATAGATTGCCGTCGATGCGGCGTTGACAAGAAGCAAGAGTACGGGCCAACGCATCAACAGGACAATCTGTTCCTTAAATGCATCAATCCACATGAAGGATAAAGCAAGCGGTATGATGGCAACCAGAAAAATCATGAGCAGGGCCGCAATGACGGCGCACAAAGTGAAGCAAAGGGCGACGAGATTCAGCCTGACGAACCCGCGCTTTTCGTTCTCTTCGTACGCCACGTTCATGGCGTCAAACACCGCAAGTGTTCCGCTATGGGTGCTCCACAATGCGATGGCCAAGCTCACAAAGAATGCTATGCCCAGCGTGCTTGTTCCGCGCTGTACGATACTCTTGATTTGCTCAGCTATGAGATCAAAAGCTCCAGGCGGAAGTACCCACGAAAGCTCTCTCAGGTGGTCGGATATCGTGATAGGATCGGCAGCGAGCCCGTAAAGTGAGACGACGGCGCCAAGCGCCGGGAAAATGGCGAGCAGCAGATAAAACGACACACCTGCGGCGATGAGGGTGATGCGGTGGCTCGAGATCTTGCCGACAACTCGCCAGAATACGTCACGCAATCCTTTTCTGGGGATGTCTTCGGGAACCTCAGCCTTGCGCCCCCGCACATCGGTCGGTTCGTCATGCGGTGTACTTGGAGGTTCCGGTTCCTTGCGTTCCGCGAAGGCTTTCAACAACACAGCTCCGGCTGCCAACGCAAACAGGCTTGCCGTTATCGAGTTGCCCGATTTGCTGAGGATTGGTTGTCTCATGATGCTTCACTCCGCCGATCCTCCCAATAACGCAGCTGGCGCCGGAAGGATGCATCGGGGATGCAGCGAGCAATGCACGAAGGCAGAGCGATGCAGCCCGGCAGGGCCTCTCTCCTCACGACTCAATCGTCGGGCAACCGCGCGCTCGGGCGCTTATGAGCGATGCATCACCTACGGATTTCGAGTGACACGGGAGCGAACCGTCGGGTGGTTACGCCCAAAGGTTCTCCGGGTTAGCCCTGTTTACTCACATTGAAGGGATTGCAACCGAGCGGGCATGCTTAATTATTTCTGGATTGCCTCAGGAGATCAGCCGGTGTCCATTTTCCAACGCTTGCCCCATAGGATCCGGGCAGAAAATTTGCGTATCGCCATCGAACAAATGCGCTCGGCGCAGAGGTTCCTGCCGGACTTCGAGCACTACGGCGACACGCGGTTTGTCACCGAGGACGGCGACGTCGTCACACACGTCGATGGCGATCACGTTCTGATCCTTCTCAAGACGGATTGAGACAGTAATGGAATATCAACGGGGGCGCCGTCTCTATGCATGACGGCCCGGACTGGGGTCCGGGCCGTCGATTGATTTATCACCAGGTTTGCCTGCCATACCAATCATCGATATCCTGCCGGGCGCGGTCACGTTCCAGCCCGTAGCGCTCCTGGATTTTTCCTTCGAGTTGGTCGCGCTTGCCAGCAATTTGGTCGAGGTCGTCATCCGTGAGCTTTCCCCACTGCTCCTTGACTTTGCCTTTGGCCTGCTTCCAGTTTCCTTCTATGCGGTTCCAATCCATTCTTTTCTCCATCGGGTTGGGACTGCGAGACAAACGACCAAGCAGCCAGACAGTTCCCTCTAAAAGAAGGTCGGGCCGCTGGCGTTTACGGACCGAGTTTACTTTCCTTCCAATCCAGGTATGGCCGCATGAGTTGTCCGGGGTGACGTCGTTCTATCTCGGTTTCGGTCAACGCTATCCTCGCAAGAATTTCGTCGACATCGCCGCGCTTTGGCGCCTCGCTCAGTGCCTCGAGACGCTCCATAGTCTGGTACAGCTCGTCATCAATCATGGCTGCAAGCCTGCTGGCAAAATCGTCAATGGAAGCGGTCAATATGTTGTCGCTGGACATCGGTGACGGATCCGTTCGAATTGAGACTTTGAAAACCTTTCCCGGCGAAGAAGGTTCCGGACGCGCGGGCCAGTTGGCGCTGCCTCGGACAACATTAGAGGCGAGATGCTATCTCGCGCCAGTTGCGGGGTCCGCACACGAGAAGGGAACTGTTCCCCTTTATGGCGGTTAATCGCCAGAGTATTCAACGAGGATATCGCAATGACTCACGCCCGTAGACCGCTACCACCATTTCCCAAGCAACAGCAGAAGCCGCCAGGCAGAACAGCCGACATGCAACCGCGTCCGGATCATGGTGAGCACGACTACAAAGGAACTGGCAGGCTTGAAGGGAAGGTTGCGCTCATCACGGGCGCAGATTCCGGGATCGGGAAAGCTGTGGCAATCGCATTTGCGCGCGAAGGAGCAGACGTGGTGATCTCCTATCTGAGCGAAGATGATGACGCTCGAGACACTGAAAGATGGGTCAGAGAGGCGGGCCGCAAGGCCGTCCTGATGGCAGGCGACATCAAGTCGGAGGCTCATTGCCAGGAGCTTGTCAGCCGTACGGTTGGTGAATTAGGACGGATCGACATACTGGTCAACAACGCGGCTTTCCAGCGGACATACGCCGACATTGCCGATATTAGGGAAGAGGAGTGGGACGAAACGTTCAAGACCAATATCTACGCTCCCTTCTTTTTGTCGAAAGCCGCGATCCCACACATGAGGAAGGGGAGCGCCATCATAAACACGACATCAATTCAATCCAGACAACCCTCTTCCCAGCTTCTCGCCTATGCCTCCACCAAGGGCGCCATTTCGAACTTCACCGCAGCGCTCGCGGAGATGGTCGCCGAGAAAGGCATTCGAGTGAATGCGGTCGCACCGGGCCCCATCTGGACGCCGCTCATTCCTTCGACGATGCCCGTCGAAAAGGCTTCGAAGTTTGGTGAGCAGACGCTTTTAAAGCGCGCCGGCCAGCCAGCTGAATTGGCAGGCGCCTATGTTCTCCTTGCCTCCGATCTTGGTAGCTACATGACAGGCGCTGTTGTTCCGGTGACCGGCGGTGAGATCATGATCTAAGAGATTGCTTGTCACGATTCATCGCAACGTCAGCCATTTCAGCTGGGATTACTCCGCCGCGACGTGAAGCACCACGACGCTGATTCGCATCAGTCGTGACATCCCTGAGCTTTTCGCCGGTGAGGGTTGCGATCCGTTCGTGACCGTAGTCAATGAGGGCCTTCGTCGCCCCAATCCGGTCGTCTGGGGACAGGTCGCTGCCCGTGTACATCTGCCATTGTAACTCGTCGCAAGGTCGTTACCTTGCGTTGCTTCATCGTGCCCTAATAATATACGGTTGATAGAAATTATTAGTAATCTTACTCTCCCACTTGGACAAGGAGGAGGAATTCCGATGGCAGGTGACGACCATTTCGACTTGGAATCCAACATTGCCGACCTGCGCAACGACGGAATTACCGGGCTGAAAGGCGCGTTCAGCCGCGACTGGGCCGACGACATGCGCGAGGACATGATGACGGCTTTCTGGGAGGCAATCCAGAGACCCGGCGGCGCGGTCGGTCGGGGCCCCAGAAGATGGTATGTCGAGATCCATCCCCAGAACTTCCGAGGTTTTGTTGACCTTGTCACGCATCCCTGGCTTGTTGGCATGTGTACCGCTGTGCTCGGTCAAGACTACCAAATCGTAGAGATTGGGCTCGACGTCCCCTTCCAGGGCGCCAAGTATCAACCCTGGCATCGTGATTTTCCGTCGCCAGTTGATACGTATCGCGATCGGAAAATTACTTCACTTGCCTTCAATCTCACCGGTGTCGATGTGACGGAAGACATGGGGCCATTCGAAATAGCTCCCGGTACGCAGTATGATGACGGTAGAAAATGGAAACATGAAATGTTTCCGGACAAATCCGAGTGGGCAAGATTTCAGGAGCGCGCGACCCGCAAGTATCCCAACCGCGGTGACATTTCCTGCAGATCCGCACTAACGGTCCATCGAGGCACGGAGCATGGGTCTCCGATCGCTCGTCCCGTCATGGTACTCGGTGTCGATGCGCCCGGTGCCGGCCACGCGGAACTTCATGACATGATGGTCACGCGCGAGTGGTACGACACACTTCCACCCATCGCCCGAGACCATCTTGTTTGCCGCGTCGTGGATGACTTGCAGCCGATCATTCAAAAGCATGATATCGAAGGCCTGGTCATGGGGGCAGATCCGACCTGAAAAGGACTGGGGCTAGTCGGGCGAAGGTCTTTGTCTTGGTAACCCAGCAGGCTGTTAGATCGACGTCTAAGCTTCAGTTCGCGGTGGATGCGCGGAACTCAACCGACGGGGTCATTCCCACGGTTGCTGATAATGCCGGATCGCCATATGGGACCGAATAGCTTCGCCTAAAATAACTGCTGAGTGTTCGCCAGCCAGAACACGTTCGATCGCTGCCGCCATGACTGCTTTTCCCTGATCACTATTCGGGGACACGTGATATTGGTGGCACCACTTCGACACCACCTTGGTGACAAGCTTCAGTTCATTTGGATTAAGGGCTTGAGCATTCGAGAGGGACATTCGTTACTCCGGTTGAACGTGCCGGCTAAGCGCGGCGGATTGCTTTGCTAGATTTCCCTAGAACCGCTCAGGATACCGAAAGTTTCAAGTTTGCAGCGCGAGCCGCACGTGCGGCGCCGCGCCGGACATTTCTTAAAGGCGTAGATGGGTTTAGCATGCCTCCGGCGGTCTGCGTCGGCTTCTTTCTGATCCTAGCTCCGCAGTACCGGAGGTCAACCAGGAACACCCGTACGATATCGTACATGGGTCGGCGATGATCCCGCCGGACTGTCTCTTAAGACGTTGGCAACTGAAGGGGCTCTGAGATATTCGCGGTGAGGAGGAACGAACAATGACGAGAAAGGAAAAGTTGCCCCGCGTGATTTCGGCTTCGCGCGCTGTTCGGGAGATGGCCGGGCAGCCGATCTGAAGCTCCCGAACATGACTTGTTTACTCATTCACTATGAACCCTGCCAGCGAACACCGTCAGAACGTGATTCTTGGCGGGGCAAAGCTTCGGACTAGTCGTTGCCGCAGAGCGATCCGCGTCGGCAGATAAAACCTGCCTTCCATGGCAAGGGGCGCTCTAGTAGGCCTGGCGTTAAGCATTGTGAGAGATCAATCCTTCCTTAAACCTCTGGACGTAGGCGATCCTCTCAAAAGACAGCTTGCATGGATAGTCGGTGCGGGTCCATTCTGGTGGAGGGTTTTGAATGGGAGGAACCATGGTACGGCGCGCGGAGCGGCTGTTTCTTACACAAATCTCGACTGAGCGAATGCCGGATGCAGGGTTGTTCACCTGGGATCTGAATAGCAACCTTGTCTACGCCGACAGCGCGATGGCCGAGCTTTTCGGTCTCGACCCGGTTGAAACCGAACGTGGACTGCCCGTCCAGACCTATCTTGATCGCGTGCATCCGGACGATGCACCGACATTGGCCAAGCAGATAAACGACGCCATCATTGCGGAACACCCGACGGTGCAAGAATATCGATCACGCAAGGCAGATGGCTCATACATTCATGTTTCGGCATTTGGTCGCTGTTTCAGGGATCGCAATGACAATCCCGTCCACTACGCCGGCATCGTCATGGCGACAGAGAAAGCGCCAGCAGGCAGCACACACTGAGACAAAGCTGCAATGCCCGGCCGAAGCCTCAATTGTTGTCGCTCGGAAGACAAGAACATCTTCTGGCGATGCGCTGTCTCAAGCAACGGGGCGATAGATTCCGGAAGCTGAGCGGTTCCATGGGCCGTGGCGTTTGACCGCTGGAAACGCGGCTTAGGCACACCGCTGCGGGATTATGAGCTGGCGCTCGCGCGGGGTCCAGCGCTTCCAATGCTGATAGCTAGGCTTTATCAAGGGGCGCCGTGGTCGGTAGGTCGTTGTCGCTATTGCACGCTGAGTATGCCACGAGCCTTCCGGCAGCGATTCCGGCTTGCAGCCGTCTCTGACTAAGCCATGGCGGCGCATTATGGGACGCCGCCGTGCCGACGCGGCCACGCCGTTCTAAAGTAGAGGCAGCGCGCCACAAGGATGCCAAAGGCATCAGCTGCACCCCCATGCGCCAAGGAACACGATCAGCATCGACTGCTCACAGGCTTCTTTCAGGCGAACAGGCGACGCCGAGCACTTCAGCGGGGAGCGTGGCTAACAATGCCAATATGTTTCTCCGCGGACGCCATCTCGGCTTTGCAAGGCGAGCCCCGCTTCAGATCTGCCAGGCACTCTTCGGTTCATCTGCAGCCAACGACAGTCGGCATCCACCAGCACAGCTTGCTCTATGGTAGGCAAAGGAACCTAGAGCCCTTATTCTGGTTTGGGGTTTCCAGAGAAAGGAGGTTAGAGATGGAAACAGCCCATTTACCGCTAGTGCTGGGTATAGTCGCTGTCATGAGCTTCATGGGTGCGGGCATTGCCGCCACGTTCGAGCGATCGAGACGACATCGCGCGTCTGATATCGTGACCGTTGGGCTTGATGTACTTTGCTTGCTCACCGCCGGTATCATGATTGTACTTTTGATTGTGCTGCCGTAGCTGAGTGAAACATCGAACCACACCCTTTTTGCAAAGGAAACCAGTGCTCTAAGTCAGCATTTCATGGATTGTCCTGACAATACGTCGCGGGTCGTAGGGCTTGCTCAGAAAACGGCTTTCTGGAGGGATCTCATCTCTGTGGACCGTGCGGTAGCCTGAAACGACGATAATTTTCAGAGGCGGCCACAGATCCCTGACGTAGGTGGCAAGCTTGATGCCATCCATTGCGCCAGGCATGTCAACATCGGTTAGGACAAGTCTGATTTCTTGATGGCGAACGAGGGTATCCATCGCCTTGGCTGCATTATCTGCCTCCCAGACGATGAAGCCCTCGTCCGTTAGGAAATCAACAATGTCAAGCCGTAGGAGGGGCTCGTCCTCAACGACTAGAAGCGAAATAGCTGCGGTCATTCTGGCCTGGTACCTATTCTAGAGCGCGTGAAAAGCATGCGTATTGCTCTCCACGTTGTCGAGAAATCCATCGAGAACGAAGCGAATACCATCTGGCTCGAATAGGGTTTGTCCGGTCCCCTTGAAATAAGAGGCAACGATCCTTTCGGTCAGTCGCGACCCAAACCCGGTTCGCTCGCGAGGTGCCGGTGGTGGTCCATCCTTTTCCTTCCATTCAAACCTGAAACGGCTGCCTTCCAATGCCCATTGCATATGGACAACGCCCTTGTCAGAAGACAGCGCCCCGTATTTGGCTGCGTTTGTTGCGAGCTCATGTATGGCAAGCGAAAGTCCAAGGGCGCGCTGCTCTTCCAGCAAGAGATCCGGTCCCTCTATGGAAAATCTGCCATCACCATCTGCATGACCGTCGAGAGCACGGTCGATAATAGAACGAATGCCCATTCTGGAGGCGCTGCCCTGTAGCAGGAGGTCCTGAGCCCTTGCCATTGCAATGAGGCGACCGCTAATCGTTTCGCTCGCCTCCTGTGTAGACGATGCGGTTCTAAGCGTCTGGGAGACAACAGCCTGCGTTATTGCGATCGTGTTTTTCATGCGGTGCGTAAGTTCGGACTGCAGCTCACGCTGGCGATGCTCGAGCTCGCTCTGGATGCGGATATGCTCCTGCGCCTCCTCCAGCGCCTGCCTCAGCCGCTGACGTAGAAGGACATGCTCCGTCGCCTCAACCACGATATTCATTAGTCCTGCGACGGTTCCGTCGTCATCGAAGACCGGGGAGTATGAAAAGCTCCAGTTGGTTGGCTCTTCATAGCCATTGCGCGTCATAAGCAATGGCAGCTCCTCCCTGCGGACAGAACGTCCGGCGAGTGCTTCTTGGACCAAAGGGCGGACGTCGCCCCAGACATCCGGCCACAATTTCTGCGCAGGCTGGCCGAGCGCGCCGGCGGCTCTCGCTCCGAGCATTGGCACATAAGCGTCATTGTGGAAATTGATCAGGTCGGGTCCCCACCACAAGCAGATCGGCTGCGTCGTATTGAGCACCAACCGCAGGCTGACGACCAAGGAATGCGGCCAAGTGCCCGGAGGGCCCAAATTGGAATGCGACCAATCGAAAATCCGGATGGCATTTGCCATGCGGCTTTTCCCAAGCCTGAGATCGATCTCGGTGGCTGTTCCGGGGGCCTGCGACGTGTCTTGGGTGGCCATGGAAACGTTAACCTTCGAAAAGACAGCTGGTTCCGGCACGACGACAATCCTCAGCAGATCTGCGCTCACGGCACTGCCTGCAGCAGACTGCCGTGGTGCGAGATCGGTCAATCGCCGTTCCGGCGGACTGGGAGAAATCCGCTCACTTTGGAGAAAGCGATGCCGGAACGGCTGACGATAGAAATGCCTGTGCAAAGAAGTGGTTCCCAAGGGCTACGCAAATGCAAGCCAAAGCGGCCCCGAACATGTTCGCTCCGATCTCCCGATCCTGTTTGACAGACCGTCTGGGAGCCATCCTCCGAGCTTCGATCTTGCATGTCGGTCAAAAAAATCAAAGTTGCGTTTGATCAAGCTTGCGTTCTTGCGCTTTGTCGGTTGCCTTGTCTTCTACGCATTCCGCTCGTTCGGAAAGGGTCCGGCTCAATTCGCGTAGTTCCTGCTCGTCGAGTTTCTCGATCCCGACAAATTTATTCTGCGCCTGAGATGTCAGGATCAGTTCGTCAAGCTTGGCTTGCAGGGCTTTACCATCGCGGTTCTGCGAGTTCTGCAGAACAAACACCATGAGGAATGTGATGATCGTGGTACCAGTGTTGATGACAAGCTGCCAATTCTCAGAGAAGCCGAAGAGTGGTCCAGATGCGGCCCACACAACGACCAAGAACACCGCCGCAACGAAAGTGGCCGGCTTGCCGGAAACCTCAGAAATAACAGTGGAGAATTTCGAAAAGATTTTTGACGCTTCGTGTTCGCTCATGGAGGTCTCGCTGTTGCCGGCCCATCACAAACGCGTGATTACAGAAACAGTTCCCCTTGGCATTAGCTCTGTACGCCAGGGGACGGACGGAGTGCAGCCGAAATCTCGTTTCAAGCCTGCTGACTTGTGGTGAGTGCGTTGGAAAATCTTCAGCGGCTCAGCACCCGGTGACCAGGACTGGCCGCCACCGCCCGCCGCGCCATAGACCTGCGCGCTTGCCAAGCTCGCCTGTGGATCAGCCACCTGTAGAGTGCAAGCTTGCTGGACTGGGTCTCGAATGCATCGTAACTCGACACCCCTTGAACTGGGGCCTGGACGGCTCGTTCGATCAGCGACATTCGACCGGTGTGGCAGTCGTTCGACAATCCTGACTGGATTGCTGTCACCTCCATAGCAATCGTTCAAGATCGGCATTGTCTCAGTTGACCCGGGCAGCCGGTTGCTTGAGGACATGATAAAAGAAGCGACGAAGCTGCCTCTTGCCAACGATCTAATTTCGAGGGAACGAGGTCGGCGTCGCAGTCCCAGGATGGCTCCGGGCATCCCAAGGCGGACAGAGCCAGGGTTTCCGCAAAGATTGAACTTCAGATGATTGCCGCATCCAGAGAGCCCGACGTGACGTCGGGCTTTTTGTTCGCGCCCTGCTTGCGTGAAGGCTCTGCTTCGATTATGTTTTCGCCACGTTCGAACCGGAGAAGGAGGCGTGCAATGGCAGACTTTTTGTCCCTTACGCCACCGTTGTCTGAGATCGAAGTGACGTTCCGGCCCAGGTCCGGCTAGCCCGTCACCAATCATTTTCTTTCGCGGTCTGGCGTCTTCACGCAGCGCGGCCATTTCAGTTTTGGATACGGCGCGGCTGCTTTCCCATCATTGGAAGAAGGCGCGGCGCATTGGCCGCGAAATCACCATGAAAAGAATTGCTTTGCTGAGCGCCCAATCACCGCTCTCCACTAAAAGGCACCGATCGAAATTCAAACTGCGCATCGTCGGGTGCGTCGCCGTCCTGATGCGACGGCCGGGCAGAAAGCTGGCAACAGTACCGGATCTTTCTCGCTGGCTCAAACGTGACATCGGCTTCGATCCCTGACCTGTTGGTTGCACATGAAAGTAGAAAGGCCGGGCAAGCGCACCGGCCTTTTCCAATATTTGGCGATCGCGCGACGCGCTGATCGAACAGGCATACCGTATTTCCCTATCCGACCCGTCGCCGGTCGATCCTACCGAAGCGGCTCAACCGGCCAGGCTCAAGGCCTTTTCGAGGTCTTCTGTCCTGTAAGGCTTCAGAAGTAGGGCGGTTCTGGACGCGTCCTCCATTTCGGGAGTGCGATTGGATCCTGTTGCAAAGACAATGCCGAGGCCCGGCCAACGCTTGCGCACCTCCCTGCAAAAGTCGTGTCCTGACATCCCGGGCAGCCCAAGATCGGTTACCAGTATGTCCGGAACGCTTTTTTCGAGCAGCGCCAAAGCCTCTTCGGCCGACCCCGCTTCCAACACCTCGCAGCCAAGTTCCGTGAGCATGTCAGCCGCGGCCATCTGTATGAGCATCTCGTCTTCAACAAGGAGTACACGCCTTGGCCGTTCCTCGGTGCGAGCTTTGGGTTCGAGTTGCGCCGATTCGACGGGGATCTTTCGCTCCAGCGCTGCCCTCGCCTGCTTTTCGTTGTTGAGGACGTGACGGATCTTCCGGGCAAGTGCTTCGCGGGTGTAGGGTTTTGATAAAAGTTGCACGCCGGGATCCAGGCGGCCGCCATGGACAATGGAATTCTCGGTATAGCCTGACGTAAACAGCACTGCGAGATGTGACAACCGCTCCTTCGCCTTGCGTGCCATTTCGCTGCTTTTCAATGGCCCCGGCATGACGACGTCTGTAAACAACATATCGATATGAACGCCACTTTCGATGATGGACAGCGCGGCAGCAGCGTCAGGAGCCTTGAGGACTCGATAGCCGAGATCCTGCAGCATCTCGACAACCGTCATACGCACGCCTTCGTCGTCCTCGGCGACGAGAATGGTTTCAGGGCCGCCTTCAACTGGCAGATCCATATTTCCGACCTCAAGATCCTCCTGCTGCATTGAACGGGGCAGATAGATCTTTACCGTGGTCCCATGACCAGGTTCGCTATAGATCTTGACGTGACCGCCTGTCTGCCTGACGAAACCGTAGACCATGGAGAGCCCGAGGCCTGTTCCTTTTCCTTCCGGCTTCGTCGAGAAAAACGGCTCAAACACCTTCTCGACCAGTTCGGGCGACATTCCGGTGCCCGTATCGGTGACAGACAAGGAAACATATTGCCCGGGCTCTACATCCTGGTGCTGTCTCGCATAAATGTCGTCAATGAAAGTATTCCCCGCCTCAATCGTCAGCTTTCCGAAGCCATCCATGGCGTCACGGGCATTGATAGCAAGATTGAGGACAGCGTTCTCGATCTGCATGGGATCAATGAGCGTATTCCAAAGTCCTCCGGAAATAATCGTCTCGACTTCTATCCCCTCTCCAATCGTTCGACGAAGCATTTCGTCCATCGCACGAATAAGCCGTCCGACGTTGACGACCCGAGGATCGAGGGCCTGCCGGCGTCCGAAGGCCAGAAGCTGCGACGCGAGCTTGGACCCTCGGTCAACCCCGGCCAGTGCGTTCGCAATCTTGGTTTGCGCCTTGTCGTTTCCGGCTGTGTCCTTGGCAAGCAGCTGCAGGTTTCCTCCCACGATCTGGAGAAGGTTGTTGAAGTCGTGTGCAACACCTCCCGTCAGGTTTCCGATCGCTTCCATTTTTTGCGCCTGCTGAAGCGCGAGCTCGGTTTTTCTGAGAGCTGCGGCGGCTTCCCGCTCGTCCGTTACGTCGCGTCCGACGGCATGAATGAAGGTCTCGTCCGGCACCGCGGTCCACGAAATGATACGGTAGCTGCCATCCCGTGCCCGATACCGGTTCTCGAAGGAAAACGTGGTTGCACCTTTGCCCAGCCTTGCGACCTCTTTGAGCGTCCCCGCCCGGTCATCCGGGTGAACCAGATCCACGAAGGGTATGCCTACAAGGTCTTGCTCGTCCCAGGCGAAGATCGTCTTCCAGGCGGGGTTGACCGCCGTTATCCTTGCATCGAAATCAGCGACGAGCATGATATCGGTGGACAGGCGCCACATCCGATCCCTGTCTGCGGTACGCTCAGCGACACGTTGCTCGAGCGTCTCATTGAGTGCCTCCAGCTTTGCGCGTGTCTCACGCTGTTCCTCGATATCCGTATTGGTTCCGATCCAGCGGACGACCCGTCCCTCCTCATCACTTGTTGGGACGGCGCGGACAATGTGCCAGCGATAGTTTCCGTCAGCCCGGCGCAAACGGAATTCGGTTTCGTATGGCTGCCCCGATTTGAGCGAGGCCTGCCAGACACTCAGGACACCAGGAAGATCCTCGGGGTGGACGATCTTCGTCCACTGGTCGTTGTCCAGATCCCCCTGCAAAGTTCCGGCATATTCGTAGACCCGTTCATTGAACCAATCGAGCTGGCCATCGGGTCTTGCCGTCCACACGTGGTTCGGAATGGCTTGGGCAAGCGCCCTGAACCTGGCTTCACTTTCCCTCAGGTCGCGCTGAGCCTTTCGCCGATCTGTAACATCCTGCACGACCCCCACGAAACGGACTGGCACGCCGTCCGCATTTCGTTCAAATTCGCCGCGCCGGGCAATGAACCGCTTCTGTCCGGTGTCTGCGCGACGAATGCGGTACTCGACGTTCAAGGGAGAGTCTCCGACACTGCGTGTCCTCTCATTGGACGCTGTTTCCCGGTCTTCCTCGAGAACAAGCTTTTCAACCTGCTCGATCGAGACATCCTTGTCTTCGGGCAATCCGTAAATCTTGCAGAATTCCGGCGTCGCACTGAGCACATTTGTGATGAGGTCGAGCGAGAAAACGCCGACGCCTCCAGCTTCCTGCGCACGTCTCAATCCCGCTTCCGTATCCTTCAGAGCCTGAGCCGCCAGGTGTTCCTCTGTCCTGTCACGCAAGACTTTGACGAGACCCACAGGCCGGCCTTGCTCGTCGCGAATAACACTGATCTCGCCATTCGCCCAGAAACGTTCGCCGGATTTTCGAACGTGCCATCGATCATGATGGGCGCTACCATCTTTGAGCGCGGCGTCCATGGCCTCACGCGCCTTGCCTGCGTCTCGGTCTTCCGGCGTGAACAACATGTCCCAGTGGACTGCAACAGTCTCCTCTTCCGTCCAACCGAAAATCCGCCTTGCGCCTTCGTTCCAGCGAAGAATCCGACCATTCAAATCCAATGCGAGAATTGCATAATCGATCGCTCCGTCCAGAATCTGGCGAGACTGCCGCTCGCTCGCGCGTAAGGCTTCTTCCGCAGTCACGCGGTCGGTCACGTCGGTACCCTGAGCGAAGATCCCGACGATCGCTCCGTCAGCATCGAGTACAGGCTGGTAGACGAGGTCAACATATTTCCGTTCGACGTTCGATTGAGCGGACGGTTGAAAATCAACGGCCAGAGCCTGCCCCTCATAGGCAACGCCTGTTTGGTAGACCTTGTCGAGGAGCTCGAAATACCCCTGCCCCCTGAGATCAGGGAGCGCATCCCTGGCCGTCTTTCCGACAATGTCGCGGTGCCCAACCAGTTGCTGGTAGGCAGCGTTGGTTAACTCGAACACGTGCTCTGGACCCCGCATCATCGCGATGAAGCCGGGGGCCTGCTCGAACATCCGCCGCAACCGGTCCTGCTCGCCGTGGCGCCACCGCTCGGCCATGACTTTCGCCGTCGTCTCCACAACAATCGCCATGACCCCGCACGGCCTGCCGTCCTCGTCCATGATCGGCGAGTAGTCGAGATTCATGAAGACCTGTTCCGGCCTCCCCTGCCTGTGTAGCGTCAGTTCCTGGTCCTGATAGGCAAGAGTTCCGCCGGCCAGCCCGACATTCATGACATTATCGTTGAAGTCGGCAATCTCGGCCCAGCCCTCACGCACCTTGGAGCCGAGCAACTGGGGATGGCGGCCTCCCGCAAACACGGAATAGGCGTCGTTGTAAATCATGATCCCGTCAGTTCCCCACAGAGTGACAATGGGAACGGGGGATTGAAGAATGGTACTCGTAGTCACCTTGACGGCTTGCGGCCAGCCCGACGGCGGTCCTAGCGACGTCTTTTCCCACTCGAAATTACGGATCAGGTTGGCAAGCTCGCCACCATGAGCAAGAAAATCAAAATCGTCAGCTATCATTGAAACCACAGTCGTTTTTCGCGACTTATGTAGTCGGAACATTCCGTTCGGGAAGTGCCCAGCAAGCCGAAAAATCAGTTTTGTTCGATGTGGTACAGGCCCCGAGCAACCATTACAACCCCGGCAAGGCGCTTGGCCACAAGCAGCACACGCTATGATTGCTGCAATATCGCAGGCAGCCCAAGGAAGGGTGTGCAGGGAACAGCGAGCGGTGCGCTGTCTCGATCGCAGAACCATCTAGTCCAGCTGCTGTAGTCCTTCTCTTACGGCTGAGCACGACTGGCGCTTGTTGCGGCAATCGCAGCCAACGTCTGCGCATCGCGACCATAAATGTCATCGAAGTAGTGAATGACGCCGTCGGCGGTCGGCCATGCCGTGAAATAGGAAACATAGACAGGAATTTCCTCAGGCACCGGCATGTCTTTCTTCTCGCCGCCGGCAATTTCCTGATCAACAAATTCCACGGAGGTCTGCAGGACGGCGGCGGCCATGGCGCGAGGATTTTCCAGTCGAACGCACCCATGACTGAACATGCGATCCTGCGACGCAAACTTTCCTCGTGCCGGCGTGTCATGCATGTAGATGTCATGAGGATTGGGGAAAAGGATCTTGAGTTGGCCAAGAGCATTGTCCGGCCCTGGTGGCTGGACAACCGAGATGTTCTCCAGCGGTTGGGCCCAGTCGACCTTTGCAGAAGACATCTCCTTCCCCTTCACGGCTACCTTATAGCCCTCTCGGTCCAGATAGGACGGGTCGCGCTTCAAGTGCGGCAGCATTTCATTTCGAATGATAGATTGCGGGACACCCCAATCAGGATTGAATTGCACGGTCTTTATCGTGGCATCGAAGAAGTTTGTCTGGTGGTCTTGTTGGCCGATGACCGCTTTCATTGACAGTGCCAATTCGCCTCGGTCGTAATAGTAGGCCATGTAAGCAGGCTGGTTGATGAATACGTACTTTTCGGGAAATTCCTGCGGGAGCCATCGCATTTCCTCCATTGCCACGATGACCTTGTTGACGCTCGCGGATGCATCGCCTTCTCCCGATGTGCGTAGCCAGTGAAGTTCAGCGGCAAGCTGAGCGAATTTTGGGTTGCTCGGCATCAAGCGGTCAAAAATCCCCATCAGGTCGGGCGTCTTGGACAGCTGATAGAGGGTAGCCCTGAGATCGACCTGTTTGCGTTTGAAGTCGTAGTAGTTGGACAATTTGTTCGGATCGATCCGACCGCGAAAATTGTCCTGAAGGAACATCAGAAGCTTCTCTGACAGGGATGCTTCAAACAGGGCTACCGATCTGGCATAGTCTGAGGAATTCCTGGGGGCGCCTTGAAATGACAAGGCAACCTCATAGTCGGCCGGATTTAGTCCCCAATCGCCAGCCTGCTTCAACAGGCTGATTGCCTGAGCGGCTTTTGCGTTCGGACCCCTGCCGTCAACCCAGATCAGTTTCGCTTTTTGGTCGCTGTAATAGGCCTCGACAGCATCGGCTATGTCGCTATTCATATCTTTCGAAAGGCCGCCCATCTCCTGCAGAACCCTCGCTTGATTGTTCCCGACGGCAAACAGCGTCGTGAGTGGGCCGGCGCCGTTACGCGGGGAAATGTGGGCCGGACGGCGCGCTGGGACGGTGTACGGAATGGTCGAAATGACTTCTTTCGACAGGACGGGCTGAGGCTCTGCACGGAGGTCTCCCACAGCGGAAGCAAGAGCCATCGCACTGACAAGGGCAACCCATTTGGTCGTTTTTTTTCGGATCATCTACTTCCTTGAACCTCAAGTGCGACGCAGGCGCCGGAAAGCCGGACTACAACGCCACATTTGGGCAGAAGATAGGCGCGGCGACTTGGCCCCCATCTTGCAGCCCCGACGATCTTCGATCCATTTTACGGACACCGGCATTCCGGTGTTGCTGATAGACAAATGAAGGCGCCATATCTTCGAACTCTCAGCCGCGCTGGGAACTGCATCGGCGATCGTTCAAGAAGCCTCTGCCGGCTTAAAGTCGAACACGTAAAAGCCACGGCTTCCTACCATCATATATTTAGATATCCTCATAAAAAGATGATTGAAATGGTAAGCAGGATCAGAAGAACCCTTACCGTGTAGAAACGCACGCATGCGTTCGAAGGTACAAACAGGTTTGTCATGGAACAGCGGAACAGGAGCGGCGCCAGTGCGAGGAAAGACCGCACGACTGCGAAAACTTCGAATGGCGGCCACCGCGGGCGCATCGCGCAAGGCATCCGGCCCAACTTCTCAATGACGAACTGTGAGCCGATTCGGTTTCGAAAGGCGCGATTGAGCTCGAGTCTTCAACTGGAACTCGTGCAATGGTTCTGAGTTTGCCTCCGGAAACGGAGCCCGAGCCATGACAGACAAGCCAATCCCGATTCTGCCAAGCTTCCACCGAAGTCGTTGAACGAGGATACCCAAGGCGACGAGCTTCCCGACATCAATCGTTATAAGCAGCGCAAGCCGCCCGTCAGGATAAAATGCTCGAAACCGATGATGGCGTAACCGACACGGATCCCGAGACAGTCCGGGCGGAGACCATGGATCCCATTCCGCCGCCCCAATTCTCCAACCCCGAGTAAGTCCTCGTGACCGAACGCAAGAATTACCGCAATACCGATGAACTGACGTCTGAGGACCTTGAGCCGAGAATCGTGACCAGCGCAGTGGAAGCGATCTATGAGAGGAAAAGACACCCGCTGCAGCCGGACCCCATCTTCCCGAGTTGCGATCGAGGCGCTTTCTTCCACTCGCTGACTGAACGGTCGGAACAACGACCAGAGTTTGGGGGTTTCCTGCTCTAGGTGGAGGTCCAAGATGCTGTATTACTTCAACCTTTGCTCCGACGACGGAATTGATCTCGATCAGCAAGGCTTAGACTTACCAACATTGGACGATGCGAGACGGGAAGCAAACCGTGCTGCGAGAGAAATGGTCGCCGAACTTGTTCTCGAGGATCGCAAGATCGACGGCATGCGCTTCGAAATCGCGGACCACGCTGGCAACCGGGTGGAGACAATTTATTTTCGTGACGTGATCCGGTTTGAGTAAGGACGCAAAGCCAGATCGCGCTCAATTCGTTGCCCGATTGATCGAGTTATCCAGGGAACCTTCCGTTCTCCTATTTGTTGTTTTTACCGGGCACACGCAAAGCGAAAATGGACGACAACACAAACATTTCTTACCACCATCAACTCGATTTGACTCCACGCGCTCCCAGCCAGGTCGAGAAGCCTCAGCGTGGTTCGGCCTGACAACGATGCCCGGCGCGTTTACCTCGATCGTGTAAGAGCCTTCGACAACCGCGAGCAGCCGGTCGGGGCATGGAAAACCTTCTTCGGAGAAACGAAGAAGTCGAAGGAACTCGCCAAACGACTGGCCACTCATGCTTAGTGTGAGCAGGCCGGACGAATTTCGTCACTTGGCAAGAACGCGCTACAGCACCGGGTCCTCGCTCCAAAAAGATGCCTCCGGCATGAAAAGGATTCGTGCCATGTGGAACAATCGGCGCAGGTCAAAGTTTAATCGCGCTACCATTAAAGTGAAAGGACCACAGCATGGCAACGACGAAAACCCTTGACGATCTTTTTCTCGATACCCTCAAGGACATCTACTACGCCGAAAAGCAGATCTTGAAAGCCCTGCCTAAGATGGCCCGTGCGGCGCAGTCGGAAGAAGGCAGGGCAGGATTTCTGCAGCATCGCGATGAAACGCAGGGCCAGATTGATCGTCTTGAGCAGGTATTCGAGATTATCGGCAAGCCTGCCCGGGGAAAGACTTGCGAAGCGATCCAGGGTATCATCGCAGAAGGCGAGGAAATCATGGAAGAGTTCAAAGGATCGCCTGCTCTCGACGCCGGTCTCATCTCCTCCGCGCAGGCGGTCGAACATTACGAAATTGCGCGTTACGGCACCCTGATTGCTTGGGCGAGCCAGCTTGGTCTCAAGAACGCCATCCCGCTTCTGCAGACCAGCCTCAAGGAAGAGGAAGCAACCGACCAGAAGCTGACCCAGCTCGCCAAGGCGTCTGCGAACCCCAAGGGCACGAAAGCCGCCTGATCCAAATCGCGATCACTCGGGAAGGTCGTTCAGACGAGCGGCCCTCCTTTGCCTTTCACCAATCGGAGGGAACCATGGCCAAGAAGCCATCGGCATCGCCAACGTCATCCAAGAAAACCACCGTCTCCGACAATGTCACGATTCATGACCAGAAGATCCACCGCGGCGTCGGTGGTGAACTGCATCAATTTTCGGAGGACGGTCATGATATCCTGACTACCGCTCAGGGGTCGCCCGTCGCCGATGACCACAATACGCTGCGCGTCGGGGCTCGCGGACCTGCTGTTCTTGAAGACTTTCATTTTCGCGAGAAAATTTTTCATTTCGATCATGAACGCATTCCGGAGCGCGTTGTGCATGCCCGTGGCTATGGCGCCCATGGCTTTTTCGAAACATACGAGCCTCTCACCGATCTTACCCGCGCCGACATTTTCCAACGCGCCGGCGAGAAGACCCCCGCTTTCGTGCGTTTTTCGACTGTTGCAGGAAACAAGGGCTCGTTTGATCTTGCGCGCGACGTCCGCGGCTTTGCGGTAAAGATGTACACGAAGGAGGGCAATTGGGACCTCGTCGGCAACAACATTCCTGTCTTCTTCATCCAGGATGCGATCAGGTTCCCGGATCTCGTCCACGCTGCCAAACAAGAGCCAGATCGGGCATTTCCGCAGGCACAGACCGCTCACGACAATTTCTGGGACTTCATCAGCCTCACGCCGGAGAGCATGCACATGATCATGTGGATCATGTCGGATCGTGCGATCCCAAGGTCCTTCCGGTTCATGGAAGGGTTCGGCGTTCATACGTTCCGTTTCATCAATGCCAATGATCAATCGACATTCGTCAAGTTCCATTGGAAGCCGAAGCTCGGCCTTCAGTCGGTCGCCTGGAATGAGGCTGTCAAGATAAACGGGGCGGACCCGGACTACCACCGCCGCGATCTCTGGCAATCGATCCAGGCGGGCAGTTTCCCCGAATGGGAACTGTGCGCCCAGCTTTTCGATCAGGATTTCGCGGATAATTTTGATTTCGACATCCTTGATGCGACGAAAATCATTCCTGAGGAGGTTTTACCGGTCAGACCGATTGGTCGACTGGTGCTCGACCGGATGCCCGATAATTTCTTCGCCGAGACCGAACAGGTCGCATTCATGACGCAGAACGTGCCTCCTGGTATTGGCTTCAGCAACGATCCCCTGCTGCAAGGTCGAAATTTTTCCTACCTCGACACGCAACTCAAGCGGCTCGGCGGGCCGAACTTCACGCATTTGCCGATCAATGCCCCGAAGTGCCCCTTCCACACCTTCCAGCAGGATGGCCACATGGCCATGCGTAACCCGGTTGGACGTGTGAATTATCAGCCAAACTCGTTCAATCAGGGTCCGCGAGAATCCCCGCTGCAGGGCTATCGCCATTTTCCAGCCGAAGAACAGGGATCGATGGTCAGGCTTCGGTCAGAGAGTTTTGCGGATCACTATAGCCAGGCGCGCCAGTTTTTCATCAGTCAGACGCCACCTGAGCAGCGACACATTGCCATGGCTCTGACGTTCGAGTTGAGCAAGGTAGAGACACTGGCAATCCGAGAACGGATGGTTTCGCATCTGATGAACATCGACGATACGCTTGCCACAACGGTTGCGGAAAAGCTCGGTTTTCAGTCAATGCCCACACCCGCGGAGGCGGCGGTCCCAACCCGTCAGGATCTCGAGCCGTCGCCAGCGCTGAGCATTGTGGAACGTGGTCCGAAACGCTTCGAAGGCCGCAAGCTTGGTATTCTTGTCACCGACGGTGTAGATGCCAAGCTTCTGAAGGCTCTTAGCAAAGCTGTCACCACGGAGAAAGCAGTCTTTGAAATCATCGCACCAAAAGTGGGAGGCGTGACGGCTTCAGACGGAAGCTGGGTGGAGGCGCACCACATGATCGACGGCGGACCGTCCGTGCTCTTCGATGCCGTGGCACTGCTGACTGCACATCAGGCCATGGACGATCTCGTCAATGAAGCCACTGCCCGAGACTTCGTTGCTGATGCATTTCAGCATTGCAAGTTCATAGGCTACGACCAGTCGGCTCTCCCCTTGCTTGAGAAAGCGGGAATCTCTGGCGCGCTTGACGAAGGCACCATCGCCCTGCCGGGCGACAAGAGCGTGTCGGACTTCGTGCAGGAGATCGGTAAGCTGCGCGTTTGGGCTCGCGAACCCGCTGTGAAGCTCGGCAAGGCGTCTTCGCCGATCGTTTGAGCGGAAGGCGCGGCCTTGCAGCCGCGCCTCCAAAGCCCCTTGTCCCCAGAACAACCAAGCGGCCACACCACTTCTTTGCTCGCTGTTTTTGATTTTTTTTGTGCAACGGAACCGGCTCCCGCCTGCGGCGTTCGCCTTCCCAAAAGAGGCAGCACATGGATCAGGAAGCATACAACTGGATCAGCAGGCGCGCTCACGCCCTGTGGCAAGGCGAAGGATGCCCGCACGGGCGCGACCGCGATCACTGGTCACAAGCCGTGGCGGAATGGGGGACACTCGGCCAAGGCAATTCGGCGCAAACAATTGAGACGACTGTCAAAAAGGTTCTCGTGGTCGATGATGAGCCGCTGATTCGTTTTGCGGCGGTGGACGCCCTCGAGGCAGAGGGCTTCGATGTGCTGGAAGCGGGAAGCGCAGATGAGGCGTTGGTCATTCTTCAAAGCAACGAGATCGACGCAGTCTTTACCGACGTCAACATGCCTGGCTCTACGGACGGCCTTGGCTTGGTGAGCCGAGTGCGGGCACAGTTTCCCCGGACGCGGGTTATCGTAACATCCGGGCACGTCCGACTTGGCGCCTTTGACCTCGCGAGCGGCGTCTCCTTCATTTCGAAACCATATGCGCATGACGCGCTGATCGGGATGCTTCGGGCCCATGTTGATCGACCAGGCAACCGTTGATTCTCGGAGGTTTAAATGAAATGGCAGGGACGTCGTCAGTCTGACAATATCGAGGACCGGCGCGACGAGGGTGAGACTTGTGGCAACGGCCCGGTCGCGCTGGAGGCCTCAGCCTCCAGTCGGCCGTCGCGGTGGCGGGCTCTGCATCGGTACCATCATCTTCCTGGTGGTGGTCTATCTTGTCTTAAAGGCCGTGGGCGTGGATCATGATTATACGCACTGCGGGGACCGTAGCATCAGTTGTCGTCGAGCCTAGGGATCCATCACGAGCATCGGCATACGGAAGGTGAAACGCGTTTCGATTTCGTCGGAGAAAACATCGATCTGCCCTCCATGGGCTTTTGCGATCTGCGACGAAATATAAAGGCCGAGACCAAGCCCATGGGCAGGCGCCATCCCATCGGCGCCGGTGAAGGGCATGAACAGTCTGTCGATCCGATCTTTAGGAATCGGCCGACCTCCATTCGAAACGCAAACTTCAATTGCACCCTCAGCCGTAATTCCGGTGATGACAATCGGTTTGTCGGCGGATCCGTGCGTGACGGCGTTCGAAACCAGGTTCGAAAACATCTGCGCAATCCTAGGGTGGTCCGCAACGACCGGCGACGAAAAATTGAACGACGCTGAGATATGCCTTTCCGGATGCGCCACCTGAAGCTCGCCCACGACATGCTGCAGCGTATCGGTCAGATCACCATGGAAAACTGTCAGGGTTATTCCACCTCCAAGCCGTGCCCTGGCCAGATCCATAAGATTATCGACCAGCCCTGCCATCCTCGATATGCTCGATTTCATGAGCTTCAGGATAGCTGGGGTTCGGTTGGTCCATCCTTCCTGAAGCATGCGGCTTGCGCCTGCGTCGACGGCGGCGAGCGGATTGCGCAGATCGTGTCCAAGTATCGCGATGAACTGCTCGCGAAGCTCGGCAAGCTCCCGCTCACGTTCAAGAGATTCTTGCGCGGCCTGCAACCTTTCGCCGGCGTCGAGATGGTGCGCAATCAGTTCGGCAAAGAGCTTGAATGTTCCAATCACCATTGGGTCGTTGACCTTGGCCGGACTGGAGTCGATTGCGCAAAGCGTACCGAAGAACGTTCCGTTCGCCAATATGATCGGCATCGAGATATAGCTCCGCAGCCCGTAGATCTGCGGCGTATGGTGGTCGCGGTAACGTGGGTCAACCTCGGCGTCATCAAATACGATAGGCTGGCGGTGATCACGGATTTCGTTGCAGAGCGTTGTTTCTACTGGCAGCTCATCGCCTGGCTTGAGGCCGAAACCGACGTGATCCAGAGCCTGACAGGTGATCCATTTCGTCTCGGTAACCCGTGCCACGGCGGCAAACCCCATGCCAGTCATGCGCAGCACGATATCGAGGATAATCGGAACGGCATCGATACTGCCGACGAATTCGATATCCCTTGCGAAATCATCGACGAACTGTTGGCGGCCAGCCAGATCGGTGCCTTTCGCGTTCACCAGTTGATCCGAAAGGGACGCGATAAAGTCGACATTCTCGATAGCTGCCGCGGCGGCTTCTGCGAGTGCTTCGAGCGTCTCGATCTCCCACCGCGAGGGAGTGTATGCCTGCGACCAGTAGGCGCCAATCGCGCCGATAGGATCGCTCGGGCGAACAGGAGCCATTGCGAGTGCCCGGACAAAGGTGCCGGCATAGAGCTCGATTGGAATGCGGTCATCCTGGGCAATATCGGGGACAACAACTGTCTGGCGATTGATCATTGCCCAACCAGAGATACATGCGATCGCGGGGAATTTCTGCCCCTTCCAGAGTGGCTCGATCGCATCCTCCTCCACATAGCGGCAAAGGTCCCCTTCCCGTCGGATGACCGTAATGCCGTCGCAGCCAACCAGAGAGCGCGCCGTTCTGCGAATTGTCTCGATGACCTCTTTCACTGAACGTGCACGCGCGATCGCCGTCGTTGCTCTGGTCAAGCTCCCCAATGGAGTTTGAAAGATCTGGTCGTTAAGGGCCATATTTTCCTCCTCCAAGCCTGATGGATGACGAATCCCAACATTCCTTCTTCTACTGGATCAAAACAAAACGTGTTGATGGCCGCCTGTGGAATCAACATTGGCGTCAGAAGCTGGCGCCAATTTCCGAGTGAAAATAACACGCTTGAGATAAATGCCGCATGAACCAGTTATGTCTTCTAGCGTACCAACTCCTGGCGGAAAAGTTGATTAATGTCATCGAGAAGTGAACCCCTGCCTCGCCGATCAGCTACGGTCCTTGTCGTGGAGGACGAACCGCTCCTGCGCCTTGCGATCGTGGCGATCTCCAGGATGAGGGCTTTACCGTCCTCGAGGCTTCGGGCGCCGCCGCGGCGATAGGCATCATCGAAAATCATCCCGAGATCACGCTGCTGTTTACCGATATCGACATCAACTGACGAGCGTGGCCTGAGGCCGGCATCCCTGGCGCTTCAGTTAAGCACCGGGCCGCGCTCGAGAAGCGTATGGCCACAACGGATGATGCCTGCCTGGACAGGCACGACATCAATCAGTGCGGCGATTGCAAATTCGTGCCGCTGGCCCCCAGCCTGAACAAGGACTTTACCGTTCGACAGAATGACTTCGTTGGCGACAATATTTCTTTCCTGCCCATTGTCTGAGACTGCCACGATGAACATGTTTGTAGTGCCTTTTCCCAATTGTCCGGAAAACCCTGCATAGAATTTCAGCATCAGGTTATCGAAAGGTTAGCAATTTTTTCTTTCGATTGCTTTCTCGTACAAATCACCAAAAAAGATCTACTAAAATGACTCTTATATAAACGCCGGCAGATACTTTATGCCTGCTCATATAGTAGGAATTTAGACGTTGCGTCCTCCCCCACACCCATGCGCCTGGGCTTGTGCGTCATGACCCACGGCAACGAGGGCATTCCGGCACCCCAACTGCGTCAGCTTGGAAAAAATTCGATGTGAGTTTCAGCCGTGCGACCAAAATAGACGACCCTGCGCCCCAGGAAGGATACGAGATAGCCAGCACAACCGGCTGCCTTTGCCTGCTCTGAGAAGGCCTTGTAGCTATAGTCCGGTCCATTGGCCTGCGCCCAACGGACGAGTCGCTCGATCCGGGCCGGGTCAAACCGCGCTGCAACAGGACCCGACGAATCCATGTCAAGGGTCAGGCTGTCCCCGTCCGGCAGATAGAAGGACTGACAGTGGCGCCGGTAATCCACCGCATAGCCTTCGAAGCCGACGTCGATGAGTTTGCCAACGATATCCGGGAAACTGAGGTCGCCGTCATGCGCCGCCTTGAGGCAGGTCCGTGCAACAGAAATCTGTTCCGCATCCATGGCAGCTCTCCTGTTCGTTGATAGATTGGTCTGTCCGGCCCCTACTTCACCGGTACGGTCTTCAGTCCTCGTCTCTGGACGAGTGATTTCAAAATCTCATCAAGCGCGACACGCTCCTGCCCGGTTAACACGTCGAAATACTCTGCGTCGTTTTGATCCGCCAGAGCCGCCAGGCGCGGAACCTTTTCACGTCCCGCCACAGTCAGGACCAAGCTGTGGGCGCGCCGATCCCGATCATTCCCGATGCGGTCGATGAAGGCTTTTGTCGCGAGGCGATCAGCGAGCTTGCTGACCGTGCCTTTGGTCATGTGCATTTTCTCTGCCAGGACTGACGGAGAGATTGGCCCCTCATCATAGAGCGAACGCATGAGTACCCACTCGGCGACCGTTACGTCCTCCACGGCAAGGCGTCGAGCGAACCCGTGTGAAACGGCATTGGATATCATTCTCATCCAATAGCCTGTATGGGAGGTAAGGTCAGATACCATTGAGCGGCAACCAATTCGTTGACTAGGAAACTAGACGAATTCGTTTCGTAGTCAACCAATGTTTTCGCATGATCGATGGGCATTGGAAAAGCAGCGCGTCGTCGACCGCCCACGGCGCCGGGAACGCCATCTGGGTTGGCTCGGGTTCCGAGAGCGTTGCCCCGAGATCCTGGACCCGCCGGGGCACGGGCCTAGTTGAGAAGAGTCTCGGGCTTCGATCTGTTGGAAAACTGGTGCATCAGCATAATACCCTGCTCAAGAAGCAATTCTGCGGCCGCCATCTCTCGGGGTGCGAGATCTCCGGATAAACCGCGAATGGTGTTTGCCAAGCAGGTGGAGTTGGCAACGAAACGTGCATCACCGTTTTCCTCTGCCTCACTTGCCGTCGCCTCGAGCGCGCTGGCGACCGCTTCCAGCAAGCTGGAACGTTCAACCCGCGTCATCTCGTCCAATGTCTTCGAAATGATGTTCACGATGCCTCCTTACGTGCAGCCCGATTGCCGGGTCGCGGCGTTTTTTCCAAGGTGAAGTCAACTGATTACTCCGCAAATAATGGTTGCGGCACGAAGACACAAATCATACCAGTCAAGCGTCGGATGCATGGGTTGAACCGCGACATCCCCTGCAAATGCTACATGTCGCGGCTGGTGCGCGCTTTCAACTCTCCCGATCGATAAATGTACCTGTGGCCTGTCTCGTGATCAGGATGGGAAATCTCGATCTCGATAGCTTCGGCAAGGGAAAGGGCCTGCTTTGCGTTCATGATCCCCAGGGCCAGACGCTCGCCTTTCGAAGTGACCGCAACCTCGACCAAATTTGTCCTCGACGTCATCTTTTACTCCTTGTCGACTCTAATCAACAACGGTCGAGGAGTCGTCCGGTTCCGAGGAGATGGGAACGTATAGGGAACCTAACCGGCTAAGCGGGACCGGTCCTGAATGCCGATGGACGACGTCCATGCGCCCTCCTCGGCCGAAGTCCCTCGCTCGCCCGACGTTACACGGAAATCCGGCCTGATTGACCCGCCGGATGGTCTGGACATCCCAGATAACGCACAGAAGAGAGATCGGGCCCCTCAGCTTCCCGCGTCTTGGTCAAAAACCGTACAAACGATAAGAGATTATTTACAACCCGCCCTATGTTTCTGAATTGGCGAGGATTTCGTGTTCTCCTGCCGGCCTCGCGCCGCCTTGAAAGCTCCTCGTTTCCAGGGAAGTCACGACGCTGACCGCAAACCCCGTTGCGCCGAACGCCTAGCACGTTACAACATTCTTCCCGCCTCCATGTGGTGAGCAAGACAGGATTGATGACGAAGCGCGACAAAGCTGAGACTTCACTGGGAAAGGCATCAGTTGCGATCATCGTTTTGATGTTCTTTGCCCTGCTTGGCGTTTTGTCTGTCTGGCTGGTAACGAGTTATCGAACGACCGTCCATCGCGGCGACGAACGCATCATCGCGGCGTCGAAGATTGTGGCGGCGAATGCCATATGGATGAATTCGCTGGCACGGGAAACGCTGCACCGGATCGATGATAGTCTTGGAGCAAACATTCCAGTGCCGGGCCCCGAGCGAGTCCACGACCTGAACGCGGCTGTCGCGGATCTGCCCTCGCAGGTGACCGCTTATGTGCTTGGACCGGACGGGCGGACACTGTTTTCCAACGACCCCAACCTCCGCAAGGTCGATATCACCGACCGGGACTACTTCGTGCGACTTCGCAACGGGGCGGATGACTACACGTCCGCTTTGATCCAGAGCCGTCTTTCCGGTCGCCAGATCTTCGTTTTCAGCCGCAGACTGGAGCGCAATGGCATGTTTGCCGGCGCGGCCGTCATTGCTTTTGATGCGAGCATCCTGAAGCCGGTGTGGGACGCCGTGGCGCTGGGAAAAAACTCGACAGTGAGCCTGATCCGGCGCGACGGGCAGCTTGTCGCACGCCATCCGGAACCTGACGGGCCGGTCAACATGAAGGACTATGTGCTCTTCACCGACTACATGAAAAAATCGACGACAGGCGTCTACCGCGCGCGCTCCCCGGTGGATGACCAGGACCGGCTGGTCGCCTATCGAATAATCGAACGCACCCCCTTCGTGGCTATTGCGTCCGCAGATATGGCGCTGATCATGCAGCCCTTTTGGAATGACGTGGAGATCGCGATCGCCATGATCATTCTGGCCGTCATCGGCGCGCTTGCTGCAGCTTACTGGATACGCGGCCTCATTCGCGTCGATGCGGTGCACGTATTGGAACTCGCGGACGCAGTGAAGGCGAACGAGATGTTGATGCGAGAAATCCACCACCGCGTCAAAAACAATCTCCAGACTGTTATAGCACTCATTCGCATGCAGGGGTTCGAGCCCGAAGCTGTCAGCAAGGTCAATGAACGGATCTCCGCGATGTCGGCAGTGCATGAGCAAATGTACGGGTTTGACCAATTCGCGGGAGTGGCGGCTCGTGATTTCGTACCGGGATTTGTCGGGAAGCTTGTCAACATGCACGCCCTCAACATTGAAACGACGTTTGATGTTGATGATTTTGTTGTCGCCGCCGACAAGGCTACCCCGCTCGCCCTGCTTCTCAACGAACTCGTTGCCAACAGCATGAAATATGCGTTCAGGGGCCGGCAGGCTGGGCGAATTCACGTGGGGCTGAAGGTTCTCGACAATGAGGTCTGCCAACTGGTCGTCTCCGATAACGGCATCGGTTACGGTGGACAGACGAAAAAACCAGGCATGGGAACGCGGCTGATCGCTGCCTTCGTCAAACAGCTCAAAGGATCGTTTGAATATACCAGATCCAACGGCACCCATTTTGTTGCGAGCCTGCACCTCATCAAGTGACGTCGGCTGTGCAGCACGCGTCTGATCATTGTAGCGCCCTGTCTTCAAGCCAAATCCTTTCGACGGCCATCGCGGGGCCGGCTCATTGATGACGCTATCACGCGCCTGAACAGGACGCGGGACAGATATGCGCGAGAGACTGGCCGATTGGCGGAGCCGCATGAAAGCTGGCGACGATCCCGGGCGATGACAATCAGTCGGTGAGGCCAGCCTTGCGCAAGCCGTCGACAATGCGCTCGAAATCGGCAGGGTTTTTGTAGGGTAGCACTTTTCGCCTGTGCTCCAGGGAATAATCGGGATTGATCCGGAACACTTCCTCCCACTCCCCGCGCGCTTCCGCGAAGCGGCCCAGGTGACCATAGCTCGCCGCCAGCAACACGCGTGAGATGTCGGTGAATGGATTGCGGACAAGCCGTCGCTTCAGGATGGCAACGGCCTCCTCGTACCTGCCCAGCTGGAACATTGCCTGTGCGTGGAAGTGCAGGAAGATGTCCGGATAATATGGATTTAGGGCCATTGCCCGCTCGAAACAAACGAGGGCTTCGTCGGGCCTGCCCGCATAGTGAAGCGCGTTCCCGAGGCTCTCGTGACCCTCGACAAGGTTGGGAGCAAGCGCGATCGCGCATTCAGCCTCCCGGATGGCCACGTCAAGCCGTCGCAGGTACAAATTGACGACGCCCATCGCCCAATGGGCGTACGGATATCGATCGTCGATCGCCACCGCCTGCGTCGCAGATCCGGACGCCTGTTCCAGCGATCTCAACGGCGATTCGCTCCACTGGTTGACGTAGGCGAGCGCGTGCGCGACGGCGAGGAACGCGTGGGCCGGGGCGAATTTTGGGTCCAGATCAATGGCGCGTTGCAACAATTGGCGGCCCTGAATGTTCTGCTCTCTCGTCAGTCGCCACATCTGTTCACGCCCCCGGAGGAAGAAGTCATAAGCCTCCAGATTTTGGGTCTGCTCGGTTGCGAGCCGCTGCTGATTCCCGGCCGTGAGCTTGACTTGCAGAGCACCGACGATCTGCTGGGTGACGTCATCCTGCACCGCGAAGATATCGCTGAGGTCGCGGTCGAAACGCTCAGCCCAATGGTGGCCGCCAGTGATCGCATTGATGAGCTGCGCGGTGATCCTCACCGTATTGCCTGATTTGCGCACGCTCCCTTCCAGCACGTAGCGCACATTGAGGCTGTGGCCCACCTCCTGCACGTTCACGTTCCGGCCCTTGAACGTAAACGACGAGTTGCGAGCGATGACGAACAACTGCGACAGCTTCGACAAAGCGGTGATGATATCTTCGGAGATGCCGTCGGCGAAGTACTCCTGCTCGGCATCGCCGCTCATGTTGACGAAGGGCAGGACGGCAATCGAGAGCTCGGGTGGCAATGGGGCCGGCGCACGAGCAACAGCGCCGGCGGTCACTGCTGGCTTTGCCTCCGCGGCCGCGCCGATCTGGAGCGAATAGATCCGGATTGGCTCGGCTATGTTCTTTAGATGCGTGTTGCCGAGATCGCTGACGGAGAGATCGAGCCTCGCCCTGACCTGGCGATAGGCGTCTTCGGACAGGCAAACGGCTCCGGGGGCAGCGATACCCTCCAGACGCGAGGCAATGTTGACGCCGTCGCCCATCAGGTCACCATCGCTTTCCTCCACTACATCTCCCAGATGGATGCCAATCCGGAACTCGATGCGCCGATCCTGCTGAACGCCGGCATTGCGCTCGACCATGCCGTTCTGCACCTCGATGGCGCAGCGCACGGCATCGACAACGCTGCGGAATTCAACCAGCGCTCCGTCTCCGGTGCGCTTGATGACACGGCCGTGGTGCACGGCGATGGTTGGATCGATGAGGTCGCTGCGCAGTGCCCGCAACCTTGCAAGGGTGCGATCTTCGTCCTCGCTGGCGAGCCGGCTGTATCCGACTACGTCCGCGGCCAGAATTGCGGCGAGCTTGCGGTTCTCACTCATGAGCCGTCCCTCATTTCCACGATAGCAGGAAGACAGAGTTAGGGGAACTTCTGCACGGAGCGATCTCGGCTGAGATGAAATTCTCCGGTGGATGCAACCTGCAGCGTGTTCGCCGCGATGTTTTCTTTCGGGCAACGGCAAAGATTCCCCGCAGAAGGCGCGAAGTTCTCTGCCCCACCTGACGCTTGTGACCGGCGAGGAATTTTCACGACCAAGCATTGGCCCTTAGCGCCAACAAATCGATACCTTGTCTGCCTGGTGACGCCGAGCTCGGCGCAAAGGTCGGCGGCCTTCGCCTTAGGCCCAGGGCAGCCCGGACGAGGCGCAGTTTTTCGCCGGCGTCATAAAAAGCGCCCGCCGTTCGACCGCGGGCGGTGCGGCATGAATCCAACCATCAAGCTCTACAATGCGGTCTCGGGCCGATAAGGACTCTTTCATAGAGATCAGCGCCGCGGCCGCAAGCGACGCGGTTCATGTCCTCGACGCACTGATGGAATGCTGGTCTCGCCGTTACCGGGCCCCATGTCGATGCCCACGGTGTCAGCGATCCGGTCTTCGCATGCTGCCATGCACTCGGTCTCACCTGCAGGCCCGCCGACTCAGGCCTGTTTCCTTCCCAATTGAGTGATCAGTCTGCGAAGCAACCCCCCAGGCAAGCCCCGACATGATTTCGCTTACGCCTCATGTGCCGGGGCGACAGTCCAATACCGTTTCGGCTGAGGCGTGCTTCTATCCTTGCGGGCCACGGCCGTTCCTCCAGGCCCTCGTCGGTGGACTGAGCGACGCCGGCATCGATCGAAAGCATATCCTGTTCGGACCCACGGATGAACAGATTTCGGCGTGAATTTCAAAAGGATGGAAGTTGCTCGAGTGCCCGGAGTGCCTTGTTTCCCTGGCGTGCAGGATGCCCCCATTCTTTCCGAGGCCACCCGGCTTTCGTTCGGTCTTTGACCGATATACCGCTGCCGATCTTGTTCGCAGAAAGGCGGATCTCAGGGTCTTGCTCGCATCCTGATTACCCATCTCAGACAAACGCTCGGGACCGGCTCCTGAGGGCGACGAACGGGGTTAAAGTGATCCATAGCTTTCCCTGTCTCGTAGAATGCGGTTTGCGGGAGAAAAGGCGTGGAATCTCCAAAACATCAGAGTGTACGTGAGTTTCACGACCTTTCGCTGGAACAGCGGAAGGTCGTGGTAGCCGAAGCCCGTGATCGCATGCGGGAGCTGTCACGCAACATGCGGAGCATTGGCAGAAACGATATCGTTGAACTTCTCGACAAGATTTGTGAGGGCCTTCACGTCGCGAGTTTTCTGTCCGATCCCGATGGTGCTGGATTGTTGCAACGTGCACTGACTATGATGGACGCGGTCGAAACCGAGATCGCCGCTGTGGCGGCCGCGGCAGGCAAGTGCACAACGAGGCATTGAAGTGAACAACCTGCTCAGCGAAGGGTGCTCTTACGTTTTTTTTAAGCCTTGCTAAGGACGCAGCGTGCTGCCTGTCAGATCCTGAGCGGCCCCGCTTCGAGATTAACCGTCTGCTGTAAAACGCATACCATGCGGCCCTCCTTGTCGCTCACCTGCAGGTCCAATTCAGCGGTAGCGGGCACATCGACGGCAATTTGCACCACTGCCATCGCCCCACCTTTGATCTGATTGGTTTGACGGGTCTGAGACGTACCGGAGGACGAGTGTTTGGACACCGCAATTTCGTATGACCCGTCAAAATCGGCATTCGCCTCCAGAAATGGAACGATCAGGCCGGAAGAGATACGAACACCGCACTCAGCGATTCGGGGATCGGATATCTTTCCGTTCACAATCTGATCGGTTGTCTCCTCAGCCGAGACCAGGGAGGAGGACCAAAGGGATGCCATGGTACAAAGGCAGATAAGTTTTAGACGTTCACGCATTGGTCTGCCTCCGGTTGAGCCATTCTTTTCATGCACGTGAAAAAGCGAGGTTGAAATGAGACTGGCATTGTCGACGCGACAGGCCTTTCCATATGATGGCTCTTAGAATGGCGCCCCCGTTACGGGATTTACCACAGGACGCTCACTTTGGTCCTTGGCGCCCGAAGGCTGAACCGTTGTCGGCGCAAGGGATTCCCTGTCCGCGGGCTCTGGCTTTTCAGGGACCGGTTTGACACCCTTTGGTCGACGTTGTTCGGCTGTAGCGTTCGTGTCGTTCGTCTTCATGAACTTACTCCAATGAAATATGTCATTGAAGAACGGATGACGTAAGGCTCTGTTCCCCGCGGTGTGACCGCAGCCCTGCGAAGACATTGAGGCCAAAAAACAATTTGAACATACCACCGGAGCGGTGTCGGAAGGCCCGCAGCCCGCATCGTTCTGCTATGCCAGAAAGCAAAAGAGCGGCATGAAGGAGGTGTTGCCACCAAGCGGATTACACGAGGACTGCGATCTCCCCTGCAGCTCTTCCGTAAGGCCGCCGATCTCGCCCAGCTTCGCTTCCAACTCCCCTGCACCTTCGACCATACGCAGCCCTCCCGAGGCACCATCAGGAGATAGAATCAGCGTTCATCGGAATCTTGTGGCAATTGTTCCATAATGCCACAAAAAAGCCTGCCGCGGGAGGAGGTGCGGCAGGCTCTTCTGAAAGAGTAGAACAGCAACTGGGAGGAGGATTGTTGCTGTCCAATGCAAAGAGCCATGGGAGGAGGGTTGGCCCTTCACGTAACGCAGCGCTACGGGAGGAGGTGTAGTGCGTCGTTGAAATTGTCATACCAACCCGATCGCACAAATAGTACGCAAATCTTCGCAACGGAGACATGCGCTCAGCGCATATCCGAAAATACACACCAGAAAACAATGAAACGCCCGCGACTTGAGCGCGGGCCTTTTGAAGTTCACTCATGACCTCGGAGTTTGGCTGCCCAGCGAGTCTCTCGCGATATTCGCGATCTCGGAGCCTGCAATACCGAAATCGTCGAGTTCGCGCTTACTCATACGACCAAGCTTGGAAACCGCCGACGGTACTTGCGCCAATGCGACAAGCACCCGCCTTTTTGAGCGCGAGCTTGCGATCTCAGCCATGATTCGATTGCATAGCTTTCCGTCGAACAAGAAAAGGCTCGTCACGCGAAACGGGAGACGAGCCTTTGTCATTTCCGTGTTGCCTGTCACGATAACCTGTCCGTGACAATGACGACGATAGCGAAGACAGGTTAAGCAATCCCTAATATGTCAGGCCGAGTATCGCGCTCCATTTCGGCAGGTTGCCGGCAACATCAGGCGGGCCGGCCGCAAAGCCGCAAAGGTCAGGCGGCCCTGGCCGTCAGCTTGTCTTCCCGACCAAACATCCTCTCGAGGTGCAGGAAACAGATCATTCCGTCCGGCCGTCCAACGACACTGTCGGAAAAGCGTGTGCGAATGTCGTCGGCGACATCAGGGCGGCATTGGCGTTTCTCGTCAAGGACGCAGGAGCCTTGGGAGGCGGGCTTCAATGCAACGCCACAGAATGCGATTGCGACCGGAGCGGCGGACTTCCTTGCCCCATCCCCCTGCCCGGTACAGCGTCTGGTCGAGGTGGCGCACAGCAAAGAAGTGGTCCGCTCGCTCGAAATGATGGGCCGCAAATGATCTTCGCCGCATCGTTGCATTGCTGCGTGCCCGCACAGGGCCATGATTTTTTTGCCTACGAACGCGCTATGGTCATGCACCGGGTGGCTCGCCGCATGCAGGCCTGCCGCACAGATACGCTTGCTGACTATACCGATTAATCTGCTGACCACCCCCGAGGAGGGCACGTTGGACCGATTGAGCGCTAGCGTACAGTTCTTCCGAAAGGCAGATGATCTGTTGATTCGCGAATCACAGCATGAAACAAAATGGAGCTCTGCTTGTCGCAAGGTTCGGAGCACCATTCATGTCGATTCCTGGCTTCTTGTATGGGACGTTTGACGGAAATGATCTTGCAATCATGCAAGGTGTATTCGACTGCATCAGTGCCGAGAGCTGGTTTACATCGCAGCAGGATCAGCGCGAGGAATTTGCCCGATTTGTCATCGTTATGTATGGACGGGGCCTTATCATTCCTGATCGGCTCGAGAGCCTTTGCCGTGTGGTCGCGAGAAAACAATTTAGCCGCGAGGAGCGCTTTTGTGAGTTGTCGGGAAAACGGATCTTGCTTGTCGAGGATGAATTTCTCGTCGCACTGGACGCAGAAGAACGGCTAAGGGAATTGGGCGTGACCGTTGTGGGGCCGGTCAGCACCGTGAGCGACGCGCTCAGAATTGTCGACACCGATGATGAACCGCTGGATGGGGCGCTTCTTGATATCGTACTCAACGGGCAGACCGTCTACCCAGTCGCCGCCTTCCTGGCAACGAAGCAGATCCCGTTTGCATTTGTCACAGGATATGAGGGGCGGCAGGTTCCGGCCTTCTATCGGTCGGTTCCCACCTTCCTCAAGCCGGCCGACTGGGGCTTGATGGCCTCAGCAGTCTCGAGGGCTTGAACCGCGGAATTTGGCCGCCTATGCCAAAATGATCAGATCGACATTCATCGAATAGGGTGACATGACGCCAGCCGGCAGGAGGTCACCGGATGCGGCAAGGAACGATGAAACGTCGCTGGGTACGCGAGGTCTCTCTCCAGATGGCCAGATCCAGGAGCACGTGCCGGCATCGACGATGGCCCCCGCGGACCGGAAGCGGCATTGACGACGACCGGTCGCACCGCTCAGAAAGATCCACGGCCGCTGCAGCGGTGACTGTTCGATTGCGAGCGCAAAGCTCAGCGCATGATGTTCGTTGCTGTGCCCTTTTCCCGTCCGGCCGACGATGATTGCAACAGGCCCTTCCAGGTGAGCAGCATTTCTTGCGCGTGCGACCAACTCTGTTGCAGAGGCCGATGTCGCTGGCGCCAGGGATGCGTAGGGCGCCAATACGGTCTGGCAATACCTGAATGCGGCACGGCTGACCGCACCAAGACAGGCAAGCTGGGCGGTCCGCGGATGAAGGTGAACCGGGCCCGTTACGGCCGACGATAGCGCATTTACACCAGCCGCAAACAGTTGCTTCGCGATCAAGCGCATTTCGATGATCGTCTGCGCCGAACTCTGGGGGGATGTCATACCTGTTCCTCTCGCAGAGTGGCGTCCTGTTTCATGGATCCGGACTACTGGACAAGGATGGCGCGAAAGTCGTTGACATTGGTGCCGGTCGGTCCTGGTAGGAAAAGATCCCCGAGTGCGTGGAAGGCAGACCAGCTGTCATTGTTGGCGAGGAGCTGGGCTGGATCCCTTTGTTTTTCGAGGAGTCGCCTCACCGTTGTACCGTCGGCAAAAGCTCCCGCATTGTCTTCGGAACCGTCGATACCATCGGTATCGGCGGCAAGTGCCGAGATGGTTTCCAGACCATCTATGCGACGAGCCAGGGACAGCAGAAACTCGCTGTTGCGCCCACCTTTTCCGTTACCTCTGATCGACACGGTGGTCTCGCCACCGGAAAGAATGACGATCGGCTTTCGAAACGGGCGGTTCCGGCGCGCGACTTCGGCGGCAATCGCTGCATGCACCGCGCCAACGACCGAAGCTTCCCCTTCAATCGCGTCAGAGAGGATGACAGCCTCGACCCCAGATCTGCGCGCTGCCTCAGCGGCGGCTTCGAGCGAGGTGGCAGCGGATGCAACGAGCCTTGTATCATTCCGGGCATAGCGGGGATCGTTGGGCAGCGGCGCATCGTCCTTGCCGTTGCGGATATGGCGGAGAACGGCCTCAGGCAAATCGAGGCGATATTGATCGATGAGACTGAGTGCGTCGAGGCGGGATGTTGTGTCAGCGATGGTCGGTCCAGACGCGACAAGAGCGAGGTTGTCGCCTGGAATATCGGACACAACCAATGAAACAACACGTGCCGGATAGGCAAGTGCAGCAAGGCGGCCCCCCTTGATGCGTGAGATCTGCTTGCGGATGGCATTCATGGCGCCGATCGGGGCACCTGAGGCAAGCAATGCCTTGTTGACCGCCACTTCGTCGGAAAGCGTCAGATCCCCGCCAGGTGCTGGAAGAAGAGAAGAACCGCCACCGCAAATCAGCGCGACGACCAGGTCGTCCTCCGTCAGCCCACGGACAGTCGACATCAGTCGGGCCGAGGCGGCAAGCCCGCCCTCATCCGGTACCGGATGAGCCGCTTCGAGGACCTCGATGCGATCACATGGAACGGCAAAGCCGTAACGCGTGACCACGACACCAGAAAGCGGCCCGTCCCAAAGCTTCTCGAAGGCGCGCGCCATCTGCGCGGCTCCTTTGCCGGCTCCGATCACCACGGTCCGCCCTTTCGGCGTTTCCGGCAGGCAGCGTTCGAGCATCCGGTCCGGATCGGCGGCGGCGACCGCGGCATCGAACAGTCCCTCCAGAAAGGCGCGGGGGTCGGCAATGGCCGGCATCGGGATTCTCCACTGGTCAGAACGGCCGGGAACCTCGTTCCCCGGCTAGGTCACGGTCACGCGACAGCGTGGTTCGCCATGCGCTCGAGCGCCCTGACGAGCCCGGAATGATCGAGCCCGCTGTCACCATTTGCGACGCACTGGTTGAAGAGTTCCTGTGTCGCGGCGGTATTCGGAAGCGAGATGCCGAGTGCCTTGGCGCCTTGCAGCGCAAGATTGAGGTCCTTCTGATGGAGCGAGATGCGAAAGCCCGGGTCGAAGGTTCGCTTGATCATCCTCTCTCCATGCACTTCAAGGATGCGCGACGACGCAAAGCCTCCCATGAGGGCTGACCGGACACGTCCAGGGTCCGCTCCCGCCTTCGACGCAAAGACGAGCGCTTCAGAAACGGCCTCGATCGTCAATGCGACGATGATCTGATTGGCGACCTTTGTGACCTGGCCATCGCCGCAATCGCCGACAAGGGTGATGTTCTTTCCCATCAGCTCAAATAACGGTAGCGCCCGCTCGAAGCTTGCCTCCGAACCACCCGCCATGATGGAGAGCGTGGCGTTTTTCGCGCCGACCTCGCCACCGGAGACGGGGGCGTCGATGTATTCGGCACCTGTCTTGCGTATCTTCGTCGCGAAGTCTTTCGTTTCGATCGGCGAGATCGAACTCATGTCGATGACAAGCTTGCCGGCCGCCAGACCGAAGGCAACGCCGTTTTCTCCGAAGAGCACATCCTTGACCTCGGGCGTATCAGGCAGCATCAGGATGATCGTGTCGACGGCTTCAGCAAGCGCCCGCGGTGTTTCGACGAACTGCAGGCCGTTATCGACGAGTTCCTGTCGCGGCGGGATGGAAAACCTTGAGGTGACGATCGTGTGCCCCGCGTCCTGCAGGTGACGTGCCATGGGGGTGCCCATGATGCCCAGGCCAATAAATCCGATTGTTGCCATTTTCTAGCTCCTGATCTTAAGAATGCTTGCGCTTTCGGTCGCTTTGCTTGCAGTGGCGAGCCATGCCAGGCCTGCCTCGGTGGTTGTGCGCGGTTTGTATTCGCAGCCGATCCAGCCGTCGTAGCCGAGGCTGTCCAGCGCATCGAAGAGGAAGGGGTAGGCGATCTCGCCCGTGCCCGGTTCATTACGGCCTGGATTATCGGCCAGCTGGACGTGGGCTATCCGTCCCTGGTGTTTCCTGAAGGTGGCGATCAGTTCACCCTGCGTGCGTTGCTGGTGATAGAGGTCGTATTGAATGAAGAGATTTTCACTGTCGACTTCAGCGATGATCGATGCCGCCTGATCGGGCGTATTGAGGTAGAAGCCCGGAATATCGAAGCGATTGATCGGTTCAATCAGAAGCCGGATTCCGTTTTTGTCCAATTCGCGGGCAGCGAAGTTAAGGTTTTTGACAAAGGTCGCCCGAAGCACGTCGTCAGGTACGCCAGCTGGAATGATGCCAGACAGGCAGTTCACCTGCCCGCATCCGAGCGCAGTCGCATAGTCGATCGCAGAGGCGACGCCGCGACGAAACTCGTCCATGCGATCAGGCAGGATCGCAATGCCGCGCTCCCCAGCCGCCCAGTTGCCAGCTGGCAGGTTGTGCAGCACCTGGGTCAAGCCATGACGGGTAAGAGCACTGCGAAGCGTCTCCTTGTCGAAGTCATAAGGAAAGAGAAACTCGACGCCCTCAAATCCTGCTTTGGCGGCATGCGAAAAGCGTTCGAGGAACGGCACCTCGTTGAAGAGCATGGTTAGATTGGCCGCAAATCTCGGCATGGGTCGTCTCTCTGTTGGAGGCAATTTGATGCTGCGGTCTCACTGCCTCTGGTTTTGGTTGATCGCCTGTTTCAATCCAGGAGGGCAAGCGTGGCAGTCGGCGCATCCTCGCCCCGCTCGGCGAGTTCCTCGAATTCGACGACCGCATTGATGTCGGTGCCCATTGCGATGTTGGTCACGCGCTCGAGGATGAACTCGATGACAACAGGGACCCGATGCTCCTTCATCAGTGCCTTTGCCGCGGTGAACGCTTCCTGGAACTCGTTCGGACTGCGAACACGGATCGCCTTGCAGCCCAAACCTTCGGCGACCGCTACGTGGTCGACGCCGTAGCCTGGTTCGGCATCGTCTAAAGCGTTGATGTTTTCGAAGGCAAGGCTCACCTCAAAATCCATGTTGAACCCCCGCTGGGCCTGGCGGATCAGGCCGAGATAGGAGTTGTTCACGACCACGTGCAGGTAGGGCAGCTTATGTTGCGCTCCGACCGCAAGCTCTTCGATGAGGAACTGGAAATCGTAGTCGCCGGAAAGTGCGACGATGGGTCGATCGGGATCGGCAGCCCGGACGCCGAGCGCTGCCGGCAACGTCCAGCCAAGCGGACCTGCCTGGCCGCAATTGATCCAGTTGCGCGGCTTGTAGACATGCAGGAACTGAGCGCCGGCGATCTGGCTCAGACCGATGGTCGAGACATAGCAGGTGTCGCGATCGAACGCCTTGTTCATTTCCTCGTAAACGCGTTGCGGCTTCAGTGGCGTCTGATCGAAATGGGTCTTTCGCAGCATCGTGCGCTTGCGTTCCCGGCATTCTTCTGCCCAGGAAGACCAGTCACGCAACTTGCCGGCAACCTTCCACTCCGTCGCCACATCGAGGAGGAGCTTCAGAGCGGCGCCCGCATCGGACACGATGCCGAAGTCCGGAGCAAAGACGCGGCCGATCTGCGTGGGCTCGATATCGACATGGACGAACGTCCGCCCTTCGGTATAGGTCGCAACGTTGCCGGTATGCCGGTTTGCCCAGCGGTTGCCAATGCCGAAGACAAAATCGGAAGCAACAAGCGTGGCGTTGCCGTAGCGATGCGACGTCTGCAGGCCGCACATGCCGGCCATCAGGGGATGATCATCCGGTATCGTACCCCAGCCCATCAACGTCGGGATGACAGGAACACCGATTATCTCGGCGAACTCGACAAGGAGATCCGAGGCGTCGGCGTTGATGATGCCGCCGCCGGCGACAATCAAGGGTCGCTCGGATGCATTCAACATCGCAAGGGCTTTTTCGGCCTGGGCACGCGTCGCAGTTGGCTTGTAGGGCTCGAGCGATGCGTAGGTTTCGATATCGAACTCGATTTCGGCGAGCTGGACATCGACTGGCAGGTCGATGAGAACCGGACCCGGGCGTCCGGACCGCATGACGTGGAACGCCTTCTGGAAGACGAAGGGGACAAGCGCCGGCTCCATGACTGTCACCGCCCACTTGGTGACGGGCGCCGCGATCTTTGCGATATCGACCGCCTGAAAATCCTCCTTGTCGAGCCGGGCGCGGGGCGCCTGGCCGGTTATGCAGAGAATTGGAATTGAATCCGCCGATGCCGAGTAGAGACCGGTAATCATGTCGGTCCCGGCCGGTCCTGATGTCCCGACGCAAACGCCGATGTTGCCAGCGCGGGCACGGGTGTAGCCCTCTGCCATATGGCTTGCGGCCTCGACATGGCGAGCCAGGATATGGCGGATCGAGCCGCGGGCCTTCAGGGCGGAGTAGAAGGGGTTGATTGCCGCGCCCGGAACACCGAAGGCACAGTCGATGCCCTCCTTCTCCAGAACCAGAACCGCTGCATCGACAGCTCGCATTTTCGCCATGGGAAATCCTCCATTTCTTGACTGCAAGCGTAGCCGATCGGCCTGAGGAAGCAACCCAGAAATGGAAATCATTCCCACTATGCGGAAATAAACATATTCAATAAAACCGAAACAATCGGCTCGCGGCTTGCTTGTTTGGACCAACAGGAATCTTTTGCTTCAGATGCAGGCCGCTGCGCCACACAGGGATGGCGTCGCATGACCTCGCCCGAAGCGCTTTTGCGAAGGTGACGCCCCCGCGTTATGGTCGTTCCACTACCTCCACCGCTGTATTAGTGCTATCTGTATTAGCGGCCATAATGACCGTTTGTGGAGGCAATCATGACACCTTGGGAGATCGATGCCCTCGAGATCGCGAATTGCAATTGCAGCTTCGGATGCCCCTGTCAGTTCAACTCGTTGCCGACGAACGGCAATTGCGAGGCAGCAGTAGGATTTGTCATAAGATCCGGCTTTCACGGCGATGTCCGCCTTGATGGTGTGAAGATGGCGATGACCGCCAAATGGCCGGGTCCGATCCATCTCGGCAACGGAACGATACAGCTCGTGGTGGATTCGAACGCGACCCCGGCGCAACGCGATGCGGTCGCGACGATTGTCTCGGGCGGCGATACCGAAGACATGGCGACCATGTTCTGGGTGTTCAGCAAGATGTCCCCAACCAAACTCGACGTGTTGTCCAAGCCGATCGATCTTGAGGTGGATGTCGACAAGCGCACGGGTCACGTCCGTGTGCCCGATTTCTTCGAGATGGAGGTTCAGCCGATCCGCAATCCAGTGACAGGGGCCGAGCATCGCGCGCGGATCAATCTTCCGCACGGATTCGAATATCGGGTCGCCGAAATCGCTAGCGGCACGACTCGCACCTCCGGTGCGATTTCACTCGAGAACAACAAGGACACGCATGTTCATATCTGCCGGGTATACATGAACGGCAAGGGTGTCATCGAACACGCCGCCTGAGAGCCGCCATGCAACGATCGACCGTCGAACGCTTCCTCGCCCGCGACCGGATGATCGTGATCGCGGCGCTTGCCCTTTCCGTGTTCATATCTGCCTGGTTCATCCTCCAGGGCGCGGGAACGGGCATGTCCCCGACAGACATGTCGGCCGAAACCGGCCCAGCGGGAGCGCTTCTTGCGGGCATTCCGGATATGATTGGCGCTCATATGTGGTCGCTTCGATACGCGGTAACCGTCTTCATCATGTGGTGGCTTATGATGGTCGCCATGATGGTGCCAAGCGCCGCGCCAACCGTACTTCTCTACGGAGCGCTGCAACGGGAACGAGGTGCGGGGCCACCCCTGGAATTCCTGGCTGGATACCTCGCGATCTGGGCCTTGTTCAGCTTTGCGGCGGCGATAATCCAGGCAATCCTGGGCGCGGGAGGCATGATTTCCATGATGTACATGAGCCTGGCAACGGCCTTCATGGGAGCGGTGGTGCTTATTGGCGCGGGGCTGTTCCAACTCTCACCTTTGAAATCAGTCTGTCTTGACCACTGCCGGAGTCCGGTCGCTTCTCTGACCAAGCATCGGCGGACCGGGAGAGCGGCCGCATTCCGCATGGGTCTTCTCCACGGCAGATATTGTCTAGGGTGTTGCTGGGCACTGATGGCGCTTCTGTTCGTCGGCGGCATCATGAACATCTGGTGGATTGCAGCCATCACCGCCTACATCGCCGTCGAGAAACTCGCTCCGGGTGGAAAGTGGGTCTCACGGATCATGGGCGGAGCGCTCATCGTCTGCGGACTTGTACTTCTTTTGAAAACGGCCGAGGCCGTTTGAAACCAGCACTCGAATGCATTCCTGACGGCAGTTCGAACTGCCTGACGCTTAAACGGTTCGAATGACGTTGACTGCGGATGACACCGATCTACACCACGTGGTCGAGGGCGAGATCGAATTACCCTAGTCCGACGACCCGACCGTGTCTCGTTGATCGAGAACGACCTTGGGGGTGAAGGATGGTTAGGTCACCCGCTTACTTCTCCTTCGCAGGTGTCACGCTGCCCATAGAATTACCAGGACCCTCATGCCAAAGAAGCAGAGCGCTCATCCCAGACCCATTCAAGACCCTACGACAGGACAGTCGCGAGCAAGGAGTGCGTGAGTCCGAAGCAATAACATGCGCCAGTCAGGATCATCAGGAAGCAGACGACGTTTGCTCCGATCCTCATCATCGCTAGGTCCTATCATTGTCTGGCCACTGGCGATTTTCATCGTGCCGGGCAGAGGTCTCGTTGGCTTCTACTTACCTGGGACGGTAGGTGCGCCCGGCAGGCCGTGCGCGAAATTAACGGTCGCTGCGCTCTTCTTTCTCGGCCACCAGGAGCGCCAGCTCCGCAGCCAGTTGTCCAAGGCTGAAAGGCTTCAGGAAGCATCGAACGCTGCTGAAACGGTCCGGAATGTCGTTTGGATTTCCACCTGAAGTAAACACGAACGGTACCCGCGCTTGATCCAGCTTGTCTGCGACCTCGTAAACCAGCTCGCAGCTGCCGAGACGGATATCCAGGACGGCAAGATCGACGGTCGTAGCCTCTAGGTTTCGCAGGCTGGTTTCCAGATCAGGGTATGGCCCGACAACCTCGCTGCCATGCTCTTCGAGCGTCAGGGCTACGTCGCTTGCCTGCAAGTAATCGTCCTCAACCACGAGCACACGCTTGGAGAATAAGTCCGCAAACTGCATCTGAATTCTCCCAGTGTTTATGTGTTGTTCAAAAAACCGGCGGTGCTGCAGGAGGCTTAGACCTCGCCCTTCCGATGCCACCGAGACCCACTATCGTCGTGCTGAGATCAATACGCAATCGGCTTTTCCTCCGCTCAAAGGAGTTCCGCTCGATGGAGTGAGAACAGGCATAGGCGCGATGTCATCTGGACGCATTGATACAGAAACGAAAGATTTCAGCCTGGTGCACGAGGATGCGTCGTGCGGAGGGATCGAAACCGTCGCCCCACGATGGTGGATCAGTGTGGTTGCGCACAGGTTAGAGCCTCGCCCAGCCATTTTGCCGCATGCTCAGCGGCAAACGTTCTTCTCGTCCTTAATGGCAAAAGGACGTTGTATCGATCCGCCGTCGGTAGTTCATCTGCCTCAAGCGCGACCAGCGTGCCATCGTCGAGGAAGGTTTGGATCAGGAGGCTCCACCCGAGTGCTACGCCCTGCCCGGCGCGGGCAGCCGCGATCGACTCGGTGTAGTGATTGAAGCGTAGCGTTGGCTTTACCCGCAAATTCCGGCCCGTTTCGTCCGACCATTGCGACCAGGAAAGCCATGACCGGTCCTGGGCATCGGTTTCGATAAATTCGTCGGCATCAGAAAGTCCGGGCGCGGCACGGCGCGCGAGGTAGTCCGGGGAGCACACCGGGATAATGACATCAGCCTGCGAGGCGACAACCTTTGCATCAGTGAACGGCGGTATTCCATAACGAATGGCAATGTCGATGCCGCCGGCATCAAGGTCGATCCTGGCGTCCTGGGAGACGACCCTGATTTGAACGCCAGGGTTCTGTCGTCGGAGGTCTGCCAATCGGGGGAGTAGCCAGAAGGAGGAGAACGCAACCGTCGCGCCAATCGATACGACGTCCTGCTGCGACGACCTGACCACATCGACCGTGTCGGCGATGTTGGAAAGACTTTGTGCAAGTGTTGCTCCCAAGATCAGGCACGCAGGGGTCGGCTCGATCGCGCGGTGCTTGCGGACGAACATCGGAACCCCGAGTTCCTGCTCCAGCGCCGCGATCTGTCGGCTGACCGCGGCTTGAGTAACGCCCAGTTCTGCGGCCGCCGCGGTGAAGCTCCGATACCGAAGGACGGCTTCGAGCATCATCAGGCCCGTCAGCGACGGTATGCGTCTGCGAAAACTCATGATCGTCCCTACGCATTACACAAAGTTATGCATGCGTGAGAATTAATGCCGTTGAGGGCCATGCGATGCAAGAGCAAACTGCCACGCATCGAACCATAAGAGGTCATCATGCTAAACAGGCTCCCATCCGACATCTCTGCACTTCTCGAAGCACGTGCCGATGGATATTCGCTGCCGGCCGGCCTCTACACGCGAGAGGACGTCTTCGAGGCTGATATCGACGTCTTCTTCCACAAACACTGGATCTGCGTCGGTCTTGACTGCGACGTCCCCGAGCCGGGCGATGCGACGGTTGTCGACATCGGCAAGACAAGCCTCATCCTGCTGCGCGACGACGACGGCGAACTGCGCGTGCTTCACAATGTCTGCCGTCATCGCGGCTCGCGCCTGCTCGGCGCCGGAAAGACAATCGTTTCGAAGCTCGTCTGTCCCTACCACACCTGGACCTATGAACTGACGGGCGAACTGAGCTATGCCCCGCACATGGGCAAGGAGCTGGACAAGCGGTGCCACAGCCTGAAGTCGGTTAACTTCAAGTCGATCGGTGGCTTGATCTATGTATGTTTGTCCGACAATCCGCCGGAGGACATCGCAGGTCTGGAAAAGGCGATGATCGAGCGCCTTGCACCTTATGACATTCGAAATGCCAAGGTCGCGCATCAGACCGACATTGTCGAAGATGGCAACTGGAAGCTCACGTTGGAAAACAATCGCGAGTGCTACCACTGTTCGGCCAATCATCCTGAACTGTGCGTATCCTTCGTCGATCTCGACTTCGGCTTCGACCCCGAGACGCTGAGCCCCGAGGACCGCGAGCAGGCCGAGGGACACTTCCGGCTGTACGAGGAGCGGACGAAAGCTTGGGAGGCCGACGGCTTCCCGTCGGCTGCAGTCGAACAGCTGGTCGATTGCGCCACCAACTTCCGCACCCAGCGGCTCATCATCGCAGGTGCGGGCGAATCCCAGACCCACGATGCGACCGCAGCGTCTTCCAAGCTGCTCGGTCAGATGACACGCAAGGATCTCGGCGACACGCATCTGTGGGGTCACAACAGCTGGAACCATTTCATGGGCGACCACGCGGTCGTCGCGATCGTTATCCCGCTCTCCGCCGGGCAAACGCTCGTCAGAACCAAATGGCTCGTGCACAAGGACGCTGTCGAAGGCAAGGACTACGACCTCGACAAACTGACCGATGTCTGGATCGCAACCACTGACCAGGACGCGGATCTAGTCGCCCGCTCACATGCAGGCGCCCTCGACCCGGCTTACCAGCCTGGGCCCTATTCCAAGTTCTCCGAAACCAACCTCGACAAGTTCGCCACCTGGTACATTGATAGGATGCGCGCTCATGGGTATTGAGTTCCAAAAGATGATCCCCGCCGAAACCGTCGTTTGGGACCCTGAGACCGACGAGACGCTTGTCTGTCTCGATGTCCATCAGGAGACGCACGACGTGAAGAGCTTCACCTTCGCGTCTCCGGAGGGCAAGCGTTTCAACTTCGACGCCGGGCAGTACTTTCTGTTCGACTTCCCGATCGGCCCGGACGGGGAGTCGCGCTGTTACAGCATCTCGTCATCGCCTCATCGCGAAAATGCGTTCACCGTGACGGTCAAACGAGTGCTGGGCGGCAAGGTCTCGAACTGGCTGCACGACAACCTGGTCCCCGGCACGACGGTCAAGGGACAGGGGCCGCTCGGTCATTTCATCCGTCCGAAGGGGCAGAAGACGAAGCTTTTGCTGCTCTCCGGCGGCTCGGGCATCACCCCGGTCATGTCGATCACGCGTGATCTGGCAGACCGCTACGAACCCTTGGACATCGTTTTCCTTCATGCAGCTCGCACCCCTGCAGATCTCATCTTCCGCAATGACCTGTCTGGGCTTGCTACGCGGATGAAAGGACTGCGCCTGCAGTTGCTGCCGGAAACGGTTGCTGGTGAACTCAGCTGGCCCGGATTGACCGGACGGATCTCTCCGGAGTTCATGAAGTTGGCAGTTCCAGATATCGCCGAGCGCGTGGTCATGTGCTGCGGGCCTGCACCCTTCATGGCGGCTGCCCGTTCGATCACAGCCGCCCTGGGTGTCCCCTCATCGAACTATATCGAAGAGAGCTTCGACGCAGCTGTCATCGACGAGCCGGGCCTCAACGTCGAGGTGCAGCCTGCCGGAAAGATCTATCAGGTCGAGTTCTCTAAGCAGAAGAAAACCTTGGCAGTCTGTCCAGATCAGACAGTGCTTGCTGCTGCGAAAAAGGGCAGCATCAGGCTTCCGTCCTCCTGTGCGAACGGCGTCTGCGGCACCTGCAAGTCGAAGCTGGTCTCCGGTTCGGTCGAGATGAACCATAATGGCGGCATCAGGCAGCGCGAGATCGACGCGGGGATGTTTCTGCCGTGCTGTTCAAAGCCACTGAGCGATCTTGTGATCGAACGGTGATAGAGGCTTGATCCGAGGGCATACAGATGCTGCGTAGCGAGGAGAAGTCGTCGCAATCATCAGCCGCGCCCGTCTTCAAAGACGATCGCAAGCTGACCTATCTCAACCCAGAGGGAGCGGACCGTCCGCTGATCAGTCCGATCCCTCCATCGACCCTCGACAGCGCCAGGCGGTATCGTCTCGGGCGCCTGCGAGCGAAGATGGAGGAATCGGATTGTGCAGCCCTTCTGCTCTACGATCCCGTCAACATTCGATATGCGTTCGATTGTTCGAACATGAGCATCTGGACCATGCATAACCCTTCTCGATATGCGCTCATCCTCGCGAACGGACCGGCGATCATGTTCGAATTCGAAGGATCGGAGCACGTCAATGGTGGGCTGCCTGGCATCGACGAGGTCCGGACGTCAAAGTCCTTCCTCTTCTTCACTTCGGGCAATCTTGTCGAAGCCCGGATGAAGGCGTGGGCGGAGGAGATTGCCGACACCGTTCGCTCTCACTGCAGCAACGGCCGGATCGGTGTGGATCGGCTCGAACCGGCGCCTGCCCACGAGCTTCAGAGCCATGGCTTTACCTTGCTGGACGGTCAGGAGCTTGCGGAACGCGCACGTTCGATCAAGAGTGCGGAAGAAATTGAGCTCATGCGGTGGACGATCCGGGTCTGCGAGGCCGGCATGGCACGAATGTACGAGGTTTCCGAACCGGGGCGCACGGAGCGTGAGATCTGGGCCGAACTTCACTTCGAGAATGCGCGCAGCGGCGGAGAATGGCTCGAGACAAAGCTCCTGACAGCGGGACCCCGCACGAACCCATGGTACCAGGAATGCTCCGATTACATCATAAAACGCGGTGACATGATCTCCTTCGACACGGACATGATCGGTCCGTACGGCTATTGCGCCGATCTTTCCCGCTCATGGACCTGTGGGCACGTTGCGATGAATACAAAGCAGAAGGAACTCTATTCGGCAGCGAGGGACCAGATCGACCACAACCTGTCGATCATCCGAGCCGGCATGTCCTTCGGCGAATTCAACGACAAGAGCTGGCGCATTCCAGAGACGTACATTCCCTATCGCTACACTTTGGCGGCGCACGGAACCGGCATGGCCGACGAGTGGCCCGGAATCCTTCTCCATCCCGACTACGATGACGCATTCAGCGGCTTGATCGAAGAAGGAATGGTCCTCAATATCGAGAGCCTCATTGCCGAGGACGGTTCCGAGAGCATCAAACTCGAGACGCAGGCGCTTGTCACACGCCATGGCGCGGAACGTCTGGATAGCTTTCCGTGGGAGGATCTCTGACGTCGCGACGGCAGGGCGTGCGGTCATATCTCGACGACTGTCGGAAACGGACTTAGTCCATCATTCCGGTAGGTAGCATGCCTCCAGGGTGTAGGAATTAGCGCATGACGATCGAAGAGTTGTTAGACCTTCAGGAGGCAGGCTCAAGAGCCCGGATACTCTGTCTTAAGGCACATGAAAATCCATACCTTCAGCAGGAGCGCTTGCCGAACGGGACGATAACTCTCCTGGAGATTGGACGGCGCGTCACGATGCCTGGAAATTCGGTTGGGAGGCCGAAGACGCCAGTCGCGAGGGCAAACTCTCGAAATACGTTCGCGAACTCATTCAATCGTCGGTCAAACCGCTTGGCGCGCGAACCTCACCGTCGAATACGTCCTGACAAATAACAGTTGCGTGATGCTCGTCCGTTGCCGGCACAGTTTTGGCGCTTGAAAAACGACCACCCGTTACGGCGAATAGCGGCAAGAGCAACGCAGGTTTAGGCTCTCCTGTAACTATCAGGGAAAACGCGACCGGAGCGTTACCCCCGCGCTTTGCACAGAGCAGATTTGACGACATGCGTCGCTAAGGGCTGCCCCGGTCGGCGGCGGGCCAATCGTTTGATGGTTCATCGATGACGTCAGATGCTAAAACATCGTCGGCAGGATCCGGATCTTGTTCGAGCTCGTCCCGAAGCCGTCCTACTTCCTTCATGATCTCCTGAAAAACATCCTGTTGCTTCACGCCCAGTGCGACGTACTGATCGACAAGATCTGCGATCTGCGTCGCAAGGTCGGCGCGCCATGTGGAGGGGGCGGTTTCAATATGATCGACCATCGCACCTATCCTGAAGTGCAAGACCAGGTCAGTGTACCGTGTTGGACGATGGCGCATTGATCCTGGTTGCCCATTTGCCGACGTACTTGCCGATCAGGAGCGTCGCAATGTCTTCACTGTCGAAGCCCTGTTCAAGAAGCCCTATCGCGGCCTTGCAGAGTGTTTCGGACGACGCCTCATCCGGCTGAATTTCGTAGAATGAATACCACTGTTTCACCGCTTTCGAGATCAAAGCTGACTGTCCATCACGTCTGGTCATGTGCGATCCATCCTTTTGGTGATCGTCAAGAATCTAGCGCTGCCTTTAGAGTTGTCCACGCGCTTCGTGTTTAGTCTTCTCAAGGAATAGATGAAGAATGGGCGTCTTCACCGACCTGGAAATAGTCCTTGTTTCAAGCTGGTGGTTCACCTGAAGTGAGGGGTGATCAATTCGCCAGCGTTAAACGACCGTCCTGCTCAATAAGCGTCGAATCGGGATAGCATCGCTTTTAGTTGCTCGTTCTGGATACGAAGCTTTTGAGCCAGCTGCTTTCTCAGTTCGTTTATCTCATCTTCCAAGCGTATTGGTTCGACGATGGAATCCATCTTCGGCAATACCTTGGCTGCTCCGCGCGTATTGCGCCGTCTCACCTTTATGGGAGGCTTCGCACCTGCTGTCTGATGCGCTGGCGCCTGTACGTCCGTTCGCTCGATTTGTGTTGTTTGGCCCGTGCCGTCCGGCTTGTTGCCCACATCAGTCTTCAACAACTCGGCGGGCTCGGACGGCTTTTCATCTCCATTGACATTGGCAATGAGAGAAATGTCGGGAGCATGCGTTTCAAGCGCGTCAAGGGCTGCGGTCGAAGCCGCCAGCTCCGCGCGCAAGCTCAACCTGTCCTTCGTCACCAACCTGATCGTTGTCGCCAGCACCGGCTCGATATCGTCCGTCGAGGCAAGCCCGGAAATCGGCCTCAACTCAGGTAATGACGTCAGTCGTGCAAGGCCATCGACTGAGCCGATTGAAGGCGCGACGGACGGCCCCTCCTCGGCGGGATGTATAATGGAATGTGGCGATGCCTGAGTTGCCGGAAGCGGACCGGCAGCCTCTCCCGCATTGGACCCTGGCAAAGCCTGGATTTCACGCTCGGCCTCATCAGACAGTTCCGGCTTGCCCCGGGATACGATCCCGGTGATCAGTTTCCACGGTGATCTCATCGATCCGCCTCCCGACTCGGTGCCCCACAAGTATGATACCGGGCGGGAGACCGGGCTTGCAATGCCAGCCCGGTCATCAGTCTGATCGCTGTGGAGAAGTTAGTATTCTATCACAGCTAAGACGTTCAAATCACGCAGCGCCGAGCCTCTTGCGCAGGTCTGCATTCTCCGCACGAAGTTTCTCGGCCAGCGCCTTGCGGAGCTTCTGATTTTCCTCTTCAAGCTTCAGCAGATCTGCAAAGTCGTCCGACGCAGGCGCAACTGCCTGAGCCTTGCGGGGCCCACGCTTTGCGGGTAGCTTCTTTTCAGCCGTTTTGACCGAAGCAGCTTTCTTCGCTGCCACAGGCACTACCGGAGCAACGGCCTCCGCCTTTTCCACGCTCTTTCGGCGACCCCGCGGCTTCTTCGCCGGTTCACTCACCGAAGTGGAGACGGCCGCTTCAGCGACCGTTTTCGGCTTGCGCGGCGCGCGAGTCTTCTTTTCTTTTGGTGCATTTGCAGGTGCAGTAGCGCTGTTGGCAGTGGCATTCATTTCGTCAGCCATGTGAAACTCCTTGATAAGCGAAAAGTCTTTTGACTGTGCAGTCGTGGTAAAGATACGCACAGTATTCTTTACAACTTGTTGACTATGGATTCTGCGCCTTGACGGCCCGTGCGAGACAAGCCTGGTCGACCTCCACTTACCAGCTGTGAAGCAACAGCTACGACAACCGCCCTGACCGGATTACAATCGCGTATTTTCTAGGATCGCCGTTGCGAAGCTGAACAAGTGGTTGGCATCTCGCTCAGCGACCCTTTTGATTTTCTATAAGGTGTTTCAGTTTTTTTATGGAAGCCAACGGTTCCTTCTTACCCTACCGTTCAGTTTGTCCCTCGGGAGACGGGACATTTGCAGAGGTACGGAGGAGACGACCTTGGCAGCAATCATCGAGGAAAACGTAAGAAAGCCCAACCCGGAAGACGAACGGCTCAGCATCTGGGCAAATATAGCATTTGGCCTGCAACACGTCCTGACAATGTATGGCGGCATTGTCGCGGTGCCGCTGATCCTTGGTCAGGCGGCAGGATTGACGTCTGGCGACATCGGTCTGCTTGTCACGGCATCGCTTTTCGCCGGGGGATTAGCAACCATCCTGCAAACAATCGGGCTTCCCTTCTTCGGCAGCCGCCTGCCGCTCGTCCAGGGCGTCTCGTTCTCGGGTGTGGCGACGATGATTGCCATCTCGGGCAATGGCGGCATTCCCTCCATCCTGGGTGCAGTCGTTGCGGCTTCGCTGATTGGCCTCCTGATTACGCCCGTCTTTTCGCGCATCACTCGCTTCTTTCCGCCGCTGGTGACGGGGATCGTCATCACGACCATTGGCCTGACGCTCCTGCCCGTGGCGGCGATGTGGGCGATGGGAGGCAATCGGAAAGCGCCCGACTTCGGCAGTACGGCGAATATAAAGCTCGCAGCTGTGACACTGGTCATCGTGCTGGTCCTGAGCAAACTCGGAAGTGCATCGATATCACGGCTATCGATCCTGCTTGCCATTCTTATCGGCACGGGCATCGCCTACGCGGTGGGCATGACGGACTTCTCGCACGTGGGTGACGGCCCATTCTTCGGCCTGCCCCAGATCTTCCACTTCGGCTACCCGACCTTCGAACTCGCCGCCATCATCTCGATGTTCATCGTGATCATGGTGACACTCGTCGAAACGTCGGCGGACATTCTCGCTGTCGGCGAGATCGTTGGAACGAAGGTGGATTCCCGAAGGTTGGGCGACGGGCTCAGGGCCGATATGCTTTCGAGTATCCTTGCACCGATCTTCGGCTCGTTCACGCAGAGCGCCTTTGCCCAGAATGTCGGCCTGGTCGCCGTCACCGGCGTCAAGAGCCGGTACGTCGTTGCCACCGGTGGGATCTTTCTCGTTGCACTGGGCCTGCTCCCGGTCGTGGGACGCGTCGTTGCCTCAGTGCCGAGCTCGGTTCTTGGCGGTGCCGGCGTGGTATTGTTCGGAACGGTCGCAGCGAGCGGTATCCGCACCCTTTCCAAGGTCAATTACGAAAACAACATGAACCTCGTCATCGTTGCGACGTCGATCGGGTTCGGCATGATCCCAATCGCAGCGCCCGGCTTCTACGAGCATTTCCCGGCCTGGTTCGCCACGATCTTCCATTCCGGGATCAGTTCTGCGGCGTTAATGGCGATCGCGCTCAACCTTCTGTTCAACCACCTGACGTTCGGGAATTCCGATCAGCAGTCGGTCTTCGTCGCCGCGACGGAACGCACAATCCGTTACCAGGACATCGCCCGTCTGCACGATGGCGACTATTTCCTCGACGGAAAACTCTACGACGCCAAAGGAAATGAGGTGCCGCTGGTCGTTGCGGAACCACATCACCGGAGCGGAAGGACAGACGGAAAAGCTATCGCCACACACGCTGTCTGACAGGAGACAACATGACACAGCCAATAGACCAATATGAACTTCTCTGCGCTCTTCTCAGCACCATGGAGAACGGCATCATTCCGTCGACGGAAGCGGGTGTTTCCGCCGGCAACAAGATTTTCGGCGCCGCGCTGATGAGGAAATCCGACCTTTCGACAATCCTTGTCGAGACGAACAACGAGACAGAGAACCCGCTTTGGCACGGTGAAGTCCACACGCTGAAGCGCTTCTACGAGATCACAGGCACAGATCGTCCCGATACGCGCGATCTGATCTTCCTGTCGACACACGAGCCGTGCTCGATGTGCCTCTCGGCAATCACCTGGGCAGGCTTCGACAATTTTTATTACTTCTTCAGTCACGAGGACTCGCGCGACGCGTTTTCGATCCCGCACGACCTGAAGATCCTGAAGGAGGTCTTTACCCTGGATCCTGGAGGCTACAACAGGACAAATGCGTTCTGGAAAGGCGTTTCGATCCATGGCGAGATTGAGAACCTTCCCGAGCCGCGGCGCTCGGAGCTGGCGGACCGTGCCGAGGCCATCCGGCAAAAGTACGACGAGCTGTCCGCAATTTACCAGGCAAGCAAGGGTGACAATGCAATCCCGCTAAACTGAGAGGCTCTGCCTGGCGCATTGTCTCGATGGTAGAGATCTCAAACAGTCAGATGGCGACGCGCTTCCGGTGTGTCGAGTGTTTCGGCAACTCCCTCATGAACGATCTCGCCGCGATCCATGATGTAGACATAGTCGGCAAGCTCGCGGCAGAAATCGAGATATTGTTCGACGAGCAGGATCGCCATACCGGTCGAGTCGCGCAGGTAGCGGATCGCCCGGCCGATATCCTTGATGATGGAGGGCTGGATGCCCTCCGTCGGCTCGTCGAGCACCAGGATCTTCGGCCGCGTCACCATCGCCCGGCCAATCGCCAGTTGCTGTTGCTGCCCGCCTGACAAATCGCCGCCGCGCCGTCCGAGCATCGACTGCAGCACCGGAAACAGGCTGAAGATATCATCGGGAATGGAGCGATCCCGGCGTCCGAGCGGGGCAAAGCCAGTCTCGAGGTTCTCCCTGACGGTCAGCAATGGAAATATCTCCCGACCCTGAGGCACGTAGCCGATTCCCTGCTTGGCGCGGGCAAAGGGCGGCATTCCGTTGAGCTTCACATCGTTGAAGCTGACACTGCCAGCCGACAAGGGATGCTGGCCGGTAACGGCGCGAAGAAGTGAACTCTTCCCCACGCCGTTACGCCCCAGCACGCAAGTGATCTTGCCCAACTCGGCCTTGATGGAGATGCCGCGCAGCGCCTGTGCCGCGCCATAGTGAAGGTTTGCATTCTCGACTGTCAGCATCTCAGCGCCCCAGATAATTTTCGATGACCTTCGGATCGGCGCTTACGAAATCGATCGATCCCTCTGCCAGCACCGACCCTTCGGCAAGGCAGGTCACCTTGACGCCGAGGTCGCGGATGAACCCCATGTCATGCTCGACGACGACCACCGACCGCGTCCTGGCTATTTCCTTGAGCAGGATCGCGGTTTCCGCTGTCTCGGCATCGGTCATGCCGGCAACCGGCTCGTCGACCAGAAGCAGCTTCGGCTCCTGCGCCAGGAGCATGCCGATCTCCAGCCATTGCTTCTGGCCATGCGAGAGGTTGGCTGCGAGTTCGTCACGCCGATGGGTCAGCCGAACCGTTTCAAGGATCTCCTCGATACGTGCCTTGTCCTCGCTTGAGAGCCGGTAGAACAGTGTGGCAAAGACACTACGCTTGCGGTTCAGCGCCAGTTCCAGGTTGTCCCAGACCGTATGGCTTTCGAAGACCGTCGGCTTCTGGAACTTGCGGCCGATGCCAAGCTGGGCGATGTCGGCCTCGTCCCGCTTCGTCAGATCGACGTCGCCGTTGAAGAAAACCTCGCCTTCGTCAGGTCGGGTCTTGCCGGTTATGATGTCCATCATCGTCGTTTTGCCGGCGCCGTTCGGACCGATGATGGCGCGCAGTTCGCCGGGCTCGATGACGATCGACAGCGAATTGAGCGCCTTGAAACCGTCGAAGGAAACCGAGACATTGTTGAGATAGAGAACGCTGCTTGGTTTGACGTCAGGGATCATGATTGCTCACTCCGCCGGCTGGACTTTTGCATCGACGCGCTCGCCCTGAAGGACAGGCGGTGCGGCCTCCGTCATCGGCTTGCGGCGCGGGAGATACTGGGCGATCGTGCCGACGATGCCCTTGGGCAGGAACAGCGTGACGAGCACGAAGAGCCCGCCAAGCGCGAACAGCCAGAACTCGGGAAACAGACCAGTAAAGATCGTTTTGCCGCCATTGACCAGGATGGCGCCGATGATCGGGCCGATCAGCGTCGAGCGTCCGCCGACAGCCGTCCAGATGACGACTTCGATGGAATTGGCAGGGGCAAACTCACCGGGGTTGATGATACCGACCTGCGGCACGTAGAGCGCGCCGGCAACGCCCGCCATCATCGCGGAAACGACGAAGGTGAAGAGCTTGAAGTGTTCCACACGGTAGCCGAGGAAGCGCGTGCGGCCCTCCGCATCGCGCACGCCGACCAGCACTTTTCCGAATTTCGAGCGCACGATGGCCGAGGCAATCATCAGGGAGAGCGCAAGGAAGATCGCTGTGGCGGCGAAGAGGGCGGCGCGCGTTCCGTCCGCCTGGACGCTGAAACCGATGATTTCCTTGAAGTCGGTCATGCCGTTATTGCCGCCGAAACCCATGTCGTTGCGGAAGAAGGCAAGCAGCAGCGCGTAGGTCATCGCCTGCGTGATGATCGACAGATAGACACCGTTGACCCTGCTGCGGAAGGCGAACCAGCCAAAGACGAAGGCAAGCAGCCCCGGCACCAGGAGAACCATAAGCGCGGCGAACCAGAACTTGTCGAACCCATACCAGAACCAGGGCAGTTCCTTCCAGTTCAGGAACACCATGAAGTCAGGGAGGATAGGGTCGCCATAGACGCCGCGCGGACCGATCTGGCGCATGAGATACATGCCCATCGCATAGCCGCCGAGCGCAAAGAAAGCCCCGTGGCCAAGCGACAGGATGCCGCAAAAGCCCCAAACGAGATCGAGCGCCAGTGCCAGCAGCGCATAGGTCAGATACTTGCCGAACAGCGCCATGATGTAGGTCGGAATGTGCAGCGGATTGGCAGGGCCGGTCATCAGGTTGAGCACGGGGACCAGCACGGCCAGTCCAAGCAGAATGACGATGGCAGCGATGATCTTGCGGTCGAGAGACCGGAGCAGGAAGGCCGTAATCATGCTTCCACCGCCCTTCCTTTAAGTGCGAAGAGCCCGCGAGGACGCTTCTGGATGAAAAGAATGATGAGGACGAGCACCAGGATCTTGCCGAGCACGGCACCCGCGAAAGGCTCGAGGAATTTGTTGAGGACGCCGAGTGACAGGGCGCCAACCAGCGTGCCCCAGAGGTTGCCGACGCCACCAAAGACCACGACCATGAAGCTGTCGATGATGTAGCTCTGGCCAAGGTTCGGCGAGACGTTGTCGATCTGCGAGAGGGCAACACCTGCGATACCCGCAATTCCGGAGCCGAGCGCAAACGTGAACGCATCAACCCAGCCGGTACGGATGCCCATCGATGACGCCATGCGGCGGTTCTGCGTGACCGCACGCATCTGCAGGCCGAAGGCCGAGCGCTTCAGGAGAAAGAGCAGTGCAAAGAACACGGTGATCGAAAAGACGATGATCCAGAGGCGATTCCAGGTGATCGAGAGACCGCCAAGCTCAAATGCACCCGACATCCAGCTCGGATTGCGCACCTCGCGGTTTGTTGGCCCGAAGGCCGTGCGAACTGCCTGCTGCAGGATCAGCGACACGCCCCAGGTTGCAAGCAGCGTCTCAAGCGGACGACCATAGAGGTAGCGAATGACGACGCGCTCGATCACGAGGCCGACAAGCCCGGTAAACAGGAAGGCTGCCGGCACGGAGAAGGCGAGCGAGTAGTTTGCGAGCTCCGGAAACGCGGAGCTGATGTACTCCTGCACGACATAGGTCGTATAGGCCCCGATCATTACCATTTCCCCATGCGCCATGTTGATGACGCCCATGACGCCGAAGGTAATGGCAAGGCCGATCGCTGCCAGCAGCAGCACCGATCCGAGCGATAAGCCGTACCAGACATTCTGCCCGACATCCCAAAACGCCAGGCTGCGGTTGATGGCGTTGATATGTGCCTCGATTTCACCCTTCAGCTCCTCGGGGGCTGTCGCCATTGCAGAATTGAGGATGGTCAGGGCCTCACGCCCTCCGCGCGCCGTAACCGTGTCGATCGCCGCCTTTTTCTCTTCGGCGCTGACGTCGCTCTTCAGCACCATGACGGCCCGTGCGGCCTCCATGGCATTTTTGACCTCGGCGTCCTTCTCTTCGGCGAGTGCTGCGGTCAAGAGATCGAGGTTTGCCGGATCGGCGTCCTTGAGCAGGCCTTGGGCTGCCGCAAGCCGTGCGCCTCGATCGGGGCTCAGCAGCGTCAGCTGGCTCGTGACGGTGGCGATCACCGTGCGTAGCGAATTGTTGATCTTGACCTTTGACATGTAGTCTGGATCGACGTCGGAAACGACCTGGCCGGAAATCGGGTCTGCATAAGTCGGCTCGTCCTCGGAGCCACCTTGCACCAGCACAGGACCGCCGGTCTCGGAATTCACGTAGAGCTTTCCGCCGCTCAAAAGCTCGAGGATTTCGCCGACACGCGGGTCCTTGGAGGCAACCAGTGCCTTGATCGCGGCTTCGCGCTCGGGGAAATCACCGGCGCCCAAGGCATCGATCAGGGGATGGATATCGTCCTGCGCTTTCACAGCCGCAAGGGCCGGCAAGGCCAGGCACAGCGTAAGAAGCAGGATTTTGATGGCGCGATACATCGGCTTTCTTGCCTCGGTCATCATTGGCCTTCCGGCGCAATCGGGAACATCGTCCTTCTGTCGGCGCAATCCGACGGATCGATTGCCGCTCGTCTCGAAGGCTGCATGTCTGGGGATGAACCTTCCGCCCGGACAGGAGCCGCCGGGCGGAAGTCTTCAGGCGTCAGAGTGACGGGGTGGAACGCACTCAGGAGCCCTTGCCGCCGCACTTGCCCGAGGCAACGTTGAAGTTGCCGCAGTTCATGGGCTTGCGCCAATCGGAGATCAGGTCCTTGGAGTCGGGCAGGTAGTCGGACCATTCGTCGCCAACGACCGCCGGGGTCTGCTGAACGATTTCGAACTGGCCGTTCGCCTGGATTTCACCGATCAGAACCGGCTTAGTGATGTGGTGGTTCGGCATGACGGTCGCATAGCCGCCCGACAGGTTCGGAACTGTCGTGCCAATGATCGTGTCGAGAACCTTGTCCGTGTCAGTCGTGCCGGCAGCCTGAACAGCCTTGACCCAGGCGTTGAAGCCGATATAGGCGGCTTCCATCGGGTCGTTCGTCACGCGCTTGTCGTTCTTGGTGAACTCGTGCCACTGCTTGATGAACTTCTTGTTCACAGGGCTTTCCACCGACTCGAAGTAGTTCCAGGCCGCGAGATGGCCAACGAGCGGCTTGGTGTCGAGACCGGCAAGCTCTTCTTCGCCGACCGAGAAGGCAACGACCGGAATATCTGTCGCCTTGATGCCCTGGTTGCCGAGCTCCTTGTAGAACGGAACGTTCGCGTCACCGTTGATGGTCGAGACCACGGCGGTCTTCTTGCCAGCCGAGCCGAACTCCTTGATCTTCTTCACTTCCGTCTGCCAGTCCGAGAAGCCGAACGGCGTGTAGTTGATGATGATGTCCTCCTTTGGAATGCCCTTGGATTCGAGATAGGCTTCCAGGATCTTGTTCGTCGTGCGCGGATAGACGTAGTCGGTGCCTTCGAGCACGAAACGCTTAACGCCTTCCTTTTCCATCAGATAGTCGACCGCCGGGATTGCCTGCTGGTTCGGCGCTGCACCCGTGTAGAAGATGTTGCGCGAGGACTCCTCGCCTTCGTACTGGACCGGGTAGAAGAGGATCGAGTTGAGCTCTTCGAAGACAGGCAGAACCGACTTGCGCGACGACGAGGTCCAGCAGCCGAATACGGCCGCGACCTTGTCCTTCTCGATCAGCTCGCGCGCCTTTTCGGCAAACAGCGGCCAATCGGACGCCGGATCGACGACGACGGCTTCGAGCTTCTTGCCGAGAAGGCCACCCTTCTTGTTCTGCTCGTCGATGAGCATCAGCATGGCGTCTTTCAGTGTCGTTTCGGAGATCGCCATCGTGCCGGAGAGCGAGTGCAGGACGCCGACCTTGATGGTGTCGTCGGCGGCAACGGCTCCGTGGAAAGCGGCGGTGGCCGACATGACGGCGCCGAGTGCGGCGCCCGTGATATAGGACTTGAGATTCATCTGGTTGATCCCCTCTTCTTGTTCGACAACAGGCCGAAAGCGGCAGTTAACTGTTGCTTAGCGGACTATCCGGTGCTGCGGTGCGAAAGCGTATACGCAATATGACGTAGGAGACGGGGCGAAATGTGCAGTTTTGTGCTGCGCCGCACCTTAAGCCTCGTGTCATTCCGTGTTACGAACGCATGACAAGGGGAACAAAGGGGCTGGCACCAAGGCATGGCAGCGCGGCAACGCATCATTCCGGTCAGGCGCGAATACAATCGCTGGGTGGCAAACCAGACGCTGGAAGACTATGCGCTGCGCTTTACGGCAAAGAGCGCCCGGCAATTCTCGTCGCAACGCATCTCGCAAACGGCGATCGGCGCCATTTCATTTCTCGCGCTCGAAGCGATCGGCGGCGCGATCACTCTCTCTTATGGCACGACCAACGCCTTCTTCGCCATTGTCGTCGCCAGCCTTGCCATGCTTCTGATTGGCCTGCCAATCAGTCGCTATGCGATCCGGCACGGCGTCGACATCGATCTTCTGACGCGCGGTGCGAGCTTCGGCTACATCGGCTCGACGGTCACGTCGCTGATCTATGCCAGTTTCACCTTCATGCTGTTTGCGATCGAAGCCTCAATCATGTCCGGCGCGCTGGAGCTGACGCTCGGCATCCCGCTATGGATCGGGTACATCATCAGCGCCGTCATGGTCATTCCGCTGGTTACCCACGGCGTCCGGCTGATCAGCCGGTTTCAGTTGCTGACGCAGCCTTTCTGGATCGTCCTCAACGTCCTGCCCTTCCTCTTCATCGCCGCGATGGATTTTGAGAAATTCGACCTCTGGCGGGCCTTTGCCGGAATCCGCCATGCGTCCGGACCGCCGGGCACGATGGCACCTTTCGATCTCGTGGAGTTCGGCGCCGCCTCTGCCGTCATCCTGGCGCTGATGTCGCAGATCGGCGAACAGGCCGACTTCCTGCGCTTCTTGCCGCCGGAAAAGCAGCGGAACTGGCGACACCGCCTTGCCGTGTTTCTGGCGGGCCCCGGCTGGGTCATCATCGGGGCGCCCAAGCTGCTGGCCGGCTCCTTTCTCGTCGTCCTTACCTTCGCGTCCGGCGTGCCGGTCGATCGTGCCGCCGATCCGGCCCAGATGTATCTGACGGCCTTCGGCTACATGATCCCGTGGCACAACGCTGCGCTTCTGCTGATGGCTGCCTTCGTGGTCGTCTCGCAGTTGAAGATCAACGTGATGAACGCCTATGCTGGCTCACTTGCCTGGTCGAACTTCTTCTCCCGCCTCACCCACAGCCATCCCGGCCGCGTCATCTGGCTCGTCTTCAATGTGGCAATCGCGCTTCTGCTGATGGAGCTCGGCATCTACAAGCTGCTTGAGGAAACGCTCGGCATCTTCTCGATCATCGCCATGGCCTGGCTGTGCACGATCTCGGCCGATCTCTTCATCAACAAGCCGCTTGGCCTCGCCCCTCCGGGCATCGAATTCAAGCGCGCCCATCTCTACGACATCAATCCGGTTGGCCTGGGCGCCATGACGCTGTCGGCAGGCATAGCACTTGTCGCCCATTTCGGCGTCTTCGGCCCCGTCGCTGCCTCGCTTGCACCCTACATCACGCTGCTGGTTGCACTGATTGCCTCGCCGGTGATCGCGTGGGCCACGAAGGGCAAGTTCTACCTCGCTCGCAAGCCGCGTCACAGCTGGAAGAACCTCACCAACATCACCTGCTCTGTGTGCGAGCACCCCTTCGAACCGGAGGACATGGCCTGGTGCCCGGCCTATGCGGCACCGATCTGCTCGCTCTGCTGTTCACTCGACAGCCGCTGCCATGACATGTGCAAGCCGAAGGGCCGTTTCAACGCCCAGGTCGGCACGGTCGCGAAGGCGGTTTTGCCTGGAACGGTCGTCGAGAAGCTGACCACTCGCCTCGGCCGCTACGGGATAGCCGTGGTGCTGGCCCTGACGGCCGTCGGCGCAATCCTTGCGATGATTGCCCATCAGGTCTCTGCAGCCTCACCGGAAACCGCCGAGGTGGTCAACCGAACCATCCTGATTGTCTTCTTCGTCTTCGCCGTCATCGCCGGCGTCGTCTGCTGGTTTTATGTGCTGGCGCATGACAGCCGTGTCGTTGCCGAAGAGGAATCCTCGCGCCAGAATACCCTGCTGCTGAAGGAAATCGCCGCCCACAAGAAGACCGACGCCGCGCTCCAGACCGCCAAGGAGACCGCGGAAGCCGCCAACCGGGCGAAGAGCCGTTACGTCGTCGGTCTCAGCCACGAATTGCGCACGCCGCTGAATGCCGTGCTTGGCTACGCGCAGATCCTCGAGCGCGACGACACCATTCCCGCGCCACGACAGTCGTCGATCAAGGTGATCCGCCGCAGCGCCGAGCATTTGTCCGGCCTGATCGACGGTCTCCTTGATATTTCCAAGATCGAAGCCGGACGGCTGCAGGTCTATTCCAACGAGATCAATATTCACGATTTCCTGGACCAGATTGTCGACATGTTCCGTCCGCAGGCCGAGGTGAAGGGGCTGACCTTCCATCACGACCGCTCCCCCGTCCTGCCACACTTCGTTCGCACTGATGAAAAACGCCTGCGCCAGATCCTCGTGAACCTGCTCTCCAACGCGATCAAGTTCACTGACGAAGGCAGTGTCAGATTCGATGTCGGCTACCGCAGCCAGGTTGCAACCTTCACCGTTACCGATACCGGTCGTGGCATTGCCGAGAAGGATTTGGGCCGTATCTACGAGCCGTTCCAGCGTGGCGAGGCCGATAGCATCAGGCCGATGCCGGGCCTCGGTCTCGGGCTGACGATCACACAACTCTTGACCAACACGCTCGGCGGCGAGATTTCGGTGATGAGCGAGAAGGATCACGGAACGGTCTTCCGCGTTCGCCTCATGCTTTCCGCCGTGCTTCGCGAAATGACGGTGCCGCCACAGGAAAAGAAGATCGTAAGCTACGACGGTCCCCGGCGCACGATCGTGGTCGTGGATGACAACGAGGACCATCGCGAGATGATGCGCGAGGTGCTTGTCCCACTGGATTTCGTCGTGCTGACCGCGGCAAGCGGGGCCGACTGCCTGACGTTGATCGAGGGCATTCAGCCCGATCTGTTCCTCGTCGATATCTCGATGCCGGGCATGAATGGATGGCAGCTCGTTTCGCGGTTGCGAGCGAACGGCCAGATCGCGCCAATCGTGATGCTGTCGGCCAACATCGGCGACGCGGCCGCTCACCGCGACAGCGACGACAGCCACAGCGATGCCATCGGCAAACCGGTGGACATCAAGCAACTGCGTGACAAGCTTGCGGTGCATCTGGGCCTGAAATGGATTTATGCGGAGTCGGCTTCTCCCTCGGCACCTGCCGGGCGCGACCGACCGTTGATCAGTCCGGGTCTTGCCCACGTCCAGGAATTGTTGCGGCTCGCCGAAATCGGCTACATCAGAGGAATCGAGGCAAAGCTCGCCGACCTTGCCAAGGTGGAGGCAAATCAGCCATTTACGGAGGAACTCCGTTCCTTTGCGGCATCATTCGATTTGAATGGCCTCATGAATTTCCTGCACCGGTTTGACGAGAAGGTAGATACCCTTGGCTGAGCTCCCGCGCGATATTGTTCTCTTGGTGGATGACTCGCCTGATGCCCTGGGATTTTTGGCCGACGCTCTGGAGCAATCCGGTTTTTCCGTTCTGATCGCGACATCGGGCTCGGCTGCGCTGAGCATCGTGGAACGCATTACGCCGGACCTCATTCTGCTCGATGCAGTCATGCCATCCATGGACGGCTTCGAGACCTGCAAAAAACTCAAATCCAATCCGGCGATCAGCCAGATACCGGTGATCTTCATGACTGGTCTGACGGAAACCGAACATGTGGTTCGTGCCTTGGAATCCGGCGGCGTCGACTACCTGACCAAGCCGATCAATATCGACGAACTGCGTGCGCGGATCGGCGTGCACCTGCGCAATGCCCGTTCGACGCAAAGCGCACGTGTCGCGCTGGACGCCGCCGGCCGGCATTTGCTTGCGGTCAAGGGCAACGGCGACATTCACTGGTCGACACCACAGGCAACACGTCTCGTCAACGCGGCGATGGATCGAGACGATGCCATGGACACGGTTGTCGGCAAGATTGCCGATTGGATGAAGACACGCCCAGCTTCCGGCCGCGACGGTGCGTTTTCCCTTTCGCATGCGGGCAAGGACGTGCTTCAGCTTGCCTTCCTGGGCGCGATCGGAGCGGATGAATATCTGTTTCGGCTCACCGCAAACAATGCACGCGCCGATGACGAGGTGCTGCGCCGGCATTTCTCGCTAACGCAGAGAGAATCCGAAGTGTTACTTTGGATTGCAAAGGGCAAGGCCAACCGCGATATCGGCGAGATCCTGGGCCTCTCGGCACGCACCGTCAACAAGCATCTCGAGCAGATCTATGTGAAGCTAGGCGTCGAAAACCGTGCCTCGGCAGCCGTCAAGGCAGCCCACGTCCTGCACGAGACATGACGGATCAGAGGCAGGGAGCCGGTGGACTGAACCATGCTCAGGGACAGACCCCGTGCCCGTTCAGGGGGCGGCACCGATACCAGCTTCCTGGCCATGAGATTGGTGATGCGAGCCATCGGCGCCAGGCGCAATAGGACTTAAGTCGTGCGGGAGGTTGTCGCAGGAACTCTCGGTTTCCTCGGCAGTTATTGCACGGTGGAGAACCCGCTCCAGTGTCGACAGAGGAGACGCTCTTGCGAAACGGCCTGGCTTTATCCCTGCTCGTCGGTTTCCCGGTTTGCGCCCTCGCGCAGTCGCCGGATCTGGAGGCTACCTGTCAGTCGGTCGCCAGGGGTTTCTTCATGACGGACAAACGTCCGGTCGGGACAATTCGGTCCTTTCCGGAACTGAAGCCACCCGGAGTGAGGATGACCTGTTTCGCGCGGGAAGGCGTGGCTGTGCCCGACATGACCGATACCTTGTGCGAATTCGGCAAGACTAATAAGCCGCACCATCTTGTCGGGTTTTGTGTGTCAAGCACATGCTATTCTCCGAACGAGGCCGATGGTGATCGAAATGGCCATTTTGACGAGGCCCGAATTCTTCTCGACCTGTCGGAAAAACAATAACGGTGCCCGTGGAGGGATACGATCATGGCTGCCCACCAGCGCGAATGGATCAATGAACACGACGATCAGCCTGCCTCGGATCTCCTGCGTGCAGTCAAGATCGCCTTCAAGGCCCATATGGGACAGACCGACAAGACCGGCGAGCCGTATTTCCTGCATTGCAAGCGGGTGGCTGACGCGGTGAGCGGTGGTGAGCGTGTCGTCGCCTACCTGCATGACGTCGTCGAAAAGGGACCCGAGTGGACGCTGGATCGTTTGCGGGACGAGGATTTCACGCCTGCGGTCATCGAGGCCGTCGACGCACTGACCAGACGATCCGAGGAAAGCGATGAAGAGTTCGTCACGCGTGCCCTGGCAAATGAGTTGGCCCGGCCCGTCAAGATCGCCGATCTGAAGGACAATCTCGCCCAAGCCAAGGAGAGCGGGATGGACCCCTCCAAGTATCAGGAAGGCCTCAGACTGGCCGCGCAGATCTGCTGCGAGCCAACCAGACCCGCCAAGGATCCCCCTTAACGCCGTTCTCGATGTAAACCGAAGCCCACCGGTCTGGCGAGCGCTACGAACCGACGAAGCGCGGTTCAATTTTGTACGCGATGGGAGCTTAGGAAGGCTTTTCAAGAGGCGGTCTATCTCAAGACCTGGAAGAACATCGGGAAAGCGCCTCAAAGGCCGTATTCTGGCGATATGATGCGACGCGTTGCTCCCGAACTCCACCGTCGAGCAGCTCTTGCTGCCGAGCGGGAAGAGTCATGCCCAAGGGGCCGAGGAGATCCTGCAAGAAGCCGGCCGCGCATGATACCCCTTAAAAGCTTGCCTCGTCGCACGCCGCGGCCTTCGGCAGCGCTCCGGCGTCGGCAATTGGCTGTAAGCCCCATTCTCCTTCCTGCAACCTTGAATTCCCGCCGTGATCAGCAAAAGAACCTGTTCCCTGGTCGGGGAAGACCGAGATGTTCACGCAGCGTCGACCCCTGATAGTCATGGCGGAATAGGCCCCGGCGTTGCAGTTCGGGAACAAGCTGTTGCGTCACGTCATCGAGGCCTTGCGGGAGAAACGGAAAGACGACCGTGAACCCGTCTGCGGCCTGTTGTGTAAGCCAGGCCTCCATCTCATCTGCAATTGTTTGCGGCGTCCCCACGAAAGCAAGCCCGGCATAGCCGCCGTAACGCTGGGCAAGCTGGCGAACCGTCAATTTCTCTTCCTCCGCCAGACGAATTGCCTGCGCGCGTCCGGTCTTGCTGGCATTGGTCTCCGGTATCGTCGGCAGGGGCCGGTCTGGATCGAAGCCCGAGGCATCGTGTCCAAGTGCGATGGACAGTGAAGCGATGGCACTGTCGTAGTGGACGAGGCTGTCGAGCATGTCGCGCTTGGCCCTCGCCTCCTCGACCGTGTCACCGATCACGATAAATGCCGCGGGCAAGATCTTCAGGTGCTCAGGGTTGCGACCGAACGCCGGCATTCGTCCTTTGATGTCGGCATAGAGCAACCTGGCAGCAGCAAGGTCACGAGGGGAACAAAAGACGAGCTCAGCAGTCTCGGCGGCGAGCTGGCGACCAGGTTCCGATTGGCCAGCTTGGACGATGACCGGCCAGCCCTGGACGGGTCGGGCAATATTGAGCGGGCCACGCACATTCAGCTCGGCTCCCTTGTGATCGAGCACATGCATTTTCCCCACGTCGAAGAAGATGCCGCTCTCCTGGTCGCGTATGAAGGCATCATCGGCAAAGCTGTCCCACAGACCTGTTACGACGTCGTAGAATTCACGCGCCCGTGCATAGCGTTCGCCATGCTCGACATGCTCGTCCAGACCAAAATTTCGTGCCGCGTCGGGGTTGGAGGTGGTCACGATGTTCCACGCGGCGCGCCCGTTGCTGATGTGATCAAGCGAGGCGAAACGCCTCGCCACATGATAGGGCTCATCGAAGGTGGTCGACGCGGTGGCCGCGAGGCCGATCTTTTCGGTGACCGAGGCAAGAGCCGAAAGCAGCGTAAACGGCTCGAACGATGTGACGGTGTGACTGCGCACAAGCGCATCCACAGGCATATTCAAGAGAGCCAGATGGTCGGCCATGAAAAAGGCGTCGAACTTTGCGGCTTCAAGTTTCTGGATGAACGACTTGATGTGGGCGAAATTGAAATTCGCGTCCGGATAGGATCCGGGATAGCGCCACGCGCCGGTGTGCAGGCTGACCGGGCGCATGAAAGCTGTAAGATGGAGAGATTTTGCCATGACGCGAAGCCCCTGATATCGATCGGTGTAGAGGTAACCCATTCATCTCTACCAGGCTAAGGCACATCATTGCGCCAATGACAGCGTGCGTGAAAAATCTGTTTGGAACGGACGCTGCAGGTTCACCATCTCCCGATTTCCACTCCATTTTTCGGCCAGGTCGCCTCCCCTCGCCTCGAGGGCAACGACCTGGCCATCCTCACTTCGACAACAAACTGCCGGCAGCAGTCACGACGTAGGCGATCGCGAAAAGTAATGCGGCATGGATCAGTCTTTGCGGCGACACAAGCGCAGTCGCATTGTGTGGTCTGCTTCGCCGTTGTATTCTCGAAGAACTCAGTGCATAGCCGGAGCCAAAGTCTGGTCACGTGTTTCAGCCATGAATATGTCGCTGCTGATCATGGAACTCATTGTCGCCCTCGGTATGATCGCCTTCACGGTCGCGTTGCTGATTGCGATGCTGCTGTTGCTGCCCTTGCGTCTGACCTGGCTGGAACGAAAGATCGCCGGTCACAGGCAGCAACGAGTGGGGCCCATGCGCGTGGGCTGGCATGGGCTGCTACAACCGATGGCGGACGGCATCAAACTCCTGACGAAATAGGACATCCGGTGGAAGCCGACCGATTCTTCTTCAAAATAGCCCCCATCCTCGCGCTTGCTCCTCCCTTAGCCGCGGACCCTTTAGAGAGAGCGCCGACGACCATTACCGCCTTCATCTCTGTCGGTCCGAAGGCCGCGGGCTTCGCAGTGATCCCGCGCGTCTTCCTCAACCCCTGGTCGCAGCCTCGAGCTATTGCCGTAGGGATCGCATATTCTCTTGGGGCTGTGCGCAAAACGATGCAGCAATGCCGCCACATCGCCGCCAGCCACCGAGTGCTTCGACATCCCGCCGTTTCCCGGCGACAACGATGTGATCAACCACGTTGAGCGAGAGAGTTCCAATAATACGAATATTGCGGCAAGATCAGTGCGGATAGCGGTCGGCGTATGCGGCTGGGAAGTGACAGCTTCCACAACGTCGTCTCCTATGAGCTGAGAGCGTTATCGCAGCCTCACTTTGCCAGAGCGACGACCGCTATTCACTCCCCATGGGATCTTAGCTTAGCTTAGCTCCTTGGGAAACAATGAGGGGGTCGAAAATACCGATCCTTTCGCAGTCATCGCGCACTGTCATGCTTGGCCACCTTTTTGGCCTGCTTCTATGGCCATATTCGATACCGTTATTTCTCCATAATAACGGCAGTTGGGGGGAAATTGGCGGGGTGTTGGAACCCCGGTTTTGGCCGCTTTCGTCGCCGGAGTGAAAACTCGAGATTCGCACGGCCTTTGCTTCCTATCTATATTACAAAACAGCCAACGGACAGCTTCTCCAGCAATCGCCGAAAACTGGACTTGGGCCGCTCCTCGCCTATGTGCAGTGCGGGATCTAACAAATGGGAGTTGCCAAGTGAGCCGTATCCTCATCACCGGATCGACCGATGGCCTGGGATTGGCAGCAGCACGACAACTCATCACAAATGGGCACGAAGTGGTGCTTCATGCCCGTTCTTCAGAGCGGGCGAAGGCAATCGGCCAACTCGCCGCGAAGTCTCTTGGTGTCGTAGTGGGCGACCTTTCAAACGGCGCCGAAACAAGATCAATGGCCGATCAACTCAACACAATTGGCCGAATGGACGCTGTCATTCACAATGCTGGAATTTACTCCGAGCCTGCGCGCGGTGACACTCCCGAAGGGCATCCCAAAGTCCTGGCTGTGAACACGCTTGCGCCCTACATTTTGACGGCGCTGATCGAGCGGCCGAAACGGCTCGTCTACCTCAGCAGCGGGATGCATCAGAGCGGCGGAAGAGAAATCGAGGATATCGACTGGAGACGCCGACCCTGGAACACCGGTCGCGCGTATTCAGAAAGCAAGCTCCATGTTGCAGCGCTTGCTGCCGCTGTCGCACGTTACTGGCCCGAAGTGTTGAGCAACGCCGTCGATCCCGGGTGGGTCCCGACAAAAATGGGGGGTGCCGGCGCTCCCGACAATCTGAGGGAGGGCTATCAGACACAAGTGTGGCTGGCGACAAGCGACGATGAGATAGCCAGGAGCAGCGGAGGCTATTGGTACCATCGCGAACGGCGGAAGCCCGCAGACGAAGTCACGGATCCAGATTATCAGGACGAGTTGATCAGGAAGCTTGAGACTCTGACCGACGTCAAGCTGTTCTAAATGGCCGGAGAGCCGACGCGACGTTGGCTGACGAGACAAAGAAGATAAAAGCAGGGGCCTTCGTCCGCGACCGCCCTTCCGCCTTCGAAGGGAATGGACGAACTCACCCGAGCATAACTCTCGTCGGAACACATGTTCGCCATTTGAGTTACCTCAGCATGGAGGATTGACTCATGAGGAATGCGAGAGAGCATTCGGCCAGCGACGGGACCATCAGCGCGCATCGTCCTGGTTGTCGTATTTCGGCCGTCCGGATATTGATGTGGAAGCGCATGGTAATGGCGAATGTTCGCAACGGCTCTTCTACGTCCGAAGTACTCCGTCCACCTATCAGACGAACTCCATTGGCCGAGATGTAAATCTGGCGGCGCGTCGATCGAAACCAATTCATGGGCGGAAAATTCCTGCTCGGGCGCCCCATTCAGTGCTTAAGGATCTGGCTCAGGAATAGCTTTAACCGCTCATGCCGCGGATTTGTGAAGAAGTCGTCCGGATTTCCCTCTTCGACGATCTGGCCAGAATTCATGAAGATAACCCGGTCAGCGACAGCACGGGCAAATCCCATCTCATGAGTGACGCAGACCATGGTCATGCCGTCCCTGGCGAGACTGGTCATGGTATCCAGCACCTCCGACACCATCTCCGGATCAAGCGCCGAGGTCGGCTCGTCGAACAGCATGACGGCCGGCTGCATGCAAAGTGAACGGGCGATCGCCACTCGCTGCTGCTGACCGCCAGACAGCTGGATCGGGAACTTGTTTGCCTGCTCGGGAATACGGACCCGTTCCAGAAACTCGATCGCCGTCTTGCGTGCCTTTGCCTCGGATTCGCCCTTGAGCCACATTGGCCCGACCATGCAGTTCATGAGCACAGTCATATGCGGGAATAGATTGAAGTGCTGGAACACCATGCCGACATTTTTGCGCACATCTCCAACATTGCGCATCCTGTCGTGCAGTGTGATGCCATTGACGGTAATTTCGCCCTGTTGATGCGCTTCGAGGCGGTTGAAGCAACGGATCAAGGTCGATTTTCCCGATCCCGACGGACCGCAGACAACGATGCGTTCGCCCTTGCTGACCGTCAGATTGATATCCGTCAGCACCTGGAAACTGCCGTACCATTTTGACACGTTCCTTGCTTCAATGATGTTGTCGCCATTCATCGGATTTTGCTCCTGGCATAGTGGCGCTCGATGCGGGATTGGATGAGCTCCAGGCAGATCGACATGATCCAGTAAAGCATGGCGGCGGAGATCAGCATCTCCATGTGCTGGAAGGTCTTCTGGCCGAGCGTGCGGGCAAGGAACATCAGCTCCCAGACGCCGATGACCGAGACGAGCGAACTGTCCTTCAGCATCGAGATGAACTGGTTGCCCGTCGGCGGGATGATGACCGGAAGAGCCTGCGGCAGGATAATCTTGCGCATCGTGATGCCGAAACCGAAGCCGATCGAGCGTGACGCTTCCCATTGACCGCGATCAATGCTCTGGATCCCGGAGCGGAAAATCTCGGTCATGTAGGCGCCGTAGCAGAGCGATAGCGCGAGAATGCCGGCCGGAACCGCATCGATTACGAAGCCGAGCTGCGGCAGGCCGAGATAGATCAGATAGACCTGCATCAGAAGCGGCAGACCGCGAAAGAAGGAGGTGTAAAAGCTCGCGATTGCATAGGCAAAACCGTTGGTGGAAAGCTTGGCGACGGCGCCCAGTATCGCAATGGCCGAAGCAATGACGATCGATACAGCCGAGACATAGACCGTTGTCACCAACCCCTGTGTAATCAGGAACGGCAGCTTCTCCTCAATGAAGGGCAGGCTGAGATGAAAGGTTTCGAAGAAGGCCAAGAACAACAACAGCAGCTCGAACCAGACGATGGCGATCTGCACCCTGAGAGGTGCAAAGCCGATCAGCACCACGTTCAATGCAAACATCACCGCGACGACGAAGGCAATCGCAAACCGGCCATAGAGACCACTTGTCACCGGATCACCGATGACGGGTCGCATCAATTCCCCCATCGTCGTGCCGCTGAGGTTGAACATCAGGAAGACCGCAAGCACCAACGCAAACAAGGTCGCAACGAACCATGGTTTGTGGACGAATATCTCGGACTCAACTGTATCGGGATAAAGCATTTCCTGTCCCTTCGGCGGAAAAAGACGGCCCGGCTTCCCGGACCGTCGGATGCACCAGTTATTTTATTACCGTGTAGTCGACGCCGTACCACTTGACCGACAGCTTGCTGAGCGTGCCGTCGGATTGCATCCCTTTGACGGCCTCGGCGATCTTGTCGTTGAAATCCTTGTCGCCGTGCTCGATCGCGACGGCGAGCGGCTCGTAAAATACGGGATCACCGATCCGCTTGATCGGATAGCCGGCCTTCTGTGCATCGAGGATGCTTGGCAACGAAGAGACGACGGCATCGAGACGGGTCCCGTCACCAAGACGCAGGTCGTCAAAAGCAGTTGTCGAGTTGGCATAGGACTTCACGTCCTTCGGCTTGAACTCGTACTTGAAGGGCGGCGCGCCGGCGGCATCGAGCGTTAGCTCGCCCTTGGCATAGGCTTCGAAGGTCGAGGTGGCAGTGGTACCGACAACCTTGCCATCGAGATCCGAAACCTTGGCCGCCTTGCTCTCGTTGTGCACGGCAACGGCAGCCGGGGTGTAATAGTAGACGGCCGGGAAATCGAAGATCTCGGCACGCTTCTTGGTTGGCGTCATCGAACCGACATGCATGTCCCAGCGGCCCGCCCAGTTGCCTGCCGTGATGATGTCCCAGCCCGGAGTGACGAATTCGACCTTCACGCCGAGGCGCCTGCCAATGTCCTTGGCAACATCGATGTCAAAGCCATCGAGTTCGTTCTTCTCGTTCATGAAGGATTGCGGTGCCCAGTTGGCGTCGGTCGCAACCTTCAGATCCTTGGCTGCCATGACGCGGTCGAGCACGGCACCGGCATTGGCCTGCATGGCACAAAAGGCAAGCGTAAGCGATGCTGCGGCTGCGGTAATCTTCGTCAGTCTGTTCATGCGATGGTTCCCTTTGTTGTCATTCTTCGTTCCCGGCGCAGGGGTCCAGTACCCTGAGCCGATCTTGGGGCGGAGAGACCGTTGCGTCTTTCCGCAATGTGAAGCAGAGGCAAGCCGTCTCACCTCGGATCGATGAACGTCAGAGTTCTCCTTTTTGCCGCATCTCGTCGCGGGCCGAACCGGCCACCCGGAACGCCTCGACCCCGGCTGGAATGCCGCAGTAAATGGCAATCTGAATAAGCGCCGCGCGAAGCTCGTCGTCGCTCAACCCGTTGCGGATCGCACCACGGAAATGGATGCCGAATTCATGCATGCGATTAAGTGCCGCCAGCATGCCGAGATTGAGAAGGCTGCGCTGCTTTAGGTCGAGCCCGTCATCCGTCCAGGCCTTTCCCCAGCAATATTCGTTAAGAACGTCCTGAAGTGAGGCAGAGAAGCCGTCGGCGCTTTCAATTGCTCGATCGACATACTCGTCGCCGAGAACCTTTCGGCGGATCGCTTCACCGCTCTTTCGCAACGTTTCATCCATGGGCCGGATCCTTGCGGTTGAAGAAGCCACGCATCAGGTTCGCCACCATTTCCGGTGCTTCGATCAGAATGGAGTGGCGCAGGCCAGGCAGGATCGCGAGCGCCGAGCCCGGAATGCGCTCGTGCATGTAGCGCGCCATGCGCGGATTGGACCCGGCATCGTCCTCGCCGGTTGCAATCAGCGTCGGGCAGCGAATCTGATCGAGGAAGCCGCCGAAGTCGGTTTCTGCAAGCACCCGATAGGCCGCGGCGTAGCATTCCGGATCGTTTTCGCAGTCACGCAGCTGCAACCGTTCAATCACCTTCGGGTTCATCGCCTGGAAATCCTCCGTCAGCCAGCGCGACAGCGACGCGTTGTGATGGTCGGCAGGCGTTCCGGCCCGCAAGGCTGCCAGCCGCTCAAGCACCCGCGTGCGTTCGTCAGGCGTGCGTCCGGCAATGGTCGACAGCAGGACCAGCTTGCGAAGCCGGCCGAGATTCGTCAGGGCAAGACGCTGGGCTATCAGGCCGCCGAGCGAAAATCCGGCAAGATTGAATGTCCCGAAGCCTGCCCTGTCGGCGAGCGCCAGTGCCTCGTTGACGAAATCATCGATCTCGTAGCGACCTTTGACCCTGCTGGACTGGCCATGGCCGCGCAGGTCAAAGGTCAGTATGGTGAACTGGTCCTTCAAACGTTCGACGACGCCGGACCAGGCCTCAAGGTAGGACCCGACGCCATGGATCAAGACCAGCGGCTCGCCGCGCCCCTCGATCCGGTAGTTGAGCGTCACATCTCCAACGGTATGGCGCAAAGCCTCTGTCATGTCAGCCTGCCGCCGTCTTGCGTTGCATGTCCTTCTCTCGCGCGGCGAAGAAGGGCATGATCTCCTTGATGAACAGCTCAAGCGTGCGCTTCTGCAATTCAAACGGAAGGTTGAAGGTCAGTCCGAGGCAGTATTGATCGACGCCTGCGGCTTCAAAGACGAGCAGCTTTTCGATGGCCTCTTCCGGCGTGCCGAACATCAGGTTTTTTCGTATATTGTCCGGGTTGTAGTTGTCCTTGCCTCTGACCGCTTCGTAGGGCACCGCTTCTGGAAAGCCATTGTGGACCCTGCCGATATTCTGCATCAGGTTCTCGAAGGCGCGGCCATAGTCCATGCTGTGCTTTACCGCAGTTTCCCACCCGTCGGGATTGTCGTAGACGCAGGTGCGGCGCTGCATCATGAAGCGCGGACGCGGCACCTCCGGGTGATCGGCGACGGCCTTGTGGAACTTGTCGGACAGGACCTGGATTTCGGCGGCAGGTGATGAAAGCGGCGTCGACAGGATGCTCGCGCCGTTGGCGATCGCCCAGTCAAAGGTTCCCGGATCGCGCGCTGCAACCCAGATCGGCGGATGCGGCTGCTGCAGCGGCTTCGGGACCGAAGTGGCGGTCGGGAATTTCCAGTAGTGCCCGTCATGGGCATAGTCGCCGGCCCAAAGCTTTTTAACCGCGGGTACGATCTCCTTCATGTAGGCGACGCCTTCCTGCTGCGGCATGCCGCCTGCCATCCGGTCGAATTCGTACTGGTATGAACCGCGGGCAATACCGAATTCCAGCCGGCCGTTGGTCAGGTGGTCGCAAAGCGCTGATTCACCGGCGAGACGGATCGGGCTCCAGTACGGGGCAACGAGGGTCGAGGTACCGAGGCGGATTTTTTCCGTATGCTGTGCAAGCCAGACGAGGGTCTGGAACGGATTGGGAGAGATCGTACATTCGATCGTATGGTGCTCGGCCGTCCACAGCGCCTCGAACCCGCCCTCGTCTGCCATCCGCGCCAGGTGCAGGAGGTTGTTCCTGGTCGTCGACATCGCCACGCCAGGCGAGAAGCGTTCCATGGTCAGCGATACTGCGAATTTCATTTGCTAGCCTCCCCTTGGGGTTCAGTTTTCTGGTGACCGGTCACTTCAGGCGGATGACGAAGGGATCCTGCATGGCGCCCGAGTAGTCGATGATGACGTTCTTCAGGCGCGAGAACTCGTGCATGACCTCAAAGCCGCCACGCCGCCCATAACCGCTTTCCTTGAAGCCGCCATTGGCGGACATGAAGGAAGCCGAACGGTAGGTATTCACCCAGACCGTTCCCGCCTCGATCTGGTTGGCAAAGCGCAGTGCCCTGTCGATATCCTTGGTCCAGATGCCGGACGCGAGGCCGTAGGTGCTGTCATTGGCAAGGGCAATCATCTCCGCCTCGTCGCAAAACGGCATGACGCCGACCACTGGCCCGAAGATCTCGTCGCGCATGAAGCCCATGTCGTTTTGAGCCTCGACCATCACGGTCGGCTCGAAATACCAGCCCCCTCGTGCAAGCCCTTCCCTTTCCAGGCGCCGGCCACCGGCAGCGATCCGGGCGCCATCCCTGAGGCCTGATGCCACGTAGCCTTCGACTTTCTTGAGTTGGTCGGCGAGCGCCAGGGGACCGATATCGGTATCGTCGATCGTCGGCAGACCCACCTGAATTCGCTGGGTGCGCTCTACAAGCGCATCGATGAACCTGTCGTAGATGCTGGCTTCGACGAAGCAGCGCGAACCGGCGACACAGGTCTGGCCCGCGGCGGCAAAGACACCGGAAACGACGCCGTTCACCGCATGCTCGATCTCGACGTCGCCGAAGACGACATGTGGTGACTTGCCGCCGAGCTCCATCGAGCATGGAACGAGGTTTTGCGCTGCGTTACCCGCTATGCGACGACCAGTGGCAGTGCTTCCGGTAAAGACATATTTCGAGACCCCGGGATGACGGGTCAGCGCCTCACCCGCACTCTTGCCGGTGCCGGTCACGACGTTGACGACCCCTGCCGGGAAGCCAGCCTCGTGGATCAGTTCGGCAAGCGCCAGCGTCGAAGCACTTGCATGCTCTGATGGCTTGATGACGATGGTGTTGCCGATGGCAAGGCACGGCGCAAGCGTGCCGGTCAAAAGCATCAGCGGCGAATTCCACGGTGTGATCATGCCAACGACGCCGAGGGGTTCGCGCAGATTGAGATTCAAGGTGTCGAGGCGGTTGATCGGGATGGTGTCGCCCTGCAGCTTGTCGGCCATGCCGGCGAAATAGTGATAGCTATCGGGCATCGAACGCATCTGCGCCCGGCTTTCCTTCAGGAGCTTGCCGTTGTCGCGCGTTTCGATCTCGGCAAGGATGTCGGCATTCGCCCCCACAAGCTCGGCGAGACGGCGGACCAGAGCGCCACGATCAGTCTGCGTCATGCGCCGCCATGAAGGATTGCAAAACGCGGCCCTGGCAGCGGCGACAGCTGCCCCCACATCGTCGGCTTCGGCATCGGCAAATTCGTACCAGGGCTGACCCGTCGTCGGATCATAGCTTGCGATGTAAGTGCCGTTCTTCGGGGCGACGAATTCGCCGTTGATGAACAGGCGCTGGCGCGAACCTTGGATGGAGGCGACTGTTGTCTTCATGTCATTGTCCTTGGTCTTGGGAGGCGTGGATCCAGGAACGGGCTTCGCCGTCGATCATCGCAATGCGGCCGCCATCGTCGGAATCCATGTAGATGCCGAAGCGTCCGGCCTGCCGTTCGCGCACAAAGCGCCGCAGCATCGAACGCAGTTCATGGGTGGCGATCGCCTCGTAAGGCAGATCGTCGATCGCAAAGAAGCGGAGGTCGGCGGACAGGTTGCTGCCAGCCCCCTCGCCTGCCAGTCGGGCGCGGTAGACGAGATAGCCGGGATCGCTGTCGGCAACGTCGAAGACGGAATAGAGGAATGTCTCTTCCGGCACGAGGCGAAGAGCCTCACCACCTTCGACCACCAATTGGCTATCGGCCTTGCGCCGGCGGGCGGACGGCAGCACCCAGCCGCCCTTTCCATTGGAGCGTAGCAACAGACTATCGCCCGCTTCGATCAGATAGCCGATGATCATTCCATGCGAGGCAAGCCAGCCGGCAGGCAGCGGATCCTTGACGCTCGCATAACGACCCCGGCAGAAGCCGAGCGGCGCTGTCGGGCTCGTACCGAACGCACGAACCTCCCCGATCAGAACCGCATGGTCTCCAGCATCGACCGTGTTGTAGGTAGTGCAATCGAACCAGGTTAGACTGTCGGTCAGAACGGGTGCGCCGGTATGGATATGATCGTGAGTGACCGACTGGAATTTGTCCGGCGACTTCGATGCAAAGGTACCGGATACATCGACCTGGCCCTCATGCAGGATATTGACTGCGAAGCAGCCAGCATTGGTGAAAGCCTGGTAGCTGGAGGCGGATTTGGCGACGCAGACCAGAAGCAGGGGCGGGTCAAGCGAGACCGAGGTGAAGGAATTGGCGGTCATGCCACGTGGCGTGCCGTCTTCGTCGCGGGTGGTGATCACGGTCACGCCCGTCACGAAGGTTCCGAAAGCCCGTCGCAACGCGATCGGGTCAATCGGCGCATCCGCCCTTGCCGTTGTCTCCGCCATTCCGTTGCGCCTCCTCCGTTGGTTTCAGGAGAAGCTACCGTTGCCGTCGTCGACGTTCTTCCGTCGCTTCGCTGGAACAGAGGAAAAGCCTCTCCTGCGAACCGCAGGAAGTGAGTGGACGGCGCAAAGCGACAGCGTGCAACAGCTGTGTCGTGTTTGCGCAAAGTGCAGGGGGTCTATTTTTCGGTGGCCACGCGGTTGTCGATAACGCCGTAGAGCCGGATCGCCAGCTCGATGGCGAAGCGCTTTTCAGGTGTCTCGACATCGACCCCAAAGAGATCCTGGATGCGCGACAGCCGGTAGCGGAGGGTCGTCACATGCAGGCCCATCGTATCGGCACAGGCCTGGCTGCGACACCCCTCCTGCAGATAGGTGGAGAGGGTTTGGAGATAGGGGGTTCCGTTCTCGCGATCATGCTCGGCAATCTGGCCGACGCTATCATGAACAAAGCTGCGCACATCGCCTGCTTCCGACGCGGCGACCAGCATCGGCAGTGGCCCGAAGTCCTGCGCCGAAACCGCACCGGTCAGACCAAAGGACCGACCAATGCGGATCATCCGGCTGCAGCGTTCCCAGGCGGGGGGATAATCGGATAGCGCGGCACAGCGGTTCCCCGCCACGACGACCGGCGCTTCGTCGAAATAGCGGGCGAGTTCTTCGGCGATGCGACGCGTGAGTTTTGTGGTCCGCTCCTGCCTTTTGCCTGCATCATAGGGCACGAGGCAGACGACGCCGCCATCGATGGCGATCAGGTTTGCCTGCACCGATGCCTGCTGCATGATGCGCGCCAGCGTATGCTCGACGTCGATGGACGCACCGCCGAAGGTTTTCGTTTTTTCCGGAAAATCGACAACGATCATCTGCTGGGGTGTCGCGAAATTAAGCCCCAGCCGCTGGGTGCGTTGGGCGACATCACCGGCATTGCGCCATCGTGCCTCGACAATTTCGAAGAACAGCTCCGTCTGGGTGCGGGTCTCGAAGCGGAAACGGATGAAGCTGCGCATCATCTGGACGCTCAGAGCAAACTTGGCGCTGTCGAGCATCAAATGGTCGAGATCGCTGAACTCACGCAGGGTTGGGAAGATGATCAGCGCCCCGACGAGCTGGTTGTCGACCATCAGCGCCTCGATGCGGGCGGAGATCTTGAAGCGCTGGTTACCGTCATCGAGAAAGATGCTCGCCGCATCCGATGTGCCCTGCCCGATCGCCTCCCGCGCCGCCTTCATCAGCGGGCGCGCGAAAACAGTAGACGCTGCCTCCTGCCATGCCGCCTCATCATAAAGCGCGTTTGGCGGGCGTCCGGCGATGACCTGGTTGGCCGTGAAATCGACGACGATCGTCGGGTTCGAAAGCATCATGCCCACCATCGCCGAAAGCGGTGCGACCGACCCGTCGCTCAACACATGCTCAAGGAGTGATGTATGCGCCTGCAGCGCGCGCTCCAGTCGCTGCGCGGAGCGCTTTTCGGCTTCGAGACGATGCTCGCGGTCGACGGCAATGGCACCCATGTGAATGATGGCGCTTAGGAAGGCAAGGTCATCCTCGCAAACCTCGGTGATCTGGCGGGATATGACACTGAGCACCATCGGACGGCCCTCGGCGTCCTTGCAGTTCATCGGCAGGACGACCACCGTCCGGTAGTCACGCTCGAAGGCCTCCTTGCGATAGCCTGGAAACTCGACGGATTCGCGGGCATCGCGAATATAGACCGGCTCGTTGCGCTGTAGGGCGATCAAGGACGGACTTGTCGCCAGCTCCCATTTGTCCGGAAGGTGCCGCTCGATCAGCGTCGGGTCATAGCGCACGATGACATGCGCATAACCGTGGGCAGCGTCGATGCCCATGATGGAACCGAGCGCCCAATTGGCATGGCGACAGGCTGACGCGATGAGTTGCTGCAGCACGGTCTGAAGATCGCCGCCGCTGTTGATTTGGCTGGCGACGTCGCGGAGCGACAATATCCGGGATTTCTGTTCCAACTCAGCTCGTCTCTCCAGATTGACCATTCATTGCGAATGCGGGAGCGACAAGTCTACTCGGTTTCAATGAAACCTGCAGCGAATCTTTCCGCCAAATTGAGGAAGACCCCGCTGGTGGCCGCGCTAATGTTGGGCGCAATCTTAACAATTCGAATTGGCGCATCTATGACGATCGGCATCCGGAAGATCTCAACGTTCCTGGAAGAAACGCTGGTGGAGGGCGGCAGGGCCGCACCACGCCCCGCCAATGTTGTCGTGGTGGCGGCGGTGATCAGGAACCCATGGGCTGGCCGCGGCTTTGTCGAGGATCTGAGGCCGGAAATCATCCGCATTGCCGGCGAGCTCAGCCACGAGATGACGGATCGGCTGTTACGACAGATGCGACCTGAGGCGATCGAGGCCTGCGGCAAGGCCGCAGCAGTTGGCATTCATGGGGAGATCGAACATGCCTCGGCAATGATCCACACGCTCCGTTTTGGAAATCCATTCCGTGAAGCGATCGGTGGTACCAACTATCTCGAGTTTACCAACACCCGCAATGCCCCGGGAGCTCTGCTGAGCTTGCCGATGATGCACAAGAGCGAGAACGGCAAGCGCTCCCATTTTCTGACCGCCAACTTCCAGATTGCCGATGCGCCGGGACCGGACGAGATCATCGTCGCGATCGGTGCGTCCGACAGCGGACGAGCCCACGCGCGCATTGCCGATCGTTTCCAGGATATCGCCGAAATGGAAGCAGAGAAGGGCGCTTCGCTCCAGAACGCCCGATGAGCTCGGCGATGAAGCTTGATGCGATCGACCTGCGCATACTCGACGCAATCCAGCGCGACGGTCGCATCACGAAACTGGCTCTCGCCGAAAAGGCGGGGCTTTCTGCCACCCCCTGCTGGATGCGCCTACGAAAGCTGGAGAGGGCTGGCATAATCATCGGCTATCATGCACAGCTGTCGCTGCGCCGGGTTGCGCCCGTTAGCAACGTCATGGTCCAGTTGACGCTTTCAAACCATCGGCAAGCCGATTTCGATCGGTTCGAACGAGCAATCCGCGAGATCCCGGAAATTGTCAGTTGCTGGTCGGTCGGCGGCGGTATCGATTATATCCTGAAGATCGTCGCGGCAAATATCGATGCCTATCAGCGACTGATCGATGAGCTTCTCGACCGGGAACTTGGCATATCCCGCTACTTCACCTACATCGTCACCAGGACCGTCAAGGAAGGTCCTATTGTTCCGGTATCGCTGCTGCTGGCCGACGACACTTGTACGGCCGCGGCTTTGTGATAGCTAGCACCTAAAAACCCGCCAGCATTCCCACCACTGCTGCAACCAACCTCGGCGCGTCGCGTTCTTCACGTGCAAATCCGAGATGCGACAATGAAAACCATTCTGCCTGTTGCGGCCGTAACCATGGCTTTGTCTGCTGGCGCCACTCTCGCCCAACGCAAAGAGGTGCGCCGTCGGCGCCCAGCAGACGCGCAAATTGAAACGGGAAACTGGCCGATGGCTATCGAGCACTCGTCCGTCGACGAGGAGGAGTCGCCACTCCAAACCGTCCGTATCATCGGCCAGACCGCCAGCTCCGCCGCCCGAGGCAGCGTTGGTGCACAAGCTGCCGAGATTCTTGAACGCGTTGATGCTCTCCTCTCAGCGGAAGGCACAGACAAGTCAGATCTGATCCAGGCCATATTCGGCGCCGCGATCTCCGGTCATTTGCCGAAATGAACACCGTTTGGGAACGTTGGGTGCCTCCAGGCATAACCCCTCGCCGAACAACGTTCGAAGCTCACAAATATGCCCCCCATGCGATCTTCGGATCGACATCATCGCCTGGCGGAGGAGCCAGGAACCTACTTAGTCATAAAGCCGTTGAGGATGGCCATTGAACAGACAGCGCCGCCTCTCCTGAACTCGCTAAACGTGGTGCGGTTCTGCAATGCTTGGCGTTGCCTCCATTACGAGATTGCGGACGCCACGGATTCAGCCAACTGGCTCTGTGTAAAGGGTTTCGCCAGTCTGGGCAGATCACGGGACACGCCGCCTGGGATTTCCGCATATCCGCTGGCAAGAACGACGGGCAGGCCGGGTAGCCGTTTGCCTATTTCCGCGGCAAGCTCGCCACCAGTCATTCGGGGCATGGCATGGTCGGTTACGACCAGATCTGGCAGCGGCCCTTGTTCCAGGAGCCGAAGCGCCTCCTCGCCAGAATACGCCTGCAATGTCTTATGACCGAGATCCTCCAGCATCAGGACGGTATTCATCAGGACAAGCGCATCGTCATCGACGACAAGCACGGTGAGTTCCCGCAGTAAAGGCACGGTGGAAGTATCAGGGTGCACGTCCGGCTCGATCGCCTCCCCTTCCTCTGCCAGAGGCACCCATAGTTCGGCGGTGGTTCCTCCTCCAGGGGACGACTTCAGAGCGAGCGCACCTCCGCCCTGAGCCATCAGTCCTTGGACCATCGACAGACCCAGTCCGGTGCCTTTGCCTATTCCCTTGGTGGTGAAAAAGGGCGCCGTCGCCTTCTCCAAGGTCTCAGCATCCATCCCCTCGCCGTCATCCGTCACGCTCAGGCATACGAATTCTCCTTGAATACCTTTCCCCTCAGCTTTGCGAACCGACTGCTTTCTGGCCGAGAGCATGATGACGCCACCACGAGGCATGGCGTCGCGCGCGTTTACCACCAGGTTCAGGAGTGCGGTCTCCAATTGGTTGCCGTCGGCTTGAACTCTCGGCAGAACAAGCGGAAAGCTCGTGACGATTTCGATAGAGGGGCCAATCGACCTCTGAAGCAGGCCGGCCATTCCCTTCACGAGGTCGGACACGTCCACAGGCTCGAGCTTGAGTTCTTGCTTGCGGGAGAAGGCAAGCAACCGCTGTGTCAGGGCGGCACCGCGCTTCGCCCCTTGGAGGGCGTTCTCGATCAGATCGGCATTGTCCTGACCCGCAAGAGCCCGTTTCTTCGCGATCTCGAGGCTGCCCAGTATGGCCATCAGCAAATTGTTGAAATCATGCGCGACACCGCCAGTGAGCTGGCCTACGGCTTCCATCTTCTGAGCCTGAAAGAGTTCGAGCTGTGCTCGTTCGAGAGCTTCCTGCGACTGCCGCTTCTCGGTGATGTCGCGTGTGATCTTGGCAAAACCGATAAGCGTGCGATCTTCGGCAAGGATTGCATCGATGATTACATTCGCCCAGAAGCGCGTCCCGTCTTTTCTGACCCGCCAGCCTTCCCTTTCGAACCGGCCCTCGCATGCGGCGATTTCTAGCGCCCTTCTTGGCAGGTCATCGGCCTTGTCCTCGTCGGTGTAGAACTGCGAGAAATGCCTTCCGATGATCTCCTCTGGCTCGTACCCCTTGATGCGGCGAGCCCCTGCATTCCAGCTCGATACGTGACCATTCGGATCGAGCATATAGATCGCGTAGTCGGTCACGCCTTCGACCAGAAGACGAAACTGCTCCTCGCTCCGGTTCAAATCTTCGGTCTGCCTACGCTTTAAAGGGTCAATGGCCATGCGGAATTCCAATTGCGTGTTTTTCGGGTAACTAGACCTCTGTCGTTCATTCGCAAGTCCAGCAGGCCCGACGCAAGCTCAATGGCTCGTTTACCCCAGCCGATCGAAGGTATCGGCAAAAGAATCAATGGCCTGCCTAGGTGCTTGACCGAGCCTTCGAGGCGCGCGCCAGTCGACCCTAGTGCATCCCGTTTCCGCTGCAAACCTTCCCCCGACTTCGCAGTAAGCTCGATTACGTTGGCGGCAGGTAACGCCCGGTGACCTCTCCCTGTCCGCGAAACGATACGCGTCCGCGTTTGTTCCACCACGTTATCGGCTCCACCAGATGATCACGACCAGCACTTTGGTCTTGACCGTGCTTGGGCCAAACGCTGTGCAGCGGACCAGCGGCGTTGCCCGACGTCCCGCCCGCACGATTCAACGCGTTCGTCAGGATGAGGCTGCAGGCGCGTTCGACGAAGGGCAGATTTTGATATGAACAAGCGGCACCCGTGTGTCGCGACTATCATATTGGGATCATGGCAACCGCCGTTGCTCGTCATGCGATGTTAGGTGTCGGCGACCGTGTGTTGTCTCCGCAGCTCACCGAGAGCGACCGGTCGTGGGGAGATTATCTCGTATCGCATTCACAAACGACTTCGGGGACACTGTCAGTGTGGGGACCAGCCTTCGGCTGGTGAACGATGGCAGACTTCTGCTCGAGATAGAGGAGGTTGAGGAGGTCCACCAGGTCGTCAGCTTCTTCCCAATCGAGCGAATTGATCCGCACGTCGCCGACGACCGCGACCAAGCCCGTCGTCCTGTCAACGATCGCCCAGCGATTTGTCCCATCCCGACTGGCTTGAATTTCGAATCGTGTGAGCATGGGCGCCTGTTTAACGAAAGCTCTGGCCGTTGGGAATTGTTCGCTATCGAGCTGAACGCGATGAGACAGCCAGTCTCATAAGGCCTTTCGGCTTCTTCGACAACCTTCAAACTGCCACTGCAGTGTTTAAGTGCACCGTCTGTTACCCTCAGATCTGCAGCAATCCCCGAGATCGTCGCCCAACTGTCCGGGAAACCCGAAGCGAAACGGCCACGCGGCGACGCGGACTTCCCACAAGGACAATAGATCCGCCAAAGGAGCACCGATTCCAACCACGCCGTCCGTTCCGTTTGCAGCCGGAGGATCGGCATAGACATAGCTGATCTGGTTGCTGCGCGTGCCTTTGACAAAAGTATTCGGCGAAAGGCGTTTCATCGTCGCCAAACGCTTGAGCGTGTTGGCGCGCTGAGCCACAAAGCACGCGGCGGCCAGGTTACTTCCGTTGGTTGCGACCGAGCCCTGGGCTGTCGTACAGCCACAAAAGGGCGATCGCCAGTAATGTTGCAAGCACCGCAACCGGAGCTGCGCGTCCAGCACGACCCACAATTAGATCGATGTTCATGTCAGTGCCTGAGATAGATCCATTGGCACTCGCCATTCGACATGTGTGCTATCTGAAAAATCACGATTGCAGTGCCTTGTTGATCGCGGCGATGAGAGCGGCTCCTGCAAACGGTTTTTGCAAATATGCAATGCACCGCGTCCGCTCGGCGGCCTTCTTCAGGAGCTCGTCCTCGAGGGCAGTGATAAATATGACGGGCAGCGTTGAACCAGCCATGTTCAACTTCGACTGCAATTCGAGACCGGTGATCCCCTCCAGATCGATATCCAACACGAGACAATCAATCGCAGCCTCCGAATCTCTGTTGAGAAAGGCCTCAGCCGATGCGTACTCGACGGCCGAAAACCCGTAAGCATTTACAAGCCGTGCGACGCTTCGGCGAAGACTCCCGTCATCATCGACGACAGCCACTGTACGGCTCTTCTTTCCCACCTCAGGCCCTCCACGTGAAAGTGCGCGAGATCCGATGGGTCACTGTAGGCGTGTTGGCGGTTGGGGGATATTGCCCTAAGGGGAAAACCCATCGATCATGGCTCTGAACCTCCCGCAGGACGGTCGACGAAACCCGCATTTGCCGCAATCAACACTACGTCGGCCAGCGAGCGTGCTCCGAGCTTCTCCATCACCTGGTGGCGGTGAACCTTGACGGTTCGCTCAGATATGCCAAGCGCGAAGGCTATCTGCTTGTTAAGCTGCCCACGCACGATCATCTCGAAAACGCTGGTTTCCCGCAGGCTCAAGCTCTTCACCCGCATTTGCTGCGCCTTGATATGCTCGCGCTGCGCCCGCCGCTTTTCAGATCGATTGAGCGCACGCTCGATCGTCTCAATCAGGACCGCTGCAGAACCTGGTTTCTCCAGAAAATCCTCGGCACCTGCCTTCATCGCCTCAACGCTTGCCTTGATATCTCCTTCTCCGGTGAGAAAGACGATCGGAAGCAGCGGCGCCCTGTCCCGCAATTGCTGTTGAATTTCCAAACCGGACAGCCCAGGCATTTGCAGGTCAAGCAGAACACAGCCGGTCGCGCCGTCTTCCACGCAAGCCAGGAACTCGTCTCCGGACCCGTACCCCCTGACTGTGCGCCCATAAGCCGAAAGCAGCCTCTCGGTCGCAATACGGTAGGATTGGTCATCATCGACAATATGGACGATCGGTTTCATTCCGGTTCCTCCTGCCGCTTGACCAAAGGCAGGTCTATACGAAAAATCGCGCCACCCTCAGGCAGGTTGTAGGCTGATATCGCGCCACCATAGGTCTCAACAATGGCCCGCGCTATGGAAAGGCCAAGGCCTGTCCCTGCCTGCTTGGTTGTATAGAAAGGCTCAAATATACTGGGCAGACAGTCTTCTGGTATTCCTGTGCCGGTATCGGCGACACACAGGGCCGCCCTGTCATTTGATACGCCCGTTATGAAGGTCAAGGTCTTTCGCACCCGTGCAACCTCCGACATGGCGTCCATTGCGTTGGCCGCAAGATTGAGGACGACCTGCTGCACGTGGACCTTGTCGGCGCGGACCATGAGCTTGTCGGCCGCCTCGGTCGCCTTCAACGTGACCCCTCGCCGTTCCGCCTCCCCGTGGATGATTTGAATGGCACTCGAAGTAACGTCGTTGAGGTCGAACTCCTGCCAATCGATGTCGCTTCTCTTTTTCAGAAGCCCCCTCATCCTGCCGATGATGTCGCTTGCCCGCTTGTCGTCTTCCTGGATGTCGACCAGAATCTGCTGGATCAATTGCAGGTCCGGGCTCCTCCCCCGGAGCAATTCGGACGCGGCCTCAGCGTTGTTGCGAATGGCTGACAGCGGCTGGTTCAGCTCGTGGGCGATCGACGAAGACAGGGCTCCCGCTGTTGCCGACTGGTTCAGGTGAACGGCTTCGAGCAGGTGAATGCGCGCCCTGCTCTCTGCTGCACGACGACGGCGCCGCTCCAGCAACAGAATGGCGATGACGGTTGCCTGCATCGTTACGACACCGAATGTCGCTGTCACCACCAGCCAGTGCTCCTGCCAGAGGCTCATTTTCTGGTGCATTATGATTGTGCCGGCTGGCAGGTTCTGCAGCGAAAGGCCCCAGCGCTGCAATTGCCGCGCATCGGCAAAATAGGTCTGAGGTGCGTCGACATCCTGCCCCGGTCTGCCGGCAATCGCATTGAGGACCAGATCGGCAACGGTTTGACCGAGGCTATCGAATGTGACGGTGTTGCCTCCGACAACACCATAGTCGACGTAGGTTTGATAGGGCCCGTAGATCGGTGCACTGGCAGTCGCTGCGATCTGCCTGACGGCCTCGCGTGGGATGAAATTGCGGCCGGTCCTGTCCTTGAAGATCGTCAACATAATGATAATGCTATCCCTTGGCACGTGAGCTGATCGGTCGACAAACTCGTCAATCGTCAGATCTTCCACATATGTCGTGTCATAATGGGCGGCGAACTCGCCAAGAGCGGCGCGCGCCGATGCCAGCCATTCCCGGTCGAAGTCTGCCGATCCGCCGATGATATAGAGGTGACGGGCGTCTGGCTGGAGGCGGCGGGCCATCTCCGCGGTTTTCAGGATGTCGAAGGTTGAGAAGGCACCGATCACCTCCTGCGGCAGGCCGATCTTTTCTGCAGTCGAGCTACCGAAACCGGCCGCGACTATTTTCGCACCGGGAGCAATCGCGTCCCGATTCGCCGTTATGAAGATGGCGGCTTCTTTTCCGAGGGCAACGACGACATCGGGGCGACGAGTTTCGTATTTTCTGGCGAGGTACTCTCCCATGCGTTTGGCATGCTCGGTTTCAGGAAACCTTGATAGATCCAGGAACTCGGAAAACAGGTCGATCCTGCTGTTCGTCGCCTCGATCAGGCGGCTTCGCAGTGCTTCTCCGGCAACGGTCGTTGCCACGATCCTCTCGTCATAGGGGTAGACAATAAGGATGCGTGGTGCCCGGCCTGCAACGGGGGGGAGTATTTCGGAGGCGGCGGGAAAGCAGTTGAATGCAACGAACAAGATCGTCGCCAGCCAAAGCCTGGTATATTGAGTTCGAACCCGTGCTTCGCCCCAACACATTTGTCCGCCCCCCAAAGGCGGGCAAACAATAACAGCTGCCCGCTGTAGTGTCACCTACCCAAATACTACTGATGATTGCCCGGATTCCCTAAAGGGCAATTTCGGCGGATTCCCGCATCGAGTAGGATCTGCTCCGGTCGGCTGGAGCACACTCCCCTTATCATTCGACCGCTTGAAGCCCGCCCGGGTGAGTTGATGCGGGCGTAGCCACCGTCGTCAATCCAGGCATCCAATGGAAGGATTTGAGATGAGTAGCAGAACCTATTTTGGCTGCATCGGAGCCCTTGCATCTCTCACGATGCTATGCGGGACCTCTCCCGTGCAAGCTCAGGAGCCTCAGCGTAAACCAAATATCCTGTTCATCGTTTCGGATGATACCGGCTTGGGCGATCTTGGCCCTTATGGCGGCGGCGAAGGCCGCGGCATGCCAACCCCCAATATCGACCGGCTCGCCGATGAGGGCATGACCTTCTTTTCCTTTTACGCGCAACCCAGTTGCACCCCTGGACGCGCCGCGATGCAAACGGGGCGGATCCCGAACCGCAGTGGCATGACGACGGTCGCGTTCCAGGGCCAGGGCGGCGGCCTGCCTGCGGCAGAGTGGACACTCGGATCGGTATTGAAGCGCGGTGGCTACCACACCTATTTCACCGGGAAGTGGCATCTCGGAGAGTCGGACTACGCATTGCCCAATGCCCAGGGCTACGACGAAATGCGCTATGCGGGCCTCTACCACCTCAACGCCTACACCTACGCCGATCCGACCTGGTTCCCCGATATGGATCCCAAATTGCGGGAGATGTTCCAGAAGGTCACCAAGGGGGCATTGTCGGGAAAGGCCGGTGGTCCGGTGACGGAAGATTTTAAGATCAATGGCCAGTATGTCGATACACCTGTCATCGACGGCAAGGAAGGCGTGGTCGGCATTCCGTTCTTCGACGGCTATGTCGAGAAGGCTGCGTTGGAGTTCCTCGATGAGGCCGCCAAGAAGCCGGACGAGCCCTTCTACATCAACGTCAACTTCATGAAGGTCCACCAACCGAACATGCCGGCGCCGGAATTCGAGCACAGGTCGTTGTCGAAGAGCAAGTATGCGGATTCGGTCGTCGAACTCGACACCCGAATTGGCCGGATCATGGACAAGTTGCGTGAAACCGGAATGGACCGCAACACATTGGTTTTCTACACCACGGACAATGGGGCCTGGCAGGATGTCTATCCCGATGCCGGGTATACCCCATTGCGCGGCACAAAGGGTACGCTGCGTGAAGGCGGCAACCGGGTTCCGGCCGTTGCCGTGTGGCCCGGCAAGATCAAACCGCGAAGCAAAAATCACGATATCGTAGGAGGCCTCGATCTGATGGCGACCTTCGCCTCGGTCGGCGGTGTTCCCTTGCCAGACAAGGACCGCGAGGACAAGCCGATCATTTTCGACAGCTACGACATGTCGCCAATCCTGCTCGGTACAGGAAAGTCGGAGCGCAAGTCATGGTTCTACTTCACGGAGAACGAGCTTTCGCCTGGCGCGATACGCGTGAACAACTACAAGTTTGTGTTCAATCTTCGTGGCGATGACGGCGCCCTGACCGGTGGTTTGGCGGTCGATTCAAACCTCGGCTGGAAGGGACCGGACAAATACGTCGCCACAGTGCCGCAGGTGTTCGACCTCTGGCAGGATCCCCAGGAACGCTATGACATCTTCATGAACAACTTCACCGAGCGGACATGGATGGGCGTCGTCATGGGCGAAGAACTGAAGAAAATCATGGCGACCTATATCGAATATCCGCCGAGAAAACTGCAAAGCATGGGCTACACCGGTCCGATCACGATCTCTAACTATCAACGGTTCCAGTGGGTAAGAGACGAGCTTGCGAAGGAAGGCGTATCCATCACTTTGCCGAGCGGCAACTGAATTTGATCTGGCGGCCTACCCCGCCGCCACCGCACAACATCGGTAATGAAAGGAGGCTGTCGGGGGCACGCATCGGAAATTCCTCTTATCTCGGCGAATTGGCATCTCCGGGATCGTCCTGTTCAATCGTCACCCTGGAATTTCTTCGCGCGTCTTCGCGTCCAGGGTGCGACGAGGACTGGATCCTTATGTCAAGTGGGGCGACGGAAACTCAAGGGAGAAATGCGATGAGACAAGGCATTCTGGCGACCGTCCTGCTATGTGGCAGTACGCTGTTGTTCGGCGGGCAAGCGCCCGCACGGGCTCAAGAGCAATCGAAACCCAATATTCTGGTCATCATGGGCGATGATATTGGCATGTGGAACATCGGAGCCTATCACCGCGGCTTAATGGCCGGCCGCACCCCCAATCTCGACAAGATCGCCAAGGAAGGCATGCTGTTCACGGACTATTATGCCGAGGCCAGTTGTACGGCGGGTCGGGCCAACTTCATCACCGGCGAGCTGCCGATCCGAACGGGCATGACAACCGTTGGGCAGGCCGGCGCCGCGACTGGCCTGCCGGCGGAGGCGGTGAGTTTGGCCACTGTCTTAAAGTCAATGGGCTACGCCACCGGCCAATTCGGCAAGAACCATCTCGGTGACAAGAACGAGTTCCTGCCGACCGTTCACGGCTTCGATGAGTTCTTCGGCTACCTGTACCATCTCGACGCGATGGAGGATCCGGCTCATCCGAACTATCCGCAGGATCTGTTGAACGTGGTCGGGCCGCGCAACATGGTTCACAGTTGGGCGACTGACACGGATGATCCAACCGAGATGCCGCGTTGGGGTAAAATCGGCAAGCAGAGGATCGAGGATGCAGGCACTCTCTATCCCAAGCGGATGGAAACGGTCGACGACGAGATCCGCGACTTCGCAACAAGCTTCATGGCGAAGGCAAAGCAGGACAACAAGCCCTTCTTCGTCTGGCTGAACCCCACCCGTATGCACATCGTCACCCATCTCTCTCCGAAGTACGAGGCGATGCGAAATGCTGAGAACGGCTGGTCGGAAGAGGAAGCCGGGATGGCACAACTGGACGACGACGTTGGGCTCGTCATGCAGAAGATTAAAGAGCTTGGCGAGGACGACAACACCATCATCCTGTTCACGACCGACAATGGAACGGAAGTGTTCACGTGGCCCGATGGGGGACAGACACCTTTTGCGCAGTCAAAGGGTACCGTTCTGGAAGGTGGATTCCGCGTGCCTGCACTTCTTCGCTGGCCTGGACATGTCCCGGCGGACGTGGTGCAGAACGGCATTTTCTCCGGTCTGGACTGGTTGCCGACCTTTGTTGCGGCAGCCGGCAATCCCAACATCACCAACGAATTGCTGCAAGGCAAAACGATAGGAGACCGGACATACAAGAACCATCTTGACGGCTACGATCAGACGGCCGCTATCACCGGCAAGGGGCCGTCTGCACGTCACGAGATCTTCTACCTCGGTGAAAGCACGGTCGGCGCGGTGCGCATCGACGACTACAAGTTCCGTTTCATCGACCAGCCCCAGGGATGGGTTGGCGAAAAGACCCATCCTGACGTTCCCTACATCACTAACCTGCGACTCGACCCGTTCGAGCGGACTGGTTGGCCCAACAACGGAACGAAAGAAGGCGGGCAGCAGTACTTCGACTGGTTCAAATACCAATTCTGGCGTTTCGTGTTCGTTCAGCAATTGGTCGGAAAGGAACTCCAGACCTTCCTTGACTTTCCTCCAATGCAGCGGGGCGCCAGCTTCAATCTGGACGCGGTCAAGGCCGAGATGCAGACACGCATGGCCCAGGCTGCGGCGGCGGCAAAGGGTACCGGCAACTGATGGAGCCGATCTTGCTGCAGGCGGTCTCACCAGACTGCCTGCAGGCGAAAGGTGCCGACAAAGCACGCAACAACCGACTGTGTTGACAGGGTGACTTTGTTTCTAGCGAGAAGCCGGTTCGTCGTTACCCGACTGAGGCGCAAGTTCTTTCAGACGTCAGCCATAATAGCGGCAAAACTGCATCCTTCATCCTGTCGTCCTACTGGCCTGTCTCCCTCGGCGGCGAGGTAGTGCCACCGACGAAAACACTGCCGTTGATTGCTCGCGGGCTTTGATTCCCGAAAGGGCAATATCGAAAAAAAGCGCCATGGGATACGGTTTTATGGCAGCGGGAGCCCCTCGCCGCGCCATGCGGTCTTTTCGAAAAGAGGTCGTGTTCCGCCCCATGCGACACCCGTATCAACCGACATCCAATGGAAGGATTTGAGATGAGTAGCAGAACCTCTTTTGGAGGCATCGGGTGCGGTGGAGTTGGGCTGTACTCGTCCGATCACGATTTCGAACTCTCAACGTTTCCAGCGGGTATGCACGAGCTTGCGGTCGTATCCACCACCTTGCCGAGCGGCAACTCATTCCGATGTGGGGCCAACAAGGCCGCCACTTCCCCACGACATCAGAATTCAGGAGGATGCCGAAATGGAGGCAACGCGTCGCAAATTCCTCACAAGTTCACGAAATGGCATCCTCGCGATCGGTCTTCCTCTGTGGGCCGGGCCGACAACCGCCTGGGCACAGAGTGACCCGTTGCCTTCCTGGAACGAGACCGCGTCCAAGGCCGCCATCGTCTCCTTCGTTGGTAGGGTGACAAAGCAGGGCTCTGCGGACTTCGTAACGGAGGCGGAGCGGGTCGCGGTGTTTGACAATGACGGCACTCTTTGGGTCGAGCATCCGATGTACACGCAGCTTGCCTTCGCCCTCGATCGCGTGAAGACGCTCGCTCCGCAGCATCCGGAATGGAAAGATACACAACCGTTCAAGGCCGTGCTTGACGGCGACATGAAGGCTCTCGCCGCGTCAGGCGAAAAAGGCCTCGTGGAACTCATCATGCTGACCCATGCGGGAATGACGACAACCGAGTTTAGAAAGGTTGTCACCGACTGGCTTTCCACCGCACGAGATCCGAAGTTCAAGCGTCCTTACACGGAACTTGTCTATCAGCCGATGGTCGAACTGATGGCCTATCTTCGCGCCAATGGATTCAAGACCTTCATTGTTTCGGGAGGCGGCGTGGAATTCATGCGGCCGTGGACGGAAAAGGCCTATGGCGTGCCCCCGGAACAGGTGATCGGTTCCTCTATCAAGACCGAATTCAGGATGCAGGACGATATGCCGACCTTGTACCGGCTGCCGGAGGTCAATTTTATAGACGACAAGGCCGGGAAGCCGGTTGGGATCAATGAAGCGATCGGGCAAAGGCCGATTGCCGCCTTCGGCAACTCGGATGGCGACCTCGAAATGCTGCAGTGGACAACCATGGCAGGGGCGCCTGCGCGCCTTGGCATGCTCGTTCATCATACCGATGCCGACCGTGAATATGCATATGACCGCGAAACGGACTTCGGGCGCCTGGACAAGGCCCTCGACGCAGCCGCGATAACTGGTTGGAGCTTGATCGACATGAAAGCCGACTGGAAGCAGGTTTTCAAGGATTGAGACCGGGCGACTTGCGTCAGGACGACAGCAACAGTGTCGAGCTGAGCTCCATCATCACGTCAAGTATGGACAGGGCTTTTACCTGTCCCCACCTTGGAGGCTACGGCCATGAACGTCTTTCAGATTGCCAGCCTGATCGTTACTGCAGGCGTTACTCTTGGTAATGCCCATGCGCAGGACGCTCCGAAAAAGCCGCATGTACCGCTCGAAAAAGGCATCGGCGTCGTCACGCCGACCGGGCCGGTACCGTCTCTGGCAGTGATCAACTCTGCGGGCGCTCGGATTGAAAACGGAAAACTCGTACTCAATGGCGTTGCCGCCAATTCGATCGTGTTTGCCGACCGGCCGGTACGGGCTGCCGGACATGTGATGACGGATCAGTTCATCATGCAATGGGACGATGGCAAGGACAATTTCGCGGTCGATCCACCGAATGCGACGGTCTCGGTGCTGGGGGGCGACGGGTCTGATGTGAGCGACGCTGTCGTGACATTGAAGACCCCGAAACTTGATGGCACGACGCTGACATTCGACATCACCGTTCTTGAGGGAAGCCTCAATGGCGCGACGGGGCCGGCCGCAGTCTTTATTGATCACTTCGGCGGAGGGGGTGGATTTGGCGGAGGTGGGTTTGGCGGAGGAAGTTTTGGCGGCGGTGGCTTCCGTGGAGGCGACTTTGGCGGAGGTAGCTTTGGCGGACGAGATTTTGCAGGGGGCGACTTCCGTGGAGGTTTCCGAGACGACGACGTTCATACCGGCGATACCAACATCAACCGTGTGAGTGGTACCTACTGGCATGCCCCCGTCTATCGCGGCGCCTGGTATCGCGGTGCCCCTGTCGCCACCGGTGTCGTAGCGGGCGCGGCTATCGGCGCGGCAGCAACACGCCCCTACTACTATAACAACTACTACAACAGCCAGCAGTGCGGCTACTATCCCTTCACGCCGTGCTACTGATGCCCGCCGTCGTCACGCCGCCAGGGCGGCGTGACATTCCACAAGAGCAGCGTTGGAGCAGCTGAGTGATAACGTTCGATCGGTCATTGGCCGCGTGGATAACAGTTTTGCCGGTCCTTCTGATGATTTTGTTCCTGGGACGGAGTGCTTTTGCCGACACTGTCCCTGCCTCCAGTCCTGACCCCCGGATAAGCATCCATAATGGTTTCGTTGATGAAACCGCTTGCGCTTCCTGCCATCAAGATCAAGCCGCTGCTTTCAAGCGATCCCACCACGCCAATGCAATGGCGCTTGCCAACGACACTACAGTTCGCGGTGATTTCAACAATGTCAGGTATGAGCACGATGGCATTGTAACGACTTTCCATCGCCGCGATGCCCGGTTCTTCGTGAAAACCGAAGGATCGGACGGAAAGGAAACCGAGTTCGAAGTTCGATACACCTTTGCCTACGAGCCGCTGCAGCAGTATCTCGTTGAAACCGGCGCAGGACGACTACAGGCACTCGACGTCGCATGGGACACGACCGGAAAGCAATGGTTCTGGCTTGGCAATGACACACCGCGCAAACCCGGCTCGACCTATCACTGGACCGGGCCGTTTTATCGTTGGAACCGCACCTGCATCGACTGCCATTCGACCGACCCTCAAGCAAACTTCCAACCTGCGACGAACGAATACAAATCGACCTATGTCGCAACGAGCATCGGCTGTCAGTCATGTCACGGACCTGGTGCAAAACATGTCGCCTGGGCGGCAAAGGGCCAGGACCATCCAGGTGATCAGGCGGACCCTGGACTTTCCAGGGTCGATGCCAATGCCTGTCTGGCTTGCCATTCCAGACGAGTACGCCTTCGAGACGGCTACGAACCCGGAAAGCCGTTTCTCGACTACTTTTCTCCCGCATTGCTGCGAAGCGATCTCTATTTTCCCGATGGACAGATACGTGACGAAGTCTTTGAGTACGGTTCGTTTCAGCAAAGCAAAATGGCAGCGGCTGGAGTGACATGCCTTGATTGTCATCGTCCACATGAGGCGGGTTTGAAGGCCGAAGGCAACGCGCTTTGCACCCAATGTCACACGCAGACCAAGCTGGACCGCTTCGTCAAGCAGGATCCGAGCGGCCTGTTCGACGACCCTTCTCATACCCATCATCCTGTCGGATCGGCCGGCGCGCAATGTGCCAACTGTCATATGCCCGAACGGACATACATGAAGGTCGATCCGAGACGGGACCATTCGTTCGTCATTCCCCGGCCGGATCTGTCGATGACCTTCTCAACGCCGAACGCATGCACGACGTGTCATACCGATAAAGATGATGACTGGGCCGCCAGGACCATGGATAGATGGTACGATTTTGGCTGGCGCAATCGTCCAACCATCACCCACGCATTCGCAGCTTTGGAAAACCGCACGGAAGCAGCGGAGCAGGCATTGCGAAAGCTCGTCAATGACCGAAATCAGCCGGGAATCATAAGGGGAAGCGCCATCACCCGATTGAGCCAGATCGCAGGTGAGGATGTTACCGCAGATATTCACGCAGCATCATCTGATCCGGATCCATTGGTCAGACTCGGCGCATCCGAGGCCGCATCGAACATTCCGCCGGAGCGCAGGCTGGATGCGATCGGGGATCTGCTCGGTGATGAAATGCGAGCGGTTCGTATCGCAGCGGCGACTGCTCTCGGCAACACGCCCGCCGAGGTGTTCGGCAGCCAACGACCGGGCTTCGAGGCCGCGGTCGAAGACCTGCGCAGCTACGTCAGTTCAAACGCTGATTTTGCAGAGACGCAGAGCAATTACGGATTTTTCCTGTTTGGCCAACACCGTATACCGGAGGCCGAGGGATACTTCAAACGAGCGATTAGCCTTGACCCGACACTTGAAGGTGTCCACGTCAACCTTGCGGAATTTTATCGTGCCATCGGGCAGAACGATAAGGCCGAACAGGCCTACGCCGAAGCAATTTCAGTGTCGCCGGAGCGCGCGGAGCTGCGATTTGGGCATGGGCTCGCTCTGGTTCGCAGCAAGCGACTGGACGATGCGATTGTCGAGCTTGAACAAGCGGTGCGGCTGGATCCCCGGAGCCCGCGGTACAAGACGACGCTTACCGTCGCGCTGGACTCAATCGGAAAGACCCAAGAGGCTCTGAACAGGCTCGATCACTGGGCATCCGAGACGTCCGATCCGGCCATTTCAGGCCTGGCACTGGAATACAGTCTGAAGCTGCAGCTGCTGCCGCAGGCGTTGAAGTTTGCGGAGCAATTGGCAAGGCTGAGACCGCAAGACCAACGGATTTCTGACCTCATCCGACGGTTGCGAGAGGCGACAACCAATCCAAACTAGAGCATCGCACTTGAATTGAGAATCGAGTGGGGGTTTTAAGAAGGTATTGGTGTGATTGAACGAAGGCGCTAGCACGCCGCCTGGGCGCGGATAGCGCAAAGGTGCCCTGCCTGTGGGGATTGCGGTTGCTAAAGCCCAAACCTGACAGACAGGAGACACCCGATGTGTGAAGTGATCAGCCATTGCGCCGCCGCATGATCGAGGACATGAGCATCCGCAATCTGTCGCCGGCGACGCAGCGATGTTACCTCCACGCAGTGTCAAAGTTCAGCCGTTATTTCGGCCGCTCGCCAGACAAGCTTGACCCGGAGAATGTCCGTGCCTTCCAGGTGCACCTGGTTTCGGGGGGAATTTCATAGGGGGCGCTGAACCAGACGTGTGCGCCTTGCGCTTCCTCTACGGTATCACGCTGGGTCGTGACTAGATCCCGGTGCGCATTGTCTATGCGCGCGAGCCGCGCAAGCTGCCGGTGGTGCTTTCGACCAATGAAGTGGTGCGCTTTCTGGAGGCGGTACCGGGCCTGAAGGCGCGCGCGGCACTGACTATCGCCTACGCGGCGGGCCTGCGCGTCTCGGAGGTCGTCAACCTTAAGGTCGGCGATATCGACAGTGACTGGATGGTGATCCGCGTCGTGCACGGCAAGGGCGGCAAAGATCGTTATGTACCCTGCCAGATGGCTTCCACCGGATCCGCCACTATGGTTTTCTCGCCAATGGCCAGCGAGGCAAGCAGATCGCCCAGTGCCGGCAATTGCTGCAGGCCGAGGCGCCACAGACTGCGTTTCGTGCCGAGGCATCAAATGAAGATCAGAAGCCGGAACACCCATGCCCCTGCTGCGGCGCGGCAATGGTGACCCTGGCCGTGTGGTAGCATGGCCAGGCGCCACCCCTTCGGCCAAACTTGGATGACACTTCATGAGGGCTCAAGGCACATCACACCATCGTCGGCTGGCCTCCAGCGGGACCGGCCCACTCGCGCGGGCAGCATAAGCGCTGCTCACCGTTCCGGCTGCGTGGGCAGACCATTGAGGGCCCAGCGGCACAGCTTTTCTCGTCAGATGCAGCCAGTACGGCCCACGCCAGGCGCCGGTTCCACATGGTTCAGCCCTGTTGCGGGCCATTCATCGACCACTTCACGCCAGCCCGATTGTTACTTTCCCCATAGCGCCAAACTTCCCGCGCCTATTTTAAAGCCGCAGGCTATGGGTTCGATTAAACGTACAGGGCTCTGTCTGAACTTATGATCCGATCCGTAAACTGCATCCGCCAGCACGAACGCGCACGGAATGCCTTCATCGAGAATTCGCGAGACCATCTCGCGGGCCATCGCCGGCTTGGAAGCAAAGGCCGCGTCCTCTGGCACACAGGCATTTACGCGCCGAGCCTGGTTCTCCGCCCATCCCTTGGGCAGATAGAGCCGGCGGTCGATAAGAGCGTGGAAGAAACGACTTGCATAGGCGGCAAACACACCCACCTGGCAGTTCTCTACGCGTCCGGCCGTGCCGGAATATTGCCGCGTGACGCCGACAGAATGCTCACCCTTCTTCACAAAACCGGTCTCGTCCACCACAAGCACACCATCGGCGTCGCCAAGTGCGTCGGCCACATACCGGCGAACCCGATCACAAAGCGCGTCCGCCGACCGGGACGAACGCCCAAGAAGCGATTGCAGTCGATACGGGTGGTCAAGGCCAGCCTCTTCTGAGCATCCAACCCGTCTTGCGCTCCCCTCGCGGCAGAACGCCATCAATAAACGTGCTTGCCGAGGCCCTCTGTTCTACGCGAGGAGGAGACAGGAGGCCTCGTTCAATGTATTAGCAAAGAACTCATATGTGCCGCACGCAAGGCGACTTTGTCCAGGCAACCGAGGTAGGAGCAGGGTCTTGGCTGATACCCACCACCACGACAACTATTCTGATCATTGGAAGCACAATGGCGTGCGCGTCATAAAAGGCGATCAGCTTGATTCAAATACTGCGCAAACACCTGGGATGTTTCGCCAGGCGGCGATTAACCACGCTCGTGTTGGCGCGCAGAAGATCTGGGCCGGCACGGTTGCAATCGAGCCCAATGCTAAAACCGGGGTCCATCACCATGGTGCGCTCGAGAGCGTGATCTTCGTCGTTCGGGGCAAGGCGCGCATGCGCTGGGGGGACCGCCTTGAGTATGTTGCGGAAGCAGGACCGGGAGACTTTATCTTCGTCCCGCCATATGTTCCGCACCAGGAAATCAATGCCGATCCTAACAACATTCTCGAATGCGTTCTTGTTCGCTCGGACAATGAAGCGGTTGTCGTCAACATCACTGATGTCGAACCGGTCGAGCAGCCTGAAGCGGTCTATTGGATCGACCCCATCCATAGCCGCCCGGGGTGAAACGATCATCAGTAATCGGGGCGAAGCCCCTCAAATCCGTCTGTTCGCCTGGCGGTGCAGCATGTCCGCGTCTCAGCTTTCGTCCTCTATCGGCACGCGGCTGATTTAAGGCAAATGTCTGCTAATTTAAATCGAACGCTGCCAAGAGCGTCCGACGTGGCGAGCCGCACTTGCTCCGCGACGACGGGTCGAGGGCCTTGCAGAGCGTTTGGAAAGACGACCGGAAACGTGAGAAAAGCGGCTCCCATCAGTTTCCAATCGCGCGGGCAAAGGCTGGTGGCGCCAGGAAAGCCGAGATCAGCTTCACCGCCATTGCCAGAGAAATGGCCGCATTCCTGTGGACGGACTAGGCAGAAAGATGTCCGCGTTCACAGTTGCTTCGGCTTCGTTATAAGGTTTTGGCAGACACTTATAACGGCGGGATTACACGACAACAAACGCCGTTGTCATCAGGCCGCGTCAACCTCCCATCTGCCCTCCCGCGGTGAGTGCGCACGCGCCGACGCGCCCTCCGATCACGCCAACCCCGATTTTTTCATTTGCCTGGCGGCATTTCGGCTAGCGGCGCGCGCAGGTTAATCCTCTAGGGCTCGCTAAGCCACCTGAGAAGCGAACTGGATGGTTGCCCGCACTGCTGCCTTCCACCCTCGAACCAACTGGAAATTCTGGTCAGCGTCCACGGATGGATGAAAGCCTTGTCCGATCTCCCGTTCGGCGGCGAACTGCTCCGGGCCGGGCCAGCACCCGGCGCCATGACCAGCCAGCCATGCAGCTCCGAGTGCTGTCACTTCGCTTGAACTTGATCGCTGGACAGTAAGGCCGACGATGTCTGAAAGGCGCTGCATTGCCCAGGCGTTCTTCGACACACCGCCATCGACGCGAAGCAGCGATATGGAGGCATCCGGCCAATCGCTTCGCATTGCCTGCATCAAATCATGCGTCTGGAGACAGATCGAATCCAGGGCCGCACGTGCAAGCTCCGCTGGACCTGAATTCCTGGTCAGGCCGAAGAGGGAGGCGCGGGCGCTCGGATCCCACCAGGGCGCGCCGAGGCCAGTAAATGCTGGAACAAGATAGAGCTGCTGCTCAAGGTCTGCCTGCTGGGCGAGGTCGGCGGTCTGATCGGCGCAGCCGATAATGCCGAGACCATCCCGCAACCACTGAACCGCAGCCCCCGCAATAAAGATGGAGCCTTCCAGTGCATAGGTTATCTGCGGCCCGATCTTGTAGCCTACAGTCGTCAGAAGACGGTTCTGTGAGACAACTCGATTGCTGCCGGTATTGAGCAACGCAAAACATCCCGTGCCATAGGTCGCCTTCATCCTGCCCGGTTCGAAGCACGCCTGGCCGACGAGGGAAGCGTGCTGATCGCCTGCCATCCCCCGTATGGGGACCGTGGCTCCGAGGATGTCGCCTTGCGCCAACCCGAAATCATCTATGTTATCAAGGATTTCCGGGAGAATGGAGCGAGGAATGTTGAAGCAACGCAGCAGCTCATCGTCCCACTGACCCGAGCCAATGTCGCACAGCATTGTCCGAGCGGCGTTGGTGATATCGGTTACATGTCGCTGACCGCCGGTCAGCCGGTAGACCAGCCAGCTGTCGACGGTCCCGAATGCCAGGTGACCTGCATCAGCTGCCTCTCGCGCCCCGCTGACGTGGTCGAGAATCCAGGCGATCTTGCTTGCCGAGAAATAGGCATCAATCAGCAAGCCTGTACGCGAGGCGATGAGGTCACTTGCTCCTTCAGCCCGAAGGCGGGCGCATGCATCGGCCGTACGACGATCCTGCCAGACAAGGGCGTTGTATATTGGCTTGCCGGTGCGACGATCCCACAGGATCGTTGTCTCCCGCTGATTGGTGATACCGATCGCGGCAATCTCCTGCGCTCCGACGGAGGCAGCTGCGATCGCATAGCGGGCCGTTTCGACAGTCGTACGCCAGAGGTCCTCAGGATCGTGCTCGACCCAACCCGAACGAGGAAAGTGTTGCGCAAATTCCTGTTGGCCGAACCCTTTTGCGCTGTAGTTCTTGTCGAAGACGATGGATCGTGTCGACGTTGTGCCCTGGTCAATTGCAAGGATGTAACCGCTCATTGTGCCCTCAATCGTCAGGTTCAGCCGGATGCTGCCTGGCTTGCAGACTGTTGGAGAAATGCCTCCAGTGCCTTGACGTCATCTGTGCCAAACCGGAGGCCGAGCTTGGTGCGCCGCCAAAGAATGTCATCGGTAGAGACGGCCCATTCTCGCCTGACGAGGTGCTCAATTTCATTGACGCCGAGATCCCCGGCTATGATCCTGCCGAGTTCACCCTGGGCACCGAGGATGTCAAAGGCCGACGTTCCATAGAGGCGAGCAAGACGACGGAGCGTCGCCTTCTCCACGCCTGGAGCATGCCGGACGAGCCTAGCAACGAGTGCATCGAACCCATCGACGGGAAAGTCGCCTCCGGGCAGAGGTGCGGTTGCCGTCCAGCTCGGCTTGCGGGCGCCGAGAAGCTGCTCGATCTCGGACAGCACGGACTCCGCCAGGCGACGGTACGTGGTGATCTTGCCGCCAAACACGTTGATCATCGCCCCACGTGCCTTATCGCCATCGACCTTCAGGACGTAGTCACGTGTCGCTTCCTGAGCGCTTGACGCGCCCTGTTCAAAGAGCGGGCGTATTCCGGAATAGGACCAGACGACATCCGTGGGAACGATCTGCTGCTTGAAGTAGGCACTCGCCGACACACAAAGGTACTCGGTTTCCTCGGCGCTGATCTTGACGGTTTCGGGGGCGCAAATATGGTCGCGATCCGTCGTGCCGATCAAGGTAAAGTCATCCTCGTAGGGAATGGCGAAGATAATCCGCTTGTCGTCGTTCTGGAATATATACGCCTTGTCATGTGCAAAGAGTTTGCGAACGACGATATGACTGCCTTGAACAAGGCGAACGTTGCGCGCTCCTTTTCCTTGCGCGGCCATTGACAGGACGCGGTCGACCCAGGGACCAGCCGCGTTGACGACGAGGCGCGCCGTGACCGAGCGGCTCGACTTCGTGATGCGGTTGACCAGGGAAACGGCAAATCCTTGCGCCTTGCGCGTCACCTCTGTGACCTCGGTGCGTGTGAGTATCTCCGCACCTCGTTCGGCCGCATCCCTTGCATTGAGCACGACCATGCGCGCATCCTGCACCGATGCGTCCGAGTACTCGAAGCCTTTCCTGAACTGATCGCTGAGCGGTGCGCCCGCAGCGTCCTTCTGCAAGTCGAGGACCTTGGTGGGCGGCAACTTCTTGCGCCCGCCAATGTGATCATAGATGAACAGTCCAAGGCGCAGCATCCAGGCAGGCCGAAGCGCCGAATGATGGGGAAGGACGAAGCGCAGTGGCCAGATGATGTGGGGCGCGAGGCTCCAGAGCACTTCCCGTTCCATGAGCGCTTCGCGAACCAGCCTGAACTCGTGATGCTCGAGATAGCGCAATCCGCCATGGATAAGTTTGGTGGAGGCAGACGACGTGCCGCTGGCAAGGTCGTTCATCTCGGCCAGCAATACCTTGTACCCGCGGCCTGCCGCATCGCGTGCGACGCCGCAGCCATTGATGCCGCCGCCGATGATGATCACATCATAGTCGAACGGCATCTCAGATCCCCGCGACGCAGACATACTTCAGCTCGAGGAAACCCTCGATGCCATACTTCGACCCTTCACGGCCCATGCCAGACTGCTTGATCCCGCCGAAGGGTGCCATTTCGTTGGCGATCATGCCAGTATTGACGCCCACCATGCCGGCCTCAAGGGCTTCGGAAACGCGCCACACGCGCGCCATATCGCGGGCGTAGAAGTAGGATGCGAGCCCGAACTCGCTGTCGTTTGCCATCGCGATGACATCCTCCTCGTCCTTGAAGGAGATAATCGGGGCGAGTGGCGCAAACGTCTCTTCCTTGGCAACCTTCATGGCCTGCGTGACGCCTGTGATGACGGTCGGCTGGTAGAAGTTGCTCCCAATATCGCTCTTGCTGCCACCGGCAAGAAGCTTGCCGCCATTGGCGAGCGCGTCGGCAACATGCTCCTCCATCTTGGCTACGGCGCGCTCGTCGATGAGAGGCCCCTGACTGACGCCCTCCTCGGTCCCGCGGCCAAGCCGCAGCTCGGACACCTTGGCAAGCAGCTTCTCCGTGAAGCTCTTCACGACGCCCTCCTGCACATAGATGCGGTTGGCGCAGACGCAGGTCTGTCCCGCGTTGCGGAACTTGGAAATCATGGCGCCAGCCACTGCGGCGTCGATGTCGGCATCGTCGAAGACGATGAATGGCGCGTTGCCGCCAAGCTCTAGCGACAGACGCTTTATGCCGTCGGCCGCCTCCTTCATCAACCACCGGCCAACCCCTGTCGATCCGGTGAAGGTGATTTTGGCAATCTTCGGATTATGGCAGAACTCGAGGCCGATCGGCTTGGCTTCCCCCGTAACGACTGAGAAGACACCTTTTGGCACGCCGGCGCGTTCTGCCAGCACGGCAAGCGCCAGCGCCGATAGCGGCGTCTGTGACGCGGGCTTCAGGATCATGCTGCAGCCAGCTGCAAGCGCAGGCCCGGCCTTGCGGGTGATCATGCCGTTTGGAAAGTTCCATGGGGTAATGGCGGCACAGACACCAACGGGTTGCTTCAGAACCATGATGCGCTGGCCCGGATTGGCACCCGGGATGATGTCGCCGTCGATGCGCTTTGCCTCTTCGGCAAACCATTCGAGATAGGCCGCGTTCGAGACGACCTCGCCCTTAGCTTCAGAAAGAGGCTTGCCCTGTTCCGTCGTCAGGACGAGAGCCAGGTCGTCGGCATTTGCAACGATCAGATCATACCAGCGCTTCAAGACCTGAGCGCGTTCCTTCGCGGTTTTCCGCGCCCACAATTTTTGCGCAATATCGGCGGCATCGATTGCCTTTTGGACAGTCTCGCGATCGAGGTCGGGGACCTTTGCGATCACCGTGCCATCGAACGGGTCGGTCACTGCGAATGTCTTGCCGGTGGGCGAGGAAATCCATTCACCGGCAACAAATGCCTTGTCGGTCAGAAGGGTCGAATCCTTGAGCGAGAGAGTGGATGCAGTCATGACAGACCTCCGATGATCTTGAAGAGAGCGGGTAAGGCGAGCGACAGGCCCGACAGGAAAAGCAGACCGAAGGCCATCCTGCGAAGTGACAGGTTGGAAATCGGCGGCGGCCAACGCTTTGCAGCGAAGGTAAACAGGATGACCACGGGTATTGCGAGCAGCCCCCACCAGAAGCCGGCCCGCGGCATGTCTCCGGCCAAGGCGACGACGGCAAGTCGAATGACGGCATTGATGGCAAAGACGGCAACAAGGGTCTCGCGGATCGTCGGCTGTGGCAACGGCTGACGATAGAGGTGATAGACGAGCGGCGGTCCGGCTGTTGAAAACAGCCCTCCCATCAATCCCGCAATGGCACCGAAGAATGCAAAGGATCCGGTGGAAGAAAGTCGGTCAAGCGGCTGGGGTTTCATTGCCAATTGTATGCTCGAGACCACGATCACCAGACCGAGCACGATCTTCAGCCAATCGATCGAGTGAGCCGCCATCAAGCCGAGAAGCCAGTAGCCGACAAAAAGCAAGAGAATGCTGGCGACAATGATCGGCACGAATCCACGCGCGGCAATGTCGCGCCAGCCTCTCACAAGAACCTGCACGGCATTGACGAATGTGAGACAGCTGACGAGGACGGCGGCGTCGGGTACGGCGATAACGCCGGTGAGCCCCACACCACCCATCATGATGAGGCCGAATGCAAATCCGGTCAGCGTCTGCAGATAAGCAGCGACCGCTGAAAGAAGCAGCAGAATGGCCAACCCGTGAAGATCCATCCCTAGAGCGCCCGTAGCTCTGCGAAATGGTCGGCAAATGGCGAGTCCGAGCGATAAAAGACCGGTGGCTCACCAAGCGGCGAGGCAACCGTGATCTCGTTGCCACCACGATATTGCTCGCCACTCCAGGCGTGCGTCCAATTCGAACCCTCAGGGAGGTACACGGTGCGCTCGTTTTGAGCGGCCTGCCAAACCGGTGCGACAAGCATGTCGGAGCCGTAGAGGTAGCTGTCCTGGATCCCGTAGGTCTTGCGGTCGTGTTCATAGTGCAGAAACAGCGGCCGCTGTACTGGCAGCCCCTTGTCCGAGGCTACCTGCGACAGCGATTTCAGGTAGGGCGCCATGTGGACATAGACGCCGGTCATGCGGGCGAAGTGCGCAAGGACGGCCGGATCCTGATCGATCTGGACGTTGTCGCGAGGGCGGTTGCCTTCATGGCTGCGCATGACGGGCGTGAAGGCTGCCATTTCAGCCCAGCGCATCAGCAGCTCGGGAGTGCGGACGTTACCAAAGAGGCTGGTATATCCACCGATGTCGGAGTGGTGATAGGCATTCCCCAGGAGACCGGCAGAAAGGGCCGCGCAGATGACGGTTACCAGGCCATCGTGTCGAGAAAAATCGACAGACTGGTCACCGCCCCACAAAAGCGGGCAGTGCTTCTGTACGCCGGTAAAGCCGGCACGCATGAAGAACAGCGCCTCGCCGGTTTTGCCACGGCTTGCAACCGCCTTGGCATTCACCTCGGCCCAGAGCGTCGGCCATTGATTGTGCATGATCTTCGCGTCGATGCCATTGGCCAGCTCGACGTCGATCGGCAGGTATTCGCCGAAGTCTGCCATCCATCCGGACAGACCGTAATCCAGCATCTTGCCGCCGATGACCTCGTCGGCAAACCAGTCGGCCGCCTCCGAGTTGGTGAAGTCGACGACGCCGCAGTCAAATTCGCCGAAGTCGACAAGCGCGGTGCGGCCAAATTGGTCCTTTGCGAAGTAACCGGCTTGGTCGGCTTCCTCAAACAGCGGCCCGTCAACGCAGAGATAGGGATTGACGTAGCCCAGGAAGCGAACGCCCTCGTCGTGGAGCTGTGCAATGCGCTGACGAAGACCTGGGTAACGTTCCTCGTTTGCCTGCCAGTCCCAGAACAGTCGGGCGCCGAAGGAGGTATGACGAAGGCCAACCCAGTCTTCGCACCAGAGACCGGAAACCTTGACGCCCGCTTCCTTCATCTTCTCCAGGCGGGTAAATGAATTCGTCCCGTCCTTGAGGCCGATGATCGCACCGTTGTAGATCCATTCCGGTAGCTGCGGCTGCCTACCAAAGCGTGCGGAGAGAGTTTCCACGAGTGCGACGAAGGTCGCTGCTGCGTATAGCTCGATGCGCTCGGGGACCGCCCAGGCCTCGATCTCATGAAATGTCTTGCGCCGGAAGTCGAACACTGAATAGGCGCTCGTCTCGACGTGAAGCGCATATCGGTTGGAGGAGATGAAGGTCGGCTGCGGGTAGTTGGTGTTGTAATAGTCTCCACCTGCCTTGCCCTCGACGTTCGACTTGAAGGTGATTTCGCTCATCTTGTCGCGGCCGACACCCGGTTCGGATGTCCAGAGCGGGAAGCGGCGCCCGCGCATGTCGAAATAGGACATCTGCTCGCCACCGCCCCAGACATGCTCGTCATGATCGGCAACGACGCGCATCCAGAAGCGGTTGATCGAAGGATCCTCCGACGATAACTCCAGTGCATTGTCCGTCAGCCTGAGCACCAGGCGGGCGGGCTGGCCTTCGCGCTCGCACAACGTGACTGCATCACCGTCGACCACCGCGTAACGAAGTGCACTGCGTTCGATCACGTAATCTTCGATCTCGAAGTTGCCGCGATACATGTCCATGCGCTCATCGCCATGGCCGACATAGATCGCCGGCATCGATGCACTGTGGCGCAGTATTGCGCGGCCGTTCAGCGAAATGGTGAAACCGTTGGGTGTTGTTTCGAGTATCATGTCCGTCATGCTCAGTTTTGTGTGAGGCCAGCGTCGACGACAAAGTTCGCGCCAGTGCAGCCGTCGCTCTCGTCGGAACCAAGGAAGAGTGCCATGCGGGCGACGTGGGTCGCGTCGAGCCGGAATTTCAGCGCCTGCTGATCGATGAACTGTTGGTTCTGTTCAGGCGAGGTCCAGAGCTTCAGCTGCCGCTCGGTGACGATCGCACCAGGCACGATGCAGTTGACGCGAATTCCGGATGGCCCAAGCTCGCGCGCCAATGTTCTGGTCATGCCATTGATGGCCGCCTTCGCCGTCGTATAGCCGACCATCCCCGGGCGGCCGCGCATCCATGAAATCGACCCCAGCATGATCACCGAGCCGCGAGCCTGCTCGGCCATGCGGCGGCTTGCTGCCTGTGTCGCAAAGAATTGATGATCAAGATTGAGCGCCAGTGCACGACGCCAGTAGTCGGGCTCGACCTCACCGATCGGGTGACGATCGTCCTTGCCGGCGTTGTTGATCAGCACGTCGATGGCGCCATGCTTGTCTTCGACGGCGCTGATCGCGCTCCGCAGCCGATCGATATTTGTTATATCGCAGCTCAGGAAGTCTGTCCCAGTCGCTGCGGCCGTGCGCGCACCGGTCTCGGCATCGATGTCGATGAACGACACTCTCCCGCCCTGTTCGGCAAAGGCTTTCACCATTTCTTCGCCGATGCCCGACGCACCGCCGGTGATCAGCACATTGCGGCCATAGAGCGAGGCGTAGCGGACGGAATCGTAAGGCGACGACATGAGTGGATCTCACACTTCGGGATCAAACAGGTTTTTTGGAAGACCGGCGACGTCGGTGCGCATGGAGAACAACGCGCCCGACAACGGGTATCTGGCAAGCTCGGCATCAGACCGCCCGACCCGCGCGCTGGTGCAATAGAGCGTTTTCATATCCGGGCCGCCGAAGGTCACCATGGTCGGGCACAGGGCCGGAACCGGATATTCCGCCAACAGCTTGCCGCTTTGATCGTAGCGCTGGACGCGTCCGCCCTCGAAAAGCGCCGTCCAGTAGCAGCCTTCCACGTCGACTGCACCACCATCTGGCCGCCCCTTGTCGGCTCCGCTCCCGAACCGGGCGAAGACCTGCCGATTGCTGACCGAGCCGCGTGTCGGGTCATAATCGAAGGTGTAAAGCGTGTAGCGAAGCGTGTCGGCGTGATAGAGCCGCTTTGCACCCGGCGAGAATGCAACGCCGTTCGATGTCAGTAGGCCGGAAGCAAGCTCGGCAAGCCCGTCGCGATCGAACCTATAGAGGCTGGCGATCCCCCGCTGCCGCGTCTCATCGACGGTGCCGGCGACAAAGCGCCCGGCCGGATCGACCATGCCGTCGTTGAAGCGACTGATCGACTGGTCCTCGGGATTGTCGGCGAGTTTGCGCAGAAGCGCGCCCTTTTCGTCAAGCAGCCACAAGCCGGATCGGAGACCTGCAATGAACCCGCCACCCTTTGCAAGCCCGATGCATCCGACCTCTTCAGGCAGTTCCATGGCCGTCAGGTGCCGCGACAATGGATCGAAGCGGTGGATCCGGCAGGCTTTGATATCGACGAAGTAAAGCACCTGTTCGGCAGATGACCATAGAGGGCACTCGCCAAGAAGGGTGTTCGCTTCGAGAACGGGTATGAAGCCGGTGCTCACCTTCGCCACCTCAATAGGCAGCTGCCGGCAATGCCGGCTTGGCAGCACTACCGTTCAGGACACCCAGCCATTCGTTGGCGCGGCCGGTCATCATGGCAACGTCGGACGCCATTGCCGCAAAGCTGTAGCCATACCCGATAAACCTTTGAACCATCTCGGGATTGGGACCGACGATGCCGATCGGCTTGCCGGCGGAACGTGCAACTTTGGCTGCTTTCTCGATCAGCGTCTGAACCTCGGGGTGTGCGATGTTGCCAATGTGTCCCATGGCCGCCGACAGGTCGCCGGGGCCGACGAAGACGCCATCGATACCTTCGACGGCGGCGATCTCCGGCAGTCGCTCGATTGCTTCGGGCGTTTCGAGCTGAACGATCGTGCAGATCTGGTCATTGGCCCACTTCAGGTAGTCGGGGATCGTCCCGAACTTCGAGCCGCGGTGAACGGCAGCGACACCGCGAACACCTAGCGGCGGATAGCGCGTGTAAGAAGCAGCCGCCTTCGCCTCGTCGGCGGTCTGGACGAACGGCAGCATGACGGTACGTGCGCCGGCATCAAGGACGCGCTTGACCAGCACCTGATCGTTCCAGGCGAGGCGAACAACCGGTTCGGCCGGCGTGCAGCCTACGGCTCTTAGAATCTGGGCAAGGTCGGAGACTTCGATTGGCACATGCTCCATGTCGACCACGAGGAAGTCGAAGCCGACGTAGCCAAGCGCCTCCGCCGTCGACGGAGCTGCGGCCATCAGCCATGTCCCAAGCGGGGTGCGTTCGCCAGCTTTGATCCAGCTCTTGAAATTGTTGGTGAGGCTCATGCTTGTATCCTTAGAAAATGACGGGATCCGGCACGACGGCCGTACCGCTCAGGAAATCGAAATCGCACCCTTGATCTGCCTGGCTGACATGCTGCTGGTAGAGAGCAGCAAAGGAGCGATGGTAGACGGGGGCTGCGGGCTTCCACTCGCGACGGCGCTGTTCGAGTTCCGCCTCGTCGACCCTCATGTTCATGGAGCCTGCCGCAACGTCGAGCTCAACCAGGTCACCGGTCTTCAAGAGAGCAAGCGGGCCACCGATCGCTGCCTCTGGAGAGACGTGAAGAATGCAGGTGCCGTAATGGGTACCGCTCATCCGCCCGTCGCAAATGCGCACCATGTCGCGCACCCCCTGCTTGAGGAGTTTCTTCGGGATCGGCAGATTACCCCACTCCGGCATGCCGGGCGCGCCGACAGGACCGGCGTTGCGAAGGACGATAACGGTATCCTCGTTGATGTCGAGATCGGGATCATCGAGGGTCTTGTTCATGACGGCAGGATTGTCGAAGACGATTGCCGGGCCGACATGCTTCAAGAACTTCGGATTGGCGGCCGACGATTTCATGACAGCGCCATTCGGAGCCAGGTTGCCGCGCAACACCTCGAGCGTCTTGCCGCGCGACAGCGGCACGACAGGATTATCTTCGCCGCGGATGACGTCGTCGTTCCAGCACTCGGCGTCCGCGATGTTGTCACCGAGCGTGCGTCCGTTCACGGTCAGGCAGTCAAGATCCAGCCGGTGTGAAAACTTCTTCAGGAGGGCCCGCAATCCGCCCGCAAAATAGAAATCCTCCATCAGGAACTCGCCCGACGGGAAGACATTGGCCGCGACCGGAACCTTTGCCGCCATGGCCGCCATATCGTCAAGCGTGAGTGCAATGCCGGCGCGCCTGGCCATGGCGATCAGGTGGACGGCGGCATTTGTCGAGCCGCCAAGCGCCATATAAGCGACGAGCCCATTCAGGAAGCTTGCGCGATTGAGGATGCTTGAAGGCTTCAAATCCTCCCAGACCATTTCGACGATGCGCACGCCGCAGGCAGATGCCATGCGCGGATGTCCAGAATCGACTGCCGGGATCGAGGAGGCGCCAGGTAGCGTCAGCCCCATGGCGTCGACGATCGAGGTCATGGTCGAGGCCGTTCCAATGGTGTTGCAGGTGCCCGCCGTGCGGGTCATGCGGCTTTCGAGGTCAACCCAGTCCGACTGGGTAATATTTCCAGCCCGCAACTCGTCCCAGTATTTCTTCGTGTGGGTACCGGCGCCGGTCTTCGTTCCGCGCCATTGTCCATTCGACATCGGGCCGGCTGGACAGAAGATGACCGGAATATCCATCGAGATCGCGCCCATCAGAAGCGCCGGCGTGGATTTGTCGCAGCCACCAAGCAGGACAGCACCGTCGATCGGATGTGATCTGAGCAGTTCCTCGCATTCCATCGCCAGGAAGTTGCGATAGAGCATGGTGGTCGGCTTGACCATGACCTCACCGACAGAAAGGGCCGGCATCTCGACCGGGTAGCCACCGGCCTGCCACACGCCACGCTTGACCGCCTCGGCGCGGTCACGCAGGTGGGCGTGGCATGGACTCATTTCGCTCCAGGTGTTGATGATCCCGATGACCGGTCGGCCCAGGAACTCATCGCGGCGCATGCCCATCTGCTGGGTGCGCTGGCGATGCGCGAAACCGCGCATGTCGTCGGAGGCAAACCAGCGCTGGCTGCGCAGGTCGGCAAGATCACGTTTTGCTTTCACGCCGGTCATCCCTTGATACCACCCGCTGTCAGACCGGACACCACGCGCTCCTGGAAGATGACGATCAGGACCGCAACCGGCACGATGCCGACTACGAGTGCCGCCGATATCACCGGCCACGGGAACGCAAACTCGCCCTGATAGAGCTGGATGCCGACGGGAAGCGTCCGAAGTTGCGGATTTGAATTGAACGAGAGGGCGAGAAGGAATTCGTCCCAGGCGTTGACGAAGGCGAGGATGCCGGCGGTAAAGACGCCAGGTGCGCACAGCGGCACCACGATCTTGAAGAGCGCGCCAAGCCGCGTGCAGCCATCAATCATCGCAGCGCTCTCAAGATCGCGCGGAATCCCCTCGAAAAACGAAACCAGCATAAGCGTGCACACCGGCAGGCTCAGCACCGTGTAGGGCAACACCAGGGCAGTCCAGGTGTTAAGGAGGTTCAGTGTCCTCATGATTTCGAACAGAGGAACAAGCAACGTTACCAGCGGGAATGTCGAGACAGCGATGATGGCAGCGAGAATGAGACCGCGATGCTTCAGGTTCAGGCGTGCAAGGGCGTATGCCGCAAGCACCGAGACCAGCAGTGTCAGCACGGTCGACAGGAGCGCCACCATGAAACTGTTGAACAGAAACAGGTGAAGCGGCTGGTCGGAGAAGGCCTGCATGTAGTTCTGCAGCGTCGGCGCGTACGGAAACCAGGTGATCGGCTTGGCCGTCAGCTCGCCTTCCGTCTTCAGCGACGTGAACAGGATCCAGAGCGCTGGAAACATGCCGTTGACGAGCAGGATGATGGCGGCGATTGCGCGAAGCGGCTTGCCGGAAAGAAAGCTACCGGGACCCGATGCAGTGGTGGTGGTCATTGCGCTACTCCTTGGTGCGGATCATGCGCAGGTAGACGGCGGTGACGCACATGGAAAGCGCGAACATCACGACGGCAAGCGCAGAGCCGTAACCGAGATCGAGGAAGGAGACGGTGTTCTGGTGGATATACATGGCAAGTGTCGCCGTCGATGTGCCGGGACCACCACCCGTCATCATGTAGGGGATATCAAAGGTTTGCAGCGACGTGATCGTCCGGAAAATCAGGGCGACGACGATCGAGGGCTTAAGCAGCGGCAACGTGATCTCGAAGAATTGGCGCAGCCGTCCAGCGCCGTCGACATCGGCTGCCTCGTACAGTGAACGCGGAATGGTCTGTAGGCCCGCCAGGATGATCAGTGCCATGAAGGACGAGGTCTTCCAGATGATTGTCAGACAGATTGCAGCAAATGCCCAGTTCGGCGAGTTGAACCAGATGACACCAGGCAGGCCGACGCGGTTTAGAACATCATTGACAACGCCGTATTCTGAATGGAAGAACCACGCGAAGATCAGGCCCGCAAAGGACAGGGGAAGCGCCCAGGGGACCAAGAGCGACAGGCGGACGGGCCACTGGGAGCGAAACGGCAGGTTTGCCATCAACGCGAGCCAGAGGCCAACAATAAGGGCGCCTGGGACGGTGATCAGGGTAATGAGCACGGTATTCCAGGTGGTTTCCCAGAAGACCGGATCGTCGATCATCAGACGGTAGTTTTCGAGGCCGGCGAACTCGGCCGGCAGGCCCGATGTAAGCGACAGGCTGAAGAAGCTCGTATAGGCCAGCCGACAGACGGGATAAACGATGATCAGCGCAAGCAGGAGCGCTGCCGGTGCAAGCAGGAGAATGGCCAGCGATCTGTCACTGAGATCCAGCCACCGCACCCATGCAGCCTGGCGCGGCTCGACATCGGCGCTGATCTTGAGGGAGGTTGTGGTCGCCATGACAGGTGTTCCGGTCCATTGGGTGGTTTTTTGAAGGGCGACCAGAGGCCGCCCTTCGATTAATCAGCGAAGGATGCGCTTCAGCCGCGACTCGATCTGGCTTGCGCCCTCTTCCGGTGTCGAGACGCCGGCAAGAACCGCGTTGACGGTGGTGCGGATCGTTTCGCTCACCTCGTTATAGCGAGGGGTGACCGGGCGCGGCTTGGCGGTTTGGACAACGTGGAGCGCATCGGCGAACCAGGGAGCGGCCTTGGTTACATCGCCATCCTTGTAGAGATCGGCGTAGGTCGGCAGCAGCGATGCGTTGATGGCCATGAATTTCGAAACCTCGGGGCTCGAAAGGTAGGCAACGAGCTTCTTGGCTTCATCCTGATGAGCGGAGAAGGCTGAAACGCCCCACTCCCAGCCACCGAGGCAGGTCGCGGATTCACCACCCGTCATCGCCGGCAGGCGGGCGACACCAACCTTGCCCGCAACAGCCGACTCCGGTCCCTGTGACTGTGCCCAGGCATAGGACCAGTTTACTGCGAAGACCACGTTGCCGGCCTGGAATTCCTTGCGCGTGTCGTCAGTTGCCACTTCAGCGATGTTCTTCTTGGCAACACCGTCATCGGCAAAGCTCTTCCACAGTGCGAGCGACTTGACGGCCGCATCATGATCAAAGGACAGGCGACCGTTGTTCGTCAGCGCCTTGCCCTGGCTCCAGTACGGCAGCAGGAAGGTGCACACGGCGCCCTCAATGGCTTTTCCTTGGAACGACAGCCCCTGGAGATCGGGGTTTTTCTCGCCGTCGGTGATGGTCTTTGCGGCGGTCTTCAACTCCTCCCAGCTCTTCGGCGGTTGGATGCCGTATTTATCGAGCAGATCCTTGCGATAGTAGAGGAACTGGGCGTCGGCAAAGGCCGGCAGGGCAACGGTCTTGCCACCAACGGTATTGGCTTCGGCATAGGCCGGCAGGTAGGTGGAAAGATCCTTGCCTTCGACGTCGACGGTCCAGCCAGCGGCGGCAAACTGGGCAGGACGGATGACGTCAAGGATGAGCACATCCAGGGACGAATCCTTGGCCGACATCACCGTGTTGAGATATTGCGCCTGCGCTTCCGACGTGTTGCCGCCGGTCTCGATCGTCACCTTGACGCCCGGCGTCTTGGCTTCGTACTGATCGAGCGCCTTGCGCCAGACGTTCGGCTGGTGCTGGCTCGAAATGTAGATTTTCAGCTCCGTATCGGCGAGAGCTGGTGCCGCGAAACTAAAGATCGTGGCGCAGGCGAGAGCGGCAGCTCTGATATTGCGGTTCATGTTTTCCTCCCATTGAAGTTCGTAAGGACCAGGCGCGCAAACGCCTGGACGTCAGTGAATGGCGCGCTCGCTGGCGGCGTCGAAAAGGTGGATTTTCGTTGGATCAATGCCGACCGTCAGGGTCTCGCCGACGGTTGGACGAACCTCAGGCGGCATTCGCGCCGTCAAGGTGGCGTCCCCCATGGAGAAGTGAACGAGCGTATCGGACCCGAGCGGCTCGACGACCTGAACACGACAGTTCAGGCTCGAACCACCAGACTGGGATTTGATGAAATGCTCGGGTCGGATACCGACGACAAACTCGCGGCCGTCGACGGCGGACAGTCCATTGCCTGGTATGGCCGAGAGCGGAAGCTGGTCGCCATTTGGCAGATGCAGGCTGGAGCCCTGCGCCTTTGCCTTGGTGAAGTTCATCGCCGGAGAGCCAACAAAGCCTCCAACAAAGACGCTTGCCGGACGGTTATAGACCTCGTCCGGGGTGCCCACCTGCTCGATATCGCCGCCCCTGAGAATGACGATGCGATCGGCAAGCGTCATGGCCTCGACCTGATCATGGGTGACGTAGATGATCGTTGTGCCAATGGTCTGGTGCAGCCGCTTGATCTCGGTGCGCACCTGTCCGCGCAGCTTTGCGTCGAGGTTGGAGAGCGGTTCATCGAACAGGAAGACCTGCGGACGGCGGACGATTGCGCGGCCCATGGCGACGCGCTGGCGCTGGCCGCCCGACAATTGCCCTGGGCGACGGTCGAGCAAATGACCAATTCCGAGCATCTCGGCCGCCTGACCGATCCGCTTGTCGATCTCTGCCTTGCTCATGCCGCGGACCTTGAGGCTGAAGCCCATATTTTCGCGGACGGTCTTGTGGGGATAGAGCGCATAGTCCTGAAACACCATCGCGATATCGCGCTCGCGTGGAGCCAGTTTGTTGACGACCCGGTCGCCAATTCGAACCTCACCGCCGGTGATCGCTTCAAGACCCGCAACCATTCTGAGTGTCGTCGACTTCCCGCATCCCGACGGGCCGACAAAAACGACAAACTCGCCGTCCTGGATTTCCAGGTCGATACCTTTGACGATGCGCAGCGCGCCGTAGCTCTTGTCGAGCTTGCGTAAACTTACCGAGGCCAAGATTTCCTCCCTAACGCGATGTCAATTGAGCGCATCGCTGTCTCAAAAAGATGGAGGAATCATAGCGCTACGATTCACGAAGATCAAGAGGGGAGCAGCGCGGCCAGACCTCACGCAACGAATCCCGTGAATAGAGCCGCCCTACTAAGTGCCTTAACCTACTGTATAAACATACGTTTACTCATTTAGTCACCTTGCGCATGTTGCAAGCATCACCGTTCCGGCATACAATAATTTTAATTTGCAGCGCTATGATTTTGCGAGAGGCAGTCGATGGAAGCTATGAAGCGGCAACGCCGCAAGATGCAAAGCGTCACGATGATGGACGTCGCCGAAAGGGCCGACGTGTCGCCGTCGACAGTCTCGCTTTATCTACGCAAGCCTGATGCGGTCTCGGCTGCCGCAAGCAGAGCCATCGCAGAGGCGATCGATGCGCTGAAATATGTCCCCAACCTCATGGCAGGCGGGCTTGCCGCAGCATCGTCGCGCGCCGTGAGCGTGATCGTGCCGTCGGTGCGCAACGCATTCTTTGCTGAAACGGTTGCAAGCATGCAGACCGAGCTTGGCAAGGAACGCCTGCAGGTCATGCTTGGCCACTCCGAATACAGCGAGCGCGAGGAGGAAAACCTCGTCAAGATGGCGCTGTCGTGGAAGCCTGCAGCGATTGTCCTCACCGGTCTCTCGCACACCGCCACGACACGCCGGCTGTTGAGGGATAGCAACGTGCCTGTTGTCGAGCTGTGGGAACTTGGCGGCGAGCCGATCGACATGGCCGTCGGCTTCTATCATGAACAGGTTGGAAGTACTGCAGCGACGCACCTTGTCCAGCGCGGGCGAAAGCGATTGATCTATATCGGCGCCCGTCTCCAGGAAGACCGCAGGGCCGCATTTCGCGCAGACGGCTTTATCCAGGCCGCCCGCGAGGCAGAGGGTGTCAGCGCCGAGATAGTAGAGCACCCGGCGCCCGCCAGTGCCGCCATTGGAGCAATGCTGCTTGCTGAAGCAATCAAGCGATATCCTGATGCGGATGCCATAGCCTGCTCGAACGACCATATTGCGCTTGGTGTCATATTCGAATGCCAGCGCATCGGCATTGCGATTCCCGAGCGGCTTTCCGTCATTGGCTTCGGGGACCTGAGTTTCAGTTCGGCATGTAACCCGGCACTGACGACGATCAGGCCACCTGGGGACCTGATCGGCACTGAAGCTGCCAGGCTTATCCTGGAAAGGATGAACGGCACCGTACGCCCCAAATCATATGTGATTGATACGCGCTTCACCCTGCTGCAAAGACAGAGTAGTTGACCGCTTCTCATCTACTGCGCGGGCGGTGGGCTGCCCGATCGCCAACCATGACCAAAACTGCGATCAAATGCGCCACCTCGCCAGCCGAAGTCATCGGGCCGGCGGACGACCCGTTGCCATCGACTTCACGGCGTCAAATGCCGCCTGCCCGCCAGCTTTCCTCACCATTCTTTGATTGGCTGCGACCGCACCGACGATAAGCCCCCACCGAGCAAATAGGCTCCCTTTGCTGCAATGTTTTGCCAATCGTTTTCCTGGCGGCAAATCTCATGGAGAGGAAACATGGCATTGCTTCCCGTGAGTTTTGCCGGCCTTGGGCTGGCTGCCCTGGGCGACGGATTGACGGTTGCCTACCCACGCGGCGATCGATATAGAGCTCGGCTCCGGGGTGGTTCTTCGACATGAGCCGCGGGACAATCGATGGCCCATTCAACGTTGATCCTCGACGGTACGGACGCTCGCACTTGTGCTGCACGAACTGGAAACAAGTGCCATCAAGTACGGCGCGCTTGGCCAGTCCGGTGCGTCGCTATCTATCAGTGGCGCGTCCAGCCGGGCTGGAACAGCAAACCATGGCTCAAGGTCAATTGGAACGAGTCAGATTGGATGCCTGCTGAATACGCTTCGCACGGATATGCCGGCTATGGACGCGAGTTGATTGAAAAGACGTTGCCCTACCAGCTCCGGGCAAAGACGAGCTTCGTTCTCGGGGAGAACGGCCTTCGTTGCGCGATCCACCTGCCTATCTCCGAAAGACAATATTAGCATGAAGCGACGACAGCAGTCGTCGAAGACGAATATTTCATCGCAATGGGACATCGAACTGGCCTTAGCCACGCGCGGTGCGACTGTGTTGGGACCCCGTTGCACATCGGGAGATAGCAACAGAACTGGTGGAAAAAGAACATGTCGACGCAGCACTTCGTAATGTCAATGTTCATAGCGAGTTGGATTTCACGATGGCTGACATCCTGGCGAAAAGGAACATACCGTTCATTTTTACAACCGGCTATGACCTCTCCGGTACAGATCGGCGGATCGACTTCAGAAACCTGTCGATTTGCGAGAGCTGATAACGAAGCCGCTTGCAATGTGTTGAGATCCTGATTCTGGCCAGGAGCTTTCCTGGAGATCTACTGATCAGGCTTTGTTGACGGCGGGCGGAGTGGCCCTAGGGCGGCCAAAAGATCTCTCGATGTCTTATGGCCCTTGAGAAAAAGGTCCAATAGTCTGGACGCAGCAACGCTGCCGACGAGACTGTTCGGATCAACCTTAGTCTCCTTGCACCACTCGGAGAACGCGTCGAATACCGGAGAAAGATCATCGAACGAAATTGTACGGAGCATTTCCGACACTCATCGCCCTCCAACTTAGAGGGGCGAAAGCAACTCGTGTGCTTCCAGTCGATCGTAGCCAGGAGATGCCGACCGATGGATAAACCCTATGGAGGATTAAGAACGGCCGCAATTAACTTTGACATAGCGTGATGCGCTGATGTTAATCGTATTTTACATCTTGTCGGTCGCCGGCGTGCTACTGGGCGGCATCCTGGGAACCATGATAAGACGGTGTACCGCGCATCATCTGGATTTCAAAACCGGGCCCTGCCCCGGTCCCTGCACTTCCCAACGGGCGCCCACCCTCCCCTTTCACATGCGCCCGGTCGCGCGGCTGGGCGCCTCTCGACTGCGAAGCGCGTTTCGTCGGCGAGGAGGCGTCTGGGACGCCACGATTTTACCATCCCGCGATTAAATAAGGCAAAAAGAAGAATTAACTTAGAAGGCGGGGCGGTCAAACCCTTCGCGTTTCCTTTTATTTCTAACACCCTATGTATCCCGGGTCGGCCCATAGACACTGGCGGGACCGCTTGAGAGATGACTGTGCTCTTGCCGCCCAGGAGAGCACGGACATGACGAAGTCTTTATCTTCCTCTCTCGATGAACTTCAGATGAAGATTGTTCTGGACGCGGTTCAAGAGTGGTGCTCAACACGTCGAGTGGATATCGATAGTGATGAAGGCCGCTGGGCAATGACAGTGGCCGTTGACCGTATTCAGACTGTCGATCCATATTCTGCCGCCGCCACTAATGAAATGGTGCGGTACCTTAGTTCCGCTTGCAGTTCCGAAGCGACCCACAAAGCGTAACCAAACTCCCGCGCTTGCCGATAATTTGCTGATGGACAGCCTGCGCAATTCTGCCCGTACGTGCCGAACCTGCGGGATGGACTGCAAGAGGATAGCTACCATGCCTCTCTGTAAGAGTGGTGGACGTACTGGCCATGTCGATCGGCATTGAGCGATGCCCCGTGAAGCCGAGCACGCTGCCGAAGCCCCGTGGAAATACAATCTCAATTTTTGGTTTTACTGCAAAGGCTGATAAAAACAAAAAATTGCATTAATTCTTTGCATCCCGAGCCACTCTCGGGCATGATGATTTCATCAGCAGCCATTGTTAAGGGCGCTTCTGACCAGGGCTTGGGCCCTCGCCCCAATTAGAAGGAGGACCTCAGTGTCTTCCCCACTCGGCTACGTCTTACATTCCAGGGACCTGACGATGCTGCAAGGCGTCTTGGAGGAAGCTGGATACAATTCTGCCAAAAGTGTTGCGCATCCTGAGCGATACGACCTTGCGGCGAAGCTTCTCATACAACGTTTTCAAGGCGGGATGACTTCCGCCGACGACCTAACCAGGGAACTGAAAAGGGTCTTCGGCCCGACGATTTCTGCAATGTCTCCACCGAGCTTCGAGCGGACGCGCGCCTCTATTCAGGGACTGCCATTGCCGTAGAAAAGTCGGGGAACGGCCTTGCTTCTCCAACTGCCCATGTAGACTGACAAGCGGGATTCGAGGAAGGATCGCGCGGGTGACCAATGTTTCTCACTCACATTGTGCGCGGGCTAATCGTGTAATCCACTAATCCGCGAATTTGGCCGGCCACGCCTATGTCAACACTTGAATGGGTCATCGTAATTGTAGAGCGCAACCGGTCATTCCACACCGTGTCGTCTGCAGAGCAAGCTCTTGAGCTGCTTCTCAAGAACTGGCCAGTTACCACCGGCACCACCTTTATCTCGGCGATGGAGGCTTGCGCCGGCGCGCTTAGAGGGGCGGTCAGCCAGGGAGAAGCGCAAGCCGCATTTCTCGCCGCAGCCCTTCAAGCGGGAGTCGTGTTTCGGAACGCCTAATTCCTCCCGTACTTCCTGGCGGCCGTTGCGTTAAAGCCCCGCCTTATCAGATCGATTGCGTAAAAAGCTGTGGCTGGGCGAAACGGCAAAGAGATGTGGGTCGCAAGTTAAGAAAAACTAGAACAATGCCTGCGCACGGTAACACCGAAATCGTACGAACCTGCTGTGGCACTGGCGGAACATTTGACCACGCCGTACGGTTAGACTTCTATTCATAGGCGTTTGGTAACACCCAAGCTCCGGCATGGAGCAAGTAATGGTACGCCTCGACCAATCGAATGTCGGCAACACTCTTCTGCGGACGATCAGTGCGCAAACCTTCGGCCGGCTCGCTCACGGCATGGAGCGCGTCGATCTGCCACCAAACATGTTCTCGTCGAGGATAGTGTCCCTCCCGACTACATCTATTTTCTGGAGAGCGGCCTTGGGTCCATGGTCGCCACCAGTTCCAACGACGAAGCTATCGAAGTGGGGCATATCGGCCGGCAAGGCGCGTCCGGTATGCATCTGATGCTCGCCATAGAGGGAGCGCCCGGGCGGACCTTCATGCAAATGGCTGGCAGTGGCATCCGCGTCCCAGCATCGCTATTCATGAAAGCAGTCACTGAGGATGAGGAGCCCGGGCCGTTTTTCTTTGTTATTTTCATACCTCCGTCGTCCAGCTCGCTCATTCGGCCTTGGCCAACGCCCGATACAACATGCAGGAACGATGGCTCGATGGCTTTTGATGTGCCATGATCGCCTCGATGGCGACAATCTCGGTGTGACCCACGAGTTCCTAGCGCTGATGCTGGGAGTTCGGCGTTCGGGTGTTACCGAACAGCTTCACGTCCTGGAAGGTATACGGGCCATTCGGTCCACACGCCGAAACATCCACGTGCGGGATCGAGAGAAGCTGATAACTATCGCAGGCGGCAGCAGCAGCGACGACGTTACCTTGATACCAACAGGCAAAACGTTGGCGGCAGTATTTCGTTGCTCTCACCGCGCGTCCGGCCCACTTAGCCTACAGGAGTTTCCTGTCGCTGAGAACCGTGATCCGTTCCGGGCGATGCAGGCACGGCGGTCGAAAGCGTTTCTCGGCGTCCGTGGCGACCAAGGGAATCGCGACGTTCTCCTAACCTCTGTGTGTGAAGAATCCAGGCGTTTGAGGACCTCGGTCATTTTCCCTTCACTCATTCTTCGCTCTTGGCGTCTAACAGTAATGTCGCCACGCTTTTCCGGTCGCAAATTTCCTTGCTGGAACCAGGCAGTCGATGGCGCGTTTGTACGCCAACGTACATTCCCTCGCGGTTTGGCCCTAGAGCATTCCTCCAAAGAGAAAAGCGAGCAAACGTGCCTGACTCTCAGCCAGTCGTGCTTGTCGTGGAAGACGAGCCATTCTTGCGTTTGTCGACCGTCGCAGATCTTGAGGACGACGGTTTCATCGTGCTCGAGGCATCGAGCGCAGATGAAGCGATTGAGATTATCGAGGGTCGCCCGGACATCCAGGTGATCTTCACTGATATTGACATGCCCGGCAGCATGGATGGGCTGCGGCTCGCCGCGTTTGTTCGGGATCGCTGGCCGCCAATCAAGATCATTATTACATCTGGCAACAATTTGCCCGGTGCCAGTCTTCCACGCGACGTTCCTTTCATGGGCAAGCCATACAAACGTCAGGACGTGACGTCGGCGATTCGAATGATAATTTCACAGTGACGCTGCGAAGGGTTCATTTTTGGGAGGAGCAACGTCGGTGGCCGTTGCACCAAGCCTGTGGAATCAAGCGACGCCTGGCCACAGTGTCGAAATAGAGTTTTGAGCAGCCCCTGGAACGGCTGCTAGTAATCTGCGTAGTGGTCGTTCAACGGCTAGCATAATCCTGCCCGTCCCGCGCTAGCCGCGCGTCTCGAAGACGCTGTGTCTTGACTTGGCGCGCTTGCTCTTCAGTTTCCAGTTCCTGGACGCCTTGGCCGTGCGCGCAGAACTGGGACTGGATAAGGCTAAACGCAATTTCGGCCTGCTGCCGGGATTTGCTGTAGGTCTGAGTCATGAAAATTCCCTTAGTCTGCAAAGCGATGGATAGGAAAATGCCGGGCAACCTGCCCGGCCTTTCAGATAATCGTGCCGTCCCAGTGCCACTAGATCCGTGGTCAAAGAGATGGCAGGTCACAATTGGCGACCTGCAGGTTGCAGGCCGACATCTTCCCCGACTTGATGTCGCGCTCGAGCTCGTAACCAATCTTCTGACCCTCTATGATTTCGCGCATTCCGGCGCGTTCGACGGCAGAGATGTGAACGAGCGCGTCCGCGCCGCCGTTATCGGGCTGGATAAAGAAGCCCTTCGTGGAGTTGGACCATTTTGCTGTGCCAATGGTCATGATGAACCCTTTCAAAGCATAGAGTGCAGGACTGCAGAGGCTGCGCTTCCCGGACGACGTTACGATTGTTTCTGAAAGAGAAGGTTCGAATAGAGCGCGGTGCCAATCGCGCGGTAGACAAAGCTTGGCAAGCAAAAGATCGATAAAACTAAAAATAGAGACATTCCAGAAGAAGTCAACCGGACGTGGGCCAGCCGTTTACCAGCAGACCCGCCGTGCTGCGAGGAGAGGAAGATGCCGGACACCGAAGGTCTTTCCCTACCCGGCGCGACCTTCTCATGGCCTCGTTTGCAGCTCTTGCGGCTCCAGCTCTGCCGACGCCAATGGATGCAACACAGAAGAGAACAAACGCCTACGCGAACGACGACACCGGGTTCGCCGAGAAACATGTCGAACGCAACGGACGTCGGATCTACGTGCGCGACTATCCCGACGGCGGCACCGCGTTCGTGATGATCCATGGCTTCCGGACAATAGCCGTATCTATAGGGACGTCGCTCCGCTATTATTTGCCGCCGGGCGCGGGGTTATCGCCTTCGACTTCCTCGGATTCAGTGCGTCTCAAGGCGCGGCCTGGTCTAACGGGCGATGACGAAGGTAGCTGCGGGGCACGTGGTCAGATACGGCGCCGTGTTCTAACCATCTGGGCTCCGAGCTCCACACCCCAGTTGCTCAGGAGCTGAAATAGTTCAACGGATCGATCGCGCTTCCCGCGGCAGGATCCGCCGCCAAATCCGCAGGCTAGCGCACAACCTTGGCTGCTGGCAATTGCGCGGCGACCTTCGAAAGCGTTCTCAGTTGAGGCGGCGGCATGGCTTCTCTTGGGTCGTTGCGATAGGCCGGTAGCAGGTTTCGAATTCAGAGAAGAGGGTCGCAAATACGGGTGAGACTAAGGATTGAAGACGCCGCAGTAGCGATCACGCCCTCGAGCCCGGGAACATCAACCTTCCGCTTGTTGCCGCCCCCGCTGGCGATGTTACCTAGAACACTGCGTCGCTGACGTCGCTGGTATGTTCTGATCAGCCGCTGCCCGCGAGATAAGTTGCTATGGCACTTGCAAGTCTTTCGGCTTTTTTGAGGTTTTCTGGGTCAGAAATCAAAAACTCTGAAACCAAGGCCTCGATCAACACCAGACCTGGCACGCTGCTGCTGGAAATCACCGGATGCTGAGCGGGCGCGAGCAGCAACTCATTCGCGTATTCGGATATCGGTGATGCAGTGGAGTCGGTCAAAGCGATTACCTCTGCACCTCGCTCCCGTGCGAAGCGGACCATTTCAACCGCGTCTTTCGAGTAACGAGGGAAAGAGATCGCTACGACGAGATCTCCCGTCGTGGACGAAGCCAGGCGCGCCGCAGCGGATTCGGTACCACCGTACTGCGCAATATTGACGACATTCTCTCGATAGGGCTGTAAACCCAACGTCAACATCGCCGCCAAGTGGGCGCTCAAGCCAAAACCGACGACGTACACACGATTGGCTGACCCTATCTTTCTGGATGCCGCCTTCAGCCTGTTCGCGGTTTCGGTCTCTTGAAGTTGGGCAACCAAAACTGCTGCTGATGCGAGACTTCTTTCAACCGCCCCGTTCCGCGAGCTGTCATCGCTCATTGTTTCGTTGAGCTTGCTGACAGGCGCGATGAGCGAGCCGATGATATTCCCGACAGCGGCCCGAAACTCGGCGAAACTGGCAACACCCAGATCCCGGGCGTATCTACTTATTGTCGAGGTCGAGACGCCTGTGATTTGCGAGAGGTCTTCAATGCCCCGGGTTGCTACAAAAACAGGATCCCTGAGCGTGAACTCCGAGAGTTGACGCTGGGACGCGGTTCCCTCCCTGAGTAATCGCGAGATTCTCTTTCCCAGCTTCGAAGTCGAGAATTGGCGGTCTGACTCCGCTGACCAGACTTTTGGATTATGGGAATCTGTTTTCATAAATTGACACCGTGAAAAAAAGTTGCCATCCTTGGAGCATACTAACGCTGAGGAGGAAATTATGCGTCTGAAAATTGCTGGGGTAATAGCATTAACACTATTTGCAACGCATCTTCGTGCCGAGGAGGCGACGGTCAGAGTGGGAGTTGAAGGCAACTACCCCCCATTCTCCCAAGTCAGCCCCGATGGGACCTTGAGCGGATTTGACATCGACATAGCCAACGCGATCTGCACGGAGATGAAGACAAAGTGCGCGATGGTCCAGCAGGAATGGGACGGCATGATTCCAGCCCTGAATGCGAGCAAGTTCGATATGATTGTCGCTTCCATGAGCATCAACGAGAAACGCAAAAAGGCGGTCAACTTCTCGAAACCGTACTATGATGTCCCCTCGCGCTGGATCGCGAAAGACGGCGCTTTCAAGTCGTGGAAGCCTGAGGACCTCAAGGGCAAGACGATCATCGTCCTCAGAAATTCGCCCCGGGCAGAATATCTGGCGAAGAACTACCCCGACAGCAATGTCCTGGCAGTAGACAAGGAACCAGCGGTCTACCTCGAACTTGCCGCAGGTCGCGGAGACATCGCATTCGGCTCGTCTGTCGTCTCAGCCGAGTCGTTCCTGAAAAAACCTGAAGGAAAAGGATTCTCACAGGTCGGTGATACTCTATTCCTCGATGAGGGAACCGACGGCGGTGTGGGAATAGCACTTAGGAAGACCGACGACAATTTGCGGGCCAAGGTCGACGAGGCGCTAACAAACGTGATGAAGAACGGCACTTACAAGCAGATCGCTGCGAAGTATTTCGATTTCGACGTCACGCCGCTGTCCGCCAGGAAGTAAGTGCGTTCGGCTCCAGCGCAGGCAAAAAAAGGCGCTGGAGCTGCTCAAGGGGGTTCAAGATATTGTTTTACGGTTACCTGCCCATGATTCTCTCGGGGCTTAAGGTCACGCTCTCCGTCGCTTTCGCGTCCCTGGTGGTTGCCTCAGCTCTCGGCCTCGTCGGGGCGGTGGCGAAGGTTTATGGCAGCGGTTTGGCAAGGGGAGCCGCGACAGCTTATACGACGGTCGTACGTGCGCTTCCGGACCTCCTGGTCATGCTTGTCGTGTTCTATGGCGGGCAAATTATGCTCAACAGGTTCGGTGAGCGGGTCGGCTGGGGCTACGTGGATGTCGATCCCTTTCTGGCCGGGACTTCGACCCTGGGTTTCATTTTCGGCGCGTACCTGACCGAGACGTTTCGCGGGGCTATTTTAAGCGTTCCAGCGGGACAGATCGAGGCGGCTTTTTCGTGCGGCCTTCGCCGAAGGCAGGTCCTGCGGTTCATTCTCTTCCCCCAGATGATGCGGCACGCGATACCTGGATTGACGAATAATTGGTTGGTGATGCTCAAGGCAACCGCCCTGGTGTCGATCATCGGCCTAGACGATATGGTGCACCGAGCCGATCTGGCGTCCGCCGCCACGAGAGAGCCGTTCACTTTCTATGCGCTGATCGGATTGATCTATTTATCCGTCACCACGATTTCCGTAGTTATTTTCCAACTCGTTGAGCGCCGATTCTCGAGGGGCGTCAAGACATTGGGTGCCACATGATAACTTGGTCCATAGTCCTGGAATCATTGCCGGCATTCCTGTCTGGCCTCAAAATTACGATGGCTCTTCTCGCGCTGGTGACGCTGACTGGGTTTGCACTGTCGGTGCCGCTCGCGGTCGCCCGCGCCTCCAATTCGTTTTGGATTTCAAGACCAGTGTGGCTGTTCACTTACGTCATCCGCGGCACGCCGCTTCTGGTCCAGCTCTTCATCGTCTACTATGGGCTGGCGCAGTTCGCCGTTCTTCGAGAAAGCGCCCTGTGGCCTGTTCTCCGGTCGCCGTGGTTTTGCGCCTGGTTCGCATTGAGCTTGAACACCACCGCTTACACAGTCGAGATATTTTCTGGTGCCATTCGAGCCGTCCCTGGAGGCGAAGTCGAAGCTGCACGATCGATCGGCCTTAACCGCTTGGCCGTCTTCACCAGCGTGATATGGCCCGCAGCCTGGCGGCGGGCTCTGCCCCAATATGGCAACGAGGTCATCATGATGATGCACGCAACGGCGTTGGCGAGCACAGTCACTATCGTAGAAGTCATGCGGGTCGCGCGGGACGTCTACACAAACTACCTCGTCATTGCGGAGTCTTTTGGCGTAGCGGCCCTGATTTATCTGTTTCTGACCATCGTCCTAGCACGGGCATTCAGGATGCTGGAGCATCGCTTTCTGCGTCACCTCTCGTCTTCACTAAAGAGTAATTTTGACTCAAAACATCCGAAATTGGATCGTGAAATTCATGCTTGAAACCGAATATCAGATTAAGGGGCGCGGAATTGGGACGGCTCATCTCCTGAAGTCCTTCACGTTTGGCGATCCCAATGCCCGTCCGCATGTCTATATCCAGGGTGGGCTACATGCGGACGAAGGTCCAGGAATGCTCGTCTCGAGGACGACATGCGAAAAACTGCTGATTTTGGAACAGACAGGCAAAATAAGCGGTCGGGTGACAGTAGTGCCTGTTGCCAATCCCATAGGTTTGTCGCAGTTCGGCCTCGGACAGCAAGAAGGCCGATTTGACGTCTACGACGGCCGAAACTTCAACCGGCATTATCCGGACCTCACCCTCGGCGTCGTCAGTAGGCTGGATTGCCTCCTCGGGGAAGATCCCAAGGAGAACGTCGCGATTATCCGCGAAGCCCTTCGCCAGGAAGTGGACGTTTGGCCGGCCGATACACCTGCTGATTTGCTTCGCAAAAGGATTCTGCAGACATCTGTCGATGCAGACTACGTACTCGACCTTCACTGCGATGGGGAAGCCGAGGTCCACATTTATACCCAACCGGAGTTCATTGAAGCACTTGAGGCGCTGTCAGCATTTCTAAAGGCGCGCGCGGTGCTTATCGCCGAGGTTTCTGGTGACAACCCCTTCGACGAGGCCGTCTCCCAGCCGTGGGTCGCACTGCGCCAACTGTACGGCCGTCATGCTATCCCGGTTGGCTGCGTCGCAACTACGATCGAGCTACGGGGGCGATCAGACGTTCAAATTGACCTTGCGGCGCAAGATGCCGACGCGATTATCCAGTTCCTGATCGCAATTGGCGTGGTGCAAGGCGAAATGCAGAAGCCTCCTGAGATGCTCTGCGAACCTACGCCGCTTTCCGGTTCTCAAGCTCTGATCTCTCCGGCAGCCGGGCTGCTTTCCTATCGGTGTCAGCTAGGACAGTTCATCAATCGAGGCGACATCGTCGCCGACATAATCGATCCTTTGACGGGCCGAATAGATCACATAGAGGCAGCAACTTCCGGCATCTTCTATGCCCGGGCAGACACACGGATCGCGGAAGTAGGCAAACGCCTCGGCAAAATCGCGGGCAAAGACCCGTTTAGAACGGGCTTGTTGCTAAGCCCATGACGAAGGAACATTCGGTGACGCCGATGCTACAAGCTAAGAATATCAAAAAACGTTTTGGAACTGTTGAAGTTCTCAAGGGAATCTCGCTCACCGCAAAGCGAGGCGACGTCATTTCCATGATCGGCTCCTCGGGCTCCGGGAAAAGCACCTTCTTGCGCTGCCTGAACATGCTTGAGCGCCCCACAGAAGGCGAACTCACATGGAACGGTGACGCTCTGCGCCTCGTTCGAGACCGGAGCGGAAATCTATCGGCCTCCGATAGAGGTCAGTTGACCAGTCTTCGCTCGTCAATCGCCATGGTCTTCCAACAATTCAACCTTTGGAGCCACATGACAGCGCTGGAGAACGTCATGCTTGGACCCCTCAAAGTTCAAGGAGTGTCAAAGAGTGCCGCCGCCGAGAAAGCGCAGGCATACCTCGAAAAGGTGGGCGTTTGGCATAGACGACATGCATATCCAACGTCGCTTTCCGGAGGTGAGCAACAACGGGTCGCCATTGCAAGAGCGCTTGCGATGGAGCCAGACATCATCCTCTTCGACGAACCAACATCGGCGCTCGATCCCGAACTCGTCGGCGAAGTGCTTAGGGTAATGAGGTCGCTCGCCAACGAAGGGAGGACGATGATCGTCGTTACGCACGAGATGGCGTTCGCCAGAGAAGTCGCAAACAGGGTCGTGTTTTTGCACAATGGCGTAATCGGCGAGGAGGGCAATCCAGCGGAAATTTTCGTGCATCCCAAGAGCGAGCGACTGAAGGCGTTTCTCTCCAATAATCTGACGCACTGACCCTTGGCTACATTGGGGGTTGGCTACTGTCCGAACCGCTGACTGGCGGTTCGGCACGAGCGCCACACGAGTGGGATCTGGCTGGTTGCTGGCGATCAAGGAACCATCAGCTGGCCTAGCTGCTTTTGCGCTGCCCGTTTTGAACTAGGCGGGACTTGCCATTAATGATTAAAAGCTGGGTGGCAAGTGATCTGTTTCGCCGGAGCACCGTAGAATGTTTCAGGCCGATAAGCCGGGGTTGGCCTGCGATGGGAAGCAGGCCTAAGTGCTTTCCACGCACGACTGGCCCTCCATAGGCTGTGGACCGGCCGCATGCTTGGGTGAGCTGGGTCACGGCTGACAAAGGTGAAGACATGTCAGGCGTGCGAAGCGTGTGACTATAAAGACTGACCACGAAACGGCTATCGAGAAAATTTTCGGCGGAAGTGAACGCAGTAACGCCTGGCGTGGAGCGAACCGATGGAGATTATGCAATCGCTGCCAGATCACTACAACGCACTGGTGATCGGCGCGTCTGGCGGCATCGGCTCGGCCCTTGTCGATGCTCTCGAGAACGACACAAGGATCGGTTCGATTGTCGCCCTTTCTCGTTCGTACGATGGAATCGACATTACCAACGAAGCGACGATCGAGAACTGGGCGGCGCGGCTTAAGGACCGAGAGTTTCACCTTTTGATTTGCGCGACGGGAGCTTTGACGATCCAGGGAGCCGGGCCTGAAAAGTCGCTAAAGCAATTGAGCCCACAAAGTATGGCAAATCAGTTCGCAGTCAATGCGATCGGTCCGGCCCTCCTCTTGAAGCATTTTGCTCCGTTGATACCGCGCAGAGATCGCGCGCTCATTTGCGTTCTCTCCGCTCGTGTCGGGTCAATTGGCGATAACTATTTGGGCGGCTGGATTTCTTATAGAGCCTCTAAGGCGGCTCTCAATCAGATCGTCCGGACAGCATCAATCGAAATTGGGCGAACACATCCAAACGCGATCGTTTTGGCAATCCATCCGGGGACTGTCGCGACAACCCTTTCTGAGCGATTTTCGAGCGGTTATGACCGGTTTTCGCCGCCGGAGGCTGCGCAGATGATACTACAGACGCTAGACTCGGCATCGACAATTTCGAGCGGAAGGTTTCTAGCTTATGACGAATCCGAAATAGTTTGGTAAGGTAAATGGTCAGAACGAAAGCCGACGATGGCGGCAGAACGGAGCTTGTAGTTTTCCTGATGGGACCGCTTTTAAAGATCTATGTTGTAAATGAAGCCCGTCGTCATTCGAACCGTTGCCACGTCACGGCCTTGCAGACTATGCCGGCGAGCACGCACCCTCGCGTGGTCATCCGCTGCCCCGTTACTTCCACCGTCAGCTTGTAGGTAAGTCCCCGCTGGGGATCGAAGGCGGTTCCCGAATACAGGCCGCCGCCGTCTGGTCGCACTGTCATGACGAGCGTGTCGCCGGCTTTTTCCCGTGGGGTACCGGGCTTGATCCATAGGTTTGTTGCACACATATTGGAGCCGCAGGATGCGATTTTCACCCGCGCGTTTCCGTCGCCCCTCGCCCATTGCCCTGTCATGTCCGCCGCTGCCACTGGCGAAGCGATGGCGAAGGCCAGCATTGCTAAGATAGCAAACATCAACCCCGACGAGTTCGTGCCTCCAACTGCCTTCCGTAAAGACACGAGCTTTTCCTTCGCGCTTCTTTGACTCATCGAACAATCCTTCGTATTTCAAGGAAAGTACGAAAGCAGGGGAACTTCGGATCACTTCAACCCGGCGTGGTCATCTCGCTAAAAGGGTGCTGCATCACCTTTCAAAGGCCCTCGCGCCGGCGGTTGGATCGGAGGTTTTGGATCTGGTCCTTCCCGGTCCGATTGGGCGTCAACGAGAGCAGACTACTGATGCTGAATCAAATGCGGAAAGCTTTCTGAAGAACCCTCATCAACAAGCTCTTGAACTTCAACGGCGCGTCCGTAACCGCAAGGCAAATACAATCTTTTGCATCCGTCGCTTTGGGGGTGTGCGTGAACGAGCCGTCGGCGATCTCGACGTCACCCGGGCCAAAGGTGGAAATCTCATCCTCAAAGCTTCCATCCAGCACAAGCGTGAGTTCGGTTCCGTTGTGCGAATGCTCGGGCACAGCTTGGCCTGCCGGTATCTTGAGAAGGCGCACGATCGTTGTTTTATCTTCTGTCGGGATGATCATTTGCGCCGCGCCACGCCCTAGAGCCCTCCACCTCAATCCACCAGCCATGTCGACGTACGACGCGAGAGGCTCGGGCAACAGAGCGCTCGCGCTGCGAGTTTGCTTTTTCGGAGGCGCTTCATCGGGTTTCGTTGAGATGATACGTTTTGTCATATCGCTCCAACCGTCATCGAGGTTCCCATCGGCCACTTCTGTCTCCAGAAAATATCCACCGATGCACTCATAGTTGCGGAACATAGCGCGGCAGGAGGAGCACATCGTCAGGTGGGTTGCGGCACCCAGGGCCCAACCAGCCTCGAGATTGCCCGCTGCGAGCCCACCGAGGAAGTGGTCGTCCAGATGATGACGGATCATTTGAGGTCCCTCAGCGCTTCCCGGAGCCGGTCGCATGCCAGGCGGATCCTCGATTTGACCGTTCCCAGAGGTATACCTAAGCGAACCGCGATCGCGCCGTGCGCCATTCCTTCGAAATATGAAAGTTTGAGCACTTCGAAATAGTCTTTCTTCAACTCGCTCATTGCCCTGACCAGCGCGTCAGCCTCCTGAGTTCGAACAAGGATATCGTCTGCTGGTTCCACGTCGTCCGGCCGGAAGATCGGGTCCTCAAGGTCGAAATCCGGCTTCGGCCCTCGCCTCAACGCGTCAATCCTGACGTTTCGCGCGATCGCAAACATCCACGTAGAAGCTTGGCCCCGCTCGGGATCGAATAGATGCGCCTTCCGCCAGACTTGCACCATGGCTTCTTGCACGTACTCCTCGACGACCGCAGGCTCCTTGGACGTCCGCGACATGAACGATCTAAGCTTCGGAACGAAATACCTGTAGATCGCCTCAAACGCCTGCTTGTCCCGATCGTCTCCAACCCTTTTCATCAGAGCGTTGATCAACTCGCGATCCATTTGACCCGTATTGTTAGGCAATATTGATACCCTTGACAGCGAACATGGTCCGCCTGGCCGTTGTAAAACGGTTTGTGCGGTGCCATCGATTCCCGGCTCAGAATACGCTCGTAACAACATATGATTAATACGTCGGAAAAAGGAAACGGATCACTCGCTCATGGAGCCCACGCCCCCATTTGAAACTCGCCATCGAATTGAAGCATGGTCGGATCACGCGCGTGCGATAAGAAATCGGCGCTTCGGAATCAGAGGACGCAACGAAAGAGGCGGCCACCTGCCCCTTCAGGTTGAAACCAGATCGATCTCCTCGATCCTTGCAGTGAAATGAGCAGGGGTTGAAGCGGTCGACGGAGAACAGTTTCAGCCGTCGGTCGAGTGCCTCGAGTTCGTCTAGATCGAGGAGCAGCGAGTAGACGCTATAGGCAAGACTATGGCGCGTCGGCCTTGAAGGTGAATGCGGGCCAGGTAGAAGCACCAATTTTGATACCGTTGTCATGCAAGCACTTCCTGCCCATCTGGCAGTGCGGCCGGCGCCTCGAAAACGGTGACTTCGCGTCGCTGCGACAACAGCCATGCCGCAGGGAGGCCAGAAATCCCGCTCCCCACAACTGCTATCTTCAATCGCTTACCGCCCTCAGTCCGATCTGAGAGTGCCATTAAACCCTCTTCTCCGGCCATCGATCGTGGCCTTGCGTTGTTTTACATACGAGAAATTGCCCGGGTTGGTTTCATGAATCGAAAATTTTTGAACATTTCGGACTTTTTCGAAACCAAAACTCTATTGCGTCCGTAGACATCGGCTGTGTCGCTTCGAGCTGATCGAGGAAATGATGGAGTTGGATGTTCTCATCATAATCGCAACTTGGCTGTCGGTTGCCATGTCGATCGCTTGGGCGGTACAGCGCGCCACGGGCCTGAGTGGTTGGATCGATACGATTTGGACTTTTGCGGTCGGCAGCAGCGGGGTCTTTGCCGCACTGTCCGCCAATGGAAATTTCGATAGGCGCATCGCCGCGCTCGTCATCATCACTTCTTGGTCGCTTCGACTCGGCGGCCATATTGGATCGCGGACCAGGGGCGGCAGTGAAGATCCCCGGTACGCGAAGTTCATGGAGGAATGGGGGGATCGTGCCGCCTGGCGGCTTTTCGTCTTCCTGCAGATCCAGGCCGTGGTGGCGTTTGTTTTGGTCCTTGCGGTTTATCTCGCAGCACTGAACGATGCACCCTTTCCCCGGCTTATAGATGGACTGTCGCTATTGGTCGCTGCACTGTCGCTCGCCGGAGAGGCATTTTCCGACTTACAGCTGGCGCGGTTCCGCAAGACGCCGCAAGCAAAGACTGAAATTTGCGAAACTGGTTTCTGGCGCTATTCACGCCACCCCAATTACTTCTTCGAATGGCTTTTCTGGTGCTGTTGGCCGTTCTTTGCGCTAGGCCCCACACCATGGAGCTGGCTGTCTCTACTCGCGCCGCTGCTAATGTACTGGCTGCTCGTGCGTGTCTCCGGCATCCCGCCTCTTGAAGAACACATGATGCGCTCGCGCGGCGATAAGTTCCGCGCGCTGCAGGGACGCGTGAACGCCTTCTTTCCTGGTCCTCGAAAATCCGGCATCGCCCATCAAGGAAAACAGTCATGAATGTATTGGCCTTCGCCATAAATACCGCCGAACGCGCTCCGCTCACCGACGGCATGACGCTCGCCGGGATTGAGCTCCTCTGTCGGCGCTCCAAGCTCAAGCTTGCCGCGACCCCGGTCGAAACGGAGCAGGAGTTCGTCGAGACAATGAGCAGGTTTCCCATCGCGACCCACCCTAACGATGCCAACCAGCAGCACTACGAAGTTCCTGCGGAGTTCTTCGCGTTGGTACTCGGACCGCAGCAGAAATACTCCTGCGGCCTTTATCCGCACGCCGGCACCGCTCTTGAGGCAGCAGAGACCCATGCGCTTGCCGAAACGGTCAACCACGCTGCGATCGAAGATGGCATGAGCATCCTCGAACTGGGTTGCGGTTGGGGATCGCTGTCACTGCATCTCGCCACGCGATTTCCGAACTCGAAAATAACCTCGGTTTCGAATTCCGCTTCTCAGCGAGAATTCATTTGTGGGCGTGCGCGGGATCGCGGACTGACGAACCTCAAGGTGATAACCGCAGACATGAACGACTATGCGACAACCGATCGCCATGACCGCGTGGTCTCAGTAGAAATGTTCGAGCACATGTCCAACTGGCGCACCTTGCTGGCGCGTGTCCGTGCCTGGATTAAACCGGATGGAAGACTCTTTCTGCATGTCTTCACCCACAAGGATCGGTCTTACCGCTTTGATCACGACGATCCGACAGACTGGATCGCCCGCCATTTTTTCACCGGGGGAATCATGCCGGCACACGATCTGCCGCATCGGTTCGGCGACTTATTCAAAGTGGAGCAGGAATGGCGCTGGTCCGGCATGCATTATCGCCACACGGCACTCGGCTGGTTGGCGAATTTCGATCGCAACATCGAGCGCATCGAGCCCATTTTCCGTCAGGTCTACGGCAAGCGTGCGTCGTTGTGGCTTCGCCGTTGGCGGTTGTTTTTCCTCTCGACCGCCGGCCTCTTCGGCCACGACAACGGCGACGTCTGGGGCGTTGGCCACTATCTATTGGTTCCGACCCCGTGACCGACGGTGCGCGAAAATCGTTGGACCCTTTGACCCAGGCAAGCGTGACTGTCGCGTGGATCATTGTACTGAACAAACCGTTCTATCCGGTTTACGTATGGTATCTTGCCCGAGAAGGTGCCGCGGCATCGCTTGGCACGTTAATCGCCACACCATTCTTTGCCGCGATCCCATTCATAGCGCGGCGGTCAAGTCTGGCAGCTCGCGTTTCCCTTCCCCTTGTCGGCACCGTCGATACACTGTTCGAAACGAAGCTCTTTGGTCCGGCATCAGGTACCGAACTTTTTTATGCCGCGTGCATCCTGCTCGTGGCGGTGTCTTTCAAAGCTGAGGAGCTTTGGTGGCAACGCTGCGCGGCCTTAATCGTTTTCCTAATTTTCGTGTATTCCCGAAACTGCATCGGAACGCCGCTCTCTGTCTGGGACCGCGATGATCTATCGACGTTGCTAAGCCTAAACGCCTTTGCGGTCGCCGGTCTCACAACCTTTATCGCGCTCCGCTCCGCCGGAAACTTACGCGCTGCCGGACTCGGCGCTGGAAATGAGCATCAAAAGCACGGGTAATCTTAGGAGAGTAACATGTTGCCTACTCGCTTCGCAGCACTTCTGACTGCTGTGGTTAGCTTGGCTCTTACTACCGGAACGCAGGCTAACGCTGCGCCCGAGGTCGTCAAGGTTGGACCCGACCACTATCGGGGGACTTGGCTGGAGGTTGGGCGGACTCCGATGTTTCTCACAGACGGTTGCGTTGCGGGTTATTCGACTTACCGAAAGGGCAAAACGCCGAGCGAGGTTATGGTCGAGGATGGCTGCCACGACGGTACTCCCAAGGGTCGGCTGAAGACCGTCCGCGGCACGGGAAAGATCCAGGATTTCGGGACGACAAACGCAAAGATGCGCGTCCGTTATCCATGGCTCATCACCTTCAACTACTGGGTACTCTATGTATCACCTGATAAATCCTGGTTCATCAGTGCTAACCCAGCTATGACCAATCTCTGGATCTATTCGAGAACAGTTCCTTCCAAGGCGCTCCTTCGAAAGATGGTCCGCAAGGCCGACGAGCTTGGCTATGATGTCCGGAGGCTGGAGTTTCCGCCAGCCCGGTAGATAAATGTGTTCGAGATCAACAAGACGACACCAAGCCCTAACAGCAAGTCTCTTGATGCACCATGAACCGGCGCGATCCTGGTGCGAAGTTTGAAAAGGCCGGCGAACGCATACGGGTTCTTTACTTGATTCTCCCACGTTGATCAGTCGGAGCCGAGTGTGCGCCCTGCTCACTCATAGGAAATTGGGAATTATTTTGGGTCGGCAAGGAGGCTCGAGGATTGGCTCCAATATCATTGCGCTCTCTCAACCACGCCTCTCGTTGTCGCGGTGCGTAGCGGCCATTCCGATGCAGCAGAACCTCTTGTTAAAGCGGGGCCGACGTGAAAAAGGAGTCCTCGCTCGGACACCTCTACCGCTGCCGTCCTGACGGTGTCTTCGGATCACGTCCGCTTGCTGGTTGCACATGGTGCCAACCCAAATGCCGCCCCACGTGGCGAGGGTATGTTGCACTTCGCGGTCGCCAGCAACTGCCTCGACTGCGTCAAGGCGCTCGTTGAATCGGGGGCAGACGTCAACGCTATCAGGGTGCGGTGTGATCCTAAACGCAACCCCTCTATAATAACGGCTTACCCCCTCGCAAAACACGTTCATGCGGATATTGCCGGCTACCTTCAACGGTATCGTTGTTCAGAAGTCTGCGCCGATTTCAGCGAAACTGGCGAACGGCGATCCAATCAAAGGTGCATCTGCTCTTCGCCTACACTTGCGCCAGCCGCCATGTCACTGGCGTGAAGGACCTGCCAAGAAGGGGCCCGAACCTGTGGAGCGTCGTAGGACGAATGAAGACCTCGACACCGTTCGGCCACTGCACCAAGACACCGATAGTCTGGCCGGGTCCCTGTACATACGAGGACCTCAATATCTTCATCGCCGGTCCTCCTCTCACAGCGCCAGAGGTAGATATGGACATTGGTGGCGCACCCGACGAGGCCGATCGGCTGAACTGATCGCTCGCTTGAGAACGCTCAGCGACTCGCCTGTGCCTCTGCGCTGAGCCACGTCGAGGAGGTGAGACAAGGCGGCTAAAGTGGCTTTGGCACCCTTTTATGTCGTGTGGTCGATCCAGAGCTTCGTAGTGACCAGCAGCTCACTTCGATCTTCCGGGCAGCTTTTCTTACGGCGTGAGCCAGGTCGCTAACTTTATGAAACGATGGCCAACGAGCTTGATTTATTCAGGAAGGCCTGCGCTACGAAGCCCATCAAGGAAACGTTGCCGATCGGCGTCGAATTTATAAGACAGCCTCTTGCCCCATTCCGTGATTGAAAAATCGGGCTTCGCTTCGACTGCCATCGCAGCATGCTTCCGCGCGTCCTCGATTTGACCAAGCTTGGCGTGACAGGCTGCGACATAGGCATGGTAGAACGAGGGGCGGTCTACTACGCGGCTATACGCATCCAAAGCTTCGCAATAGAGTCCTGCATCGTGCAGCACGTATGCAAATGAACGCCAATACCAGTTGGGATGGTACGGGTTGAGCGACATCGCCTTGCGAGCCCATTCGACGCCCTCATCTGCTCTCCCGAGGTCTCGCAACATCTGCGCTCGGTACATCGCGGATAGCGCGTCACCGGGGTTGAGAGAAATGCTCCTCTCTGAATGAAACTCCGCTCGATCATATTGTTCAAGCCGCTTGTAGAGGAGGGCCAGAACCCTGTGGCAGCGGGTATCGTTGTCGTCGAGAGCGAGCGCCCGACGCGCACTCGCGAGCGCACGCTCGAGTTCCCCCGACGAGCGCGGCCCGACCCATTGCACGTAGATCGCCAAGGCGAGACATGCATGACCAGCCGCATAGTCTGGATCCAGTTCAACCGCCTTCTCGAACAGACATCGCGCTTGTGTGTTATGCTCCTCGCCCTCCAGGTTCAGCTCCTCGAGGCCGCGCAGGACATAGTCGTAAGCAACCATGTCATCGGGCCGCTTGCGCTTGGCGAACCGGGCGCCCGCCGCCTCGACCTGTCCCACGAGGGTCGCCACGATCGTCCGCACGACTTCGTCCTGCACCGCGAAGACGTCCTCCAACTCCCGGTCATACCTTTCGGCCCAGAGATGTGCATTGCTCACCACATCGATGAGCTGGGCCGTGATCCGGATCCGGCTGGCGGCGCGGCGAACGCTGCCTTCGACGACGTATTGCACGCCGAGCTTATGTGCCACTTCAGCGATGCTGATCTTCTCGTTGCGAAAGGCGAAGGCCGAATTGGGGGCGATGACGAAGAGGGTTCGGAAGCGGGACAGCTCGGTGGTGATATCCGCCGTGATACCGTCGCTGAAATAGACTTGCTGCGGGTCGTCGCTCATGTTTGCGAACGGCAAAACAGCGATTTTGACTTTGCCGAGCATGGGGGCCGGCGCACGCACCGGCTGGTTCGCGGGGTCGGCACGCCCGCGCAGGTGAAATACGCGCAGCGGTTCGGCTATGTTCTTGACCTTGCGTGGACCGAGGTCCTCAAAAATGAAGTCGAGTTTATTCGTGACCTGCTCGTGCACGCTGGCGGCGACGCAAATTCCGCCGGGCTCCGCTAGCCCCTGCAGCCGATCGGCGATGTTAACCCCGTCGCCCTGAATGTCGTCGTCTTCGACGATCACATCCCCGAGATTGATGCCTACTCGAAATTCGAGCCGACGTTCTGGCATCCGTTTTGCATTTCGTTCAGCCTCGACGGCCTGCACGTCGGCGGCGCACCGAACGGCGTCGACGACACTGTGGAATTCCACCAACAGTCCGTCGCCCATGAGCTTGACCAGACGTCCGTGATGCTCGCTTATTTTTGGCTCGAAGACATCACGCAGTTCAGCCTGAAAACGGGCGCGCGTTCCCTCCTCGTCGAGCTGGCTGAGACGAGTATAGCCGACGACATCGGCTATCAGGATGGCGGCGAGGCGGCGCTGCATTTCCAATCGTAATTCAAAGCTGTCACTCGTGCGAGTATACAGATAGTCGGAGATGTTGCCATTCCCGTTTCTCACCGCACCTTAGCTGCTGCGTCGGCAGTGTTCCTCCATGATCGTCGGTCACCTCGCCAGTTCGTTTACCCCAAGGGCGCCCTCCCTCCATCAGTGCTCCTGTATTTTCTGCCCAATGTGGATACGTATGAGAGCTCCCTCGCGCTCGAGCACGCGACTTCGCCTGGCTGTCACGATCGATGTAGACCATCTTTTTCACGAAGCTGTGCGAGGAAGCGGCGTTGTCGACCTTGACCTGCTCGCCTCGGGTCCAGTTGTAGACATTCTGCCCTGTGCAGCCAAGCACAGACCCGATCTTCTCCCATGAGACGCCCGTGATCCTTTTGATCGCGGCGAGGTACGACGGAAGTCCTTTCTCAAACGGCGGCATCGACGAGCAGTGAGAGTTCCAGCCGCCACGGCGATGCCATTTCGAGCGGAGGAGCATCGCTGCGCCTCTTAACTTAGGCGGGTAGTAAAGACGCAGCCTCGTTCCGCCCGCAGCGAGTTCGGATTCTTCCGGCTTCAACATATTTCCGCGAACAACGCATTGAATGCTAGGCAACAGCCGGAACGGGCGTGCCGTCCTTCCAAGTCTTGAGTAGCACTTCAATGAACTTCTCGGCGGCGGGCGACAGCTGCGCGCCGCGTCTGCGGACGATCCCGATGGTGCGCGTGACCACTGGGTCAACGATAGGGCGCGAGACCAAATACGGGTGCTCTTCCTGAGGGGTCGCCAGTCTTGGAAGAACTGAGATGCCGAGCCCAGCCTCGACAAGCCCCAATGAAGTATTGAGATGGGTGACCTCATAGAACCAGTTCAGCCTGAGGTTATGCTTCGCGAGCGCGCCATCCAACAAGGCCCGATTTCCGCTTGATCGATCGACGACAACGAGTGGGTAGCCATCGAGCTGTCCCCAGTTCAGTTGTTGATGAGCCGCAAGGGGGTGATCCCTGCGCATTGCAAGCACGAACGGGTCATCGATCAATGGCTCAAAGGAAAGATCCGGGTCCGAATTTCCCATGAGATTGATTCCGAATTCCACCTCCCCCCGTGCCACGGCTTGAAGGCCCTCGTTTGCCGTCAAATCACGTATACGAAGCCTGATATGGGGATAGTCAGATCCGAACTGCTTGATCACCGTGGGCAGAAAATAGAAGGCCGCGGTCGGAACACAGGCCATCGTGATTAGTCCGCGGCGCTTAGACCCTCCATCCTTTAAGGCAAAGAGGGAGCCATCAAACTCCTCGAGCATCCGCCTTACCAGCGGAAGCAACTCCTGCCCTGTGGCTGTCGCTGCAACGTGACGGGTCGTCCGATCGAGTAGTGGCGCGCCGATGGACTGCTCCAGCTTCTGAATGCGTCTTGTCAGAGCTGGTTGAGAGATATTGAGTGCCTCGGCGGCCCGATTAAAACTTTCGAGATCCACGACTGCCTGGAAAGCGCGGAGATCCAGAATCTCGCAATTGATGCTCATTTCGCAATAATCCCCTCAAAGATTGCATTTAACAAATAGCCTGATGTTTCGCATATTGCAATAAGCGGGCGGATTGATCCGACTGACGCAATATTCGAGGACATGTAATGAACGACCTGATACGCATACCTTGCGTCCTTATGCGCGGCGGCACTTCGCGGGGCCCGTTTTTTCTGGCCTCCGATCTGCCCGCAGATCAAGCTGGTCGTGACGCAGCGCTGCTCTCCATCATGGGATCGGGCCATCCGTTGCAGATTGATGGAATTGGAGGAGGAAACCCGGTAACGTCTAAAGTTGCAATCATCGGTCCCGCCAGCGTTCAGGGGGCAGACGTCGACTACCTGTTCGCCCAAGTGCGGACCGATCGACAGCTCGTGGACTACTCACCGAACTGCGGCAACATGCTCGCCGCTGTGGGTCCATTTGCGATCGAGGCTGGACTTGTGCCCGCCGGTAATTTCGACACGCTCGTACGGATTCATAACGTGAACACGGGAAAGATCATCGAGGCTAAGGTCCCGACCCGGAAAGGCGAAGTCATCTATCTGGGGGACGCGTCGATCGATGGAGTTCCGGGCCTCGCCGCGCCGATCGCCCTCACCTTTCTGGACGCAGCCGGCGCAAAGACGGGAAAGCTCTTTCCTACGGGCAAGCCGCTAGACGTGATCGCCGGGGTCGAAGTCACTGCGATCGATTGCGCAATTCCGATGGTTCTTGTTCGCGCCACAGACGTAGGCGTAACTGGCTACGAAGACGCTGGATCGCTATCAGCGAACCATGAGCTCATCGACCGCCTTGCCTCCATTAGGACTGAAGCAGGGCGATTGATGGGAATGGGAGATGTGTCCGACACGGTCATCCCCAAACCCGTTTTGATTTCCGCAGCCAAGAAAGGTGGAACTATATCAGTGAGATACTTCATGCCCAATGACTGCCACCCTGCTCTCGCTACCACAGGTGCCGTCGGGATTGCCACGGCCGCCACGACCCCAGGGACCGTAGCAGCACAAATCGTCGGCGAACAATCACTGCCGGCGCTAGTTCGTATTGAACACCCCAGCGGACGGATCGACGTGCAGCTGGAGACTCGAAACGGATCGACGGTCGCGGGCCTTGTGAGGACCGCGAGGAGACTATTCGAAGGATACGCCTTCGCTAAGCCGAAAGAGCGTGTTGAAAACGCTGCATAAACCGCTCCGGCGAAGACCCGAGCACATAGGGAGGAATTCTCATGCGTAAATATCTCTTGGCAGCAGCTACAGCGCTGTCTCTCACTTCCGCAGCTCATGCCGCCGACCCTGTTCGCATGAGCGTGGGCTCCTATAATCTCAACAACTTGCCCTTCCCGGTGGCTGAAAGCCTCGGGTTCTACAAGGAGGAGGGTTTGGACGTCACGACAGAGAACTTCGCTCAGGGTGGCTCGAAAGTCCTCCAGGCCCTGGTGGCTGGGTCGACCGACGTCGCTGTCGGTTTTTATGACCACACGATCCAGATGCAGTCCCAAGGCAAACATGTCGTCGGCTTCGTCCAGCTCGCAAGGAATTCAGGTCTTGTTCTCGCTGGCAAGAACGATACTGACTTCGATCCGGCCAAGCCAGAAACGATCAAAGGCAAGAATGTCGGCATCACTGCTCCAGGTTCTTCGTCTGACTTCTTCATCCGCTATTATCTCAAGCAGCATGGTCTGACCGATAACGATATCTCGATCATCGGCGTCGGCTCGGGCGCCGCGGCTGTAGCCGCCCTCCAGCAAGGGAAGATCGACCTCCTGGTGAACTATGACCCCGCCGCCACGATCGTCGTTGAGCGTGAGCTGGGTAAAATTCTAATCGACGCAAGAAGCGACGACGGTGCCAAGGCCGTATACGGAGGCATTTATCCAACATCCGTACTCTATGCCAACCAAGACTACATCAACGAGCATCCTGACGTAATTCAGAAGGTCACTAACGCAACCGTGAAAGCACTTCATTGGATGAAGGATCACTCTGCTGAGGAGATCGTGGCCCAGCTCCCGGATGATTTCGTTTCGGGCGACAAGCAGACGTACATCAAGGCAGTCGAGAATGCGAAGGCAATCTTCTCGCAGGATGGCCGGTTCACGCCCGCGGACCTCGAGGTTCCTCTCGCAGTGCTCAAGAGCTTCAACGAAAGCGTTGGCAAGGCCACAATCGACCTCAACACGACGTACACAAACAAGTTCGTCGAAGCCGCTGGCCATAGTGCTGAAAATTAAGGGGTGTAATAATGGCAAACGCAGTAAGGAAAATCGAGGCGGTGTCTCAACCTGGCCTTCCCCCGATGGTCACCATAGACAACGTCACCATGGCGTTCGGATCCTTTGTCGCAGTTGAAAACGTGAACCTCACGGTCGGCAACGGGGAATTCCTTGCCATCGTGGGCCCTACGGGTTGCGGTAAATCGACAATTCTCAATGCGGTCGCGGGCCTTCTGAAGCCGGCAAAAGGAGAGGTCTGTATTGACGGGACGCCCGTCAAGGACGTGCAAAACAACATCGGGTACTTGTTCCAGCAAGACGCGTTGCTGCCGTGGAAGACGGCATATCAAAACGTCGAGTTGGGTTTGTTGTTTCGCGGGGTGGCAGCCGAAGAGCGTCATCGCAAGGTCACTGCTTGGTTGGAGAAAGTTGGACTCAAGGGTTTCGAGAAACGCTTTCCACACCAACTGTCGGGCGGCCAGCGCAAGCGCGTACAGATGGCGCAGGCGCTAATCACCGAACCAAAAGTCATCTTGATGGATGAGCCCTTCTCGGCGCTGGACATTCACACTCGCCACTTGATGCAGAACGAACTGCTCAAGCTTTGGCAAGAAGACCGGCGCGCGGTGGTGATGATCACCCATGATCTGGAAGAGGCTATCGCTCTGGGCGACCGCGTTATTGTTCTAGCTTCCGGACCACGCAGTCGTGTGATCGAGAGCTTCGGTGTAGATCTCGAACGTCCACGAGACGTGGCCGAGATCAAACTCGACCCAAAGTTCATGACCCTTTACCGCGATATCTGGGCGTCCCTACGGGGAGAAGTGGAGAAAAGCTATGCAGGCCATTAACGTCCGCCTAATCCAAATCACACTGCTGATAGTAATCCTCGGCGCTTGGCAGTTGGGCGTCACATACGGCCTTATCGATCGCTTCTTCTTCCCGGCACCCTATGACATCGTCAACCAGGTGATCAGTTGGGTAAGCGATCCGGGCTTTTACAAGCACGTCGGCATTACGCTCAGCGAGACTGTGCTAGGCTATCTCATAGGGACCGGTCTTGGTGTCGCCGCCGGCGTATGGCTCGGTCTGAGCCCCTCTATCGCGCGTATCCTCGACCCGTTCATTAAAGCCGTCAACGCGATCCCGCGCGTGGTGCTTGCTCCTATTTTCGTCCTGTGGCTGGGGCTCGGCCTGTGGTCGAAGGTAGCCTTGGCGGTCACGCTGGTCTTCTTCGTCACGTTCTTCAACGCGCTTCAGGGCGTCCGCGAAGTAAACCCAGTCGTGCTGTCGAATACCCGCATCCTCGGGGCGCGGCGGTCCGAGTTGCTACGCCATGTCTACTTCCCAGCAGCTGCAACGTGGATTCTCTCCTCGCTGCGTACCTCCGTCGGCTTTGCCGTGGTCGGCGCAATCATTGGCGAATACCTCGGCGCATCTGCCGGTCTCGGCTATCTAATCGCGCGCTCTGAGGGTAACTTCGACGCGGTGGGCGTGTTCGGCGGGATCATCATCCTCGCGGTATTCGTTTTGATCATAGACCTGTTCCTCGATGTGGCCGAGAAGCGTCTCATCACATGGAAGCCACGGCCTGGCGAAGAACGGCCGGCTTAGTGGTGATCTATCTCATTACGCGAAAGGGCGGCTTATGAGCCGCCCTTTCTTTTGCTAGAGCGCCGTACGTTTAATCGAACCCATAGCCTGCGGCTGTAAAATAGTTTCGACATTCTTGGCTATTGAAGAGGTTGCAGATTGATCCGAGC
>NZ_JANTYT010000009.1:0-216291 GCF_024808825.1 Rhizobium sp. BK661 | reverse complement strand
CCAATCTGAGAGTAGGTGCGTTTCATTGCATCGTCCTTGCAATTGATAACCCATTGGGATCATTAGCAAGTCGCACTTCATTCTAGAACCCACCCTCGCTACATCCATAAATCAGATAAGATAGGTTATGGAACTAATTGGTATATCCAACTTGGAAAGATATCGCCTCCTCTGACGCGCGCACTGCACTGGCGGAAGCTATGAAGTTTCTTTTCCTTCAGGTCTGTATCACTGTATCCTAAGACGCATTGAAAGCTTAGTTCGCTGCAAACACGCGACGGCATTAATGCGGTGGAACACAGTTCAAACGTGCCGATGGTGAAGTCAGAGGCCTTCGATATCCGCCAATTCGATATCAAAGTTCATCTGGTCGTAAGCCGGAACGACATGGTCCGGCGTTTCGGCCATCACAGTGTCGTAGTCGAGCGGCGTATGCATGTGGGTCAGGATCGCACGCTTCGGTTTCAGGCGATCGATCCAATCCAGCGACTGTTCGAGCGACAGATGGCTGGGATGATATCGGTATTGCAAGGCATCGATGATGAGAACATCGAGATGTTGAAGCTTTTCGACAGTTTCCGGCGGAAAATCACTGATATCGCTGCAATAAGCCACATCACCAACCCGGATGCCGAGTGAGTGAATATCGCCGTGTTGCTGGAGGTGTGGCCAGATGGATATGGTTCCGCCGGCGCCGCTGATACGCAGCGCAGAATCGAGGCTTTCGATGACTTTCGCTTCAACGATGGGCGGATAGTTGCTACCTGGCGGCGTCTCGATGCAATAGCCGAAACCTTGCCGAATGCGATCCATCGTATCCGGCGTCGCGTGGATCGGAACCCGCTGTTGGCCACCGTAGAAATAGCCGCGCAGATCGTCGATACCGTGAATATGGTCGGCATGAGCGTGTGTATAAAGGACTGCGTCGATTTGCGTGACACGCGCGGCGATCATCTGCTCGCGAAAATCCGGCCCCGTGTCGACAATGAGTGTCGTGACACCGCCATTGTCGTCGAATTGCTGCACCATGAAGGCTGCACGGGTTCGGCGGTTCTTCGGATTGGCGGGATCGCAAGCACCCCAATCGCCAGTGATGCGCGGTACGCCAGGCGACGACGAACAGCCGAGAATGGTGAAACGTCGTCTGTAACCCACGCTGTCAGATCCTTGGCATCTTCGAGAAAATGCGGAATGCGTTTTCGGTGGTGATCCGAGCCATCTCGGCATAGCTGAGACCGAGCGTCTCGGCCAGAACCTCAGCCGTATTCACGACGTAGGATGGCTCGTTGCGCTTGCCGCGCCAACGCTTCGGCGCAAGGTACGGCGCGTCGGTCTCGACCAACAGGCGGTCATGCGGGACGGACTTGGCGATGTCTCGAAGCTCCTCAGATTTCGGGAAAGTCAGGATGCCCGAAAAGGAGACGTAGCCGCCCAGTTCGACCCCGACCTTCGCGAGCCCTGGGCCCGACGAGAAGCAATGGAGAATGAAGGGGAATGCCCCCTTCCCCGTTTCCTCGGTCAGAATAGCCGCCATGTCATCGTCGGCGCTGCGGCTGTGAATCACCAGCGGCAGCTGTGTCTGACGCGATGCCGCAATATGGCGCCGCAATCCGGTCTGTTGGTCTTCCGGCTTCTGCGTATCGTAGAAGTAATCCAGACCGGCTTCACCAATCGCAACGATCTTCTCATGTGCGTTGGCCAGTCGGACGAGGTCGTCCGTCAGGATATCGAGCTCGTCGCCGGCATTGTTCGGATGGGTACCAACGGAGCAGAAGACTGACGGATATCTCTCGGTGATCGCCAGCAGACCGTCGAGCTTGCGCACGCGCGTCGAGATCGTCACCATCTGTTTGACGCCGGCATCGTGGGCGCGCCTGACGATCTCGTCGCGCTCCTCTTCGAAGTCGGCGAAATCCAGATGACAATGCGTATCGATCAGCATGACGTCCTCACGCTTCCGGCGGAACGTAGCGCGGGAAGACCGGCTTCGGCGCTTCGAGAGGCGTGCCAGTGATAAGTCGACCACTCTCGCCGAGTGCGGCGAAGTCGCGTTTTCCGGCAGGTGCCGCAACAAGATCGAGCAGCTTGCCGGCCGATTCCGGCACGAAAGGCTGAAGCAAGATCGCGATCTGGCGGACGACCTCGGCCGTGACATAGAGCACGGTACCCATGCGCGCCGGATCAGTCTTCTTCAGCGCCCAGGGCTCCTGACCGGCGAAGTAGCGATCCGTTTCGGAAACGACTGCGATGATCGAGGCCAGCGCACGATGAATGAGCTGCTTGCCCATATCGTCGCGCGTCGAAGCATGCAGCGCGTCGGCCTGAGCCAGGATGGCCTTGTCTTCATCCGTCAGCGGACCGCATTCCGGGATCATGCCGTCGCAATTCTTGACGATCATCGACAGCGAGCGGCTGGCAAGGTTTCCTATGCCGTTGGCAAGATCGGAGTTGATGCGGGTGCCGATCGCTTCTTCGCTGTAGCTGCCGTCCTGGCCGAACGAAACTTCGCGAAGGAAGAAATAGCGCACCTGATCCAGGCCGAAGTGGTTCACAAGGTTGACCGGGTCGACAACGTTGCCGAGCGACTTCGACATCTTCTCGCCCTTGTTGAGCAGGAAGCCGTGCGCAAAGACGCGCTTGGGAAGCGGCAGCTTGGCGGACATCAGGAAGGCCGGCCAGTAGACCGCATGGAAGCGAATGATGTCCTTGCCGATGATGTGAACATCTGCCGGCCAGTACTTGGCGCGGGGACCATTCTTGTCTTCGATATAGCCGGTCGCGGTGATGTAGTTGGTCAGGGCGTCGACCCAGACGTACATGACGTGGGACGGGTCATTCGGGACCTTGATGCCCCAATCGAACGTCGTCCGCGAGATCGACAGATCCTTGAGCCCCGACTTCACGAACGAGATCACTTCGTTGCGACGCTCGGCCGGGCCGATGAAATCCGGGTTGGCTTCATAGTGGGCGAGCAGCTTTTCCTGATATTCGGAAAGCTTGAAGAAGTAGCTGGCCTCTTCCACCCATTCGACCGGCGTGCCCTGCGGGCCGTAGCGCACGCCGTCGGCGCGCAGCTCGGTTTCGTTTTCCTGATAGTAGGCTTCATCGCGCACCGAGTACCAGCCGGCGTAGGAATCCTTGTAGATATCGCCGTTATCGGCCATCAGGTTCCAGATGTTTCTGGACGTCTCGTGGTGACGCTCCTGTGTCGTGCGAATGAAATCGTCATTCGACGCATTGAGCAGCTTCGCCATCGCCTGGAATTCGTCGGAGTTGCGGTCCGCAAGCTCCTGCGGCGAAATGCCTTCCGCGCGAGCCGTCTGCTGCATCTTCTGGCCATGCTCGTCGGTGCCGGTCAGAAAGAACACATCCTTGCCATCAAGGCGCTGGTAGCGCGCCATCGCATCCGTCGCGATCAATTCGTAGGCATGGCCAATATGCGGCTTGCCGTTCGGATAGGAAATCGCGGTGGTGATGTAAAAGGGTGTCTTGTCTGTCATGGCGGCCATTCTTGTCCGGCTTACTCTATAAAATTTGTTAGCCGCTCTTAGCGCATGTCATGGCGAAGCGAAACACCAAGTTTCGAAAGCATCGGCGATTTGCCGATGACTGGTGTGCTGCACTTGACTCGATTTTAGGCGCATTCTACCCAAAGAAAACTCAAAAGGCGGGGCATCGGCGACGTGACATCTCCAGCACTTGGCAACAGCATTCGCGTGCAGGACCGAGGTCGCCTGTTTGACTGACTTTTCGAGCTTCGACCCTCTCTACTCCCTCTCGGGGCTACTCGTCGGCGCGCTTGTCGGCATCACCGGCGTTGGCGGCGGATCGCTGATGACGCCACTGCTGGTGCTGGTCTTTGGTGTTCATCCGGCCACGGCCGTTGGCACCGACCTACTCTACGCGGCAGTCACCAAGACGGCAGGCACGGCGGTGCACGGCATGCACGGCAGGATAAACTGGCGTATCGTCGGCTGTCTTGCCGCTGGCAGCGTTCCAGCTGCCCTATTGATGCTTTGGCTGATGGCGGGTGTCGACCGCAAGAGCGTGGAAGTCGCACACACGATCACGACGGCACTTGGGTGGCTGCTTGTCATGACGGCGTTGATGCTGGTTTTTCGCAAGCAGGTCCTGGCATTCGCCTTACGCGCAATCGGAGAGCGCTCTCCACCTAAGCCGGTTACGGTTGCCATCTGGACAACGGTGCTCGGCCTGGCTCTTGGCATCCTGGTGACCCTGACATCGGTTGGTGCCGGCGCCCTGGGCGTGACTGTGCTGCTCGTGCTCTACCCGCGACTTGATGTCCGAGAAATCGTCGGCTCGGATATCGTCCACGCCGTCCCGCTGACGCTGATTGGTGGCATGGGCTATTGGATGATCGGTGAGATCAACTGGGGAATGCTATTTGCGCTTCTGGTTGGCTCTATACCGGGCATCATTGCCGGCAGCCTGATCGCACCAAAGCTTCATGAACGAACGATCCGCGTCGTCCTCGCGCTGACACTCTGCGTCGTCGCCTGGAAGCTGCTGGCGACCTGATCAAGGACCAGGCTGCTTGATGTCTCCGAGGATGCTGAGGATCGTCTGCTTCCGATCCAAGTTGTAATCATCCGAAACCGTCAGCCGCTCGCTTATGTCGGAATGCAGGCGGGCGAGCCGCTCGGCCGCCGCAACCTGCCCCGCAACGGCAGCCGCCCGCGCCCTCCGCATCAGATCCTCGCCGACGTGACCCGTGAAGAACTCAAAAATTGTGTCGCTGTCCTTGCCTGAAAGGGCATCCGCCAGCCGATGCATCGCCCTGCGCGCCGATGCCCCTTGCGCTCGCAGAACCTCGTTGTAGGCTTCGACAATCTCGCCGCCGCCGTAGTTCACCAGCTTCAGCGCCTCGCCGACGCTGCCGTTCGCGGCGGCAAGCAGATCAGGGTCGCCGGCCTCGATGCCAAGATGTGCAAGCGCCGCGCCGAGGGCGCCGTCTTCAAGCGGCGCAAGCTTCAGCGGCAGGCAGCGAGAACGAATCGTTGGTAGCAGTCTGCCGGGCGCATGCGAGATCAGCAGGAACAGGGCGCGCTTCGGCGGCTCCTCAAGAATTTTTAGGATCGCATTCGCGGCATTGCGGTTCATGTCATCCGCGGGATCGATGATGACGATCCGCCAATTACCGGTGCCAGACGTCTGTGAAAAGAAGCGCCCTGCCCGCCTCACCTCATCGACAGTGATCGCGGACTTGACCTTCCCCGTCTTCTCATCAACGGGACGCGCCAGGTAAAGCAGATTGTGCGACGCGCCGGAGGCAATCTGGCGGCTAACCGATGAAGCGGGATCAGGATCCGCCAACAACTCCGGCGCACGCGCAGGATCGGGATGCGTTAGGACATGATTTGCAAACCGGAACGCCAGAGTTGCCTTGCCGATGCCCGGCGGCCCCTCGATTAGAACCGCGTGGTGGCCCTTACCCGAGCGGTACGATTGCGCAAGGAACTCCTCAGCGTTCTCGTGACCAAATAGCTTCATGTTCTCGGCTGGCCAAATGGCGCCGTCGAGCAATCCTGGCCGTTCATCACTCATGCGCTGCTTCCGTCACCTTCGCCGCCGCCGGGTGCTGCAGACCCTGCCAGACGATCTCCAGAATCTCTGCCGCGATGGCCTCTTCAGTCTGCATTGCGTCGATCACGCTGCAACGGCCTGGCTCGCGGGCGGCTATATCGAGAAAGGCTTCCCGGCGCTTCTCGTGGGTCTCGAGCTCTTCCTTCTCGAAACGATCCGGGCTTAGGTCGATCGCCACCCCCCGCCTGCGGGCACGCTCCAAGCCGGCCTCGGCCGGCAGATCGAGAACAAGCGTGCAATCCGGCACGATCCCATTCACCGCCACGCGCTGCAGCGCCTCGATGAATTCCGACTCCAGATTGCCGGTCACGCCTTGGTAGACGCGAGAAGAATCCATGAAACGATCGCAAAGGACGACCTTTCCGCCCGCAAGCGCGGGTCGGATGATTTCCTCAACGTGATCATTGCGCGCAGCTGCAAAAAGGATCGCTTCCATGCGTGTTCCGAACGCTTCCGCTGCACCCGACAAAAGCACATGACGGACGGCTTCCGCACCCGGCGAGCCGCCCGGTTCCCGCGTCAGCAGCACGTCATGGCCGCGGGCACGCAGAGCCTCGGCAAGGCGACGGATTTGGGTCGATTTTCCCGCGCCCTCCCCGCCCTCAAACGTTACGAACAATCCACGACTGGATGGCAATGACTACTTCCTGCATTACGGCGCTCGTCCGCACCACTGCCGTACATCTAGCGAAAGGCAGCGAAAAACGGAACCGCCCGACGACAATAACTCCCACCCTGAAGGGCGAATATGGCGATCACGTGGGTTCGGGCTTGTCCCACAGCCAAGAGAACAGCAGCGTTTCGGCGAGTTCCATGAGAGCATCGACGGCGCGGCTGCTCAAAGAGCCCACTGCCACTGTCTCTTTCGTATAGAGCGGCACCTCACGCAGCAGGCGGGCTCCCGCTGAGATGCGAAGCGTCCCAATTTCATGCCCGGCCTCCACCGGCGCCATTAAAGGCCAGCGGTAAACGATGCGCGCCGACAACCGCTCGGGATTGTTGATTGGTATATAGACACTCACAGGAGCCTTTGCGACGAGGTCGACGCTACGCGACGTTCCTCCATAAACGCTTGCCTGGCCAATTATCTCCGCATCTGCAAAAATCTGGCGGCTTTCGAATGCGGTCAGCCCCCATTCGAGCACTCGCTTCGCTTCCTCCGTGCGTTCCTTGTCGGAGGCGATGCCGCCAAGGGCCATGAACAACCTCCTGCCGTCGCGCTCTGCCGAGGCGACGATCGAATACCCCTCGCCCTCGGCAAAGCCGGTCGCCAGACCATCGACCCCCATGCCGAAACCAAGCAAGGGATTGCGGTTGCGCTGAAAAATCCTGTTCCACTCAAAATCCGGCTGAGCGAAATAGGGATAAAGGTTCGGATAGGACTTCTGTAATTCCGCAGCCAGCGTCACCATGTCGAGCGCGGTCGTCTTGCTCTTGCTATCGGGCAGTCCGGTCGAATTGCCGAAGATGGACCGCTCCATGCCGAGGGTCTTAGCCCGCCGGGTCATGGCGGCGGCAAAGGCGGGTTCGCCGCCACTCATTCCTTCAGCGAGAATGATGCAGCTGTCGTTAGCGCCCTGAATGGCGATGCCCTTGACCAGATCCTCGACGCGGACATTCGATTTGAGGGCAGCAAACATCGTTGCCGTGCGCGATGGCGCACCCCCGGTTCGCCAAGCATACTCGGAAACGGGATATTGCGTATCGAGGGTGATCTGGTTCTGCGCGAGCGCGTCAAAGACGAGATCCATCGTCATCAGCTTCGCCAGCGACGCCGGCGAGAAAGTCTGGTTCTCGTTCTTGGCAAGAAGCACCGTGCCGGTGGATCCTTCGATCATATAGGCTTGCGCAGCCTTGGTGACAAAGGATGCGTTGGTGTCACCGCTTGCGGCAACGGCGGCTGTTGCAAAAGGCACGATACAAACACAGAGGCGAGCAAGACGCTTCAACACCGAAAACCCCATAGCTCGGGCGACTTTGAAGATGCTAATGGCGGACCGACCGCAACGCAACGGCGTCTGTCACTTACCGGATACGGCCGTCGGCTTCTGCCGCTTGAAGGATGCAAGGATGGAATCCGGCGTCAGCCCATCGTTGCGAACCATCACCGCATCGAAGGCGAGCTCGACGGTCACGGTCTTTGCGCCCTCGTCCTGATACCCCATTGCGAGAGAACCCAGCGAGCCGCCGTTGGGACGCTCGTATGGGAAGGGTCCAAACTCCGGCAGGACAACCACCGGCCCGGCCCCTGGCTCCGCCAAGGGAGCGACGCCACCGAAAGACGGCGACGGCATTGGCGTCGGAATAGGCGCAGCGTTGTAGCGGGCACTGGGGGTCGAGCCGGCATAAGACGTCGCCGAGACCGGCACGGGCACATTTTCTGGTTCGGGCGTGAAACCGCCAACGCCTTGCAGCTGATCTGCCGTTATGCGCTTGCTGTTGGAGGCGACCATGACGCCACTGGCGATCTGTCCGCCGCCGGGATTGATCCCTGGAATGCGGCTGCCCTTCGGCACATAGGAGGCCATCAGATAAGGCATGTCGTGGCCATCCATGCGGGCACGACCAACATACTGAACGCGGACGTTTCCGGTGCCACTATGCTGCAGATCGAGCATATCAGCGGTCTTATTGGACAGGTCGATAATGCGCCCTTCGTGATACGGACCACGGTCGTTGACACGCACGATGACGGACGCACCGTTTTCCGTGTTCGTCACGCGCGCATAGCTCGGCAAGGGAAATGTCGGATGTGCGGCGGAAAGGTGCATCTGGTCGTAGACTTCACCGTTTGCCGTAAGGCGACCATGGAAGGCCGAGCCGTACCAGGACGCGATGCCGACCTTGTTATAGGCGAAATCTTCCTTCGGATAATACCACTTGCCCTTCACGACATAGGGGTCTCCAACCATATAGCGGCCGCCGCCCTTCGGGATATTGTTCCCGGTGGCAACGCGCGGACTGGCCTTGACGCCGTATTCCTTCTCGGAAAAATATTCCTTGCCGTGCGTGCGTTTTGTCGGTGTCGGCGCGGTGCCACAAGCCGTAACCGTCGCACAGATCAGCGATAGCCCAACCCATCGCATTCCTGTTGCGAATGACGCCGCCCCGCAATCTCGTCTCATATGTCCCACGCCGCTCAAGACCGTTATGGTTAAGAAATCTGCCCCGATCTGGGTCAGACACCCCTAATCCCACCAACCTAACGAGACTTTAATCATGCGGCTTTCATGGCAATTTTGCGAAGCATTTCGCCAAGATAGGAATAATTCTAATTAATATGGTTAACAAATCACTAATTTAAGACTCCGGATAATGCGCGCTTCACGGCTGACGCACCAGGCGCAAAGCTCCTTCCACTACGAACTCTACGCCGTTAGAACCAGTTGACGCTGTCAGCGAACGGCTTTAAACGCTCCATGCCTGCGTTGACCGCGACAGGCGACGCAGCGGAAGCGCCGGTTTCAAAAACGGCATTCAATCGACTGCATGGAAGAGTGTCCGAGTGGTTTAAGGAACCGGTCTTGAAATTCGGTTCACGGCATCTTCCATCATCCCCGCCGGTCCCCAAACATGCTGAAAAGTACGGGAATATGTCAGTGGTGATGCCTGCATGTGCTACCGCATTTTATATTGTGCTACCGAGTTGGGTAGCAAAATGGTAGCAGCTTGTTCCATGGATGTTCTGGGAGCAAACCCGCTCCGTTATGAACCGGGCCCCACCTTTTACCGCACTTTGTTAGATCGCCGAGCCTTCATTCTCGAAATAAGCGAGTGCGGCGGCAACCATTGCTGAGACAGTCGGGCTCGCATCAAAGTTTGTGCTGTCTTCGCGAGCGAGGCGCAACGCCTCAATTGCTGCTTGCCGCGTCAAAGCTGGCTGTTCCCAATTTTGCAGTACCTCCAAGGGGCGGCCGTACGTCTTCGCTATTACAGCGTCCTCCCCTCCATGCGAGGGCCATTCGTGCTCATCGATCGCGATGAAGGCCATATTTCCACATCGATAAGCCTCGATCGCATCCGCGAGTGCATCTTCCGGCGGGTCAAGAGGTATAGTTGGTACGGACACCACAACTGCAGCCTGTCTTTCCAGGTTTTCGAGGTAGCGAAGTACCGCTAGGCGTAATGGCTCACCCATCCCGTCAATGAAGACATCCTCTTCTGCCATAAGCTTTAGGGCCTCTATCGCCCCTTCACGGGTGCGCGCAGCGTCCTTCCATCCAATCAGAGCCCGCTCATGCTTTTCATATGTTTCCGAAGCAATTGCGTCCTCGTTTTCGGAGGTGACAGCCCCTGCTGCCGACATGGCACGGAAGGCATTCGCACCTTGGCGGTACGCGATGATCGTGTCGCGCAAGACATCGACCTTTCTAAAGCCGGGAGTTTTGTGGACCAGGTGGACTCCGTGTTCGTTTACAGACACTCGCTCGAGCTTCAACTGCGGAAAGTCGCACAGAATGATCCCGATTTCGTTGGCGAGCGTCTGAAGCCGCCAGAGCGCCTCGCTCGGGTCATCCGCCATCGCGAGAGCGTCGTCGACTGCGGATCTCATTTTTGCAAAGTTCTGGGCCAACCGAGTTTCGTCGGGAAGACCCACCGCCCCTTTATATCCATTGGTCCCGGCAGCAGTCATATTTTGCTCCACTTCCTGTTTGGCGCCCCACATTGAGCGGAGCCGATCAATCGGGCGCGAGAGATTCCGAAAGAATGAAGCGCGGACAACGGCCGTGGTGCAGGAGAGTAAAAGCTTCCCTTCTATCCACCGGACAACTTGAAATGCGTCCTGTTTTGAACTTGAGCGCTCACTGGACATAGCTTCGCCGGCGGCCGGAATCGATGTCTTCGGCATTGTAAATTTCCTTCAGTTGGTAGTTATTATGTGCATATTAACTACCATGATTAACCAGATGTCAATAACTATTGCAATATTTATTGCCTTAGTTATTCAGCGAAGCTAAATTGGTCATGAATGCACGAAAGGACTGAGATGGGACGGCCGCCTATACCGACGCACTTGAAGAGAGATAAGCGCCTTGTCGTCATGCTGACGGAGGCAGAGACCAAGCTTCTAAGCACGGCCGCGACAGCCGCAGGCGCCGCCAGTCTAAGTGATTGGGTAAGAGACCTTTTGGTCTCTGCAGCTGAGGAACAACGAGCTAGCTGATATTATAGACTGTGTCCTGGACCTCCCGCAGCCCCTTGGGTGCCGCCACCTCACGCCGCTCCCCATCGCCTTAGTCAGTGATGCGCAAGCGATCAGCATAGACTCCAAACCGCGTGCCACGCCCGATGACTACAATGGACGTCCCCGCTCCCAGCCGTTGCCTCAGCTCTTTCGACACGCCGCAGACCCTATCGAACATGAACGGCAGCCCTTCGAGTTCGACCGGTGAACGGCATCCTCTTGATCCGTTACCATCCGCGCTCGACACCGTGAAAGGGATCTCAACCTCATGGCCCAAGAACAACGCCAACAACATCGGGCCGAGGAAAACAAGGTTCTTCCCTAGGACATAACCAAATAGCGGACTGAACAAGATTCCAACGAGGCCTTTCACGGTCGCTGGAGATTGCCGCGCTCCCATTACCACTAGCCAGAACATCAGCCCACCAGTGAATAGCCCTATAACGATGCTTGGCCGCTCCACCCACGTTACCAATTGAGCCGAGGGTAGGAACTCGACGAATATCAACGTGAGAGAAGTAAATAGAGCCAGAAAAAACCCAGCGGCGAGCAGGATGCGAATAGGCTTGGGAAGAGGTCGCCGCTCCTGCTTATGCTCTTTCGTTACATCCAACACGCGCTCCCAAACAAGGCTCACTACCAATACGCATTTCAAGTTGCATATAGCAGGATTAACTGCGGTTGCGATTTGAAATTCTGCGGGGGCGGCTGTCGATGAAAGAAGAGGTTAATTCAAGTTGATCGACGAGCGTGAACAGCTACGCAGACTGCAGCTACCGAAAGAAGGAAGAGCGTTGGTGACACCCACGCCATTATCAACATAACCGCGTCACTATCCTCGCACTGCACGGCCTCCGGGCATCCACGGGAAGCAGCGTCGCTCGAAGCGGCGAGCCAAACGAACCCGAAAACGAGGGACATTGCAAAGCTGCCTACTGCAACAGTGCCAGCAAAAACGAGAGTGGTCATCTTTGCAGCTTTAGAGAAACTCATTACCCCTCCGTTTACTGGGTGCTGGGCTCGCCATAGCCATTGTCTAAAGAAGCTTCGAACGCAACGCCAAAGACAAATGAAATCTTAGTCTTGACGCCCCGCCCAGTAGCCCCAACTGTCACCCTGCTCGGGCGGGAGTGTAAACACCAATCCATCGACATCATGCGGCTGTCGGCAACCTCTTCAAGGAGAGGCGCTATGCGCATGGCCTATCAGCCCAAATACAAATGGGGCCGAACAACGATCGACGAGCGCGACGTGCCGACCGATAACGACTGGTCCGGGTATGACGGGGAGATTGTGATCGGGAGGATTCAGCTTCAGCCGCACGGCCTGAAAAAGGGCCAGTGGATGTGGTCGGGCCAAGGGCCAAGGACGAGGAAGAGGCTGCTGCCACATCAGGGGTTCGAACCTGAAGGCCGGGAGGCGATGCGGAAAGTCGAGGACTATTATGATAGGCTGCTGGCAGCCAATGGAATCAGTGCGGAGTTAAAATGACAAGCTTTAGCAAGCAGGAAATTGCAGTCCTCAAAAGCGCAAGCCAGCATTACGGACGCTATATCTGCGAGCCCGGATCATCCGGCATGGAAAGCGTTTGCGAAGGGCTCGTATTGAAGGGCTATGCCACGCCATTTACATGGGAGAAAGTCGGCTCTGGCATAACGTTGACGCCCAAAGGCATCAACTACGCCAGCGAGGAGCCGTGACCCGCTACGAGATCCCCGGCATGATCTTCGCCGTCCTCCTCGTCATGGGGTTTATAGCCGTGATCGGGAAAGGCGTGTGGTGGCTGGGGTCTTGGGTGTTTGGCCTAGGCGTTGGTGTCTAGCGACCGCTGTCCACGCTTTGCCTTCGCAGGACGCCTCTCCGGGCGCTGCTGGATGTACTCTTCCTTGACCATCAGCATTTCGGCAGCCAGAGCTGCAGCCACGAATGCCTCCCTCGCCTGCTCAGGATCTCTGAACCCCTCCATGGCCTCCAAGCACATGGTCTGCGCTCTGACCCATTCCTTGCCCTTCTGGTCGTCTGGCCAGCGATAGAGCAAGCTATGGGCCAGATCGGCAAGCGTTGAATGCCGGCGCATGGAAATGCCGTTGCGCTTCTCGACGCACACTAGGCAGTCTCTAATGGGGAAAGTTTCACCTACGTATTGGGACATGCGTCACCTCCGGCCGAATCAGGTGAGGATCGGGACCGGAGAGTCAATAAGCCAATATGAGAAACATCTAATTTGTACGCTGGATGACAGGAACAAAAGGTATTCCCGGTCGGTTTTTGGTGCGGAAGAGGGAAGCACACATCCCTCTTTCGTTTTCCTCGTCTTCATCACCCTGCCCCGCTCATTCAAGCGGGGCTTTTTTCTGCGTATAATTTTGACATCTCGACTAAACCGGCTGCTGGAACAAAAGCTGAAGCGTCTTGTTAGGCGCTCGGAAAAGGAGATGACAGCCTCTTTTTCCGCTTTCCTAGTCCCAGAGCCCCGCCTGTTTTCCTGTTCAGGTGGGGCTTTTTCTTACTCGCCGCATAAAAAATACGACATTTTACGGATATCTTTTCGGAGCCTTAGATCCCATTTTGGCTGGGCGTCGAGAACGGGTGGTTAACCGCGGCGCAGGGTTGAAAGACCCTTGGCCAAGGGCTGCGTTGGAATCAGTCCTTGGCCCCAAGCTGCCCTTTACCGAGCTCCAGCTTTCTACGGCTGGCCTCAAGCTGTTGAGCTAGACCAGAAGCTGTTGAGAGAATTTCGGCTGCCGTGGTAAGGCGTAGCGCAGGAGGTGTCTCAACGGATCCTCTGGCGCCCGTCCATTCCGTCTACATGGCTTGGTGGGAATAATCAGCATCGGCCTCTGGTTTCAACTGGACCTGCTTGGCTACTCCATCGAGCTTGTCCGTCAAGAACATTGGTTGCAAACTCCCTCCCTTCGTTAGTTCACACAAGCCGCTCGGGTGCGTATTGTCGCCAGCCTGAAGACAACCTTGTTCTGCGGCACTGATTACCGACTGGTAGAACTGAAGGGTCCGCCCTAGATAGCGGGAGCCGTTCCGCGACAGATGGCCGGCGTCCTGATAGAAGCCGACACCATTCTCCTCGATTTTGCAGAGCTCGCCGTCACACATGAACTTTTGGAAGTCCAGGACAGGATAATGTTCTGATATCTCTCCAAGGAACCGTCTTACGGCAAGATTGTATTGCCCAGCGGCGCGGGAAGACGGACGACAGGGCTCGCCGGAAATGCCGAACTTGCGCGTCCGAGCCAAACACAGGCCGATATCGCGACCATCCTGAGGCGGGGGAGCAAATACCACAGGGTTGACGCCATTCGATCTCAACCAATCCAACGTCTTCATGAATTCGGTGACAGCGACATCGTAGCGGGCTGACGTTAGTCCCTCGCCTCTCAAATAGAATTGCCCTGGTTGGACGTAGAGTCTGAAGGGTGATGAGACCACCACATACTTTAAGCTGGGATGGGCGACGATGTAGCGTCTGACATCGTCATTATGATCAAGGCACTCCTGTGGCCAATTCGCTCCCTCACTTGCTGGGATCGGAGCCAGATCCATAAACGGTCCGCAGTTGTTTTTGTTAAGCTGCATGAGCCGAATGTCGGGTTGCGACGCAAGCAATCCATCTACGAGATGCATCGCGTACGAGTCTCCCCAAACGGCGATTTCTGGCCGATCGCTCGTGGCGCATTTGGCGAGAATCCTTCCCTTGCAAGCGCGATCAAGGCCGAAGCTCTCAGCATCCATTGCAATGATATCGGCTGAGCGGAACGCCATACCATCGGTCTTGTCCCCGACTAAACCGATAGCGATCATCAGTCCCCCGACTACGGCTGTCCCTGAGAATATCGCTTTCCCGCTGAAACTGCCGCGGCGTCGAAAAGGGATCTCGATGAATTTGTAGGTCAGGTATGCAAGCAAGAAGCAAAGAGCCAGCAGGGCAAGATAGGCAGGCCCTGATAGGCCGTCCAGGCTTCTAATCCGCGCAAATGCAAGCACTGGCTGGTGCCAGAGGTAGAGGCTGTAGCTCCACAGGCCAATTGTGACCAGAGGTGGGAAACTTAACAGCCGACCGGCTAGGTTGGCCTGAGAGGCAAATGCCAAGACCAGCATCGTCCCAAGGACGACTGGTATGGTTTCCAAGCCGGGATAGAACGGGCTCTCCGAGACCAATACATACGAAATCATCACCAGAATCAGCCCGAACGAAGCCAAGGGGCCAGCATATCTATTCTGCTCTGTGCGTCCCGGGTACAGCGCAAGCGCCGCGCCAGCGCCAAGTTCCCAGAAACGTGTTGGCAATAGGTAAAAGTTCGCAACAGGATCGAAACGAGGTACGACCTGAGTCAGGGCGAAACTTACCAACGTCAAACATATGACGACGGTTAGCCCTCTATTTCCCTTTGAGCGCCGCAGGAGGATCAGAAGCAATGGAAACAGCAGATAGAACTGCTCCTCCACCGCTAGCGACCAAGTATGCAGGAGAGGTTTTAGTTCGTTCCTGGCCGAAAAGTACCCATCACTGTGCCAAAACAGGAAGTTCGAGACAGATAAGTTGACGTGAAAAAGGCTCTTGCCGAAATTATCTAGCTCCCGTGGTAACATCCAAAACCAAGCAAACGGGATGCAAACCAAGCAGACGAAAAATAGTGCTGGCGCGATGCGACGAGCGCGTCGCTCATAGAAAGCAGCGAGCGTGAAAACGCCCGTCTCCAATTCCTCGCGAATGATCGATGTTATCAGAAATCCACTGATGACGAAAAATACGTCTACACCTGCAAAGCCGCCCTTAAGAAAAGCAAAGCCAGAATGGAAAAGTATAACTGGCAACACGGCGATAGCCCGCAGGCCGTCAATCTCTTGTCTATATTTCATTTACAAAAACCGGCCTCTGCGGAACGGGCCAGCTACCACAGAACTCGATCTGTCGTCTAGAGTTCCGCCCGGTGTCATGTATCAACGGCGACGAGCGCTTTTCTAGGGAATGGAGAAGCTGGAGAAACCGCCCCTGAGCAAGAAGGCGACGATACCCATAATGATGCCGGTGATAATCGCCCGGTTGACCCACTTCAGCGTGCCGCCGATCTCGTCAATCTTCTTGTCCAGCGAGGTAAAGCGGGCGTTCATGTTGTTGAACTGCTCGCCCCGCTTGGCGTCCTCGATATCGCTCATCCGCTGACCTCGTTCCAGATCGCCGACGCGCTGGAGAATGGTCGTGTGCTGGTGTTCGAGTGAGACGACGCGCGAGCGCAAATCCATGTCAGTTTCCGTTGGCGTCAATTCCCCTGCCCCTTGAATGCGCATTGCAATGCTATGGTTTCATGATTGACCGGAAAGATCCGATCGACTATTTCCGCCGCCGCCGTGCTCCTAACCTCCGAGGCGGCACTAGGAGGGCCCGGCCTGCTGTGAGGGTCGGGCCCTTGCTACTTGCGCCACTTGGACAGGATCTGCTCGCCGGCCTTGCCGATGAAGAGAGAGCCAACGATAGCCCCCATCCAATCGCTCAGTGGGTCCGGTAGAGCGGCAATCGTCCATTCCTGCGGGTAGGCGCACCCCTTGCACCAAAGCAGGGAATAAACGCACACAGAGCCGAACCAGAAGCCAGCCGGAGCAAGGAAGAGGATCGGGAACCACCAGCCGCGGCCGGTGAGCACCTGGGCTTGAGCGTTGACATAGCTTTGGACGGCTTCCGTCTTGATCCGCTCGCGCTCGGTGGTTGCGTCGGTGTTCTTGTCGATCGTGTCGAGGATCCGGCCCAGCGGCCGTTTGAACAGGCCGAGGATGAACGACCAGATCACGTTTTCCACCCCATCCGCTTGGCCAACTTCCACCAGAGGACAGAGCCGGCAGCTATGACAGCGGAGACAGCCAGGTTGATGGAGTCCGCCACTGCGGGATCTGTGGTGATGATTCCCTTGACCTCGTCACCGATCAGGCCCGACGAGGCCAGCCAACCGGCAAAGATGTAGAGCCCGATGCGAATCCAGACGGTCATGTTTCTTTCTTCGTGAAAATGGCTGCGATTGCCTTGAGAAGAGCAGAGAGCCAATTGCCGTCAGAGACAGGCTGCGGCTCGATGGTGATTGGCTTGGGCTGGGCAGGAGCCGTGGCTGGCTTTGTTGCGGCTGGCACGCCCCCAGCTTCCTTGATTGCCGACAGGAACGCCGTGTAGTAGCCGCCGATCAATTCCCACTTGTCTATGACGTTGACCGCGCGGCGGGCGTTCTTGAGGTCGTCAGGGCCGTTTGTAGGCAGGTAGGTGGCAATCCCCTTCCCTGCTGCGTTCCATCGGCCATCCAGCAGCCCCTTGATCATCACCCGAGCCGAGATGACCGGATCGAGCATCTTGTCTGGATAGGCGACGAGATCATAGGAGGCGTCAGCGGATGAGGTGTCGTAGTTCTTCAGCCAGGTAAGCTGGACCTGCCCGCGGCCGTAATACACATGCCCGTATCTGCCCGCAGGCTTGCCATACTCGCGCTTGGCGACAATCCGGCGAGCGCTGGCGTCATCCTTTGCGAAACCCTCTCTCACGGGAACCATGCGGGCGCCGGTCTCGTGATAGGTCGTGGCGAGGGCGTAGGCGAGCGTCTTGTCTCGGCCGTCTCCATGGGTGGCGAAGACGTCGAGAATGCCATTGATGCCGTCTACCTGCCCTTGAGTGAGAGACGTGCCGAAAACACCCGATGCGCGACGGCGCAACGCGGCGAAGAATTTCGCGCGATCCATGAATGCTCCAGATTGTTGGCAAAAGAAAAAGGCGCCCCGAAGTGCGCCTGGCTAGGTAGATGATGATTGAACGGCTTTGGTCACGAGCCTTTGAACTTGCCATCCCACTTTTCAGCGAGACGTTCTGTAAGGGTCCAGATGTGATCCATGCCCCAGTTGCGTCCGACCGCGACGACAAAGAGCAATTGAAGAATGCCAATCATCAATGGCGCCGACCACGTTGACATCTCCTTGAATGTGAAAACGTCAAAAACGAAGATCAAAGCACAGACCCATTTGAAACGCTCTTCGCGCCTGGCATCTCGCTCTTCGACAAGCTCCCTTTGCAACTGATCGACAACCTCGGACAACGCGTTGTCGTCCTTTGCGTCGTCAACCGGGAACAGTTCCTCAATTGTTGGCCTTGTTTCAGCCTTGGTTTTTCTGGGCTCGCTGCCGTCGCTCATTGAACTCTTGCCGGATTGCTCGATCAGGTATTACGATGCCATTCACGTTGGGGTTGTAATATTTTGCCCAGGCGCCGTGATCTTGATGCGTTATCGCAACAAGCGAAGATGGCCTCCGATCGCCAAGCTCATCGTAAATTTCGGTTATCGCGTCGTGTTCTGTTGTGCCCTTGGAAAACGCGTTCACTCGGAACACGTCCTGAATCGGCTTATCGCCATATGCCTTCACCTGACGATAGAGAGTCGGCTCGACGGGCCCGAGATCCCAAGCTTGGAAGGTCCCGTCAATCAAAGGCTCTCCGTACTCGCCCAAGTGATACATGTGAGAGAGATAAAGCAGCTTCTGCAGAGGCAGGTTACTTAATTGCCAATGGCTCAATTCACAAAGCGTTTTGGCGGCTTTGAATGTACGGATCATCGACATTTGCCTCCTTTCGCGATGTCAAGTCTTGTCACACAAATAAGTTGATTCCTCTCATGTTTCCACATGGCCCACAAAATAAAGGTTAACTCGTCGAATTCGGCGCGAGGTCGCGGCTCACGCAATTTCTCAGCGTCCACAAATAACTGTTCGACCCAAAGTAGCTTTGCGCCGTTCATCCGATTACTTGAGCGCTCAGACGTGAAGATATGCCCGATTCTGAGAACCAACGCGAAAGCGACGAGCTTCCGACACCTGCGCCACTCCCTGAGGGCGAGAAATTCTACGACCCTTGGGAAGAAGAATTTCGCAAGAGCTTCAAGGACGATAAGACCTTCGATTTTTGAAGGTCGGTGAAGTGATCTGCGATACTCCTAGCAGGCCATGCTCTGAATGACGGAATCGACCGTCTTGAACAGAACCATGCCGACCCAGAAATAAAGGATGGCGTTAGGATGAATGCCGTCATCCAGGTGAGCGGCCCACTGCGGATAATACATTCGCGTCTGCCAGGAGATGTCCGCAATCGTCAGGCTTGTAATTGCCTTCACGCCCGTATCGAGCGCAACCATGATCTGGTCGTGGCTGTTATTGAGGGGGTTGGGGGATTCATAGATAAACCGCTTTTCGCGAGCCTCGACGAAGTTCTTCAAGCAAGTGTAGTAGGCCTTATGAGCGTTGGCCGTGTTTCCGACGACATAGGCGTCGTTGATGCCCCAATTCGCCACAACGATGTCGTCGCAATGACAATCCATGTGTTGAACGACGTTCTTACCTTCAAAAAGCGGGGTGTCGAGCGCCTGTATGATGGTGCTGCCGCCAATTCCGTAATTGCTGACGCAATGAATCCCTGCGCCGTACTTCTGGTCGAGCATCATCTGCAGAGTCTTCGAGGGCGGGAATTCATTCTGCACGCTCACGTTTCCCTGGCGGGAAAGGCCCATCTGCGTGCTGTCACCATACAGGCCAATTCTCATGAAAGAGATCCCTTCAGGAGCTTGTGCAGCACGTCGCCGATCCAGAGATACATTATCGCGTTCGGATGGATGCCGTCAGTCAGGTGGGCCGTCCACTGCGGGTAGTAAGCCAATGTTTGCCCGAGGATATCGAGAACCTTGATTCCTGGTATCGACTTGACGGCGGCGTCGAACGAGATTTCTTTCGGCCCATTCATATGGTTGATCGGGTTCGGAGACTCGTAGAAAAACGGCTTTCCTGCTCCTTCGACGCAGGCCTTGAGCGATGCGTACCTGGCTTTGTGCGCCGCTTCCGTATTGCCGGCCGGTATCAGATCGTTGATGGCGAAGTTCGACACGACGATGTCGTCATCATGCGCGGCGATATGCTGCAATATGGTCCCTTCCGGATAGATCGGCAGGCTCATCGCATCGATAAGGCTCTTGCCGGAGATCCCGTAATTCCTGACCGTATGAACGCCGGTGCCGCACTGCTGGTCCAGAAAGCTTTGCAGCACCGCCGAGGGTGGGTGATCCGCCACGTAGGCTGTTGCTCCCCACACCGATATGCCGACCTGCGTGCTGTCGCCGTAAAAGCCGATTTTCATCCGCGCATCCTCTCGACGAGGAGCGTGCCGGTCAGCGTCCCGCCACCAGAGTTTATTATCCGAAATGCGTTCTGCGCGGCCGAAACAGTATGGAAGAAGGACATTCTAGACGCCTTGCGAATGCCAGAAAAAGACGCCACCGCTTTCGAGAACCCCGATGTTTGGACGGCTTGGTTGAACTCAAACATCTCCACGGTAATCGGGGTGTTCGAGGAAGCGTCAGAACCAAACGAGTCCGTCAACAGCATTCCTGATGTTGGCGCCTGGTTCTGCGCCGAAGGCGTTGTCGTCGAGCCGGCGATACTCTGCGCGAAATAGTTGTTGGCTGTATCGAACGATGAGCCGTTATTTGCACTCATCTGGATTGCGATAATCCCGAGCGCAGATTGACTGAGAAATCCGCTGATCCGGAGGAACCGCGAGGCGGCTTGATCCGTGACAATCAGCGACGAAGCCGCCGACAGCGTGAAGAGCCCTACCGTCTCCCAGGGCGATGAACGGATGACCGTGAAGAAGCTCGTACCGTCGCAAATTATCGTTGCGCTGGTCCCGTTCGGCACGGCAAGCGTTGCCGCCCCGTTGATCGTCTCTGCGCCGTTCGGGTCGATAGTCAGCGCGCCACCGTCAGCAACGACGGTGTAGTGCCAGCTAGAACCTAGCGTGGCCGCGGCAGTGAGAGAGACAGTAGCGGCAGCGGCATAGCGGTGGACCGCGTTGTTGTCCGCTGCCAGAGCTGTATAGTTCCCGCTTTTGGCGGCGTAGACCACCTTGTTGTCGAGCGACAAGGCGGTTTGTGCAGCGGAAGCAGACGTAGCTCCGGTACCCCCGGCAACGACGGGACGAGCAAGGTTGGCATCAGCGACCAGGTCGTCGATCGTCGCGTTGTACTTCGCGCTCTCGATAGGCGTACTTGGCACTGCGGTGGTGCCGGCTGGCTTGCTGTATATTCCTGAACCGTTCCTGGGAATTGTCGTAACTCCTCTGCAATAGGAAAAGGCCCCCGGAACGGGAGCCCTTTTATTGGATGTCGATTTCGCTTATCTTCCGAGCCTCAACCTCGGATGGCAGGCAATGGCACTTCGCTTAGTTCAGATCGCATGCATCGTGATTACCGCCGGCATCCTTTGGATCATGCGAGAAGGCGTTGTGAGCCTCATGGATTGGGGCGGACCGGGCTTTGTGAACGGCTTCCTTGTTGGTGCCCTGTTCATTGTGGCCATGGTTGCTTTGATTATGTGGCTTGACCCTTCATCGCGCCCCCGCGGGACTTCCCAGCAGAAGCGCTTTGACGACCGGGTTCACTAGGGCCGGCACTTGTGCGGGTCCCCCGGCGGCCATGAGCGCCCTAATAACCGCATCCCGGTTCTGATTGACGAGCGTGCTCGCCAGGCTCTCACGGGCGCGGTCTCCCGACTGAGGAAGCAAAGCCGCCGCCACCTTCTTTGCCTTGTCTAGTGCAACCGCCCGAGCCGCACCGCGAACGCCGCCAGCCTTGAATGCCTCTTCAGCACCGAAGCCGACGCCCGCGCCGCCAAGCTCAGACTGAGCTGCCTGCCGCGCCGCCGTCTCACTATTTCTCGTGACGGTGTTGGCGGTATCGGCGAAGGCCCTTTCGTTCTCAAGAACCTTGATCACCCTATCGGCCTTGTCCTGCCCGAATAGTGTGGCCAGCCGGTCGCGGTTCCAGTCACCCTGCCCTTTGATCAGGTTATTTAGCGCTACGACGTCGTTTGCCTTTGTTCCGAGGATTCGATCGATCTCGGCGCGGGCACCCTGAGACAACCGCAGAGGTACTGCCGACGGACCGATCTGCATTCCTTGAGGGTTTGCACCTTGCGCCACCTCGTTGGCGAGTTCTGCCGGCCGTGGCGCTGTCTTCCCGCTCTCGAGCACCTGCTGGCCACGGTTCAAGGCTTCGCGTTGCCGTGCCAGCTCCGCAAAGGAGGCATCAGCCTCCTTGATGTTCGGAACAGCACGGGTCAGCCCATCGTCGATCATCTGCCGCGCATCGGTGAGAGCCGCGATGACTTTCGGATCGGCTTCCGTGGAGAGCATCCCGTCGATCGCCTGACGCGTCTGAAACATCGTTTGCGGATTGTTGTCGAGTTCCTCCGCGCCGAACCGGTTCAGCATGGTGCGGACGCGCTGAAGGGCTCGCTGCGGATCGCCGCGTAGCGTCTGGATCTGTCGCGTTAGGTCATCAGCGATGGGCGTCACATCGACAGGTCCAGCCCGCGTAAAAGCTTCCCGGTAGGCGGGAGAAAGAGCGCCCTGATTGTGGACTGCTTCAGCATCGAGTGCCGACACCAGAGGAGCACGGCCGAAGTTATCGTCCACGGTCGCATTGATGCGCGCATTCGCACCCTTCGACCGATCGAGGAGTGCCTTGCGGACAATCTCCTGCCCTCTTCCAGGTGTCGCGGCCAACGCCCCCGCCTGCTTCTGAAGGTTCGGGCCGAGATCTGCCAGCATCGCATCAGGGCCCATGTCGGTGAGGCGCTGCTGCACCATGGCTGGGTCAAGCGCATCATCCGTGACGGCACGGCGAACGAACTTCAAGGCCTCCGGATCGATCCCGGCCGCACGTGCAGCAAGCCGGTTCCTCCCAGCCTCGATAAGGGACTTCACACCTTTACCTACGAGGTCGGCAACGGATGGTCCTGCAGCACCCAGTATTAGCCCCGCCATCGCACCGCGGCGAGTGTCGTCCCCGTTGCCGCCCGACCGGACAGCAGCATCCGTACCGCCGAGCGCGCCACCGGAAACGGCTGAAAATAGGCTGCGAGCTAGCAGGGATCCGCCACCAGCACCGAAGGCTGCTGGCGCCGCCGCAACGAGCGGGATAGTCCCGCCCACTGCGCCCGTCACCTCACCTGCCTTGTGGATGACCGGATGAGCCTTGTTGGCCTCCTCGGTGATCCCCTGCGCCTGTTTCAGGTTCGTGTCGTAGCTTTCGCCATCGATGAGCGACGAAAGAGCCGCAGCTCCCCTTTGCGCGCCGTCGACCATCATCGGGCCTACGACCGGCACGCCGTCGGCTACGCTGGTGAGAGCAGAGCCGACAGCACCGTTGGCGCCCTGCATATCCTGCTGATCGATGAGCTTCTGGCTCTCCTCGAACGAAGGATGGGACTGCGCCAGCCGACGCTGCTTTTCAGCAGCAGCCAAGCGGCGGAACATTTCCTGCTTGGCAAGTTCCTTCAGATCATCGGCCATTGATATACCTATCCAGCTCTTCCATGCTCATCTTGGAGAAGTCGGGCGCGGGTTCGTCGCTCTTCTTCTTGCCGTAAGTCGGACCGGCGTCGCGAACCATGGCGTCGATCGCCGTCTTGCGATTCTGGGCTTTTTGTTTCAGGACCTCGTCGTTATCCCCCGGCTCCGGGAAATACTGCTTGCGAGCGTTCTCGAACTCAGTCGGGCCGATCACAGCGCCAGATTCACGACGAAGCTGGGCGTTGATGAAGTTGCGGCGCGCCTGGCCGAAGTTCTGGAAGTCGTTGCTCAATAACCAGTTTTCGGCAACGTTCGGGATATAGTCGTTATCGCTGACGAACTGGTCCTTCACGTTCGCCCCTGCCGCGCCGTACTTTTGGATGATCGCCTCGGCCTCGTTCATGCGATCGGCAAAGCCAGCGGCCTTGCTCTCGTCGATCGTCACCTTGGGCGCGGTGAGCGGTATCATGCCGGGGCGCTGCGGCGGCTCGGCGGCCTCAGGTGCCGGCGCAGGAGGGGGAGTCGGTGCGGATGGCGTGGGAGTAACCCCGCCGTTGCCAAAGAGGTCGACATATGGCTGTTGCTGTTCTGCTGGCTGTGCCTGCGGCTGAAGAGGCTTTGCTGTCCCTTCCTTTGGATTTCCAGAGAACACGCCCTGCGGCGTCATGAAGATGATTTCGCCATTCGGTCCGCTGACTGTCTTGCCGGCGCCGAGCTGCTGCGCCTGGTCCTCGGTGAGTGTGCCGCTGTCCATCAGACCGTTGAGCGCCTGTGCTTCCACGGACGAGCCCTTGAAGCGGAATCCAGACTGGCCTTCAGGCTTCGGAGCAACCTTGAACTCACCGGTGCTTTCGTTGAACAGACTACCGTCGTCGAGTTTCACCCATTTACCGGGAGCCTCGTAGATCACTTTGCCATCTGGACCGACAAGGCGTCCACCAACTTCCGTCGGCTTGTTCTTCTCGAGATCGATGCGCGCCTGATCGGCCGGCGAAATCTTCGGGTTCTTGAGGGCGTCGACTTCAAGCTGGCTTTTTTCGAGGCCGAGACGGTACGCGGGGTCTGCCTGCTTTGCTGCCCGCTCACGTGCCGCCTGCTGTTCCCGCAGGCCATTGTCGATGAGGGCGCGAACGACGGCCGACTGCCCCTGAGAAATGTAAGGGTCGTTGAGGACGTCGAACAGTTCAGGATTGACGCCGAGCGGGCCAGCCGACGGCGCCGGAGCGGTCAAGGCCTGCGCAACCTGCTGATTGCGACGCGGTACGGGAGTAGGAGCCGGTGTACCACGGCTTGCGGTCGTTACCTGCGGGTCAATATAGCCGGAAGCCGGGGCAACAGCCTGAATGGCCGCCTGCGGCGATGTTGCTCCTGCCTTGGGGTCGAGGCTGGCAACTTCCGTACCGCCGCCCTGAAAAGACGGCAGGTACGACGACGCAAAGCCCATGCGTCGCCTAACCTCGGCTCCGCCTGGTTCATTGTGGCCGGCGAAAGCCCAGGCGCTGTTCATGAGCCCCTGCGCCTCTTCAAGGCTCTTAGCGTTGTTCAAGGCCGCGATAAGCTGCGGGTTTTCCTGAAGGAAGAACTTACCCTGTCCGGATGGCGAAAGGTCGCCAGTTGCCGCGAGCGCCTCATAGCGGGGACCGCGCCACGACATGATGCCGCCTGCTGTTCCGGGCTGACCGCTCTGGCTCGGATCGCTCCACGTCCGATTGACGTTACCTGGCGAAAAGCCGCTCTCAGCGTTGCCGGTTGCCGCGACAGCCGCGAGGCCATACGGGTTCGTTATGCCGGGGGCGCCGTCGACACCTGATTTCACGGTGTTGATGAAATCCGAATAGACCTGGTTGGTGGTCATATCGATCGGCTTGCCCGCCGTGATCTCGGTAGCGGCATCGGTCATCGGAATTCCAGAGGAAGCCGAAGCCGAAGAGCCGCCAGCCCCATAGCCCGAAAGAGCCTGCCGGATTCGGTCGCTTACCGCGGACCGACCAGCCGCTTCCTTCTTGTTCAAGGCATTCAGACCAAGGCGGCCGGAAAGCGCCTGACCGATCGAGGCAATGCCATCGCCAATGGTCTGTGGAACGCTACTATTGGCGTTGGCAAGCAAGGCCTCGGCCACGGCACGCTTGCGCGCAAGGGATTCGGCCGTTTCGCCCGTATTGCCGCCGAAGAGAAAACCGGTTGCCATTTATGCAGCCATCCTTTCGCCCATCTGGAAGAGCTTGCCGTAGTGAACCTGCTTGAGGCCATCGGGACGGGTCGAAACAGCATCCGGACGCTTCCGCTCGGCTTCCTGCGCCATGACACCGATGTGTTTCCTGCCGTCGTCGTGCTTGCCCTTGTAGGAGTACTCATAGAGCTTGTGGCCCATGAGCTTGCCGACCGGCTTGATATCCTTCTTCGCCCTGCGGTCCGACAGCGCCGGATTGCCCGCAAAGGCAGCACCGAGGCCAAATAGGCCGCCGAGGATGTTATTCCGCTGCGCGACCTGCGTGTTATAGGCGCCAAGCTGGTTCTGGTAGTTCTGGTTGACCAGGCCGGCATAGTCGACCGTTGGCAGGGTCGGCTGATTGGTGCCGGCTCCGAACTGAGGCGTTCCGACCTGCGTGCCCGACAACAGCGCCGTGATTTCGTTGAGCGGCTGGTTACGCTCGGTCAGCGCTTCCTGCACCGCCTGCGAGCGGCCATTGAGAAGAAGGCTTGTGTAGGCGTCGTTGTTCGTCTGCCCCTGCTGGTTCAGTTCCTTGTAGTAGGCATCGGAGCCCGCCTTGATGCCCTGGTTGGCAAGGCGGGTGCGCAGATCCTCGTCGCGCTGGGCAATGACCGGATCAAGGCGCTTGCGGCCAAGCTCCATCAGCCGCGCTTCCGTCGCCTCATTCGAAAGGTCGACCGGCTTCGACAAATAGTCTTTGAGGAACGCCGACTGATTGTTGCCAATCTGCGAAAGATTGAGGCTCGCCGCGTCGTTCTGGTTCTTGATGGCCTGCTGTGCCGGCGAAAGGCTTGTGGTTTGCGTGTACTGAGGAATTGAGAACCAAGCGCCACTCGACGGGTCCTGATAGGCCTCATATCCGCTGACGCCATAGGTCACACTGCCATCTGGGCCATACTGGTTGACGTTGCCAAGGCGAGCGTTGGCTAGCGCCGTCGTGACGTTGGTGCCAGTCTGCGCTGCCGCAGTTGCTACGGGATCTGGAGCCTTAGGCGCCTTGGGCTTGCCCATCAGTGGACCTCATTCTTTCGATTGAACTTGTTCGACGCCCAATTTTCTTCCGTCAGCACGAAGACGTTTTCCGCTTCGTCCCTGCCCCGCAGCCGGGGGATTCGATATCGTTCGAAGCCGTAGGCCTTCAGCATCCGGTGCAGTGCCTTGTCATGATCCGACACCCGCAACACGACCGCCTGACACTTCCATTCCTTGAAGGGCGCTCCGAACAGGACACCCAGCGTTTCCCGGTTCAGCCACCGCTTGGAGGTCGCCGCCGCTGAAATCTCGATGACGCCGCTGTCGGGCTCGTAATTGTGCCAGATCGCCCCGGCAATGACGGCATCATGCTCGATCACCGCCATGCCCTGACAGTTGCCGAAATCGCGCCCTGCCCCCGGCCAGATATGCTCGGCAACCCAATGCGAGAGCAAATGGATCTCCTCGCCCTTGGCGATAGCCCAAGTGATCAATTCATCACCGTGCCGCGCTCCCAGAGCACGTCGAAGGCCATAAGCTCTGTCCTCGGGAATGGCGTGACGCCGCAGGTAATTTGGATCTGGGGCGAGACGATAAAGCCGGAGCGGCCGATCGAGACCCACTTTGTCGAGATGGAGCCAACGCCAGCGCTATCCCACTTGGCAACATCCCAGAGACCGCCGTCCCATTCGTCCGTTGAATAGTTCGCGACCGATGAAGGCGGCGTCGGCAAGGTAATCTGATAGTTCACCGACGCCGAAATCTTCGCGATGAACGGCACGTTCGACAGGAAAACCGCCCGCGCTGAATGAATGATCTTGAACGCGCCGGGTGTGCGGAGGTGGTCGGGAAGCCCTACATAGGTGCAGACGTAGGGCGCGCCGTCGTCCGAGCCGCCTATCTCCATCTGGTGGATTGTACCGCTGTTGGTCCCGAAGTAGCTGGAGCCGGCATAGTGCCCAATCGAGCGGGTTTCCCATCCGGTGAATTTGCACCAGGCGCCGGTTTCGAGGTTGGCGACAAACATGGCGCTGGAGATACCGGCATCCGGTACCGGGAGAGATACGAGCATCATGTTGTTCGTCGGCCACTTGACGATTTCCCACGGCAGCGTCCGGCGGGCGACGACCTCCTTCTTCCACTCCGGCTCGATGTTTCGCGTGACAGCAGAGAGTGAAAGCGCGGCCTCGTCCTTGTTCACGGCTTCCGAGATCGGCACGATTCCGTCCTCGGTACCGATCAGCAGATCACCGCCTGCCTGCATGTTGGCGTTGGCGCCCATCGGCGGGGTGATCTTGTAGATACCGACCTTCTGCCAGTTGTTGGCATCACCGGGGTTGGTGCCTTGAAAGACCGCGACCTCGCCCTCGGTCGAAACGACAACCCACTTGTCGTCGAGGCCATCGCCCGAATCCATCGACCACTTGCCGCCGCAGAGCAGCGAGCCGCCCTCTTGGAAAACGCCTGCAAGGCTGAACTCGGAGAGCGCACCGTTGACGCTGTCCACCGGCAGATAGAACACAGACATGGTGTTTTTGCGGATGTAGAACAGCCGGCTGGCGTATGACCAAACAAAGGAGAGATCCTGAGGAGTAGCCAAGCCCGTGAAAGCGTGGGTCGTCCACGTCGAACCGTCATAAAGCCGCGGCGTATCCGTTCCATTGACAGCAGAGAGGTAGTTTGTGCCGCCGGCGGTGCCGAATTGCGCCGTGGAGAAATATCCGGAAGTTAGGCCAGAGACGGCAGCGGCCGGGATGACGTTCGGGTCTGCTATCGTGGTGATGTTGAAAATCTTCGTGGCATCGGACGCAAAGAACTGCTCGACGCTGCCACTCTTGTAGGCCCACATGCGCAGGACAGGGCCGGCCGATATCGTCGCATACTTTCGGCATCCACCTCGCAGGCGAGCGCTCGTCTTGGTCGGGAACCAGTTTTCGAGGACGCGCGCGCCACCTGGCTTTGCAGCGGCAAGGCTCTCATTCGCGATCCAGCCCCGCACCGGAGGCTGAAACGTGAACGAGTTCGATACCGGCCTGCGCTTGGCGGCTTTCTGCTTCTTCTGAAACATCACTGCCCAACCGTGTAGGGGAACGCTGTCTTGACGCTCTGATAGCGATTGCGGGCATTGCCGCTCACGACAGGCTTGGAGCCGGTGTCGTTGTTCATCGCCGTATAGAGAGCGCGTTCGAAATTGATTTCGTCGTCATCCGAGGCAACGCCCTTCTGCGAGCGGTATTGCCAGATCATGCCGAGTTCGAGCACTCGCTCCGAGAGGCGGAAGGTGTCGTCATCGGCAGTGAACAGCGGCTTGTTTGCCCCGGAGGCCGGTTTGACGACGTTCTTGCTGATGTAGAAGAATCGAACCGTCTCGGAGGCCTTGCAGACCGGAAGAATGTGGATCTGGTCGCCGTAGATCGTCCATTGGCCTGAGACAGGGACAACAGGGACGGCCAGCGTTTCAAGCCAGTCGTCCGTGTTGGTGATGTGCTCAAGCCCCCACGACCAGCGGCTAGACCAGAGGCGAGCCGTTGTCTGCATGCGGGCATAGTCGTCGGGGAGAGCAAAAGTTTCGGTCACCCCGTCGCCAGTGAGCGTCTTGATTGCCTGGAGGGTCTGCCAGTCGAACTCCGCGTCCCTGATCCGCTGCGCCACTTCATTGGCGATGCGGACCATTTCCTGCATTTCGCGGTCGGTCGAGGAAAGCACGACATCCGGCTTTTCCAGACCGACAACAAGGCAGACGTTTTGAACGACTGACAGAATGGTCATCAGGCAGCATCCTCGGTCAGGAGAGCGCGAAGCGTGTCGATACCGGCCTTGTGGTGGTACTTGATGCCCTTGGCGTCGAGCTGGGCGCGGAGATCATCGATCTCGCCCTTGCCGCTCGTCTTTTCCTCAAGCAGCGCCATCGCGGCGGCGAACTGCTCCTGCTGCTCGGCAAGTGCCGCCTTCAGGGCCTCGATCTCGCTGTCGCGCTCTGCCTCGCGGCTTGCCATGTTGGCAGTGTCCACGTTGTCGATGAAGGCACGCGCCGCCTTGCGGAGGTCGCGCATGTTCGGAAGCCGGATCTTGTCGAGCTGGCCATCAGTTAGATCGCGAACCTCTTCGACGGTCCGGATGCCGTAACGGCGCAGTTCTTCGGCCGCAGGAGCAGAAACACCCGGCCAGTGGGCAAGCGGCATGCCGTGGGTCGGAATTTCGTGGCCCGACTTCCAGGCATCATAGGCCGGTTCGATCGCATCCCAGCGGGCGCGCATGAACTTACTCTTTTCCGACTGCTCGCCGTGGATCATTTCTTCGGTCGGTCTAAGGTGCCGGACCCGTTCGGTGGTCGCCGCGGTGAGAGGAGCGTGGGAAGGCGCATAGGTCACCCAATCGACCTCGATGCTTTCCATCACGCGCTTGCCCTTCGCGTCTATCTTGTAGCCTTTGGCGTCTACGTCATCGCGCAGCTCGTCGCCTTTGACGGGCACGCGTTCGAATGTGTGGTGGAAGCGAATAACGCGCACCAGCGGTCGCTGATCATCAGCCATGGGATTGTCTCGCTTTTTTTGGAAGGTGGAGAAAGAAAGGGCGGCCCTAAAGCCACCCCAGAAGCTCAGGTTAGAGCGTTGCGTCGACGAACGGGTAGGTCAGGATGCCGGGGGCAGAGCCGTCGGTACCGCCGCGAGCAGTGGTCAGGTACGCGCCCTGAATCTGCTTCGTTGTCGCCGTGCCGTCGTCGTCAGGAGCGCCGCCCGTGGCCGTGGTGTTGAGGCGAACGTTCGCCGCGCACGAGGCCTTGACGTTCATCGTGGTCGGGCCCTTGACCTGAACCCAGCCATATTCACCGGAAGCGAAAGCGACCGGAGCAACCGCGACGAGGTTGCCGCGAAGGCCGCCTGCCGTGGTGATCGATGCCGCAGCGAATGCCGACGTGAGCTGCACGACGTCATACTGAGCGATGGCACCGGAAGCCTGGACAAAGATATACTCGTTGCCCAGGTTGTTGACGTACCGGTCACCGAGGCCGAAGCCCTTGCCGGACGAGGCAAGGGTGGCAGCGGTGTAGGTGTCGTTGAGGCGTGCGCCTACGAGTGCTGTCATCGGATTTCCTCCTTAAGCAGCGTCGAGCAGGACACCCTGCAGCGAACGGTTAGTGCAGACCATGTTGCCCATCCAGTAGTACGGGATGACAACGGCGTCCTGGTTGACGGGCTTCTTCTCCTCGTCCTGCGACCACTTCGCCTCCTTGTGCTGGGCGACGTAGAGGTAGTCGGTATTGAGGAAGTAGCCCTTCTCGGCCGTGGTGGTGAAGTTGGCGTTGTCATCGAAGATGACGTCTGCCGTCTTGTACTTCAGGCCCACGAAGCCAGCCTGCGCCTTCTTTTCGTCCATGTACCGCTGGAGCTGCTGCTCGCCGGATTCGAAGACGGAATAGAAGTCGTGGCTGAGGACGATCAGGTCCGGCTTGTCGGCGCCGCGGTTCAGCGGGAGCCAAAGGCCGTTCATTTCGCCCTTGAAGGTGTCCTTCGTGTAGGCGTTGGAGCCCGTGATTTCACGGAACTTGTTACGCCAGAAGGTCCACGTCGCGGAGTCGATACCGCCGACCGTGCCCTGCCCGTTGGTCTGGATGATCTGCGCCAGGCCGCCGATCTGGTTGGCCAGCGAGCCATCCGAATAGGCGTCGATCGAGAAGTTGTTCGCAGCCGTCTTGAGGGCGTTGGACTTCTTCGTCTTGACGAGGTTGATCATCTGCGCGCGGCCGGAGTTCTTGCGGATTTCGGCACCGGAAGCGACGACATGCAGCGCGATCTGCGCCCAATCGTACTTGGCAGAAGTGATGATGTCCGATGCGTCGGTGTTGAGCGTGTCAAAGCCGCCGTAACGGGTGTAGGTGCCGTTCTCGCCGTATTCCAGCGGGATCTGGATTTCATAGCCGCCATCGAGGTCGAGGATACGCCCCTTCTCCTTCAGCACGTTGAGGAGGGCATTATGCTTGGAAACGTTGTCGGCCACGTCTTTCGCGGAGTTGCGAAGCGTGGTCGATACCATTTCCGAGAAAATCGAAGATGGTGTTGCCATCGAGGATTAACCTTTCAGTTTGTCGTACACAGCGCCCAGCTCTTCTTCCTGAGTGAGCTGTCGGGCTTTGCCGGTCGAGGTTGAACGGATGTTGGTGTCGTTCGCTCTCTTCGCCGCCGCGACTTGGGCAGGGTCGTTTGCTGCGGCAGCTTTTAATGCGGCAGCTTTGGCCCTCAGGTCGGGGTCTGCGTTGACAGCCATGTCGTAAGCGCGCTTGAGTACGGCCTCCTGGGAGGCGGCACCGCCGAGCTTCTGCTTCGCCATGTGAATGAAGCTCACAAGATCCGGCTCGGGGATTTCGTTGTAGAGCGGCATTTCTTTCGAGATGCGGCTCACAAGGCTATCCACCTCACCGAACTGTTTTTCCTCATTCAATCTCTGTGAAATGCGCTCATCGATCCGCGACGGGTCGCCCATCTGCCTGATCGTGCCTTCCAACTGGCTGATCTTAGCCAGGAGCGCCTGCTCGGTATTCTGTGCGCCGCCCTCACCTGCCGGAGCGCCTGCGCCAAACATCTTCTGAAGCTCGCCGCGCAGCTCGTAGGTGTCAGCGATCTGCATCAGCGTGTTGATCGGGTCCGTGTCCATCTGCCGCTGCAGATTGAACAGGTATTCCACGGCCTCATGGGGCTTGTAGTTCCCCATCTCGCCGCCGAAGTATTCCTTGTAGCTCATCAGCACGTCAGAGAGCGGCTTGTAGGCCGATAGCGCCTGCCCCTGCGTAGAAAGCGTCTTGTGAAGCTCTTCCTGGTGCGTGCGAAGGTCTGCCCTCACGTCTGCGGGGATCTTCTCCCACAGAGCTTCCTTGCCCCGCCAGCTTGAAGGGAGAGGTACGTCGGCCGAAGGCGTCGAAGGATCAACGGCGTCGGTATCCTCTCCCCCACCACCTTCCAGTGGTTCGTTATTCGCTGCCACCTTGGCTTTTGCCGGATCGGGGCTGATAAAGCGGCCGTTATCACGAGCCGCGCCATTGTCGCGCTCCATGCGATCGAAGACGGCGCCGAGGCTGTCATCCTCGCTGATGGTCTCAGGTGCGGTGGAATTTCCTGTATCTACTATGGCCGCTGAATCGATCTGCGGCGCATTGAGTGCTTCGACGCTCATTGCGGTTCAATCCTTGTTCGGTTTTGGAAGGTGGTTACCGGTACTCTTCAGAGACCGTTAGGCCGCGCTTTTCAGCGAAGCGCTTGTTCCGGATCTTGCCCTTGGTTGGGCTGAGGGATGGCTCGTATTCAACGCAGCCGTGGCGCTTAAGGTCATCCCGACGATCGGACCGCGACATAACAGGCCGGCCGTCGACGGGGCTCCGATAGGGCTGGATGTCGGAAATGATCATGGGCGTCGGGATCGGCCCCTTGCGCTGCGCTTCAGTCAGCATCGGTTCACCGCTGGATGCGTCCACCCAGCGGCCATCGCGTTTCACATACTTCGTCATGCTGCTACCGGGATTGCTTGAGGTTGAGGAACAATGGCGGGAACCTGAGGAGCAAGGCCGAGGATCGCTTCGAGCTGCGCAGCGAGCGTTGCGCTGTCCATGTCGGTCTGCGCCTGGATGCGGGCTGTCTCGATCTTGGTGAGCGCCTCCAGAATGGCCTTCTTCCACTCCGTGTCGTTGTCCATCTTCGCCTTGGTAAGCTCGGTCTCGTTCCGGCGCTGGTCTGCCTGGTCCTGCGCCTGCGCGTCGGCCTGAACCTTCGCCATGGCCGGATCTGGCATCTCTGGCTGGTTCTGTGCCTGCTGAGCCTTGGCCTTGGCCTGCGTGACCATGTTCTCAAGCGTCTCTTCGACAGATCGACCAAGATTGAACATGCGGGCGTTGGCGATGAAGATTTCCAGCGCAGCATCGGGCGGCAACGTCCCTTCCTTGACCAGCGGGCCGACTGCCTGGAAGTAAGCCCCTGCCCCCTGCAGGAACTGCGATACCTCTGCCTTCTGGCGCGTGAGGTCGGCGCGGATCGTGGAGTCGCTCTCTACGTCGATGCGGTAGTAAGACGCGATCGGGCGCTTCAGGAGCTGGACAACCTGCGCCTTCTGCTGCTGTTGCTCCGGCGTATCTTGCAGCGTCGGCAGGAGCGGAATGCTTGTCATCTCCTCCAATGTGCGCAGAGAGAACCGCGAAGGGATGATTTCCGACATCATGACAAATAGGTCGCGGGCACAACGCTCCATCATGCGCTGCATCTTCTGAATGCGCAGCGAGCCCCACTGGCTCTTGATGTTCTGGGCCGTCGCCGTTTCCGAAGCCGTCGAAGCACCGCGGACGATATCGGAAATACCAGTGATCTCGTAGATGGCCTGCTTCGTCTGCTCGCGAGCCAGATAGAGCTTATCAAGGACCGCGATGAACTTCTCGACCGGCCAGAAGGCCATGGCCCCGGCAATACCGCCCTGGCTGTTGGCATAAAGCTCGCCGTCCTCGATCGGGGCGAACTCGTCGTCCGCAAGCGTCATCACGGCTTCAAGGCTCTTGCTGCTGCCGGAGTACCAGCCGCAGACCTTCATGGCCTTGGTGACGACATCGATGCGCTTCGTGATCGTGTCGAGTTGGTCGGCAAGCTTGCGGTAGATCGCGAACGGGTTGACCGGCTTCAGGCGGCCGGTAATCTCGATCGGCTGCATGGGCGTCGGGATCGGGAAAAAGCCCTTCAGTCCGAGCGGATCATCGATGACCTTCAGGATAATCCCGGCGTCGTCGATGAACTTTACCTGGCGCGTCTTCTTGCACCAGACTTCCCAGCCGCAGATATCGCCAGTGCTCTTTGACCAGTCGTTTTGCTCGCTCTCGTCGAACTGGCTCCGGATCAGGTCGGCATTGAACGATACGCCCTCGTCTTCCTTGGCGATGACGAAACGGAAGGCATCCCAAGGGCGCTCATCCCAGCGCTTGGCTGGGCCGTGGCGATAGTCGCGCCAGCTTACGGCTTCGAAGGTGATGCGCTCGTTTTCGAGACGCTCTGGCGTTCCTGTTCCGCGAAGTAGTTCAGGAGCAGTTGCTCCAGCACCTGTTCCGGCGTCAGGTTGCTGTAGGTCTCCCTCGCCTCTACCGGCGTAGCGTTCATCAGCATCTGCAACGCCTGCACCGTCTTGCTCTGCGCCTTCTGCACGGTCGTGAGCATCGATAATGTCCTCTTTGGTTGGCTCTCCGCCAACGATGTCACTTCGAAAGCGGATACGAACAATGCCGCGACCAGCAAGGAATGCATCCTGCGCAGCGGCTTCAAGCTCTACCTGCAGGCGGCTGTCGTCGATCTGCACCGAGATGGCGCGCTCGATCAGGTCAGCTACGACGCGCGCGGCAGGGTCCTTGTCGTTGAAGCGGCGGCGGACATCCGGAACCGGTGACGAGTTGATAACGGCCGGGACGATGGTTTCAACGTTCGCATACAGGATGTTGAAATCGTACTTGGTGCCGAGCCCGGTGTCTTCGCCTTCTGCCTTGTCCTCGTTGGTGTAGGCCTTCGTGGCAATGCTCGCGTCGTCCAGCCATTCCTTTTCGAGGGTGGTCGCAGCATTGATCCTTTTGATCCAATCCTGCCCCTCTTCGCGGAGCTTCTTGTTCGGGCCGGTCTTGGTCTTTGTCGTCATGGGCGCGGCTGAATCTCCAAAGGAAAAGGCCCGCCGTTAAGCGGACCTTTCTGAAAGGTGATAAGGGGCAGAGGTTAGGCGGCCGTGGGGTTCTGCGGATCTGGGTTGAGCTTGGTAGAAACCAGCTCGCCAGCGCCGCCATTCTTGTCGTCTGCCTTTGCAGCGTCCCTCTTGGCAGCCTTGGCCCGTGCTTTGCGTCCAGGCGCCAGTTTGTTGTCGATAGCCTTCTGCTCGTCCTTGGCCTTCGGCGTCGACTGGTTTGATTCGCCGGTAGCTTCAGCACGGTTCTCCGGCTGTCGTGCCATCGGGTCGCCGGACTGCTCTGGGACCTTCTCGACGATGTGACCTTCGGCGGGAGCAGCGAGATAGCGCTCGATACCAGGGATACGCTCTACGACTTCCGTCTGCAGTCTTTCGTTCGGCTGCTTGCCGGCGCCAAAGATCAGCTCACTTGCGCGGGCTCCGGCAAGACGATGCTCGCCGCCGTTCCACTGGCGCTCGATCGATTCAACGACCTTCTGTTCGGGGGCTTTCATGATGAAGTCCTTTCGGTATGGACTTCGACGCGCTCCTGAAACGCAGCCGAGTCCGTCCGGGTTCCTATCCCTGCCGCTTCTTCCGTTTGATCATCGCGTCAATCTGCTCCTTGAGCGTCATGTTGCTGACGATGACGCCGCCTGCCTTTGCCTCATAGACCGGCTCGGTCTTCTTCGGTGGCGGTGCGGTCTCGGCCTTCTCCTCGCGCCATGCGAGGCCAAGGTATCGAAACGATGAGCCGATATGCTCTGCCCAGTCCTTGTGAGCGTTCGGGAGGAATGTTTTCCTCTCGTCGTCCCATTCCCTGCGGTACGCCTTCAGGCCATCGACGCCCGATTCGACACGCTTGCCGCGCTCATCGTCACCATCGTGGAAGGTCGCGACCTTGATGGTTTCGCGCCCCGCTGTGATGCCGTCGGCAACCGAGGCCATGCCAACCATCTTTGGCTTGCGGCCCTTCTCCTTCAGGATGTCGTAGCGCGTGCGCTTCGTACCCCAGACAGGATGCATGATGTCATGCGGAACGTAATCGTTGCCGTGGTAGCCTTTCTCATTCAGCCACTGGCACCAGTCTTCCAGATCCTCCGAATCCGGCTTGTAGAAATCCACGATGCGAGGGCCAAGCTCGCCGGGGATCGTCTGGAAACACCAGATTGGGTTGTTGACTGCCTTGCCCAAGTCCCACGCCGTATGAACCGGATAGCGGCTGTCGATCGGTAGCGGCTTGATCCGGCCATCCACATCAGCGGCGGCAATCTCAGCGCCCCAATAGGCTCCAACCATCGCGCCAGCGAAGGAGCAGTAGAATTCCTGCTCAATCAGAAGGTCGGCAATCTCCTTGCCGTAGAGGGCCGCATAGATACCGCGTTGGCGCTCGATACCTTCCGCACTGATGGCGCCAGTCTGGCCGGCCGTCAGTACCTGCGTAAACCACCCTTTCGGGTTTGAGCGCCTATCCCACTTATCGAGCTTGGCAGCATCGAGCATGCTCTTTGCGTGGTTGTTGCCGCGAGGCGTGGTGATGAATGAAGCCCAGCCGCCGTTTTCCTCAAGGATAGGCGATAGAAACGCCCATGCGCTTGGGTTGGCCAGAGCCCATTCCGAAAACGTGATGCCAACTGGTGGCGAGCCGACCAGGCTGTTGAAATTGTCCGAGCCGACAACTTGAAACGTTGATCCAGTGGCGAACCGGATAAACATCTCGTTGTCGTTCATGTTCGAGATGATTTCAGACGGGAACGCCTCCTCGATGCGGCGCTTTCCCGAATGTGGGTTCACTGCGTTCCAGATCGCCTTTCGCGCCTGGGAAGCCTCTGGCAGCATATGCCAATAGGTTCCCGGCCGCGTCATGGCGCTGACTGCGTGCTTCTGTAGGTCTATCTCGTCCTTACCGGCTCGACGATGCCAGAACAGAAGCTGGCGCTTGCAGCCCTGCTCCCATGCGTTCCAAGCCGGAAGCTGGTATTCACGCGGGCGCCATCCAAGCGCCGGAATGCGTACTGTTGTCATCGCTCATCGGAGAAGCGGACGACTTCGATCTTGAGCGGGCCGCCCTCGCCGTCTGTCAGAGCGAGCTTGCTCCCGTACTTCTTCGGCTTCAGCTTCTCGGCAATCCATTGGCGGGTGCTGACGCGAAGTGCAGAACGACGCAGCGCCTCGCCATTTTCGACCCAGCGGGTTTCTTCACCGAACCGCTTTTCCATCCAGTCGTTCGAGCCGTCGTCGGCAATGTCGACCATCTCATCGACGAGGACATCGGCCTGGGCTTCGCGCGCGAGTGCGTACTTGGTCCGAAAAGCGGCGCGTTGCTCATCAGCAAGCCAACTGAAAACGGTAGACTTTGCAGGCATGTCCTCGGCCAAGCAGATAGCCCGAAGGCTCTCACCGTTCGACAGGCGCTCACAGATCGCGTCCGCTACCTCTTGGGTGAATGAGCTTGGGCGCCCTGTTGCCTTTGGAGCGTTCTTCTTTGCCATAAGGGTTCGACGCCTTTTTGGATCGCGCCGCGAGCGCGTAAGCATTGCGGCAATGTTTGTGCACTATCTCGGCAGTCATCAAGACGGAGAACTCATAGATGGTGATGGCGCTGAATTGGATAGCTGCCCTGGCTGGATTGCTTGCAGCATTGTTTTGGTACAGGGCTGCGATAGCGGAGGTCCCAGCGCCCAAAGACACCGCTGGGGTCGGCGCCCTTTTGGGGGGATGGTTGATCTCTCTTTCTAAGGGAAAGAGGATCGATCTACACAAGACGCTTGAACTTCAGGCGAGGTGGAACACGCGCGCGGCAACAGCCGCTTGCATTGGAGCGTTAGCGACGGCTGCCAGTTGGACGGCGGCAGCATTCGGTTGGCAATGACATCCTGTGGATTGCGCGGATTGCATCCGTTGAGGCTTGCGACTCAAGGTTACGATGCGTCTTATCTCGCCTTGGCAATAAGGAGATGACCAATGTACCTTCGACTCCACGATAACACTCAATCCATTCTTGTGAACATGGACCAGGTTATCCAGATCATCCAGTACCAACCAAACGGGTCGACCGCACTCATTACTGCGACGAGCACAGGAAACGGCGGCCAGTATACGATCTATGTCAACGAGACTCCGACCCGCATATGGGAACTAATGGATATCGAACTTCAGCGCCGTGCTGAGATGACCAAGACCGCCCGCTAAACGTTGAGACTGATAGTGGATTGGCAAACTGGCGCCGCAGTCTATGCAGCAGTTGTTGCAACGGGCGCGCTTTTCCTGGAGATAAGACGCTGGTTTGAGAGTGGCGTTCGGGTTCGAGCCCACTCGCACCATACCTACTCGATGGCTGACCTGTCACAGCATGCGATCATTGCTGAGATCACGAACATCGGAGATGCCGGCACGAAACTTACGAGCTTGGAGATATGGGGTTACCCCTCTTTGCTACACGCCAAGCTCGGCATCTCAGCAACCTGCGGTGCTGTATTCGACCCACGCACATTCTCTGCGCATCAAGGACTTCCATATGCACTCACGGCGGGGGACACTTGGAGTGGCGGTATCTCGGCCTGTGAACTAGACAGAGCCGATCCTCGATTTGCTGTCGCCTACTTCGCCGTGAACAACACGCGCTACGCCAAGCCCTTTTTCTGTCGCATAAAGATCTAACGGGCCATACCTGCACACCTGCAGGTCTTGGCATCCCGACAGAGCAGCGGCGAGAATGATAGCGCCTGCTATGACGATGGAGAGGCTGAGGAGCTGTCGAATCGTCTTTTGTTCGATCGAACCGATCCCTCGGATCTTAATAGCTACATGAGCCGTCGTCAGGGGACCCGAAGCCATGTGCGCAGGCCATGTTCAAGGGAGCGTTCAGCGAACGGGCCCCCGGCCCACCGGAGGTGCATGACGAACTGATTGCAGCCAGTAAGAGAAAAGAGAACGCTGTAAATAGCTGGTACAAGTGGGTCATTGGACCTCTCCCAACTGAGCATCCTAAAAGGCCATAGGCGAGGATCTCAGGTCAGCGAGCCACGCCTCTATGGCGTTTCCTGACTCTGGACGCTATCAAAGCCGCTTGCCTGCGGCGTGCCTCTCGCTGTCTGCCGCTCAGAAGGTCTCCATCTCTGAGTAATCGACGTAGACCTCTCCGATCTCCTCGCCGCTCGCATCTGTGATCTTCTCAAATCCGTCCTCGAAGTCATCCTTTTCGAGGCGATCAGCCAGAGATCGGAGCACCGCGGCCGTCCTTTTGTTCACCACGGCTGTTATCGGCCCGCTCACGCTCAGCTCAACATCGAACTTGAGAATCGTAACGGCTTCTTCATTGTCGTTCATTGGTTTCCCCTCTGTTTCCGAGAGAGGATAACGAGCGCTGACTGGATACGCCAGACACTCCGCGTTCGCAGACATATCCGTCGGGTCACGCTTTATTTTGCAAAGCGTCTGGACGACTCGAGCGGCCAGTCTTACCTGCCGTCAGTCCCAACACTGAGAAGGAGCGACTAATGGCTATTTCAATGACTGACCTAGATAATCGACTAACCGCGCTTGAAGGCAAGGTGAAGACTGCCGACGAAGTCGCGGCGCTGAAGGAAGAGGTCAAGCGCCTTCAGAAGCGGGTGGACGATCTGGAAGCCAGAGTGGCTGCAGGAGTCTAATGGGTGGGAAGGGGCTGCCCGTTCCTTCCCGTTTCACCTACCTCTAATTGTCTATCCCGCAGCTACTCGACACTATGCACGCCACGGTTCAGTCTCTCTCAACGAGACACGTGGGGGAGGTCGAAATGCAGGCTTGGTCAATCGCAGTTATTGCTGCAGCCATCGTTATAAGTGGCTATTTTCTATCCAGCGCAGCGGCGCAAACCAGCAACCCGCTTGTAGTAGTGGGCTCCGAAGGCGCTGTAGCGTTGTACAGCTTGTCGACCGGAAAACTCACCACATGCCGGATCGGCGCCGACGGTAGCGCTCTTTGTAAACAGCAGGTACTCAAGCCTTAGAAATCAACGGGGCGCGTCGGCGCATTTCTCCCATCGCGCGGCTTACCCTTAGGGGCCGCGGTGGACCGTCGCTCTGCGCACTGTACATCCACCAAATCAGTGCGCAGATATTACCAAACAGTTATGTGTTTGCAAGCGGATCAGCCTAGATTCAACAACTGATCCATGGTTTGCATAACCAAAGCGCGCGATGACGGCACCCGAAGACTGCGAACAAGGCCGCCGGCCAGCTCCGAGTACTGAGTGTTTCGGATTTTACGGCTGGCTCTCGATGCGGCCTTCTTGACCTCCACGAGCTCCCGATCGACCTCATCCTGGCGCATCCGCCAGGCCTTTTCGAGCAGGTATTTCTGGTCCTCTTCCCAGACCATGTAACGCAGGCGATCAATGACCTCCTGCGGGAAGCTGAACGGCTCAGGAGCGTCGCCGTAGACCCGGCTGTACTTCAGAAGCTTGCCCACGCCTTCAACTGACTCGACCTGCACAAAGCGGCGGGTTGGCAGGTTTACGAACACATAGCCGGTGAAGATCGGGAAGCGGCGCTCGATTAGCTTCTTGTTCCGATGGTGCTTCACGACGATCCGATAGGTGGGCATTAAGGACTCGAAGCCAGCGTTCGCGAGGTTGCGCTCGATGATGCTCAAGCTGGGCGCTCTCTCCTCACTGGCCGGCGCCGATGGCGAACGTTGAGATCCTGGCGCGGCTTTGATGGCAAACCAAAGATCAGCGTCTGGCTTCCACTGGCCGGCCTCCCCCTCGCCACGTCGCGCTGCCCGGAACCTGAGTTCCTCGGCGCGGGTCTCCTTCGCGAGCTTCTCTTCATTGCAACGGTCGAAGGCTCTATTTAGGGTCTGCATGTTCAAATCTTGATATCCTTCAGTTGGGCCATGATTGAGCTGCGGCGCTTCTGTCCGGCCTCGCGGGCCCGCTCGCGTTGGGACTTGGTAGGTTCGAGGCCGATCGTCACCTGTCGCACGGTGAAACCCCTGCGCTTAAGAGCCGCGACTTCGGCCATGCAGGTTTCCCTGTCGAGGCTGCCGAGGTGCGGTTCCTTGCGGCCGTTCTCGATCCTGTCGATACGCCACTGGTAGGAGAACACGGTGCTGAACTCGTAGAATTCAAAGGTTACGACTACCGGCACCGGCCGAAAGCCCCTTGTGGCCGTCTTGATACGCTCGGCATTCACCTTGCCGAGCAGCTTTTCCATCATGCGCTGCTGCACATCCTCTGGGAGCTGGTCGATCATCACTTACCCCGCGCCTTCTCAGCCAGGTACGCGGCGGGATCGATACGCTTTACCTCCGAAGCCGCACCGAATGTGCCTAGCTTATAGTCTCGGTAAGCGCGCTCCCCAGCTGGATCGAACTTTACGGCCGCGATAGACCTTACCCAACCAACAGCCTTGCCAGCGTTCGCCATCATCTGGCGGTCCTGCCGCTCCTGCTTCAGCTTGGCCTTGCGGCGCCCCTTCTTCGACTTCGGCGCTTCAGGCTCACCCCAGAGCACTTTTTTGCTGCTCTTCGGCTTGGATGGCCGGCCGACTTCGTTGTCGAGCCGATCGAGCGCCTTCCAGGCTCCAGCGTTGGTATCGAACGGGCCTTCAACCAGCTTCCCGCGCTGGTCTACGATTTCATACTGCCCGTCCTCGTTTCTGCTCACGTTGAGGATCTTAGTCATTGAGCCACCCCGAAGAAGTGAGGGAGGAGACGGTGGATCTTGCGTTCTGCCGCGGCGCGTTTCCTCGCCGCGAACTTTTCAATGCGCCGGTACATTTCGGCTTCGATCAGATCCGATGTCTCAACGCCAACGGCGAAAAGCTTGTCGCGCAGCGTGATCATCGTCTCCTTTGATGGTCCAGCAGAGATGACGTGGCTGCGCCAAAGCCGTTCCTTTTGATAGGCATAGGGGTGATCGATCCGCTCATCGGAGAGATACGTCTTCGGCTTCACGGAACTAACGCGGTGGATATGAAACATCTCGGTTTTGCGGTGGCTATCCCATCCGCCGCCGCGATGAGCAAACATCTCAAGATGCTCTGGCATTGCCTTGAACATTGGACCGTACGGCTCATAGAAAGCCAAAACCCACTGCCCCGGTTTAATGTCGATCAACTTAGTCATGCTGCACCTCCGGGTTCGAAACTTTCAGAGCGGTAAGGGATCTGTGGGAGCCAACGTGCGTTGAGGCGGTGGCACTGCTTCTCGATCAACTCGAGGAATTCACGGCGTTCTCGCTCAACCTCATCAACGCCGACCCCAGCACGTGACATTTGCCTGGAATGCGCATCGATAGCGCGAGAGAGCACGCGGTCGGCTTCCCGATTTGTCCTAGCCTTCGAGAGTTGGCGGGCAATCTTGCTTGCGTGCCCTACCCTGCTTGCTGATGGGAATGGAATGATCTGAACAGGTGGCGTCCAGTTGAGAAGCGGTAAGTCGTCACGCTGCATCGACGTTACCCCCTATGGTATATCTATATGTGTCGCATGGGTGCGCCTGTGAAACTGCCGAATTTGGCTCCACAGTCGCATGGGTGCGCCTGTACCTCCCGTTTTCAGCAGGTTTTGCTTTGATGGTGTCGCATGGGTGCGCCTGTGTGTCCGTTGGGTGCGCCTGTTGTTTTTTCTCAGGCTGCCAACGCATGAAGGTCTTGTTCGGCAATTCACCCGTCACATCGCACTTGTATTCCGTGAGCCGCCACTCGGTGACGGCCCTGTTTTTGACGTTGAACGCGCTCGGTTTTGTTTTCTCGATGAAACCCACATCAGCAAGCCGATTGAGCGCTCGCTTCGCGGTGTCCCGGCCCATGCCGAGCTCGTCACCCAATTCCCGGCAGCCGAGACCGATGCGGCCATTGTTCAAGCCGTCATAGCGCCACTTCACCTCGATGTAGGCATTGCGCTCGATCGGCGTCAGCGCCCTCCAGGCAGCGCTGCGCTTCACGTAGGCCTCGATCATAATGAACTTGGATTTCCCTTTTCGCTTGTGCTTGCTGCTCATGCGGCGAGCTTCCCAGCTTCTTCGAGGACATCAAGCTTGGTGTGGAGCTTGTAGCGTGGGTGGTGGCCCGGATAAGCCCTCCCATGCTTCTGAATGATAGTCTCGATCGCTAGGCCATCGCCCGCGTCGATCAGACGGAGAAGGGTCCAATACTCCCGCCCAATGATAGTAATTGGGAAACCAATCGGCGAATTGTCGTCGTCCAAAAGCTGGACTCGGATGCGCAATTGTTGTCTAGCTGCAGCGCTCATCGGCAAACCTATTGCTGGTGGGAAGAGAGGTCGTCCGCGAGGACGGATTTCAAATCGAAGCAGTTCCGGTTGGGTCGCCAAACTTCTACCGGGCTGCTTTTTTTCGTTTGGGCAGCTCATGCAGCCCTCCCGATCGTGGTCTTCAGACCGAGTTTTTCGGCGAGAGGAACGACCGGAACGACAATTCGTCCGCCCACCTTGATCGTCTGAAAATCTCCCCGCTGCGCTGCGTCGTAGGCTGCGTTTCGTGCCAACCCGAAGAACAATTTTCCCGCGTCGGGGACTGAAATCGTCGGTCGGCTAAGCGCTTCTTCAAGCGTCATGCGTCAACTCCTCATTTATCACAAAGTTACACACGAAACACTTTTATCGCGTTTCGAATTGACCCGCAACGTTTCGTGTGTATTTTTGGCAGAAAATGCGGAGATATCCCCCGATGGCACGGCCGAGATTAGGCGACAGCGACAGCAAACGCTTGCAAATGGTGATCACCGAGGAAGAACTTAATGCGATCGAAGATTGGCAATACGAAAATCGAGTGCCATCGAAGTCGGAAGCGATCAGAAGATTGGTTCAAATAGGTCTTCGATCCGTCCGGGCGTTGCCATCCATTACGAAGGACGTCGCAGAAGTGTTGGACTTGGCCGCTGAAGCCGTTGATGTTCCAGATGAAGTTCTGGCCGTGATGGAGGAGGGAACCGACAACAACACCATTTCCCGAGAGATCGCAAACAAGCTCTACGATTCAGTGAATTTCACCTTCAATAGGCAGATTGAGGCACAAGACAACCTCTTCCATCTGCTTGTCGAAATCGCTCAGTTCACAAACAATCAGAACTTTTCCGATGCAGTCCGATTGGCTGACGAGGAGGCCAAATCTGAGATTCCCAATGAAGCTGTGCTGCAGGCGATAGGTGCGTCTCGGGAAATTCAACTCAAATATTGGCGCAAACGAAGAATGGAACTTCAGACAAAGAGACAGGAGCCGAAATGAAAGGCCACATCCGCGAGCGCTCCCCCGGAAAATGGGCAATTGTCATCGACGTGCCAGATCCCAACACTGGAAAGCGTCGGCGGAAATGGCACACTTTCCATGGCACCAAGCGCCAAGCCGAAACTGAATGCGCGCGCCTCATCACTGAGTTGGACGGCGGGAATTACGTCGAGCCGGCAAAGACTACGGTCCGAGAATTTTTCACCATTTGGCTGAAGCACGAGAAGGCGAACGTCAGTCCTAAGACGCACCAGCGTTATGAAGAGCTGCTGCTGAAAAACGTTTCGCCTATTCTTGGGGCAATCACGCTGAATAAGCTGAACGCTACGCGGATCGATGCGGCTTGGGGGAAGCTGCTGGAGAGTGGCCGGAGAGATGGCAAGGGAGGGCTGTCGCCGCGGACGGTGCATCACTGTAGGCGCGTGATGCTGACGGCTATGGACCAAGCCGTGAAGTGGGATCTACTGAAGAAGAACCCGGTCGCCCTCACTCGGCCGCCGAAGGTCGAACGTCAGCAGATGGAAGCTTACACCGCTCCACAGACGGCGGTGATGCTTGATGATCTGCGGAAGAGCCGCGTTTTCATTCCTGCACTACTGGCAGCTCTCTGTGGCATGAGGCGCGGGGAAATCATCGCGCTCCGCTGGAAGGACGTGAATCTGATAGGAGCCGTTATAGCGGTCACCCGAAGCGCCGAGCAGGTTGGGACGGACGTCCGCTATAAAGAGACCAAATCAGGCAAGTCGCGAACCGTGGCGCTGTCCTCGACAGTCCTTGAGGAGTTGAAGCGCCACCGCGTCGCCCAGGCTGAGGAACAACTGAAAGTCGGAATCCGACCAGGAGACGAATCATTCGTGGTTGCTCAGGTCGACGGCAATCCGCTGAAGCCTGTATCACTCACCCACGAATGGACGAGGTTGCTGGCAAAGACCGACCTGCCCCGCATTCGCTTCCACGATCTGAGGCACTCCCACGCTACACAGTTACTAGCAGCCGGGGTGCATCCGAAGATTGCCAGCGAGCGCCTAGGTCACTCGACGATCGGCATCACGCTTGATCTCTATTCCCACGTTATGCCGGGAATGCAGGCAAACGCTGCAGAGCAAGTTGACGCGGCCATCAAAGCTGCTAAAAAGCCAGCCGTCGAGTGATTGGGTAGCAAATCGGTAGCAAACACCGATTCTTTGAAATCAACCAAGTGGTGATTTCTCAACCTTATCAATCAGATGGAAGAGTGTCCGAGTGGTTTAAGGAACCGGTCTTGAAAACCGGCGTGCGGGAAACCGTACCGTGGGTTCGAATCCCACCTCTTCCGCCAATCATATTGATTTAATTGCGTTTTTCATACTATCTCCTTGCCGCACCTGAGAATGGCCGCTGAGACACCGGCGGCACACAAGCCAATGATGGCTGCTGATTGGATAGCGATACTCGCCCCTTGTGACAGCCAGCGCGACGTTTGCGTTGGAGTTGAAGTGCTGGTTCGGCAAAAGCCCGCCCTTCATCTCTCAGCAGTGGCCGACGCCGCCATCCCGAAGTCGACGAGAGACAAACTTGTGCTAAGGCGATGGCAATGGACAAGTGGGCCAGCGGATCTCCAACTCCGGCCACGCTAGTGACCATACGGGGCTCCTTTTGGTAATGGCAGGAACAAGAGCCGAGTCCTCGCTCGTCAGTAGGCGCAAGAGAGCGCGTTGGTCGGTCTGAAGCCATGGTTGCAGGCGGGATTCACGGAATGCCGCGGTTGGTATTGGAAATCAGCGTGATTTGAATTTTGCTGGGTCGTACAAGCCGCAGCAAGCGCGGCCAGCCCGATCAACACGCCGGCCACTACGAGAGTCCGAAATTTGCTCATTTGTGTCTCCTCGCATGGTGAATTATGTGGGGGACAATCTACCGCTCCAATATTCATCGGGCGAGCCCACCTTCTGCCCCAGTTCGCGACACTGAGGAAGAGGACCAGTTGGGGGATTTTAGTTTCCGATATGAAGAGCGTCCCTCGCAGGACCGCGCCCCGCTTATGCAGCAACACTTTTCGCATTGAGCTCAAACGTCCGATGGCGGGCACGGTGTGAGTGGGGCGGTTAGGCGTGCTTCAACGCACGTTCAATCACGATCCGGGCAACGATTGATAATATTTGCAGTGATTTTCGCCAAGGGATCAACACAGTTCCGTTGGCCGCTGGTCGACCAACAGAGAATCACAGTTAACCAACTCCGAGAGACGAGCCGGAGATCAGGGTATCGTCGCCCTGCACAACTGGTATCGATGCGAACCGCTGCCGATCCCCGCCGTGAACACGGTGCAACTCTCGGGATCCAGGGTGAATCCTGCCTGCGCAACGATCTGACCAGCCTGCTCGCGCCGTGCCCGCTCCGAGGCGCTCACATCGACCTTCCTCGATTGCGGCACGTCAAGGCGGCACGCGGCATCGTCGGCCTCCGAGCCGACAACATCTGCCCGCAGGCGCAACTGCGAGACGATGGACCGGAGAAAGCCGCAGCCCTTTGGGCTCGCAGTCAACTTTGTCCGACGTGCAAGGTCATCGTAAAAGGCCATATCGGAGGCACGGGTGTTATCTTCACCGTCCGTGATTACAAAGATCGGGCCGCCGCGTACCCGTGCAATCTCCTGGGCCTTTTCGTTGTAGGCTGGAGTCGCGGGAAAAGCCGTCGCCAGGCCGACAAAGGCGATCTCAGGGTGAAAAAGACTGACCAGCCAACCCAGCGGTTTTTGGGCGCTTGCGAGGAGAACGGTCGCGTGAGTGGGATCAGGCAGCGCTGGGGCTTCTGCGTGGTATAGCGGGTCCCCCCATCCCTCATGGCCCCAGGTACGAGCTCCGGCCGTCAGAACAACCGCGGCCGCGGCGACCAACAACCATTTGGCTGTGCGACGGGCATATGTATAGGGACGCAGCTGCGTCAGAAGGATGAACAACGCGAGCGGCAAAAGGACTTCAAACGACACCATGTATCTGGAGATGCTAAAGAATTGCATCCACAGCAGATAAGCTGTCGCGATGAAGAGTAGCAGGAACGATGCCTCGGGTCTAAGGGTGGGCGTCGCGGCACCAAGGTAGCGAGCCCAGAGCTTTCGCAGCGTCCAGATCCAGAACGTCACATAGACGATGGGCCAGATGATTTGCCTAAGAGGTAGCTCGCCAACTCTGCGAGGGTTTACGGAGAAAATGAACGGCCAAAAAAACGTCTCGAGGAGGCCTTGCGGGCGCCAACGCATGTCGGCGACGCCGACTGGCGCAACAAGCGGGTGCGGAAAGACGTTGCTGAATTGTGGAAAGAGCGGATTACCGAATTCTTGTGCCAACCGTATCATCCAGTGGGCACCCGTTATGGCGAAGCCAATTATTGCAGCGACGCCGAAACCAATCGACAACCACAATCGCAGGGGCAAGGTACCACGGCCGCAGAACAATAAGGCGACACAGATCGAAAACGCAGGGACGACATTTGTCAGCTTCAGCCCCATGCTGAGGCCAGCCAACAAGCCAGCGGTCACAAGGAGCATCGCCGCCGCCATGTTGCAACTTCGGAGAGTCGACCAATTTGAAACGATGATAGAGACTGAACCGAGAATGAAGAGTGCGGTCGTGTTGTCTCCCATGGAATTGCCAACTTCAGACAAAAAGACCGCGGTGAGGCACCCCGAAAGCGCAAGCAGGATCGGCAGACGGTATCGATCCTCAATGGGCCTTTCCGGAAGGACTACGGACGCAATACCCATAACCAAGACGAAAGTCATGCCGTGCAGCATCCCTTGCAAGAAGCCTGACATTGCGGGAGGCAGCGTTCGGTTGAGAAGATATGGGAAGAGGTCTAGTGTCGGATTGAAATATCCCTGAAATCCAGCAGGTGCCAGGTCGATTGACACCTTGCCATTCATCAACGCGAACGGCGCATAGACGTGATAGTTGTAGAGGTCCCAGTTTGCATCCGCACCCAGGATCACCGAGTAGAAGCCGAATAATAGCGGAACGATGATGGCGGCCACTAACGGCGCCTGCGGTTTATTGAGCAGTGCCGTTCGCCTCTCAGCTTTTGACACCCTCATTTCGGCGACCGTACCAGATCTGGTTTGAATACCCACAATTTCGCACCTACGAAATTAAAACTCATGCCAGCGAGAGAGCCGCCGGCTACCGCAATTGCGGGCAACAACCAGAGCTTCGGAAATGACAAGACGATTAAGCTGTAAACCACGTAGTTGAAGAATCCGCCCAGTAACATGGTGGCGAAATACCGCCACCACTCCTTTTGAACTTCCTGATCGGGCCCGCGCTCAAAAGTAAAGTGCCGGTTGATTTGCCAAGTTGCGAGTACCGCAGCGAGGAACGAGATTGATCGGCCCAAAAAGAACCCTAAGCCGCAGTGCACGGCGAGCAGCAAGACACCCAGATCAACCGCAAAACCGACGATGCCCGCGACAGCGAAGCTCAGTATCTGTCTAGGCAGTTCAGCCATGAGTACCTGAGCGCCAAAGCCCTGGCACAGCGAGATAGGCAAGGCGCTTTATTTCCATGCGGCCTCTCGTAACGGTGTTCAATACGATGCCACATGTTAAGAGCAGCGCACCGAATAGCATGAGTGATGCCGCCAGCACAGCAGTCGGGATGCGAGGAACAAGGCCTGTTTCCAAATAAGTTGCCAGAAGAGGAAGTGCGAGTATCACCGAGGCAGCAGCGCAGAATAGAAATCCTATTGCAAAGAATACGAGCGGCTTCTCGGCCTTGAAAAGACGGAATATTGTCAGAAGAATCCGCAGTCCATCACGATATGTATTAAGCTTGCTTGACGAGCCCGGGGGGCGCGACCGGTAGACGGTCTTTACCTCTGACACTGGCATCCGGAGTTCATAAGCGTGTACTGTCAATTCCGTTTCGGTCTCAAAGCCGGAGGCGTGGGCAGGGAACGACTTAACAAAGCGCCGCGAGAACACCCGATAACCCGAAAGCATATCAGTCAAAGACCGTCCAAAAATCATCATTACGCAAGCGGTCAAGAGCCAGTTTCCAAACCTGTGTCCGGGCCGATATGCCTCCCGCTCTGTGGAAGTTCGGCTAGCCACTACCATGTCCAAGCCATGCGCCAACATTTCCTCAATCAGAATTGGTGCGGCGCTCGCATCGTATGTCCCGTCCCCGTCAATGAGCAGATAGACGTCCGCTTCCACATCGGCAAACATGCGCCTGATGACATTGCCTTTGCCTCGCTCACGGACAGTGTTGACAATTGCGCCTGCCTCCCGCGCCCAGGCGATCGTCCGGTCAGAAGAATTGTTATCAAAGACGTAGATCGTTGCGTCGGGAAGTGCCACGCGAAAATCGCGGACGACCGCTCCAATCGTGACCTCTTCATTATAGCAAGGGATGACAACGGCGACACGCGCGCGGAAGCTTGGCGCTTCACGGCTGCTTGATTCGACCGATTTGGTTTCTTGCTTTCTTTCTGTGATCATTCCGCGACTAATTTCGGTTTTGAGAGGATGGTACTGCGAGCCAGACGTAGTGTTCTTGTCCATACTAACACGCTGACGACGTCAATACCGCGTACGCGCCGGAATGCCCTTTTTCTCTTACGGAGGTCGATTGCGGCAATAGCAATCTTTGGCGAGCAGCGGGGACTTTGGGAAGAGAAGTTGCAACATTTCCACGGCGAAGTGGAACAATGACGCGCACTTGCGGCCGCCAGCTCGCCGGGCAACTATCTCGCCATACATGCTTTTTTACTTGATATTTAAGTAGTGTAGACTGAGGTGCCGCACACCTGAAGCTGACGAGGACAGTGGGAATCCTTCGCGATGAGCATTGAAAACCACTCGAATGCGCCCGGCGCCAACATCCATATAAACCACTACTGCTGTGTTGCCGGATGCGGGAAATGGGGAGGCTTCGGGCACACATCGTCGAAGAGCGGCGAAACGCGATGGTGGTGTGCTGAGCACTATCCGCATTGGCAAGAGATCAAGCAGGCGGACGGCCGAGATTAGCGATCCGCTGCTATCGAATCACAGCGCTCCGTCAATAGCTGCACGAGCGTCCGTCGCTTGGTCTGAAGCCATCCTCGCAGGCTCGATTCATTGAATCCCCAGGCACATAGCCTGAGGCAGAGCCCATCGAGTTCGGGGGGGTCGCGCACGCCGACGCGAGCGCGGAAAGGCCAAACATCGCTCCGGCTGCCATCAAAGCGCGAAATCTGCTCATGCTCGTTTCTCCTGCCCGGCGATTATGCTCACGACGCAATGTATCCGTGCCTCCCAGCAGATGCGAGGGGCATCACGCGTAAAAGTGGAAATAAATGGGCAAATGGCGCCAATGACCTGCTTGCTGTGTGCGGCCCTACCCTACTCGCATTGGCCCGGCAAACGCGAGAAACAGGTGGGAGTTTGTGTCGCTATGCGTGCCGAGGACGACAACATGGCGAACAACAAAAGAGGCGCCGAATTTCGCCGCCTCTCAATTTTTGGGCAGAGCCGTGAAGCGCTTCAAGCCAGTCTGCGTAGAATGGGCGCCCGGGCGTACCCGGCTCCCACCCGAAAGATTACGCCTGCGGCTGCTTGGTTTTGCGCAGGTACGGAAGAATCGTGTCGAACGAACCGAACCGGGTTATGGCGTCTTCGTTCGAGACGGCCGCCGTGATGATCACGTCCTCGCCCTGCTGCCAGTTCGCCGGCGTTGCAACTTGATGCTTCGCCGTCAGTTGGATGGAATCGATGGCGCGCAGGATCTCGTTGAAGTTCCTTCCCGTCGTCATCGGATAGGTGAGGATCAACTTGATCTTCTTGTCCGGGCCGATGATGAAGACCGAGCGGACGGTCGCATTGTCGGCGGGTGTCCGGCCCTCCGAGGTTTCACCGGCTCCAGCCGGCAGCATGTCGTAGAGCTTGGCAACCTTCAGCTCATTGTCGCCGATCAGCGGGTAGTCGACATCAAAGCCTGTCGCCGTCCTGATGTCGCTCTTCCACTTGCTGTGACTTTCTACCGGATCCACGGAAATACCGATAATCTTGGCGCCGCGCTGCCGGAATTCGGGCTCCAACCCCGCCATCGCGCCAAGCTCGGTGGTGCAAACCGGCGTGAAGTTCTTCGGATGCGAGAAGAGAACCGCCCAGCCATCGCCGATCCAGTCATGGAACTGGATGGGACCCTGCGTGGTGTCCGCGGTGAAATTAGGTGCAATATCGTTGATACGGAGGCTCATGAGCGGTGACCCTTGTTGGTAGGTGATATCGGCTTTCAATGGTGGGTGATTGTGTAGCTGTTTTTTGTCGCCATTCAAGCACTTGTGCCCAAAATGGTCACGGCAGCGGATAGCGCCTGGGCCCGCCTGATTGGCCCTCACAGTATCCCAAGTAATTCTGTCGCTGGTTTGACGCTTGACAGCACGGTCGATCGGGGCGCCGGCAGAGTAAGCCCTACCACGCGGAAGACGACGCTCTGCCGAGTAACGGCCTTTTCGTCGGTATCTTGTCGAGGTGATGCGTTCTGGCCTTCAGCTTCTCGAAAATACGATAGCCACCCGGCCAGCGGCCATAGCCACTGGCGACGTTGATGTGCCCTGCCAGGCCGACATTGTGCAGCTCACTGCCCCAGAGGCGAGCGAAGAGTGTCAGGCGATCGAGCGACATGTAATGATCGTTCAGGCTTCCAATCACCATGCTCGGAAACGGCAACTCGGCCGTCGGCATCGTACCGAAAGCGATCCGTCCTGGATGCAATCTGTCGGTCGCCGGCAGGTCGCAGGGCGCAACCAGCAGCGCTCCCCTCACTCGCGCCACGGAGGACCGACCAGCGAGGCTTGCCGCCAGCAGACATCCTAAACTATGAGCAACGATGTAGGCTTCTCCTGCATCTTCAAGTGTCGCCTCAAGCTTTGCCCGCCATGTCATGAGGTGCGGGTTGCCCCAGTTGTCCTGTTCGACGAGCCGACTTTCGGGATGATCCTGTAACCAGGCGGTTTGCCAGTGCGTGTTCCCTGATCCAAAAAGCCCGGGAAGAATAAGTACTGGCGTCATCATCAATCCTTATCGCGGCGTATGAACGAGCTATTGGTCCTAGAAGACCCCAAGGGTGGCTGCGAAAAGGAACCCGAAAGCGAGGATCGTGGCCGCTTGGGCGGCAAGGTCTGCTGCGGCACCCGCAAACCGGAACCGCGGAGCGACGCGGCGATCGTCGAAAACGACCATCTCAATCCTTCTTTCAGTACCAGGGCCCGGGAGATGGGTTCCAATAGTAGATTTCGTAATCGCGGGCGGTCGGCTCGCCTTCCCTAGTCAGTTCACTCCATGACCCGGCCGGTTGCGAAAGACCGTGGTGGATCACCGACCGGAACCATAGAAAAAGAGACTGCATCCTCATTTTTCCTTCCTCTCGCTCAAATCAGTTGGTTGCGCCTGGCATTCGCAAGCAACTCCGCAGCACCGGCGACGGGACCAAACAGCATCAGGAGGCGATTCTGCTCGCGTATCGTCAGCCGGTAGCGGCGCGCGAAGTCGAACACACTCCAAAGCTCGCCTTTCTCTGTACTGACCATGTCACCCTCCCTCGCCCGTTCACTCGGCCGCCTGCAACGAACCCCTTGCGGACGGTACGAAAGAGAAGCTGCCAAGCTCATCGACGACAGAGCCGATGCGGGTAGACAGCGCTTCGGATGTAACCTTGTAGTCGACGAAATCGCGGTCCGAGGCATAGACGGCCGTCGGCAGTGTGTGGGCCATGAAGAAGCCGAAAAGCGGTCGCAGTTGATGCTCGACAATCAGCGCATGGCGGTCCCCACCGCCGGTTGCGGAAATGATGATCGGTTTGGCCCGAAGTTCGGCTGGCTCGATCAGATCGATCAGATGCTTAAACAGGCCCGGGTAAGACCCCTTGTAAGTCGGCGAGCCGATAACAAGAACGTCGGCTTTGACGATGTCATCGATCACCTGGCTCGCCTGCTCATCCAACTCGCTTCGCCACAAGGCAGTTCCGAGAGAAGGCCCCAGGTCCTTGAGATCGTAAACCGTCTTGGAGAACCCGTAGGTTTCTGCAGCAAGCCCAGCAATGTGCCCGACGAGGGCAAAGGTCTTGGATGGACGGTTGAAACTACCGGCAATGCCCACCAATCGCAGCGACATATATCTCTCCTTCGTTATCGCATCGAATATTGTCTATAAAATTAGTGAACAAAAGAAATGAAGTTTCCTTGTGCGGGGAGAGCTTGAAATTCGATGCTCTCATACGCCCCATCACACACACCTTGGCTTCCGCCGTTCGCCTAAGCCGACCGCAAGATTGAATGTAGTCGGTACACCGCTTCCGGCCGGTTCGGGCTAGTGAAAGGCCGCCTCTTCGGCCACTCGGTTTTGGCGAGCATTGAGGAACTTTTGGCCGCGTCGGTCGTTAGTTGATTGCAGCGTCTGAAATCTGCGCTGCCGGACCAGCATCGCCTATGTAGGTCCGTTTAAAAGGCCCGGTGGACTATATCCCGCCGGGCTTTCTTTGTGGCCGTCCCTCTCTTCGTCTCCCGCACTCGCTCAGGCGCGAATTTGGTTCGTTTTGAACAACTTGCGGTCTCGCGCATTACCTAACATCTTCAACTGGGAAACGCCTCAATGACGATCACCGCCAAAGTCGCTGCCGCCTTGTGCCTGCTCATCGCCCTCACCTCATGCGCAAACACCATCAAGGGTGTCGGGCGTGATGCCGCCAATACCGTCAACGCCACTCAGAACGCCGGCAATCGCGTCGCGAATGCTGCCCGTTGATCTCGCAAGACGGTTGATGATCGAACCCAGCCGAGCCTCCCTCGGCTGCCACTCCAGATGCTGTTTTCCGCGCAGAAAGCAAAATCTGCTCGAGGGAATCGGTAGGCCTTGAAATTGCACTGCTGCGAGCAAAGATTCTGTTCAATGCGATGGAGGCTCGGCCATGTCGAACTATAGAGAGGAAAGGCGGTTTCGGTGTCAGGACGACAGAGGGAAGACTTATGTCGTCATTCAGCAGATGAGGATTTCCGGCCAGAACGCGGCTTCGCCCAAGACTGACTATATAACGGAGGAAGGCGAGATCGTGAATCGGCTCGATGAAGAACATTTCCTGCTTCTGCTCGATGGCCAGATACTGCACGTTCCGCATATTTCCGACACTGATCACTGACCGGCAACACCGATCCTGCGTTGATAATTAAGCGTGCCGCCGCCCTGCGACGCGCTCAAGAAAAGCGCGCACTTGACGCGCCCGGCCTGCTGCAGCGCCCTGCATCGGCCATTTAGGGAATCATCACCGCTGTTCGGGAACCTGCCAAGCATGACTGTAAGATGAACGCCGGCTTCAGTGCACATTCATTCGTCGGCCCTAATCTGTTCAACCAAGAGCGCTTCGAGGGCGCTACGTCAGAGACACATGGAGACTGACTATGAGAAAGCTTGTTATTGCGGCCGCCGGTCTCGCGACGCTGCTTGTGAGCGCGCCCGCCTTTGCAGACGGCGTCTACTTCGAATTCGGCGGTGGCGGCCCGCGTTACTATGACGATCAGCCACCTCCGCGCTATTACAGGCATGGTCCGCGCTATGCCTATGATGACGAAGACTATGATTACGATCGTCCCCGTTACGCATCGCGGCAAAGATGCTGGGAAGAGCCTTACCAGAAGAAGAGCCATCATCACTATATCACCAAGTACCGGACCGTCTGCCGGGATCGTTGATGCTGGCGTCTGATAACGCCTGAATTTCCTGATGGCGCGCCATTTGGCGCGCCATTTCTGCTTTGGGACGCTTTGCGCTCTTGGCAGATGCTCGGTTATCCGAAAGCGCAAAAAGGTGATTGGCCCAGAAGCCTCGCCTGGGGTAGGACTCCGCCGATGATTGCCTGCCGCCGGAGTGCCTAAGTGTCGATTGCCGATATTTCGTTATTGAGCGCCCTTTTTGCGGGCGCGCTATCGTTCTTGTCTCCTTGCGTACTGCCTCTCGTTCCGCCCTATCTTTGCTATATGGCTGGCATTTCCGTCGAGCAATTCCGCGGTGGCAACGCGGTCGCCGTTGTGCCGAACGGCCGACGGGACGTTTTGTTTTCAGCCCTTTTCTTCACGCTCGGATTCGCCACCGTTTTCGTCGCCCTCGGGGCCGGGGCATCCAGCATTGGTATGGCGCTTCGCCAACATCTCGATCTGCTGGCGAAGATCGGCGGCCTGATCATCATCGTTATGGGTCTGAATTTCCTGGGGATCTTTCGGATCGGCATCCTGGCCCGTGAGGCGCGTTTTCAAGGCAGCGGCAAACCGGCGACATTGACCGGCGCCTATGTGATGGGCCTAGCCTTCGCCTTCGGCTGGACGCCTTGCATCGGCCCCGTGCTCGGCGCGATCCTTGGCGTTGCGGCTTCGCGAGAAACCGTCGGCTCGGGTGCCGGTCTGCTGGCCGTCTATTCCCTTGGTCTTGCCATACCTTTCTGGATTGCCGCAGGCTTTTCCGGTGCCTTCATGGGCTTCCTGACGCGCTTCCGCCGACATCTCGGGACTGTCGAGAAAGTTATGGGAGTATTTCTCGTCCTAACTGGTCTCGCTTTTATGTTCGGTTTCGTCAGTGATGTCGCAATCTGGTTCCAGCAGACCTTTCCAATCCTGATGAAAATCGGCTAAGCGGAAAACCGCCCTACAGAAATTTGCATTGGAATAATGGTTGTCCGATATCGTCAGTCTGCTTCTGCCGTTCTTCGGCTTGATCTTCATTGGCTATATCGCAGGCAAAGTGACGAAGCAGCCGGCCGGGGCGCTCGGCTGGATGAACACCTTCATCATCTATGCCGCCCTACCCGCGCTCTTCTTCAAGCTAGTCTCACGCACGCCCTTCGAGGATCTGACGCGCATCGATTTCATTGCTACCGACCTCGCGGCAACCTATTCAATCTTCGTTGTGCTGTTTGCGATCGGCCGATGGGTCCGGGGCAATTCGCTGGCAGACTGCACAATCCAGTCCTTTGCCGGTGCCTACGGCAATATCGGCTATATGGGGCCAGGTCTCGCCTTGCTGGCGCTCGGTGAAAGTGCGGCTGTGCCGGTGGCGCTGATTGTCTGCCTGGAGAATGCGTTGCATTTCATCGTCGCTCCGGCGCTCATGGCGGTGGCTGGCGACGACCGGCGCTCCGTTGGTCGCCTGGCGATCGATATCGCTCGGAAGGTGGCTTTTCATCCCTTTATTCTATCGACAGCCCTCGGCTTTGTTGCCGCCGGCCTGCACGTCGATCAGCCGCTTGCATTCCAGCGCTTCGTCGACTATCTCGCGCAGGCTGCCGCGCCGTGCGCCCTCTTTGCAATGGGGGTGACACTGGCACTTCGGCCATTGAAGCGCGTGCCTGTTGAGATCGGCTACATCGTTCCGGCAAAACTGATCATTCACCCGATCGTCGTCTATCTTGCCCTGACCACCGTCGGTGGCTTCGACCCTATCTGGGTCTATGCGGCAGTGCTGCTCGCCGCATTGCCGACGGCGACCAACGTGTTCGTCATCGGACAACAATACGGCGTCTGGCAGGAGCGTGCTTCGGCGACGATCCTGATCACGACGGCGCTATCCGTCGTGACCGTCTCGGCCGTCCTGATTGCGATCAAATCAGGCTTTCTTCCGGCTTAGTCTTTCCCTGATCGCGCCCGGAATGTCGCGGAAGCCGCGCCCTGGCTCGATGCCCTCTCGCATGACGATGCTGCGCAGCGGCGGCAGCGCCGAAAGGATATGCAGGCCGGCAGCGCGCATCATCTGAACCGGCAGGAAATCGGACAGCAGCGAGCGATTGAGAAGATGGACGCTTGCCGTACGGGTCATGATATCGGCGCGACGCTTGCGATCGAACTGGTCGCCGGCATCGGCAGCGATCGGCAGCTCAGGCCGCGTGCACAGAATATCCGACAGCGTCAGCACATCGCGCAGGCTGAGATTGAGCCCCTGTGCGCCGATCGGTGGGAAGACATGCGAGGCTTCGCCGATCAGGGCAATTCGTCCCTTGCCGGAGCGATGGGCCATCATGCCTGACAGGGGCCAGAGCTGCACGCCCTCTTCGACCGTCACCTTGCCGAGCAACGACTGCATACGCTCCTCGACGACGTTGCTCAGTTCAACAAGCGAGAGTTCATTGCGAGCCACCGCATCGGACGGGTTCTGAACCCATACGAGGCTTGAGCGATTGCCCGGCAGCGGCACCTGCGTAAAGGGGCCGCTTTCGGTGTGGAACTCCGTCGAGATATTTTCGTGCGGCAGCGAGTGCTGGAAATTTAACACCATGGCCGATTGCGGATAGGACCAGGTCTTCACATCGATACCAGCAGTCTCGCGCACCTTGGACTTGCGCCCATCCGCGCCCACCACGAACGAGGCCGACAGGACTTCGCCATCGGCAAGCGTAATGGTCACGGAATCGGCACTGATATCGATCAGGTCGGCAAACGAGTTGAAGCACGTGATGTTGCCTTCAGCGGCAATCGCGGCTTCCAACACTTCCATCAGCGCCTTGTTCGGGAAATTGTAGCCGAAGGCTTCGAGATCGAGTTCAACGGACCGGAAGGTGGTGACGGGAGCCCGCAACAGGCGATTCGTGCCGTCGATGATCCGCATCGTCGAAAGCGGAGCGGCCGCCGGACGCAGCTTTTCCCAAAGGGTCAACCTGTCGAGGAAACGGATCGACTGATCCATGAGCGCGGTCGTGCGCCTATCCTGGCCTGATGACGGCGGAGCAACGAGAGCAACGTTGCGTCCGCCGCGAGCCAAGGCGATAGCGGCGATCATGCCGGCAAGGCCGCCACCGATCACCGCGATTTCAAAAGTCTTCATTGCACCGTTCCGTCAAATTCCTTGACGGCGATCCGGTGCTTACGCAGCCGGCTTCGCCTGACGGCGCCAACTATAGCCCTTGCCGGCGTCCGCGTCACGCACAGCCGGTTGATAATGATGCGGAATCCCCGGCAGACGATGTTCCGTGAGACGCTTTATCGCAGTCTCGTTGGTGACGGCGAAGCTGTCGATGCCGACCCGTTGCATCAGCGGAATCTGGTCGATCAGCACGTCCCCGACGGCGCGCAGTTCGTTGGTATATCCCAGGCGGTCGCGCAGCAGGGACGCGTGGCTGAAGGCGCGACCGTCATTGAACGCCGGGAAGGCAACAGCGACAATCTCCAGGCGATAAAGGTAGGGCTCAAGCTTGCGAATGTCGTCCGCCGGCTTGATCAGCACGCCGAAGCCGACCTCATTGCTCTCGTCGGCCTTGGCGATCAGCTCGTCCAGGGTAAGGAGGGGCTTCTGTCCCTCGCCCGCCTTGACCTCTTCCGTCTCGATCACCCAGGGATCGTTCTCGACGAAGCCGGTTTCTCTCCAAATCTCGGTCATCGTCCTCTCCTTAGGCCGCTTCTGCCGCTGAACCATAGAGCGCGTCCTTGAACGGCTGCGGACCAACGCGACGATAGGTTTCGAGGAATATTTCCGACGGCTCCTTGCGGATTGTCAGATAGGTATTGACGATCGTTTCGATCGCGTCGGTCACCTTGTCCGGCTCGAAGCCGCGACCGATGATCTCGCCGATCGACGTATGCTCGTCGCTCGAACCGCCAAGCGTGATCTGGTATAGCTCAGCGCCCTTCTTTTCGACGCCAAGCAGGCCGATATGGCCGACATGGTGATGGCCGCAGGCATTGATACAGCCGGAGATCTTGATCTTCAGCTCACCGATTTCAGCCTGGCGATCCGGATCGCCGAAGCGCCGGGAGATTTCCTGCGCAACGGGGATCGAGCGCGCATTGGCAAGCGCGCAGTAGTCCAGCCCGGGACATGCAATGATATCGGTGATCAGACCGGCATTGGCTTCGGCAAGGCCGATGGCAACCAGACCGCGATAGACAGCCTCGAGATCAGCAAGTGCCACATGCGGCAGAATCAGGTTCTGCTCATGGCTGACGCGAACTTCGTCAAAGGCGTATTCCTCGGCGATATCGGCCACCGCATCCATCTGGCTGTCCGAAGCATCGCCCGGAATGCCGCCGATCGGCTTCAGCGAGATCGTCACCATGCCGTAGTCGGGATGCTTGTGCGGCTGCACGTTCTGCTGCACCCAGCGGGCGAAAGCCGGGTCGGCCTTCTTCCAGCGAGCCAGGTTTTCCCATCCTTCGGCACGGTCAGGCAGAGCCGGCGGCGCGAAATATGTAGCAATCGCTTCGACATCGGCCTCGGGTAGCTTCAGTTCGGAGTCCTTGAGTTCCGCGAACTCGGCCTCGATCTGACGGGTCAGCTCTTCCGTGCCTGTTTCGTGCACGAGGATCTTGATGCGAGCCTTGTATTTATTGTCGCGGCGGCCGTTGAGATTATAAACGCGGACGATCGCGGTCGTGTAGGACAGCAGGTCCTCTTCCGGCAGGAAGTCACGGATCAGCTTGGCGATCATCGGCGTGCGGCCCTGGCCACCACCGACGTAAACGGCAAAGCCGATTTCGCCCTTCTCGTTCTTCTTCAGATGCAGGCCGATGTCGTGGACCTGGATCGCCGCGCGGTCGCGCTCGGCGCCGGTGACGGCGATCTTGAACTTACGCGGCAGGAACGAGAATTCCGGATGGACAGAAGACCACTGGCGCAGAATTTCGGCGTAGGGACGCGGATCGGCGACTTCGTCGGCTGCAGCGCCGGCGAAATGGTCGGCGGTCACGTTGCGAATGCAGTTTCCCGACGTCTGCAGAGCGTGCATTTCGACGGAGGCGAGCTCGGCCAGCGCATCCGGGATCTCGGACAGCTTCGGCCAGTTGAACTGCAGGTTCTGGCGGGTCGTGAAATGGCCGTAGCCACGGTCATACTTGCGCGCGATATGGGCGAGCATCCGCACCTGGCGCGAGCTCAGCGTGCCGTAGGGAATTGCGATACGCAGCATGTAGGCGTGAAGCTGCAGATAAACACCGTTCATCAGGCGCAGCGGCTTGAACGCATCCTCGGCAAGCTCGCCGGAAAGGCGGCGCTGGACCTGGTCGCGAAACTGCTCGACGCGCTCGGCGACAAAAGCGTGGTCAAATTCGTCGTAACGATACATCTGCTTCCTCAGACTGCGATGAATGCGGGGTCGGCGGGCTGGTAGCCCGGCGCGTATTCCATGGTCGGACCCTGGGCGCGAATGCGCTCGCGAAGACGCAGCGGCCAGAGCACGCCATCGGTCTCCTGAACCTCGACGACGGCGACGTCCACCACCTGGTTGTCGGCATAGGACTTCTTGCCGATCGCTTCCAGAGCCGCGACGGCCTCGGCGTGACGAGCCACAAGGGCTTCCTGCAGCGAGGTAACCCATTCGCCGTTGGCGTTCAGCCAGACGGCGATGCCATCCGTCAAGCGGTTGGCGGTGAGAACCTTGTCTACCATGTTCAGCTCCTTGCAAATTCCTCGGACCGGGCGCGTTCGCGCACAAGCGGTTCCGACAGTTCGAAATTGGCGCCTGCGACCGCATCGCCGATAATAACCATGACCGGACCGGTCAACTCGTCACGGTGCTGCAGGTCGGGAAGATCCCGCAGAATACCATGCAGCAGGCGGCGATCGGAACGGCTTGCATTCTCAATGACGGCGACGGTCGTTTCCGCAGGCAGGCCTGCCTGCATCAGGCGCTCGGCGACGGATGCCGCGACGGTGCGACCCATGTAGACGGCGATCGTTGCGCCCGAGACCGCAAGGCTCGCCCAATCCGGCAAGACGTCACCGGTCAGATCGTGGCCAGTGGTGAAGACCAGCGACGACGCCACGCCCCGCAGCGTCAGCGGCAGTTCGAAATCGGCGGCAGCGGCGAAAGCCGACGTGATGCCTGGTACAACTTCATAGGAAATGCCTGCAGCCCGCAGTGCAGCCATCTCCTCGCCTGCCCGGCCGTACACGAGCGGATCGCCGGACTTCAGACGAACCACGCGCTTGCCTTCGCGACCGAGATGCACGAGCAGATCGTTGATCTCTTCCTGGGACTTCGAATGGCATCCCTTACGCTTGCCGACAGACAAACGCTCGGCGTCACGGCGGCCCATATCGACGATTTCCTGCGGCACGAGGGCGTCGTAGACGATGACATCGGCCTCCATCATCACACGCTGGGCGCGCAGCGTCAGCAGATCCGCGGCACCGGGACCGGCGCCGACGAGCCAGACGTGGCCCTGGACCTTTTCGGCGGACTGCAACAAGCCATTGGCCGCACGCCGCGCCTGCGGCAGGTTCTCGTTCGCGACAGCATCGGCGACAGCGCCTGAGAAGAAGCGGCGCCAGAAAAGGCGGCGGGCAGCGCCCTTGGGCACAATCTGCTCGACAGCCTTACGGTAACCGATCGCGAAATCGGCAAGACGACCGAGCGACGGCGCAAGCAACTGATCGACCTGTGCACGGATCATCTGCGCCAGAACCGGGCCGGCACCTTCTGTGCCGATAGCGACGGCCACCGGCGCACGATTGACAAGCGCTGGCGTGAAGAAGTCGCAGTAATCAGGCTGATCGACGGCATTGGCCGGCACCTTCTCGGCGCGCGCCGCCTCAACGATGGCGCGATCCTGCGCAGCATCTCCGGTCGCCGCGAAGACGAGTGTTGCTCCGACGATCTGTTCGGCAGCAAAGCCTGATCGTACGGTCTCGATCCGGTTGGCGATCAGAAAGGCATGGTAATCGGCCTCAGGACGGTCCGTATAGGCAACGATCCGCGCCTGGGTATTGAGGAGCAGGCGGACCTTGGCGAAGGCCTCGTCGCCATTGCCGAAGACAGCCGCGATCCTGCCTTCAACGCGGAAGAAGGCAGGAAATACCGACAGTTGTTCAGTCTTGGGAGACATCATCAATCCATTTCGAAGTTGCCGGAATATGCACTCTCTGCCCAACCAAATGAAGAAACAGAAATTCCAATGCCCGCGCGGGCGCGTATTCTTTTACTCGGTCTTCCAATGATTTGAGTAAAAGTCACCGGTGCGGCGCAGCGGACACACCTGCGTCTGCCGCAGCGCAGCAGAAAGACTGTGACAAATCCCGCTCGCTGTCGAAATCGGCGTTTGCCTCGCCTGCCGCTGCCGTTAGAGTGCAGCCACCAAGGAGAACGCCATGCCCGATAAGACTATCGCCGCCCGCCTGCTCAACGTCATGGAAAAGGAGATCCTGCCGATGACCGAACGCGGCGTCGCTGCCGGCAACAAGGTGTTCGGCGCCGCGATCCTGCGCAAATCAGATCTCTCGCTCGTCATCGCAGAGACCAACAACGAGCTTGAAAATCCGCTGTGGCATGGCGAGGTGCACACGCTGAAGCGCTTCTACGAACTGGGCGAAAAGCCGGCCACCAAGGATCTCATCTTTCTGTCGACGCACGAACCCTGCACCATGTGCATGTCGGCTATCACCTGGGCCGGGTTCGACAATTTCTACTATTTCTTTAGCCACGAGGATTCGCGCGACGCCTTCGCCATTCCGCACGACCTCAAGATCCTGAAGGAGGTTTTCGGCCTGGAACCGGGCGGCTACAGGCGCAGCAATGCATTCTGGAACAGCTTTGCCGTCGCCGATCTGGTTGAGACCGAAGACGAGCATTTGAAGGCCGAGTTGAAGGCACAGACTGCGCGCATCAAGGCGCGTTACGACACGCTCTCGAACAGCTACCAGGCATCGAAGAGCGACAACGACATTCCACTGAACTGAGTGACCATGGAAGCCTCCAAAGACATTTCCCGCCTGATCGAGATCATGGCCGCGCTGCGCAATCCCGAAACTGGCTGCCCGTGGGACATCGTCCAGACCTTCGAGACAATCAAGCCCTACACGATCGAGGAAGCGTACGAAGTCTCCGACGCGATCGAGCGCAATGACATGGACGACCTTTGCGAAGAGCTGGGAGACCTGCTGTTGCAGGTCGTTTTCCACGCACGCATGGCGGAAGAGGCAGGCGAGTTCTCATTTGGCGACGTCGTCGAGGCGATCACGCGGAAAATGATCCGCCGGCATCCGCATGTCTTTGCCCGTTCCGATGCAGACACGCCGGATGCGGTGAAGAAGCAGTGGGATGATATCAAGCAGGCCGAAAAACGCGAGCGCGCGGAACGACGATCCAAGCGCGGCCTCGGCGAGGATTTCAACGCTGGTTTCCTGGGGTCCGTCCAACGGAGCTTCCCTGCCCTCACCGAAGCGTTGAAGCTCCAGGAGCGCGCCGCAAAGGTGGGATTTGATTGGTCCGCTCCTGAACCGATCCTCGACAAGATCGAGGAAGAGATTGGCGAACTGCGCGTTGCGCTGGCTGATGGGGATCAAGCAAAGGTCAGCGATGAGCTCGGCGATCTTATCTTCGCGGTCGTCAACATTGGCCGGCACGTAAAGGCCGATCCTGAAGACTCATTGCGGGGTACTAACACGAAGTTTCGCCGACGTTTCAATCATATAGAAACGGTTCTTGATGCAGAAGGCGAGACACTGGAGGCTGCGAGTCTGGAGCGGATGGAGGAAATCTGGCAGGCAGCGAAGGCAATCGAACGGCGGCTGGGCTGACCCCAGGACACCTAGCGCGAAGACAGTCGCTTGCGGAAGCGCGAAGCCGGTCGTCCCGGCGGGCTTGCGTTAGCGCTCCCAGTCCTCTTTAGCGGCTTTCGTCCCGTTGCCAAGGCGACGTTCCAGTTCGACCGCTTCAGCTTCAGACAGGCGCACGTCAAGTGTGATGGAGCCGTCTTCATTGTCTTCGCGGCTATCGACAATCGCATGATCGTAAAGCCACGGCAGCAGCGCGAGCCTGTCGACAGGCAGGCGTACTGTCGCCTCCGTCAGCACGCCCGACAGCCTGCGGCTGATCTCTCCCATTAGCGTATCGACGCCCTCGCCGCTGATCGCGGACAGGGCGACGACGTTCTCGGCACTACTTGCCTTCTGCACGATCGCATCGTGCGCTTCCGGCTCAAGGCGATCGATCTTGTTCCAGACTTCGATGATCCGCTTGTCGCCCTCTTCCTCGTCGATGCCGAGGTCCTTCAAGATGCGGAGCACGTCGGCACTCTGCGCCTGATTGTCGACGTCGGACATGTCGCGGACATGAAGGATCAAGTCCGCTTCCAACACCTCTTCCAGCGTCGCGCGGAAAGCGGCGACAAGATGGGTCGGAAGGTCCGAAATGAAACCAACGGTGTCTGAGAGGATCACGGTACGGCCATGTGGCAACTTCATCCGGCGCAGCGTCGGGTCGAGCGTTGCGAAGAGCATATCTTCGGCAAGCACGCCTGCACCCGTGATGCGGTTAAAAAGCGTTGACTTGCCGGCGTTGGTATAGCCGACGAGCGCAACGATGGGATGTGGCACCTTCTTGCGCTTCGCGCGATGGAGTTGGCGCGTGCGCACCACCTGCTCAAGCTCACGCTCGAGCTTGATGATACGGTCTTGCAGCAAACGGCGGTCGGCTTCGATCTGGGTTTCACCGGGACCACCCATGAAGCCACCGCCACCGCGCTGGCGTTCAAGGTGGGTCCAACTGCGGACCAGACGGCCCTTCTGGTAATTCAGGTGCGCCAGATCGACCTGCAGCGTGCCTTCCTTGGTCGACGCGCGTCGGCCGAAGATCTCAAGGATAAGACCGGTGCGGTCAATAACCTTGGCGTTCCATTCCTTCTCGAGATTGCGCTGCTGCACTGGTGTCAACGGGTGATCGACGATCACGAGGCCGGAATCGTTGGCATCCAACGTTGCCTTGATCTCTGCGATCTTGCCGGTGCCCATCAGCGTCGCGGGCCTCGGATCGTTGACGGACACGATAGTGCCGTGCACGACATCAAGGTCGATAGCCTGGGCAAGGCCAGTCGCCTCTTCCAGGCGACTTTCTGGTGTGCGTGTAACCAGGGGCGTAGAATCGCCGCCTCCCCGCCCAGCACGCGGCTGTTTGAGCACAGGCACGACAACAGTCGCGCGCATATCATCCCGGTGCTTTAAAGCTTCCGGGATGATCGAATCGTTCTTGGTATCGCGTGTCGAGATAATTGCAGGTCCCGTTAGGAGGCGGCTTCTTCGTTTTCGAACATCTGCATCGGTTGGCCGGGCATGATGGTCGAGATTGCGTGCTTATACACGAGTTGCGAATGGCCGTCACGGCGAAGCAAAACACAGAAGTTGTCGAAGGACGTAACGACGCCCGTCAGCTTAACGCCGTTAATGAGAAAAATTGTCAGGGAAATCTTTTGCTTGCGAACAGTATTGAGAAATAGGTCCTGCAAATTCTGAGAACGTTCCGCCATCGCGCCGCTTCTTTCTTTATTGCCGGCTTTGTTTTGCCGGTGGAATACTAATCAACCTCGCCTGCAGGCAGCTGACAACCCTCATCCCCTCTGCCCAGAAAGTCTTGGTATCAAATCGCAATCTTTTCCGCAACGTCGAAAAAGGCTTCCCGGATTTTCTGGGAGACACTGCCGGGATGGCCATTTGCGATCGTTTGCGCATCGATCGACACAACCGGAAAGCAGATGCTCGTGGCAGCTGTGATGAAGACTTCGCGTGCGGCGAGCATCTCCGCGACCGAGAATTTCCGCTCCTCGATTCTCACTCCCAGCTTGGCTACCACGTCGATCAGCGTCGTGCGGGTGATGCCGCGGAGGATACCGCGGTCGGCCGGGCGCGTAACGAGTGTGCCGTCACGATCGACGATCCAGACGTTGGTGGCGGCTCCCTCCTTCACCATGCCGTCCGCGTCGACATAGATCGCTTCCTGCGCACCGGCTTCTTTCGCCTGCTGGCGCGCCAGGGTGTTCGGCAGGAGGCCGACGGACTTGATGTCGACTCGGTCCCAGCGATTGTCCGCAACCGTGATCGCCTTGATGCCCGTCGCATTCTTTTTCGCGATAACAGAGGGATCCGTGCTCTTGGCGGTGATCACCAGGGAGGATGGCGTTCCCTCGACTGGAAACACATGGTCACGTCGCGCAACACCGCGGGTGACCTGCAGATAGAAGAGGCCGTTACGAACCCGATTGCGTCGCACAGTTTCGCGAATAACTCGAGTCAACGCATTGCGGCTCATCGGCCAGGCAATGCGCAACTCACCCAGTGACCGCTCCAGCCTGTTCAGGTGGCGGGTAAGATCAACAATATAGCCGTGTCTTATCTCGCAGACTTCGTAGACGCCGTCAGCGAACTGATAGCCGCGGTCTTCGATATGGACCATCGCATTCGCGTGTGGGACATAGCGGCCGTTTACGTAGGCTATTCTGGGCATGGAAACCTGTGCGTGGATATGTGCGGGAAAATGGGAGACGGCGCCGCAGCGCCATCTCAATCAAACGCCGAGCGACTTCAGCTTGCGGTGCAGAGCCGAGCGCTCCATGCCGACAAACTCCGCCGTGCGCGAGATATTGCCGCCGAAGCGATTGATCTGCGCAATCAGGTAGTCCTTCTCGAACATTTCGCGCGCTTCGCGAAGCGGCAGCGTCATGATGTGATAGTCGTTCTTCGCCGAGACTTTCGGAAGCATGTCGCCGAGGTCGGTCGGCAGCATTTCCGCCGTAATAGGCGCATCAGGGCCGTCCGAACGGGCGAGAATCATCAGCCGCTCAATGTTGTTGCGGAGTTGGCGGATGTTGCCCGGCCAATCATGGGCCTGCAGCACGGCCATCGCGTCATCGCCGATCCGGCGCGGGCGGATGCCGGCCTGCTCGGAGATCTGCCGCATCAGTTGGTCGACTAGGAACGGAATGTCCTCGCGCCGTTCGGCGAGTGCAGGCACGCGCACCGGTACGACGGCAAGGCGATGATAAAGATCTTCCCGGAACCAACCCTCGGCGATGCGGGTCTCCAGGTTGTAGGCTGTCGACGATATGATCCGAACATCGACCTTCACGCGCTTGGAACCGCCGACGCGCTCGAACTGCTGATCGACGAGAACACGCAGGATCTTGTTCTGCGTCTCTCGCGGCATTTCGCCGACTTCGTCCAGGTAGAGAATGCCGCGGTGCGCCTCTTCCAAGGCGCCGATCTTGCGCGGCTGGCCCGGAGAGCCTTCCGTACCGAAGAGAGCGATCTCCATGCGGTCGGGCGTGATGTTGGCGGCGTTCAGCGCCACGAATGGGCCGTTTGCACGCGTCGACTTCTTGTGGATCATACGCGCGACGAGCTCTTTGCCGGAACCCGACGAGCCGAAAATCATGATGCGGCTGTTGGTGGGCGATACCTTTTCGATCGTCTGGCGGAGCTGCGAGACTGCAACGGAGGTACCGATAAGCTCGACCGGATCGCCGGCCTTGCGCTTCAGTTCAGAGACTTCGCGCTTGAGCTTTGAATTCTCAAGCGCGCGCTCGGCGATGAGGATCAGTCGGTCGGCCTTGAACGGCTTTTCGATGAAATCGAAGGCCCCTCGCTTGATCGCCGACACGGCGGTCTCGATGTTTCCGTGGCCGGAGATCATGACAACAGGAATGTCCGGGTGCCGTGTCTTTATCTCGTCGAGCAACGCCAGACCGTCGAGCTTGCTGCCCTGCATCCAGATGTCCAGAAAGATCAGCCGCGGGGCGCGATCGGAGATCGCAGCCAGCGCACTGTCGCTATCATGTGCGGTGCGGGTCTCATGTCCTTCATCAGACAGGATACCGGAGACGATCTCGCGGATGTCGTGCTCGTCATCGACGACCAGAATATCAGAGGCCATAAACGCTTTCCTTGTCACTTGCGGCCAGGGCGGACGGCGCGGCTTCCAGACGTGGCAGTTGCACGCGGATCATAGCCCCTCTTCCCTGGTCGAAATCAGCGGGCGCATCGTGAAGTTCGAGCTGCCCGCCATGTTCCTCAATAATCTTCTTGACGATCGCTAGTCCGAGGCCCGTGCCCTTCTCGCGCATCGTCATGTAGGGTTCCAGAATTCTGTGGCGGTTCTCCACCGGTAGACCGCGACCGTTATCAATCACATCGACGGTAAAGCGGTCGCGTACCGGGTCGAGCGAAGCTCTTACCAGGACCTTGCGCTCGTCGCGTTCTCCGCTCGGCACCGCCTCGATCGCTTCAACCGCATTCTTGATCAAATTGCCGAAGGCCTGACCAAGCATGCGGCTGTCGAACTGCCCTTCCAGCGGCTGGTCACCCAGTTCCTGCAGGAAGTTCACATGACTATTGCCCATCTCGCGCAGGAACACGGCATCGTGCAGGATCTTGCGCAGATCGCTTGGCTCCTTGGTCGGCTTCGGCATCCGGGCGAAGGAAGAGAACTCGTCTACCATGCGGCCGATGTCGCCGACCTGCCGGATGATCGTTTCCGTGCACTGATCGAAGACGCTGCGGTCATCCTGGTTGATCTGTTTGCCATAGCGGCGCTGGATGCGTTCTGCTGACAGCTGAATCGGCGTCAGCGGGTTCTTAATCTCGTGGGCAATACGGCGAGCGACGTCGCCCCATGCGGTCGAGCGCTGCGCGATGACAAGGTCAGTAATGTCATCGAGCGTAATGACATAGGATTCGCTCATGTCGCGCACTTCTTCGCGCGTGACCTGCACGCTGAGCGTCCGGACGGTCCCGGCTCGGACAAGGGCAATCTGCTTGCGGAAATCGCCGCGGTAGCGGGATGCGGCTTCCGTCAGGACCTGGTCGACTTCAGGTGCGATCTCGGAGAGTTGCTTGCCGAGCATCTCTGAGGCCGAGAGGGCCATCAGCGCTTCCGCCGAACTGTTGACGATTGTGATCCTGCGGTCGTGCTCGACGCCGATAACCGAGGCCGTGACGCCGGAAAGGACCGCTTCGATGAAGCGTCGACGGTCGTCCACCTCATCCTTGGCCTCCAGAATTTCATCACGTTGCGTGCGAATTTCCGAGATCATCTTGTTGAAAGTACGTGACAAGTTGGCAACGTCGCCGTCCACAGCATGAACGGGAACAATGATATCCATGTTGCCAGAAGCGACACTGTCGGCGGCTGTAATCAACAAGCGGATCGGACGCACGATGCGGTCGGCGACGGCGATTGCTGTCCAGATGGCGGCCAGCAGAACGATCAAGGCAAAGCCGATGTACAGAACCGCGAAGGCGATCTGCAGCGAGAAGCGCCCCGCCTCCATCGATTTGTACTCGGTGGCGTTCTCCTCCATCATCCGCATGGCGCCCATAACCTTCGGGTCCACGGCGCGAACAGTGTAGAGAAACGCCCCATCGATCGCCTCAAGCTTGATGATGGCGCCGACGAGGTTGGTGATGCCTGGCGGGATCAGGGTCGGCTGTCCGGCGGCCGCCTTATCCAGAGCGTCCTGAGGAATCGCCGGCAATGGCTTCTCGGTCTTGATATCGGCCTGAATGATCACAGAACCGTCAGACTGGACAAGGAAGGCGCCAAGAAGCCCGCGTCCACGGGCCTGCCGAGTCATAAGGTCGGAAAAGCCCGTGCGATCGAGATTGAACAGCGCTCGGTTGCGTTCGAGGTCATTCGCCATCGACACCGTCTGGCCTTGCAAGTAGCTCGCATTCTCCATCATGTAGGCCTGCCCGATATTGCGGGAGGAACTGATGATCGACTGCGTCCGAAGCGCAAACCACCGGTCGAGGCCGGCGTTCAGCGTGATGCTGGCGAAGATGGCGACGAGGATCGCCGGAGTGATCGCGACGATCGAGAAAAGTACAACGATGCGGATGTGAAGCCGCGCCGCCGCTCGCCCGCGTTTGCGTGCCTTGAGCAGGCGAGAGACCTCGCGCGCGATCAACGCCATTAGGCCGAGCACGAAGAACGAGTTCACGACGACCGAGGTGACCACGACGTGATAGGTCGGCGCGATAGGTGTCAGCCCCAGCAGCACGAACAGCGTCAGCGTGGCGCAGAGAAGCGCACCACCGGCAAGAATCAGGCCCGGCAGCGCAAACAGGGCACGGCGATCGGTCACTGCCGTGACAGCTTCGCCTTCCGCCGGCGGCGGCACTGCATCCTGTTCCATTCGCTTAATTCTCCTGGCGGCAGACACTCGCTTCCGCCGCTCCCGCGGACAGGCGCGGAAACCGTCAGCCTGCCTGTGCGACAACAACCCGTGTCGTTGCGCTCTTAGACAGCTGCGAAAACCCGAGCCCCATGCGTGACTTCTAAGCAACGCATTGTGGCGAAAATGCAACGTCGCCGGTCACATTGTCAAGCAGTTCGGGAGCTTCTATACACCGATACGCCCAGCTCTCTGATCTTCTTGCGCAGCGTATTGCGGTTCAGTCCCAAGAGATCGGCAGCCTTGATCTGGTTCCCGCGCGTCGCGGTAAGGGCAGCAAGAATCAGCGGGTACTCCATTTCCGTCAGCACACGGTCGTAAAGTCCCGGCGGCGGCAGGCCGTCGCCGAAACCGGCGAAGTATGTCCGCATGTTTTCTTCAACAGCTTGGGCGATCGTCATGTTGCCATTGCGGATCGGCCCCTTGTCGATAGGGCTGTCGGGCACATCCGACCGAAGCTCGGCTTCGATGATTTCCCGGGTGATCACATCCTGTGGATAAAGTGCCATCAGCCGCCGAATGAGGTTCTCCAGCTCGCGCACGTTGCCCGGCCAGGCATAGGCCTTCATCAGATCGAGCGCTTCCTGATCGAAACGCTTGGAGCCAAGTCCCTCCTTTTCCGCCTGCTGGACGAAGTGGCGCACCAGATCCGGTATATCCTCGGCACGATCACGCAGCGGCGGCAGACGCAGTGGAACAACATTCAGGCGGTAGTACAGGTCCTCGCGGAAAAGCCCCTGATTGATCGCCTGCTTCAAGTCCTTGTTGGTCGCCGCGACGATCCGAACGTCGGTACGGATCGGCGTGCGCCCCCCGACTGTGGTGTATTCGCCCTGCTGCAGGACGCGTAGTAGCCGCGTCTGAGCGTCCATCGGCATATCGCCGATTTCATCGAGGAACAGCGTGCCGCCTTCTGCCTGCTCGAAGCGGCCGGTGGAACGTGTCTGGGCGCCCGTGAATGCACCCTTCTCGTGGCCGAATAGCTCGGATTCGATCAGGTCGCGCGGAATTGCAGCCATATTGATGGCGACGAACGGTCCGTTGCGGCGCTTGCCATAGTCATGCAGCGCCCTCGCCACAAGTTCCTTGCCGGTACCAGATTCGCCGGTGATCATCAGCGTCAGATCGGTCTGCATCAGGCGAGCAAGGACGCGGTAGATTTCTTGCATCGCCGCCGAACGACCGACAAGCGGCATACCGTCCTGCATGTCCTCGTCGAGCTTGGCAGGTTTACGCTTCGGCTCGGCCAGCGCACGGCCGATGATACCAATCAGTTCGGTCAGATCGAACGGCTTCGGCAGATAATCGTAGGCGCCCTTCTCGGAAGCCTTGATCGCTGTCATGAACGTGTTCTGGGCGCTCATGACGAGGACCGGGAGATCGGGACGCGCTTTCTTGATCCGCGGCAACAGGTCAAAAGCATTCTCGTCCGGCATTACGACATCGGTCACGACAAGATCGCCTTCACCCGCCGACACCCAACGCCAGAGCGTGGCGGCGTTGGAGGTAATTCGCACGTCATAGCCGGCGCGGCTCAGAGCCTGATTAAGCACGGTACGAATTGCCGCATCATCATCCGCGACGAGGATCGTTGCTGTCATCGAGTAGGTCCTGTGGGAGTTATGGTCGTTGCGTCGTCCATCGATGCGTCCTTGGAGGCCGGCATCAAGACGCGGAATGTCGTGCGGTTGTTCTGGCTGTCGCATTCAATGATGCCGCCATGATCACCGATAATCTTCGCGACGAGCGCGAGGCCAAGCCCACTGCCGTTCGTCTTCGTCGTAATGAATGGATCAAACAGATGCGGCAGGAGGTCAGCTGGCACGCCGGGACCGTTATCCTGAACACAAAACTCCAGCGGCAACGAGATCTTTTCGCGGGTCCCGGCGACCGACAGACGAATGCCGGAGCGATAAGCCGTCGTTAAAACGATCTCGCCATCCGGGCGATCGCCCACAGCCTCAGCGGCATTCTTTACGAGATTGAGGAACACCTGCACGAGCTGATCACGGTTTGCGTAGACCGACGGCAGCGACGGGTCGTAGTTCTCGGTAATCCGGAGGTGCCGCGCAAATCCGGCCTTCGCCACGGCCTTCACATGATCGAGAACGGAGTGAATATTGACTGGTATCCGATCAACGGGCCGCTCGTCCGAGAAGACCTCCATACGATCCACGAGCGAGACGATGCGGTCGGTTTCGTCGCAGATCAGCCGCGTCAAAGCGCGGTCGTCATCAACGACCGATTGCTCCAACAGCTGTGCCGCACCGCGAATGCCAGACAGCGGATTCTTGATCTCATGCGCCAGCATAGATGCAAGCCCGGTGACCGAGCGGGCCGCCGCGCGATGCGTCAGCTGCCGATCGATCTTGTCCGCCATAGATCGCTCCTGGAAGACAATCACGACGGAACCCGGATCGCTGACAACAGGGGCAACATACAGATCGACGAGCTTGTCCTGCCCGAGGCGCGGGGAGCTGAGGTCGACACGATACTCGTTGATCGGCGCCCGCCGTTCGCGAACCTGATCGATCAAGGCCAGCAGCGGACTGCCGAACGGAATGAAGGTCGAGATCTTGTAGCGGGCAAGGTGGGCGGCGCTTGCACCGAAGAAGGCCTCCGCCTCCCAATTCGCGAAAGCGACGAGGCCGGCCTCGTTCACCATCACGACCGGATTCTGGATCGCATTGAGTACAGCGATCGCAACTGCGCTACCGCCGTTGTCGATCGACGATGGCACGTCATTCGTCATGCAGCCTCCCGGGTCTGCGTGTTCGATGCCGCAGCCATCAATGCCTCGTAAAACCTTGCAGCTACCTCATCGGGCTCGCGCGCGGTCATGATCGCGGCCTTCTCCTGCGCAGCAAGACCAGGCGCGAAACGTTCGAGATACCAGCCAAGGTGCTTCCTTGCATGGCGAACGGCAACTGCCTCACCGTAGAACTCGAGCATCATTCTGTAATGCTCGGTGGCGATGTCGGGGACTTCCCACACTTCCGGCGCCGTCTTGCCAGCCAGTACGCCGGCATGCCATGGCCTGCCCTGACAGCTTCTGCCAATCATGACGGCATCGGCTCCCGAGCGACGCAGGATCTCATGTGCATCTTCGACGGTTTCGACATCGCCGTTTGCAACCAGGGGCACCGCAATGGCATCGCGAACCGCGCGGATCGCATCCCAGTCGGCCCGGCCTTCGTAGAACTGCATGCGCGTGCGGCCGTGGATGGTGATCAACTGGACGCCAGCGTCTTCTGCTCGACGTGCGATATCGGGCGCGTTGATTGAATTCTCGTCCCAACCGAGCCGCATCTTCAGAGTTACGGGAACGCTGACCGCCTTGACTGTCGCCTCAATGAGGCTGAGGGCATGGTCAGGATCGCGCATCAAGGCGGAGCCGGAGTAGCCACCAATCACCTTTTTGGCGGGGCATCCCATGTTGATATCGATGACGTCGGCGCCATGATCGGCAGCGATCTTCGCAGCCTCGGCCATCCAATGCGCTTCACGGCCAGCGAGCTGCACCATGTGGGGCTCAAAACCCGCGCTTTCGAGGCGCGCCCATGATTCGGCAGTGCTATTGACCAGTTCACGGCTCGCAACCATTTCCGTGACCACAAGCCCGGCGCCATAACGCCACGCCAGCTGCCGGAACGGCATGTCCGTCACGCCGGACATAGGGGCCAGAACAACACGGTTCCTGACTTCCACAGGTCCAATCCGCAAAGGTGAAGCGAGGTCAAAGTCCAGCAATTGATTATCTTTCAGGCACGCCGAATGCGTGCACTATTTTTAGACAGGTTTGAATGGCTTGCCAAGAGGGCAGTGCGCGAATTGATATTTTTCGGGCAAATGCTGGAATTCGGTGCGCCAAGCCGCTAAGCACCGACTGCAAAGTCGCGCTTTGAGGATTTATGCCGCAAATGCATCAAAAGCAACCAGCAATAGGTGTTGTCGTTGTCGCGGCCGGACGCGGCGAGCGCGCAGGCGCGTCGGCAGAGGGCCCGAAGCAGTATCGGGCGATTGGCGGTAAGCCTGTGATCACGCACACACTGGAAAAGTTCGCCAGCTGGGAGCTTACCCGCCACATCGTCGTGGTCATCCATCCCGACGACGAGGCCCTGTTTGCCAAGGCCGCCGCTCAACTCCAGTCCGGCACGCAGATCGAAGCTATTCACGGCGGCGCAACGCGACAGCAATCCGTTTTGGCGGGACTGCGCCATTTGCGCGGCAAGAACCTCTCGCATGTTCTGATCCACGACGCCGTGCGGCCTTTCTTCGATCATGCGCTTCTTGATCGCATCGCCGGCTTGCTCTCGGAGGGCGTGCCGGCAATTCTCCCCGCCATGCCCGTTTCCGACACGCTGAAGCGAGCTGATCTCGACGGAACGGTACTCGATACCGTTTCCCGCTCTCACCTCTACGCAGCGCAGACGCCGCAGTCCTTCGCCTTCGAGCCGATCCTCGCCGCCCACGAGAAGGCGGCTGCCGCAAACCTCACCGATTTTACCGACGACGCCGCCATTGCCGAATGGGCCAGCCTGCCGGTGCGCATTATCGAGGGACTGGCGGACAATGTAAAACTGACGGTCAAACGGGACATCGCCATGGCAGACAGCAAACTTTCAGGACAGGCACTTCCGGATGTGCGCACCGGCAACGGTTACGACGTCCACCAGCTCGAGGCCGGCGACGGCGTAACGCTCTGCGGCGTGTTCATTCCGCACGACCAAAAGCTCAAGGGCCACTCCGATGCGGACGTGGCTCTGCACGCCCTCACCGATGCATTGCTTGCCACTTGTGGCGCGGGCGATATCGGCGATCATTTCCCACCATCGGATCCGCAATGGAAGGGTGCACCGTCTCGCATCTTCATCGAGCACGCGGCCAAGATCGTGCGGGAACGCGGCGGCACAATCATGAACGCCGACGTGTCGCTGATCGCAGAGGCGCCGAAGGTCGGGCCGCATCGCGACGAGATGCGCGCCAAACTGTCCGAGTTTCTCGGCATCACCATCGACCGATGCTCGGTGAAGGCAACGACGAACGAGACGATCGGCTTTGTCGGTCGGCGCGAGGGTATCGCGGCGATCGCCACCGCAACGGTCGTCTATCGGAGCTCCTGAGATGAGTATCTTCCCTGACGATATCATCGTGCAGGCAGAGGCAATCATTCGCGACTTCGCAGCCTCGGGCCTGATGGTCTCGATGGCGGAATCCTGTACCGGCGGGCTGATTGCCGGCGCCTTGACTGAAATTTCAGGATCGTCTGCTGTCGTGGACAGAGGTTTCGTCACCTACACGAATACCGCCAAGATGGAGATGCTTGGCGTGCAGGCGGAAACGCTGATCCGGTTCGGCGCAGTCTCGGAAGAGACGGCGCGGCAGATGGTGCATGGGGCCCTCTTCCGCTCCCGCGCAGCCATTGCGGTCGCTGTCACCGGAATTGCCGGGCCCGGCGGTGGATCGGCTGAAAAGCCGGTAGGCCTTGTCCACCTAGCCGCGAAGTCGCGCGCGGGCGGCCTTATCCATCGGAAGATGCTCTATGGCGACATCGGTCGCGCTGAAGTACGGCTTGCGACGGTCAGAACCGCGCTCAGCATGATCCGGGAACTGGCTCAGCCGTAGATCTTCGTCGCCCGCGTTTCGAAGGCTTCCGAGAACATCCGGAAGGCGCGATCGAACATCGAGCCCATGACCGCGCCCAGGATGCGGCTCTTGAACTCGTAGTCGATGAAGAAGTGGACGTTGCTGCCCGTAGCCGTATCCTCGAAGCGCCAGCGATTGTCGAGATAACGGAATGGCCCGTCGATATATTTGACCTCGATGACGCGTTCGGCCCGGTTCAAAAGCACCTGCGTCGTGAAAGTCTCGCGAATCGCCTTGTAACCGACTGTCATATCGGCGATCAGCAGAACCTTGCCGTCACGCTCCTTGCGACTGCGAATGCTCAGCGCCTCGCAGAGCGGAAGGAATTGCGGATAGTGCTCGACGTCGGCGACGAGGTCGAACATCTGATCGGCAGAATGCGGGACGGGGCGATGCGTTTCGAACTGAGGCATGACCGGCAGTTAAGTGGGAGCGCCGAGAAGATCAAGAAGATGGTTCACCTCCCGCCGGCTTTTCAGCTGAAAAACCGGGACATCTCGCCCGTGCTTGTCTAATCCCGCGATCACAAGAGGCGCGAACTGCTTCTCGAAGGTCCAGATGTACGTCAGGAATTCCCGGTCCGGCAGGCGCTCCAGGCATCCGGGCGCCATGTCCGGCCGCGTTCTGCCGAAATGGAAGAATGCGCGCTTGCAGATACCCCAGAGGCAAAGCCAGCGCGGCATTCGCACCCAGACAACGAACTCTACGCGCGGGACGCGAAGATCGAAAGTCGATGGGCCGGTTCCGTCCATCAGCCACCGTTCGCCAGCGACAACCTCGGTGATCAGGCGGCGCTCTTCGTCCTTCGAGCGCTTGACCCATCCCGGCAGCCAGAAGAACTCCCTATCCATGGAGAAATAGGGAAGATCGAGCCTGCGGCTGATCTTCCGCGACAAGGTACTTTTGCCGCCCCCGGAGCAGCCGATGATCATGATGCGCGCGGACTGCCGGAGTACATTGGCGGCTTTCCGCGTATCGTAGATGTAAGCCGGCATTTCTCGTCGCCTCCGCAAACAAAAAGCCGCGGGGAAAATCGCCGCGGCTTTCGAAAAATGCAAGCGCTCGTTGATTATTCCGCTGCGATCAGCAGCTTTTTCTCGCGTGCGGCCTTCAGGCGCGCGAAATCATCGCCGGCATGATGCGACGAACGGGTCAGCGGGCTCGAAGCCACCATCAGGAAGCCCTTGGTGTAGGCAACCGTCTCGTAGGATTTGAACTCGTCGGGTGTGACAAAGCTCATGACCCTGTGATGCTTGCGGGACGGCTGCAGGTATTGGCCGATCGTCAGAAAGTCGACGTCGGCGGTCCGCAGGTCGTCCATCAGCTGCAACACTTCGTTTCGCTCTTCGCCGAGGCCGACCATGATGCCTGATTTGGTGAACATGGTAGGGTCCAGCTCCTTCACGCGCTGCAGCAGGCGGATGGAGTGGAAATAGCGGGCCCCGGGGCGGACCGTCAGGTAGTTGCCGGCGACCGTCTCCATGTTGTGATTGAACACGTCGGGCTTGGCGGCAACGACGCGCTCGAGGGCGCCGGGTTTCTTCAGGAAGTCAGGTGTCAGGATCTCGATGGTGGTCGTCGGCGACGCTGCACGGATCGCCCAGATCACCTTTTCGAAATGTTCGGCACCACCGTCCTCCAAGTCGTCGCGGTCAACCGACGTGATGACCACATGGCTGAGGCCCATCTGCTTGACGGCCTTTGCGACGTTCTCGGGCTCGGCCATATCGAGTGCATTCGGCTTGCCAGTCGAGACATTGCAGAAGGCACAGGCGCGCGTACAGATCTCGCCCATGATCATGAAAGTCGCGTGCTTCTTGTCCCAGCACTCGCCGATATTGGGGCAGCCGGCTTCCTCGCAGACGGTGACGAGCTTGTGCTCCTTCACGATCGAGCGCGTTTCCGCGTATCCCTTGGAGGTCGGTGCCTTGACGCGGATCCAATCCGGCTTGCGCATGACTTCCTGATCGGGCCGATGGGCCTTTTCCGGGTGCCGCACGCGCTTTTCAGCGTCTGGATTCATCCTGTCGAGAATAGTTACCATCAATAACCTGCCTTCAAACCGCCGGAAGCGGCCTCTTTCGTCAGCGTCTGACGAGTTTTGCCAGAAATAGCAAGATACAAGAGCCTATGAAACCCGTCACAAGGTAACCCAGCCAACCGCTGGCGACATAGATCCCGGCGCGGGTAAAGATCGCACTGGCGATGACCGCGCCCACTATGCCGATGATAATGTTCATCAGAACGCCGAAACGTATGCCCATCAGAATGCCCGCGAGCCACCCCGCCAAGCCCCCGATGATGACCGTGGCAATCCAACCTACGCCTTCCATCCTGCCCTCGCCCCTTTACGCTATCGCCCTTGCAATCAGAACCACGATGATGGCCCCGACCGTCGCGTGAATGATCTGCACCACCAACGCATTGTCGATACCGAGCGATATGCCGAGCGCGTTGAAGAGAAAGCCTCCGACGAACGCGCCGATAATGCCGCTCAGCAGGCACCGTATCAATCCGCCTCCTCCGACGACCAGACTGGCGAGGAACCCCGCCACCAGGCCGATCAGGAGAAAGATAAGCAGTGCCTGCGTACCCATAGACATGATGATTTCCTTTCGCTTTTTCCAGTCCGGGATCGGATGGGATCCAATCCGTCATAGAGAGCGGAAAAGGAAACTATCAAGCGTTCAGCACACGACCATAAGCGTCCAGAACCGCTTCCTTCATGGTTTCGGAAACCGTCGGATGCGGGAAGATGGTGTGCATCAATTCTTCTTCGGTCGTCTCCAGGTTCATGGCGACGACGAAGCCCTGGATGAGTTCGGTGACTTCGGCGCCGACCATGTGCGCACCGAGCAGTTCGCCGGTCTTCTTGTCGAAGATCACCTTGCAGAGACCCTGGTCCTCGCCAAGCGCGATCGCCTTGCCATTGGCGGCAAAGGAGAAGCGGCCGACGCGGATGTCACGGCCCAATTCCTTGGCCTTGGCTTCGGTCAGGCCGACGGAGGCTACCTGCGGGTGGCAATAGGTGCAGCCGGGGACCTTGCCCTTGTCCGTCGGGTGAACGTTCGGGAGGCCGGCGATCTTTTCGACGCAGACGACACCCTCATGCTCTGCCTTGTGGGCGAGCATCGGCGGGCCGGCGACGTCGCCGATGGCGTAGATGCCCGCGATATTGGTCTTGCCGTAGCCGTCGATGACGACGCAGCCGCGGTCGGTCTTGACGCCGACGGCCTCGAGACCGAGGTTTTCAATATTGCCCTGCACGCCGACGGCCGAGATCATACGGTCGGCGGTGATTTGCTGGACCTTGCCGTCAGCCGTCTCGACATGCGCCGTCAGGCTGTCGGCAGCCTTTTCGATCTTGGTGACCTTGGCGCTGGTCAGGATCTTCATGCCGCGCTTCTCGAGCTGCTTGCGGGCGATCGCCGTGACTTCGACGTCCTCGACCGGCATGATCGTCGGCATGACCTCGACAACGGTGACGTCGACGCCCATCGAGCGATAGAAGCTGGCGAACTCGATGCCGATGGCGCCAGAGCCCATGACGATCAGCGACTTCGGTAGGGCCGCCGGCTTCATCGCCTCGAAATAGGTCCAGATCAGCTTGCCATCGGGCTCGATGCCCGGCAGCGCGCGCGGGCGTGCGCCCGTGGCGATGATGATGTGCTTGGCGTTATAGGTGCCCTCACCCTTGATGTTCTTCGGAACCGGGTTCTGCGGCTCGACGACGGGTTTGGAGGACTTGCCGACGACGATTTCGCCGGGTTTGGTGATCTTGGCTTCGCCCCAGATCACGTCGACCTTGTTCTTCTTCATCAGGAAGCCGACGCCGCCGTTCAGCCGTGCCGACACGCCGCGCGAGCGGGCGACGACAGCCTTGACGTCGGCAGTCATCTTGCCTTCCAACACGAGGCCGTAATCCTTGGCGTGATTGGCATGGTCGAGAACCTCGGCCGAGCGCAGCAGCGCCTTGGTGGGGATACAGCCCCAGTTGAGGCAGATGCCGCCCAGATGCTCGCGTTCGACGATCGCGGTCTTGAGGCCAAGCTGGCTGGCGCGCACGGCGGCGACATAGCCGCCGGGGCCCGAACCGATGATGATGACGTCGTAATTCTCAGCCATGTTTTCCTGCCTTTGTTATCGGGCGTCGCGGGTGAGAAGCACCCACTCGTGTTTCCTGCCGTTTTCGAAGAAGGCCACGGCATTCGCTCGCGCCGCTTCCGAAAATCCATTCTTCTTGTAAAGCGACAGAGCCGCTTCGTTGTAACCTGCAGTAATCAGGCTGACCGGGGCGCTTCCCGCCCGCTCAATCTGATCACTAAGAAGCCGTCGACCGATCCCGATGCCTCGCAAATGGCTGTAGACACCCAGCGTTCCGATAAACCAGCTTCCCAACACCATTTTCTGCAGATCGATGACCGGCTTCAGCGCCGGGCGGTCCGCCTCATTATTCCGTATGCCTTCGTCGAGGCCGTAGCCGATCGCCGCTCCCGCGATCTCGCCATAGGCTTCGGCAATCACCGCGTCGCTCCAGTTGCCCTGCCCCTGGTCTCCGCTCAGCTTCTGCCGTCCTCGCTCCATCGGCGTATCGCAGCCGCCGTTTCCGAGCTCAGAGAGCCACAGCCAGGAAGCAAACCCATGCGATGCGATATCCGTGAGCATAGCCAGCTCCGTCGCATCTTCCCGCGTCGCAGGACGAAGCGAGACGAAGGATCCCATGCTCAAAGCCCCAGCATCATCCGCACAGTCGATTCCATGCCGCGCCCGAGAGCGCGGGTATTGTCCGCATCGAGGTGAATGCCATCGACCGGTGTCGTCTTCGCCACCGAATTGCCGTCAAAGAAGCCGCATCCGAGCTCGTCCGCGAGGTCGCGATAGAGGGTCGGCAGCATTGCCGATTCCTCGATGCCGCCGACGAACGACGCCGCAAAGGGCACATTCGCCGTGTCGCGGATCTTCGGCGGTGCCACGATCAGGATGTCCGGTCCATCGAATTCGAAGGGCCAAGCGTGGTTACGGATCAACCGCACCAGCCGGGCGATGCCCTGGCAGGCGGCAAAGGCCGACCCCGCCACGACGGGCTTCATGTCGTTGGTACCGAGCAGCAAAATGACGAGATCAAGCGGCGCATGGCTCTGCAGAATCGTTGGCAGAATGCGTGCGCCGTTCCGGTCGCAGTCGGCGAGATGGTCATCGAAGGCGGTGGTTCGCCCGTTCAATCCTTCGGCGATGATCCGCACTTCGTTGCCGAGTGCCGCCTGAAGCGCACTTGGCCAACGATCCTTGTAGGCATGACGTCCGATCGTATCGGCGTCATAGCCCCAGGTCAGCGAGTCACCATAGCAAAGAACGGTCTTCGTCATTTCCGCCTCCGCCGTTGTCTCAGACAAGCATGCCCATCGGGTTCTCGATGTAGCCCTTGAACGCCTGCAGCAGCTCCGCACCCAGCGCGCCATCGACGCAGCGATGGTCGGTCGACAGCGTGACGGTCATCACGGTTGCGACAGCCAGCTGACCGTTCTTGACCACCGGGCGCTGCTCGCCTGCGCCGACCGCGAGGATCGTTGCATGCGGCGGGTTGATGACGGCTGCGAACTGCTTCACGCCCATCATGCCCATGTTGGAGACCGACGAGGTGCCGCCCTGGAACTCTTCCGGCTTCAGCTTGCGGTCCTTGGCGCGCTTGCCGAGGTCGCGCATCTCGTTGGAGATCGCCGACAGGGTCTTCTCCTCGGCCTTGCGGATGATCGGGGTGATCAGGCCGCCAGGGATCGAGACAGCAACACCGACGTCGGCGTGCTTGTGCTTGACCATGTTGGTTTCAGTCCAGGAGACGTTTGCATCCGGAACATCGCGCAGAGCCAGCGCCATAGCCTTGATGACCATGTCGTTGACCGACAACTTGTAGGACGGCGCACCATCCTTGCGGGGTGCAGCGTCGTTGAGCTGGGCACGCAGAGACATCAGCGCGTCGAGCTCGCAATCCACCGTGACGTAGAAGTGCGGCACGGTCTGCTTGGACTCGACGAGACGCTTGGCGATGACCTTGCGCATGCCGTCATGCGGCACGAGTTCGTAGGAGCCCGGTTCGAAGAGCTTGAGCACGGTCTCGTCGGAAGCACCCTTCGGGGCAGCGGCCGGAGCCTGTGCAGCAGCCTGCGGCGCAGCGGCAGCCGGGGCCGCCTTGGCGCCACCACCTGCAACGGCGGCTTCAACGTCGCTCTTAACGACGCGGCCATGCGGGCCGGAGCCCGCAATTGCGGACAGGTCGATCCCCGCGTCCTTCGCCAGACGACGAGCGAGCGGCGAGGAGAATGTGCGATTGCCGCCAGCGGAAACGGTAGCAGGCGCCGCGGCCGGAGCCGGTGCGGCAGCAGCCGGAGCCGGGGCGGCCGGTGCTGCTTCCGCCTTCGGAGCTTCAGCAGCCTTCGGCGCCGGAGCAGCAGAGCCCGCACCGCTTGCGGCAGCGGATACGTCTTCACCATCGGCAGCAAGAACGGCGATCAAGGCATTGACCTTGACGCCTTCCGTGCCGGCAGGAACAACGATCTTGGCAACCGTGCCCTCATCGACGGCTTCGACTTCCATCGTCGCCTTGTCGGTTTCGATTTCCGCAATGATGTCGCCTGACTTTACCGTGTCGCCTTCCTTGACGAGCCACTTGGCCAGATTGCCTTCTTCCATCGTCGGAGAAAGGGCAGGCATCGTGATGTTGATAGGCATCGAAATACCCTCCCCTTGTTACTTGTAGCAGACGGCCTTCACGGCCTGCACGACTTCGTCGACGCTCGGCAAAGCGAGCTTTTCGAGGTTTGCGGCGTAAGGCATCGGAACGTCCTTGCCGGCGATCGTGAGAACCGGCGCATCGAGATAATCGAAGGCCTGCTGCATGACGCGGGTGGCGATTTCGGTACCGACTGAGTTCTGCGGATAGCCTTCCTCGACGGTGACGAGGCGGCCGGTCTTCCTGACCGATTCGATCACGGTCGGAAGGTCCATCGGGCGCAGCGTGCGCAGGTCGATCAGCTCGGCGTCGATGCCGATCTTCTCGAGTTCGGCGACCGCCTTGGTGGCATAGGTCATGCCGATGCCGAAGGAGACGATCGTGACGTCCTTGCCCGGACGATGAATGCGGGCCTTGCCGATCGGGAGAACGAAATTATCGAGCTTCGGCACGTCGAAGTGCTGACCGTAGAGGATTTCGTTTTCGAGGAAGACGACCGGGTTCGGATCGCGGATGGCGGCCTTGAGCAGGCCCTTTGCGTCGGATGCCGTATAGGGCATGACGACCTTGAGGCCCGGGATCTGGCTGTACCAGGCCGAGTAGTCCTGGCTGTGCTGGGCGCCGACGCGGGCAGCCGCACCATTCGGGCCACGAAACACGATCGGAGCACCCATCTGACCGCCGGACATGTAGAGCGTCTTGGCGGCAGAGTTGATGATCTGGTCGATCGCCTGCATGGCGAAGTTGAAGGTCATGAACTCGACGATCGGCTTCAGACCGGACATTGCGGCACCGACACCGACGCCGGCAAAGCCGTGCTCGGTGATCGGGGTGTCGATGACGCGGCGAGCGCCGAATTCCTGCAGAAGACCCTGGGTGACCTTGTAGGCGCCCTGATATTCGGCAACTTCCTCGCCCATGACGAAGACGCTGTCGTCAGCGCGCATTTCTTCGGCCATGGCATCGCGAAGCGCTTCGCGAACGGTCATGGAGACCATTTCGGTGCCGGCCGGAATTTCCGGATCGTTTGGCACAGCGGCCTTCGGCTCGGCCGGAACCGGAGCAGCGGCGGCAGGCTTTTCTTCCGCCTGCGGTGCGGCTGCGGCAGGTGCGGGCTGAGCAGCAGGTGCAGTCGAGATGTCGGATGCCGATTCACCGTCCTGAAGCAGGACTGCGATCTTGGCATTGACCTTCACGTTTTCGGTGCCGGCCGGAACCAGCAGCTTACCGATGACGCCTTCGTCAACGGCTTCAACTTCCATCGTCGCCTTGTCGGTTTCGATTTCGGCGATCACGTCACCAGACTTGACGGTGTCGCCTTCCTGCTTGAGCCACTTGGAAAGTGTGCCCTCTTCCATCGTCGGAGAGAGGGCGGGCATGAGAATATCGATTGGCATGGGTCGTCCCTCCCCGATTAGAGCAGAATGTCAGTGTAGAGCTCGGATGCATCCGGCTCGGGATCGGACTGGGCGAAGTCTGCGCTGTCGGCAACGATATCGCGGACGTCCTTGTCGATCGCCTTGAGATCGTCTTCCGAGGCCCAACCCTTCTCCAGCAGGCGCGCACGCACCTGCTCGATCGGATCCTGCTCCGAACGCATCTTCTGCACTTCTTCCTTGGTGCGGTACTTCGCCGGGTCGGACATGGAGTGACCACGATAACGATAGGTCAGCATTTCGAGGATGATCGGGCCCTTGCCGGAGCGGCAATGCTCGAGGGCTTCGTCGGCTGCAGCCTTGACCGCGCGGACATCCATGCCGTCGACCTGAATGCCGGGGATGCCGAAGCCGGAACCGCGGAGCGAGTAGTTCGACTGCGCGGTTGCGCGAGCGGTCGAGGTACCCATGGCGTAGCGGTTGTTTTCGACGATGTAGATAATCGGAAGTTTCCAGAGAGCAGCCATGTTGAAGCTCTCGTAGACCTGGCCCTGGTTCGCAGCGCCGTCACCGAAGTAAGCGACGGAAACGCTGTCGTTGCCGCGATACCGGTTTGCAAAGGCAAGACCTGTTCCGAGCGAGACCTGAGCGCCGACGATGCCGTGACCGCCGTAGAAATGCTTCTCTTTCGAGAACATGTGCATCGAGCCACCCTTACCGTGCGAATAACCGCTGCGGCGGCCGGTCAGCTCGGCCATGACGCCACGCGCGCTCATGCCGGTTGCCAGCATGTGGCCGTGATCACGATAGGCCGTGATGACCTGATCGCCTTCCTTCTGCGCCATCTGCATGCCGACGACGACAGCTTCCTGGCCGATATAAAGGTGACAGAAACCGCCAATGAAGCCCATGCCGTAAAGCTGGCCGGCCTTCTCTTCGAAGCGGCGGATCAGCAGCATATCGCGATAAGCGCTGAGCTCTTCATCACGCGTGAAATCGGCAACAGGACCACCATTGGTGGCCTTGTTTGCCGGCTTTGCGCTCGTTTTACGGCTGGAAACGGTCGCGGTTTTTCGCGGCGCCATTCAACCCTCCCTATGGGTTTGTCGGTTCTTTGGTTGGGCGTACCATAGGGAAGAAATTTCGCCACAGCAATGCCATAAATGCATGGCTCGTATTCATCAGCAAGTCACTGATAAATAATGCTTTATTTGAATTAACTGAATTCCAGTTAATTGGAATAGTGATTGAATATGACGATCTCATCGGCACGAGAAACATTCAGCTGAAGACGCGCTTTCTCGTCCAGCATATCCTTGTCCATCGAACCGTCACTCAGCAGCGCGACCTGCTTTTCGAGATGCTCGCGCTTGCCTTTCAGAACCGCCAACTCCCTCTCACGCGCTATCCGCTGGCGCTCGAACCCTTCGGTTGCCCGCAGACCGTAATCACCATGGATGCAATGATAGCCGAAGTAGGAAAGAAACGCGACCGTCATGGCTGGAACCACGAAACGACCGATCTTTTTCTTCTTGTGATGCTTTGTCCACATAAACGCACGCTCGAACGCATTACCTCGATGCGCTCAAGACTACCGGGCAGAGATTAACTGTCCGTTGACTATGAAAAATCAGGCAAGAAAAAACCCGCGCCTTTCGAAGGCGCGGGTCGAAGTGGTTAAAATCAGGCGCAATTAACCGCGGATGATCGAGCGGCCGGCATAGCGGGCCTGCGGGCCAAGACCTTCTTCGATGCGGATCAGCTGGTTGTACTTGGCGAGGCGATCCGAGCGCGACAGCGAGCCGGTCTTGATCTGACCGCAGTTGGTGGCAACCGCGAGGTCAGCGATCGTCGAATCTTCGGTTTCGCCCGAACGGTGCGACATGACCGCGGTGTAGGCTGCCTTGTGCGCGGTGTTGACGGCATCGAGCGTTTCCGTCAGCGAGCCGATCTGGTTGACCTTGATGAGGATCGAGTTGGCGACGCCCATCTTGATACCGTCGCGCAGGCGAGCCGAGTTGGTGACGAAGAGATCGTCGCCGACCAGCTGGACCTTCTTGCCAGCGAGATCGGTCAGAGCCTTCCAGCCGTCCCAATCGTCTTCGGCCATGCCGTCTTCGATTGAGATGATCGGATACTGGGCAGCGAGCTGAGCGAGGTATTCGGCCATGGCCCCCGGCTCCAGCGTTCGGCCTTCGCCTTCGAGGACATACTTACCGTCCTTGAAGAATTCGGTCGAGGCGCAATCGAGGCCAAGGCAGATATCGTCACCCGGCTTGTAGCCGGCTTTCTCGATCGACTTCATGATGAAGTCGAGGGCTTCAGGGGCGCTCTTCAGGCCCGGCGCGAAACCGCCTTCGTCGCCAACATTGGTGTTGTGACCCTGAGCCGACAGTTCCTTCTTGAGGACGTGGAAAACTTCCGAGCCCATGCGAACGGCTTCGCGGATGGAATCAGCGCCAACCGGAAGGATCATGAACTCCTGGAAGTCGATCGGATTATCGGCATGCGCGCCGCCGTTGATGATGTTCATCATCGGAACCGGCAGGAGGTGGGCGCTAGCGCCACCGACGTAGCGGTAGAGCGGCAGTCCGGCAGCCTGGGCAGCGGCCTTGGCAACAGCGAGCGATACGCCGAGGATGGCGTTGGCGCCGAGGCGCGACTTGTTCGGCGTGCCGTCCAGCTCGATCATGATGTTGTCGATCTGGATCTGGTTTTCGGCATCGATGCCGCCGATGGCGTCGAAGATTTCCGTGTTGGCGGCTTCGACAGCCTTTTCGACACCCTTGCCGAGGTAGCGCTTGCCACCGTCGCGAACTTCGACGGCTTCATGCGCGCCGGTCGACGCGCCCGACGGAACCGCCGCGCGGCCCATGCTGCCATCTTCCAGATAGACATCGACTTCGACGGTGGGGTTGCCACGGCTGTCGAGAATCTCGCGGGCGATAATGTCGGTAATTGCGGTCATCGGCTTTTCCTGCTTGAGGGTGGATAAATCGTTTGAAATCCGTCTTAATCGAAGATGCGCAAATTACAATGGCGCTTTGCGCATGCTTCGCAGCGATATTCGTGCGTGGCCTATTACACGAACATGTCAGTCTTTTGAACGTCAGCTTTTCGCGATCGCGTCGAAGGCCAGGAGCTTTTCGAGAAGCCTCGGCATGTCCTTGAGATAGACCATGTTCGGACCGTCAGACGGCGCGTTGTCAGGATCTTCGTGCGTTTCGACGAACACACCTGCCACACCGACGGCAACGGCCGCGCGCGCCAGCGTCTCCACGAACTCGCGCTGACCGCCGCTGGAACCACCCTGCCCTCCGGGCTGCTGCACCGAATGGGTGGCGTCGAAAACAACAGGGGCGCCCATCGCCGCCATGATCGGCAGCGAGCGCATATCGGAGACCAGCGTGTTGTAGCCGAAGGAAGCGCCGCGCTCGCAAAGCAGGATATTCGGGTTGCCGCTGGAATTGAGCTTGTTCAAGACATTCTTCATATCCCAAGGGGCAAGGAACTGGCCCTTCTTGACGTTGATTGTGCGACCGGTTTTGGCGGCTGCGACCAGCAGGTCTGTCTGGCGACTGAGAAAGGCCGGGATCTGCAGGACGTCGACGACCGTCGCCACCTCGGTGCACTGCTCCTCGGTATGGATGTCGGTCAGGACAGGAAAACCGTATTCCTTCTTGAGGTCGGAAAAAACCTCCAGCGCCTTATCAAGGCCGATGCCGCGCTGAGCGGAGAGCGATGTCCGGTTCGCCTTGTCAAAGGAGGACTTGTAGACAAGGCCGATACCAAGCTTGTCGCAAAGCTCCTTCAATACACCGGCGACCATGAACGCATGCTCGCGGCTCTCCATCTGACACGGTCCGGCAATCAGCGACAGCTTGCCGGTATTCGAAAAGGTGACGCGGCCGGCGCCTTCGCCGACCGCGACTTCGGAATTTGTCTGGCTCATCGTTTCTCCTCGAAGGCGAAGAGCGCACCCTGCCCGGGCGCTGCCTTCACCAGAATTCGATTGTTCTTGCGCGTGTAGGTCATCCCGTTAGCAGCCAAATGCGCTTCTGTCACGGCGAGATCACCGACCTTGAAAACAACGGCAACGCCGCGCAGGCCGCGATCGTCTGAGGGTGCAGAAATATCGAAGTAGGCATCCAGTCCATCGGGGGACAGAACGATGATCCTGGCGTTGGGCGTTGCAACACTCACACCAAAGGCCTCGTTGATCACCGTCAGGCCGTGCGCCGCGGCGCGCACAAATGGCGCAAACGCCTTTGGGTCCGGCGCGCCAAGAACGATCTCCGCGATCCCGCCCACGCCATTTGGGTGCACTTGCAGCGCCCTTCGATCGGCAGGCAGCGGATTGACCCTCTGGCAGGTGAAAAAAAAGAAATCAGGTGCGCGCAGGTCAACTGCGAACGCGAGTTTGAATGCAGCAATGGCTTCCGAGCCGTCGGGCATCTTCATCGGCCGCTCGAACTGCAGCATCTCACCGCCGTTGATCTTCTCCGCAAGGAATCTAGCGTGGTCGCGGTCGGCGTCCCCCGTCGCGAAGACAACTGCGGACAGTCCATCCTCGCCGCATCGAAACCGAAAGGCACGGTCACGCGCGGTGAAGACGTTGCCCTTCCTCGCCGACGCCTCGTGCAGTTCGAGGCTGGCGACGCCCAGCGGCTCCAGATAAGTTTCGTCGGCGAAGAAGATACAGGCGTTCTCTGTTCCGAACGGGTGCCGCGCATCTGGCGCGACGGTGAATCCCAGCATTCCGAGGCGCTCGCGCGCAAGCCTGATGTTGGACACCGGCAGCACAATGTGGTCCAGCGGATGTGCTTCGCTCATGGCAAACTCCCCGGGGATTTGCGAAGATGTGCGCCGGGCAAGAGAACAATGCAACCCCCTTCTCCGCATTCACTCAAAAGCGACGCAAAAACTGAACAAGTTGCAGGCAAGTTTTACGAAAATTTAGGTACTTGCAGAACACATATGGAACATATAGTGTCTGTTCTGGCTTTGTTTCACAACTCTGGGGTTCAACTTCGATGCTGACGCGCAAGCAACAGGAGCTTCTTCTCTTCATTCACGAACGAATGAAGGAGTCCGGTGTCCCCCCATCTTTCGACGAAATGAAGGACGCTCTCGATCTCGCGTCGAAGTCGGGCATCCACCGCCTGATTACGGCGCTGGAAGAACGCGGCTTCATTCGCCGACTGCCGAATCGAGCCCGCGCTTTGGAGGTCATCAAGCTGCCAGAGGCATATAATCCCAGTCTCCAGCCGCGCCGCGGTTTCTCGCCGAGCGTGATCGAGGGCAGCCTTGGCAAACCTCAACCGGTGGCGCCGCCAAAGCCGGCCGCGCATGCGGACAATGGCAATTCGGCCTCTGTACCTGTTATGGGGCGGATCGCTGCAGGCGTGCCAATTTCTGCAATCCAGAACAATACGCACGACATCACGGTTCCGGCCGACATGCTTGGCCCAGGCGAGCATTATGCGCTCGAGGTGAAGGGAGACTCGATGATCGAGGCCGGCATCTTCGACGGCGATACGGTGATTATCCGCAACGGCAGCACCGCCAACGCCGGCGACATTGTTGTCGCACTTGTCGATGACGAGGAAGCAACCCTCAAGCGCTTCCGCCGCAAGGGCGCTTCGATCGCGCTTGAAGCTGCGAACCCGGCTTATGAAACGCGTATTTTCGGACCCGATCGCGTCAAGGTTCAGGGCAAGCTGGTCGGCCTCATTCGCCGCTATCACTAAAGACAGGCGGCTCTCCGTCGAAGGTGCCGCTTCGCCAATTGTATGCCCGATGCCGCATCCAGGGCCGGTCAAGTGTCGTATAGGCCGTCGTCACGACAGGCGTTCCCTGTTCGTCTATTCGTATCTCTGCCGCACCCGAGCGGCGCAAGGTTTCGCCCGTGAACAACAATGCACCTGACCGGCATTCGTTTGCGCGCAGACGAGCGGGCGTAACGACGATGTCGGCGGTGTCGCAGGCAGCGCCGACGTAGGCGGGATCTTCGATGATCGTCAGAACGTAGCCGCTGTCGTGCGCCGCTGTGCACCAAGCGCCTTTCAGGCAGACGAAACGGTTCTCAACGCCTCTCGCAACGACCTGCCGCAACGCGTTGCGAGCGTTATGCAATTCGTCGGCCGAGAGCCTCCGAGGCTTGCCGTCGCCGTCTCGCCGGCGGACTGGTTTGACACCCTCTATCAGGAGCGGCGGCCGGGCTTGCTCCGCAACCAGAGCCCTTCGCCATTGGTCGAAAATGAAGTCGGGTGGGCGCGTCCGGTTGGAAGCAATAACCTGATTGTCGACAATCGCGACGAGACCGCCATCCTCGGCAATGATGAAATCTGGCGCCGGTCTGGACGGCGCGAGCACAACGAGCAGAGTTGCCAACGCGATCGCAACAGCGCCGAGGTACCGCAGTCTGGTGCGCAGAAGCGCAAGCACGAGGAAGCCTGCGACGGCGACAGGAAAGTACCAAACCGGCAATCGGCCGATATCGACGTTGCCGCCCCATCCCGAGACCATCTTTGCAATGGCGATCACAATTTCGAGCCCGAAGCCGGCGATTTTCCAGGGAACGATATCGAGGCCAAACGGCGTCAGCAGCATCGCGAACATGCCCATAGGCATCACCACGAAGGAGATTACCGGCATGGCCATGAGATTTGCGGGCAATCCATAAGCGCTGAGCCGATGGAAATGTTCGACTGCAAAGAGCGCGGTCGAGAAGCCTCCGATCATTGAGGAAAGGAGGATGCCAGCAAAGAAGCGTGCGACAAAAACTACGGGCTTCACTGCCCTGACTTGCAGCAAGGGATGTTCGCGCGCGGCTCGCTTCGACCACATCGCATAACCGGCAACCAGCGCAAGAGTCGCCGCAAATGACATCTGGAAGCTCGCGCCTAGCGCCTCGGATGGAGACAAGAGCAGAATCACCCAAGCCGATAGGGCAATGTTGCGCAGACTGATTGACGGCCTGTCGAAGAATACAGCGGCCAGCATGATCGCCATCATGATGAAGGCTCGCTCTGCCGAGACCGCAAAGCCCGAGATCATGTAATAGGCTGTCAGGGCGACGAGCGCGCCAGCAGCTGCAATCTTCTTGGTCGGGTACGCCTGCGTAACGGATGGAAACAGGCTCAGCAGTTGGCGTAGGCCGACGAAGAAGATACCCGCGGAGAGCGCCATGTTGAGACCGGAGATTGCCACGATATGCGCCAGACCCGCCTGTCGCAGCGCGTCGGTGGTTTCCCGCGAGATCGCGCGCCGCTCGTCGGTGACAAGCGACGCCGCAAAGGCGCCGGTGTCGCCCGGCAGGATTCCACGGATGCGGTCTCCAATTCCGCTTCGAAGACCATCCAGCCAGTTGGCTCCGCGCTCCGAAATCGATGGTGTGCCGACCGCTGGCGGCATTGAAACGCTTGGCGAACCATAAAAGAAACCGTTCGCGCCAATCTCGTCGAAATAGGCGCTGAAGGCGAAGTCGTTGAGCCCAGGCAGCGCCGGTCCCGCAGGCGGGGTCAATCGTGCCCGTCCCGTCAACCACTCCCCGATTTCGAACGGTTCTTTCTGCCCACGCGCGACGACTGAAACCCGGTCTGGCGGCCGCCTAATCTGAGGCGACTGAGTGCCGGAAATGGAGAGGATATAGCGCCAACGACCCGCGCCATCCCCCTCCCGACGCTCGACCCGACCAGTGATCGTTGTGGTGACGGGCGTATCCAGTATGACGGTCGCCCTGCTCCGCGTTTCGTATTGGGCCGAAAGCATTCCCGCGACGCAAAGCAAGCCGGCCAGTGCTGAACTCCGGACAAACGGACGCCCTTGGCCCGCCGCCATTGCAACAGGTGCCAACACAACAACCCATGCCATCAAGCGCATCGTGGGAGGGTCACTTGCGAGTTCGAACCAGAGGACGGCGCCGGCTCCGAGGAAGACCGGCGAGAACAGAAACAACCGTCCATGTTCCATCTCCGCTGTCGCGGAACCTTGGAGCCATGAAGCCCAGTCCCGTGTCGCAGCTTTGATCCGTGTCGGCCACGCGATGGAGGACTGCGTGCGCATGGCCGGCAACAGCTTGGCGGCCGATCGATTCAACAGGAGAGACGGCTCCGCTGCACGCGCGGAAGCATCCGCGGCAGGCACGGCCTTCGTTACTTCAAATGGCTTCAACCCCGGCATGCATTTGCGCCAAAAAACAGCCGCCCTTGCAACCACAATGCAAGCTATCGAGGCGTCGGGCAATAATAATCGATTGAAATCTGAAGGAAAATCTGAACGCTGAAAAGCCAAGGATTATCATCGGCTTCTGCTATGCGCAGGGCTCATCGCAGCAGTGCCCAAAAGTTGATACTGCGATGCACAAAATGGCATCACGGTAACTTGGCATTAGGCGCGCGATCATATAGCAATCATCGACGACGCTTAACCCTATGGCGCTTTTATGGCGCCACCCGCCAGTTTGGAGGATCAGAATGACGGAACAAAGCGCAACACTGAAAATCGGTGACAAATCAGTCGATCTCGCCGTCAAGAGCGGCACGATCGGTCCTGATGTCATCGATATCGGCGCCCTCTACAAGAACACGGCTTCCTTCACTTACGATCCTGGTTTCACCTCGACCGCATCCTGTGAATCGAAAATCACCTACATCGACGGCGACGCCGGTGTGCTATTGCATCGCGGCTATCCGATCGAACAGCTTGCCGAGCACGGCGACTTCCTCGAAGTCTGCTATCTGCTTCTCTACGGCGAACTGCCGACCGCTGCCCAGAAGAAGGATTTCGACTATCGCGTCACGCATCACACGATGGTGCATGAACAGATGAGCCGGTTCTTTACGGGCTTCCGCCGCGATGCGCATCCGATGGCTGTCATGTGCGGCTGTGTCGGCGCGCTGTCCGCCTTCTACCATGACTCGACCGACATCACGGATCCGCATCAGCGCATGGTGGCAAGCCTGCGCATGATCGCCAAGATGCCGACACTCGCCGCCATGGCCTACAAGTATCACATCGGCCAGCCCTTCGTTTACCCGAAGAACGATCTCGACTACGCCTCGAACTTCCTGCGCATGTGCTTTGCAGTTCCCTGTGAGGAATATGTCGTTAATCCGGTGCTCTCGCGAGCAATGGACCGCATCTTCATCCTGCACGCCGACCACGAGCAGAACGCCTCGACCTCGACCGTCCGCCTTGCCGGCTCGTCGGGCGCGAACCCGTTTGCCTGCATCGCAGCCGGCATTGCATGCCTCTGGGGCCCGGCTCACGGCGGCGCCAACGAAGCAGCGCTGAACATGTTGACCGAAATCGGCACCGTTGACCGCATTCCGGAATACATCGCCCGCGCCAAGGATAAGAACGATCCGTTCCGCCTGATGGGCTTCGGTCACCGCGTTTACAAGAACTACGATCCGCGCGCCAAGATCATGCAGAAGACGACGCATGAAGTTCTCGGCGAGCTGGGCGTCAAGGACGATCCGCTGCTCGAAGTGGCGATGGAACTCGAGCGCATTGCACTGACTGACGAGTACTTCATCGAGAAGAAGCTCTATCCGAACATCGACTTCTACTCCGGCATCACGCTGAAGGCTCTGGGCTTTCCCACGACCATGTTCACCGTGCTGTTTGCTCTCGCCCGTACGGTCGGCTGGATTGCCCAGTGGAACGAAATGATCGAGGATCCGGAACAGCGCATCGGTCGCCCGCGTCAGCTCTATGTCGGTGAGCCGCAACGCGATTACGTGCCTGTTTCCAAGCGCTAATCAGCGATCACAGATAGCAAAGAAGCCCGGTCAGGAATGGCCGGGCTTTTTCTTTTGAAGGACATCGAGGACGATTTCGGCCGCATGTTCCCCCGGCGGCTTTTCGGTCTGCATTCTCTGCCAGAGAACGTCAAACCCTTCCATCATCGCCTGCCGTGGCAAGGTGTCCACCGACAGCTTCTCCATCCAGCGCGCAAAGCTGCCGCCTCGCACCACGTCGTTGATATACTCGGGCACAACGGCGTAGTCGGCGATCAGGTTCGGAAGGGCCGCGCTCCAGGTTTTGATCTGGCTGGTCATGAGCTTGATGATCCAGTCCGTCTTGTACGCCGAAACACACGGGACGCCGGTCAGCGCCAGCTCAAGCACGACGGTCCCAGATGCCGCCATGGCGGCATCCGCTTCGGTGAACGCCTGCCACTTCGCCTCGGCGCCGGCCACGATCTCCGGCTTGGTCGTCCACTCCTTGACGAACTCACGGATCATGGCCTCGCGGCGCGGCATCGTCGGCAAGACGAAACGCATCTCGCCGTTGCGCGCCACCAACTCGGTGACGGCGTCGCCAAAGTGGGGCAGCAGCTTGGTAATCTCGCTTGAGCGCGAGCCTGGCAGCAACATCACTGTCTTGCGGTCGGCCCGTGTCCGTGGCTTGGTCTGCGCACGCCGGCGTCGGGCGTCCAACAGGTTTGGGTCGGCCGTCAAACGGTGGCCAACATAGGTCGTCGGCGGCCCGCCCAGTTTGCGCATCACCTCAGGCTCGAACGGCAAGACAGCGAGCACATGATCGACATAGGCGAGCATGCGCTGTGCGCGATATTCCTTCCATGCCCAAACACTCGGGCAAACATAATTGACAACAGGCAAGCCGGGCAGCGCCCTGCGGACCCGCTTTGCAACCCTATGCGTGAAATCCGGACTGTCGACGATAACGAGCACGTCGGGTTTTGCCGCGATGATTGCCGACGCCGTCTCGCCAATACGCCGGACGAGCCTTGGCAACGTCGACAGTACTTGCGTGATGCCCATCACCTGCAGTTCAGAGAAATCGAAAAGCGAGCGCAGGCCCTGCGTCTCGAGCCCCTCGCCGCCAACGCCGACGAGATCTACACCGCCCGGAAACTGTCGTTTCAGGGCGGCGATCAGATCCGCCCCCAGAAGGTCACCCGAGACCTCTCCAACAACGATGGCAACTTTTAGCGACGCATCGCTCACGCTAGCCCCCAGGATGGCAAACCTCTATCCAGTCCGCACACGAAAATACCGGCCTCATCCGCAGCCTTGATGACAGCGTCACGCTCCAGGATGAGCGAGCGACCCGCCTCGACAGCAACGCCCGCCAGGCCCGCCCTTTTCAGGTTCTCGATCGTCGAAATGCCGATCGATGGCAGATCCGCGCGGATATCTTGCTGAGGTTTGCAGAGTTTGACCAGTACGCCGCGGCGACGCGCAGAAATGCGCCCGGCTGATCGCAGGTCAGCGACACGGTCCAGCATGCTGTCCGTGCCTTCGACGCCCTCGAGCGCAACAATGCGGCCGCCAACTGAAACCGCCCCTTGCCCGACATCCAGCCTGCCAAGCGCATCGGCCGCTTCCGCGGCGCGCGCGATATCTCTTCGATCATCAGGTCCCGGTCGCACTGCGCCCAACGGACCGACGGTCGCAAGGAGGTGTGGTGCGATCTCATGCGCGCCGACGACGCGGCGTCCGTTCCCCTCGATCAAGGTAATGACCATGCGCAATACGGCATCGTCGCCACCAGCGAGCAGCGTGCGGACCGTCGACGGCAATTTCACGATCGTTTTCAGCGTCGGGCGGACCTCACGCCACTCCGGACGCCGGCGCACGCCTCCCGACATGACGACTCGATCTACGCCGTTGCTCGCGAATATCCGACTGAGAGCAGCGAAGTCACCGACGCCGATCACCGCGTGATCAAAGCCATCCCAGGAGCGGTCCGCTTCATCTTTCAGCGCGATAATGAAGGGATCTTCACCTGCCTGGCGCGCGGCCGTAGCAACATAGGACGGCAGAAGACCGCTGCCTGCGATGATTGCCAAGCGGCCTTTTGCCATGTCACCCGCGAGAGCCAAGCATCACCCTTTCTGTCCCCTGGTCGGAGATGAAAGAGCGCGGTCGCTTTCGGCAGCGATGAAATCAAGAATTTGAATGACTTGCTCGCAACCAGCATACTCGTCGCGGAGTGCGGCGGCATTGTCTCGGATCGAATTATCGCCTTCGAAGATCGCCTTATAGGCCCGGCGCACTGTGTGAATCGTCGCGCGATCAATGCCGGCGCGGGTCATACCGACGACATTCAAGCCGCTCAAAAGGCCCGGATTGCCATTCAGCATCCCATAAGGGATGACGTCGTAGCTAACCGCGGACAGCCCACCTACAAATGCCTGTCGACCGACGCGCGTGAACTGATGCACGGCGCAGCCACCACCGAGAATGACGCGATCCTCGATCGTTACGTGGCCGGCAAGCATGACGTTGTTGGACATGATGACGTTGCTTCCAACCCGGCAATCATGGGCGATATGCGAATTCGCCAGGAACAGGTTGTTGTTGCCCACAATCGTCTGGCTACCGAAATCAGCGGTACCCGTGTTGACCGTGACACCTTCGCGGAAGGTGCAGTTGTCGCCGACCGTCAAGGTCGTCTCTTCGCCACCGTGATGAACGCTCTGAGGATCCCCGCCGATCACGGCCATTGGGAAAATGCGGCACCCGCTGCCGAGCGTCGTGCGGCCCGATACGACGGAATGCGCAAGCAACTCTACGCTATCACCCAGCGTGACATTCGGTCCAACGTAACAAAAGGGACCGATCTTGACGTTCTCGCCGATCACAGCGCCGTCTTCGACGACCGCCATGGCGTGAATCTTGGCGCTGGCTGCTATCCTGCTCATGCCTGATCCTTGCGAACGATCATCGCCCCGATGTCGGCTTCGGCGACGAGCGCGCCATCAACCTTCGCATCGCAGTGGAACTTCCAGATATTACCGCGCTGCTTCTGTTTCTTCACGTGATATTCGACGCGGTCGCCGGGAACGACCGGCTTGCGGAAGCGCGCGTTGTCAATCGTCATGAAGTAGACCAGGTTCCCGGTCTCCCCCTGCTTCTTGGCGCAGATCGCACCGGCTGTCTGTGCCATACCCTCGATGAGCAGGACACCCGGCATGATCGGAGACTCCGGAAAGTGACCGGTAAAATGCGGTTCGTTTGCGGTCACGTTCTTGATGCCGATCGCGGACTCGTCACCGTCGATATCGATGATCCTATCCACCAGCAGGAACGGATAACGATGCGGCAGCAGCTTCATGATCTCCATGATGTCTGCCGAAGAGAGCGAAGTCTTTGCTTCTTCAGTCATTCTTTTCTCCCGTTTTCTTGCTGCCGGTCGACCGGGCCAAAATCGCTGCGGTCTCTCGCAGAAAATCGTTGATGGGACGCGCCGGCACACCACCGTAACGTTCGCCGGCAGGTATGTCGCCGACCACACCGCTCTTCGCGGCGATCTGCACTCCGTCACCGATCTTGATATGCCCGTTCAGTCCGGCCTGCCCGCCGATCTGCACGCCATCACCGAGAACCGTGCTACCAGCGATGCCGACCTGCGAAACGATGGCGCAATGACGCCCAATTCGGCAGTTGTGACCAATCTGGACCTGATTATCGATCTTCGTGCCTTCGCCGATGACGGTATCATCCATGGCACCGCGATCAATCGTGGTATTGGCGCCGATCTCCACATGATCCTGAATGATGACGCGGCCGACCTGAACGATCTTGATCATCCCGCGTGGGCCCGGAGCATAGCCGAAGCCATCCTGGCCAATGCGCGCGCCATTGTGAATGATCACGCCGTTGCCCAAGAGCGCGCAAAGCACGCTTGCGCCGGCGGCGATCGTGCAATTGCGGCCGATCTTGACGTTTGGCCCGATGATCGCGCCGGCTCCGATGTGCGTGCCCTCTCCGATTTCGGCATGTGCGCCGATGACCGCGAAAGGCTCGACCGAGACCTCGCCTTCCAGACGCGCCGTCTTGTCGACAACTGCACGATCCGAGATGCCGGAGCCTTCGGACAACAGCGCCTCCGGCCGAAGTGCCTTCGGGTAGAGATAGCCACCCGCCATAGCAAAGGCAGCATGGGCATTCTTCGAAATCAGGACAGGCAGATGATCGGGTACCAACGATCGCAAGCCGGCGGTGCAAAGCACAGCGGATGCCGCGCACGTCGCGAGCTCGTCCTTGCTCCTCTTCGACATGATATAACAGATGTCACCCGCCTTCGCCCGGCTTACGGGCGAAACGGAGCGTATCACAACATCTGCGTCCTTGGGGTCAGCAAGCTCTGCCCCAAGATACTGCGCCAACTCCGAGAGTTTCACGCCATCATGGGGCAGAAAAAAGCCATTTTGCTCCATCGGCAAATCTCCAGAACGGAATTCGGTTTTACGGTTCCGGACTGCCGATATCAGAATTGGTTGTTTATGCCAAACTTGAAGTGCTGCGTCTTGTCGAAGTCTTCCTTGGCGACCGGAATAGCGTAGTCGACGCGCAGCGTACCAAATGGCGACGCCCACATGAGACCAACGCCAACGGACGCGCGCAGCGATGCATCTTCGCCGTTGACGGTATCACCAAGCGGGTCGACATCATTGCCGAACAGTGTACCGGCATCGGCAAACAAGGCGCCACGCAAGCCGAAGTCACGCGGGACCAACGGCAGCGGGAATGTCGCTTCAGCCGACACGGTAAAGTAGGTCGTGCCACCAAGCGGGTCGTCGTTGGAGCCGGCGATACGCGGGCCGATACCCTTGTTTTCAAAGCCTCTGATATCGCCGTTGGTCAGCGTGAACTGGTCAAAGACGTTCAGGTTCTTGTCAAAGCCGACAACATAGCCCGCCGAGCCGGTAAGCGACCCGATGATGTCGGCATCGTCAGCGAGCAGGTGGAAATAGCGTGCCTTACCGTAGAGTTTGTAGAACTGCGAGTCGCCGCCCAGGCCGGCAATTTCCTGCGTAACGCTTGCATAGATGCCTTCGCGAGGCAGCGTCATGTCGTCAAGAGTGTTGTAGGTCAGCGTCTGCGAAACAGACGACTTCACCCACGGGCTATTTTCAACGAGGTTCTGGTACGGCGCAGACAAGTTACTCAGCGAACCCGACGGGTCGTACTTCATCTGCTTGTAGTTGTAGCGGAACGTCGTCGCGAGGTCTTCCGTGATCGGAGCTGTCGCACGCAGAACACCGCTGTTTTCCTCGTAGTCGTAGTTATCGTTGCTCGACGTCTCGCTGTGGTTGAGGTCGAAACCAACCGCCAAACGATAGCCCAGGAAGTACGGCTCGGTGAAGTTCAGGCCGTAAGTCTGCGAACCTTCCTGACCGCCACCGGCACTAACCTTGATGTACTGACCACGACCGAGGAAGTTCTTTTCCTCAACTGAGGCTTCGAGAAGAAGGCCATCACCGCCGGCAGCGTAACCTGCGCCGATGCCGAACGAGCCGGTCGCCTGGTCCTGGACGTCAACGACGACGACAACGCGATCCGGCGAGCTGCCCGGCTGCGTCGAGATGTTAACCGACGAGAAATAGCCGAGAGCTTCGAGACGGCGCTTGGCCCTGGTGATCATCTGCTGATTGAAGGCGTCGCCTTCGCTCATGTCGAACTCACGACGGATGACGAAGTCACGCGTACGGCTGTTACCGCGAATTTCGATGCGCTCGACGTATGCGCGCTCACCCTGGTCAACCAGGTATTCGACACCGATCGTGTTGTTGCCCAGATCACGGTTACCGCGCGGCGTAACGCGGGCAAACGGATAGCCGGCGGAAGCGACCTGATCGGAGATCGCCTCCATGGACTTCTGCACTTCCTTGGCGCTGTAGACCTGACCTTCGTGTGTCCGGACGAGCCCCTGAAGCTGATTGGAATCGATACCCGGGACCGTCGACTGCACGGATACAGCACCGAAATCATACCGAGGGCCTTCTTCAATATTGAAGGTCAGCGTGTACTTGTTCGTTGCCTCGTCGAAAGCCGCGTCGGAAGATATGATACGGAAGTCTGCGTAGCCGCGGTTGTAGTAGAACTGGCGCAGCGCCTCTTCGTCCGCATGAAGCTTGTCTTCGCTGTAAACGTCCTTGCGGGTCAGGAAAGACAGAAAGTTCGAGCGCTTGGTCGCGATGACCGAGGAGAGACGGCCGGAGCTGTAGGCGTTGTTGCCTACGAAATTGATGGCAGCAATCTTGGTGCGGTCACCTTCGTCGACGACGAAAGCCAAGTTCACGCGTCCTTCGCCGAGGGGAACGACCTGCGTGGTTACCTGAACTTCACTTCGACCCGTCGCGGCATACGCGTCCTTGATCGCCTGAATATCCGACTGAATCTGCGCCTCATTGTAAGGGCCAGCGGCATGCGTCTTTACGACAGCCGCAAGCTTGTCGTCCTTGATCTTGCGGTTGCCGTTGAAGACGACCTGATTGACGAGCTGAGCTTCCTCGACGGTAACGACGAGCGTGCTACCCGAGACCGAAATCTTGACGTCGGAGAAATAGCCGGTGTCGTAGAGTTGCTTCACCGAGTCATCGATATCGGTATTAGAGAAGCTCTTGCCGGGCTGGATGGTGAGGTTTGAGCGAACGGCCTCAGCACCAACACGGCTGGCGCCACGCACATCCACACGCTGAATAACTGCAGCTTCTGCCGTCGTTGCCGAGACGAAAACCGTTGCACCTGCCCCCGAAGCAACAATACCTGCAGACAGCGCAACCGCCGATACTGCGTTCAAAAATCTTGAACCAGCCTTCATTTCACCCATTACCTTTTTTCTCGTCCCCGGCGTCAGGCGTCCCCCGATTCCGGCCACGTGTGTCGTTTTACCCGCTTTTGTCATACAAGCAAGGGAGCAAGTTAATTTCTGTTTACTTCATTTCAAAGCGTGACGCATTCGCCACTACACCTTTGAAACATCGTAAATAAACGGTAATTTTCCCTCGTCCGGCAATCAACCAATCAAAGCGCTTATATCGTTCCAGGTGGCAAAAACCATCAAGCTCAAAACCATCGCCAAGCCAATGCGGAACGCAATGTCCTGGGCAGACGAACCCAACGGTTTTCCCCTCACCGCTTCAATCGCATAGAACATCAAATGACCACCATCAAGTACCGGAACCGGCATCAAGTTCAGTAATCCGATGGAAACCGACAAGACAGCGGCGAGCTGCAGCAAAGCTGCAACGCCCAAGGTCGCCATCTGGCCGGAAGCCTGGGCGACGCGGATGGGTCCGCCGAGTTGGTCAGGCTTCATGTAACCCGAAATGAGATTGCCGATATACTTGAAGGTGCCGGTTACGATGTGCCAGGTCTGGATCGTGCCCTCCTTGACGGCCTCCAGCGGCGAGTAGGTCTGCACCCGGAAGTGGCCGACCTCCTGGTTGGTGACGATACCGATCAGGCCGATCTCGATCTTATTGCCGAATTGATCGGTCATGTCGGTCCGGGCCGGCACCATCGGCACATCCAGCTTCTCGCCGTTGCGCTCGATCGTCACGACAATCCGCTGCTCGGGCCGAATGCTGACGTAGCGCCGAACATCATCGAAGGTTTCGACCTTCGTGCCATCGATTGCGATCAAGAGGTCACCTGGCACCACACCAGCTTCGGCAGCGGCACTGCCGGCCTTAACCTCTGCAACGACGGGATCGGCAACCGACCGGCCGTAGATCGAAAAAAGAACCGCGAAAATCGCAATCGCCAGGATGAAGTTCGCAATCGGGCCGGCGGCAACCGTCGCTGCCCGCTTCCACAACTTGGCGCCGGCGAAAGACCGTGCTCTGTCTTCTTCCGACATTCCCGCCAGCTTGTCGTCATCGGGCTTGCTCGACACGTCCTCATCGCCGAAGAACCGCACGTAGCCGCCGAGCGGTATCAGGGAGAGCTTCCAGCGCGTTCCATGCCTGTCGGTGAAGCCGATCAATTCCGGGCCGAAGCCAATCGAGAACGCCAATATCCGGATGCCGCTCCAGCGCCCGACAAGATAGTGTCCCATCTCGTGCACGAAGACGAGCAACGACAATACGAGGACGAAGGGCACGATGTAGCCCGTCAGGAACGCGAGTATACCGGTCAAGCCAAGCATCTGATTTTTCCGCCAGCCTTTGCAGACATTATACGCCGAACAGGGCTGCACCGAGCGACGTTATTTCGCCGCCCTTTATCAGCGAAAAAAGCCCAGCTAGCAAGAACGCCGCAAAGCAGGCGAAAATGAGCCCATCGACGCGATCCATGACGCCGCCGTGCCCAGGGATCAGATGGCTCGAATCCTTGACGCCGAAGCGGCGCTTGATGAAGGATTCGAAAAGATCGCCACTCTGGCTGCAGACCGACAGAATGAAGGCGACCGACGCTGCGAGGACGACGCTTTGCGGAAAGGCAAAATAGGCAACCAGGCTGCCGGCGATCACAGCGGAGACGGCGCCGCCGATGGCGCCGGACCATGTCTTTCCGGGGGATATCTTCGGCGCCAGCTTCGGACCACCGATGGCGCGCCCGACGAAATAGGCAAGAATGTCGGTCGACCACACCACTGCGAATACGAAGAGCATCGCGAAAAGCCCGACGCTATCGGCACCGCGGATGCTCGAGAGGGCAATTCCCGTAAGGCCGGCATACACGATGCCTGTAGGAAACCAGCGCGATACGCCGGACACAAACACGAAGCCGACAGCAATCAGAAAGAACAACGCAAGGAGAATCAGTGAATATCCGAGCGTACCCGCGACGACGGCCACCGCGATCGCCGCCTGCCCTAACCAACCGATGGCGTTGGCAACTGGCTGCTCCGTCGCGAGCCTCGTGATCGTCGACCATTCATAATAGATAAGCAGTCCGATCAATGCGGACAGCAAGCTAAAGGCGACGCCACCATACCAGGTGGCCAGCAGCACGAGAACGGCAAGTATCACGCCGGAGACGATGCGTAGCTTCAGCTCCTGCTGCATCAGGTGCCCACTGCCGCAGCAGTCTGCGCCACCAGTCCGCCGAAGCGACGGTCGCGTGACGCGAAGGTCTCCAGTGCTGAATAGAAGATATCCCGGCTGAAGTCCGGCCAATATTCCGGAACGAAAATGAACTCCGAATAAGCGGCCTGCCAAAGGAGGAAGTTGGAAAGGCGCTCTTCGCCGCTCGTGCGAATGATCAGATCGGGATCCGGGATACCAGCCGTGTCGAGCCGCGCGTTGATCAACGCGGGAGAAATGTCCTGGGCCCTCAATCGCCCCGCCTCAACGTCATGCGCAAGACTTGCCATTGCGCGAGCAATCTCGTCGCGCGACCCATAATTGAAAGCGATAATGAGTGTGAGCGCGGTGTTCGACTTCGTCGTCTCTTCGGCGTCCACGAGAAGATTGAGGATATCGCTCTTCAGGCTGTATCGGTCGCCGATCACCTTTACGCGCACGTTTTGGCGATGAAGCTCAGCTAGGTCGCGGCGAATGAAGGCCTTCAGCAGGCCGAGCAGATCGGACACTTCCGTTTCCGGGCGGCGCCAGTTTTCCGAGGAAAAGGCGAAGAGAGTAAGGTATTTGATCCCCACGTCGCCGGCGGCACGAACCGTCTCGCGCACGGCGTCCACGCCCTTTCGATGTCCCATCGTTCGCGGAAGTCCGCGCTGCTTTGCCCATCGGCCGTTGCCATCCATGATGATGGCAACGTGTTCTGGCACAGTCAAAAATGTTCGTTCCGACATTTCCCGTCCGGTTCTTGCAGCCAAGGCGCAGCCGCAGCGCGCCTAAACCTGCATGATTTCCTTTTCCTTGTCGCCAAGCAAGCGGTCGACCTCAGAAATCGTCTCGTCGGTCATCTTCTGCACACGATCTGACTGCGCCCGGCTTTCATCCTGGCCAATCACACCGTCCTTTTCGGCTTTCTTAAGGCCGTCCATGCCATCGCGCCGCACGTGGCGAATCGCAACCTTGCTCTTCTCGGCATAGTCGTGGGCGACCTTCACCAGCGACTTGCGGCGCTCTTCGTTCAGTTCCGGCAGCGGGATGCGCAGGTTCTGGCCATCGATGATCGGATTGAGTCCGAGGTTGGCCTCGCGGATCGCGCGATCCACGGCGTTGACCATCGACTTGTCCCAGACGGAGATGCCAAGCATACGCGGCTCTGGGACGGTCACGTTTGCCACCTGATTCAGCGGCACGCGCGAACCATAGGCCTCGACCATGACGGGGTCGAGAATGTTGGCCGAGGCGCGGCCGGTGCGCAGCGATGCGATATCGTGCTTGAACGCGGAAATCGCACCATCCATGCGGCGCTTGAGTTCCTTGATGTCGATGCCTTCACTCATTTCATTGCTCCCGTCTTGGTAGAAGCTGCGGCAAACGAGCCGCCCACTCAATCAGTTATCAGAGACGACGGTCTTGAGGCCACCGCCCTTGAGGATTTCAGCAAAACCACCCTTCTCGTGGATCGAGAAAACGATGATTGGAATTGAATTCTCGCGCGCCAGAGCGACGGCTGCAACGTCCATGACGGCAAGTCCCTTGTCGAGGACTTCCTTGTGCGTCAGATGGTTGAAACGTGTCGCCTCAGGATCCTTTTTCGGGTCAGCCGAATAGATACCATCGACCTGTGTTCCCTTGAAGATCGCTTCCGCGCCCATTTCGGCGGCGCGCAGTGCTGCTGCCGAGTCCGTCGTGAAGAACGGGTTGCCTGTGCCGCCAGCGAAGATCACGACGCGACCGAGCGACAAATGATAAAGGGTTGCACGCTGCGAGAAGCTCTCGCAGATTTCGGGCATGGCAATGGCTGAGAGCACCACGGTATCGATGTTCAGCTTGCGCAGCGACGTTGCCAACGCCAGCGCGTTGATCACGGTAGCGAGCATCCCCATGTGGTCGCCTGTAACGCGATCGCCTCCCTTAGAGGCAACTGCGACACCGCGGAAGATGTTGCCGCCGCCGACGACGACGCCGACTTCCACACCCATCTGCCGCGCTTCGGCTATGTCAGCCGCGATGCGGTCTGCGACCGCTACATCAATTCCAAATCCCTGGCTGCCCATGAGGGCTTCGCCGGAAGCCTTGAGTAGAACGCGTTTGTAGACAGGCTCTGACGACATCGTGGCTCCTCGTATTTTACCGCTGTGTGCCGGATACACGAAGGGCACCGCGTTGTCACGCGATGCCCTTCGGTTTTCACATGTATAGGTCGATCAGCCCTTGGCGACCGCGGCAACTTCAGCAGCGAAGTCGCTCTCTTCCTTCTCGACGCCTTCGCCGAGGAGAAGACGCGCCATGCCGACGACTTCGATCTTGGCGCCGGCTTCCTTTTCAGCTTCCTTGACAGCAGCGCCGACCGTCAGGTCGGGGTTGATGACGAAAGCCTGCGAGAGCAGAGCGACTTCTTCGAAGAACTTGCGCATGCGGCCTTCGACCATCTTTTCGATGATGGCTTCCGGCTTGCCGGATTCGCGGGCCTGCTCGATGAAGACGTTGCGTTCGCGCTCGGCAACGGCAGCGTCGACTTCTTCGGCGCGGATTGCGAGCGGGTTGGTCGCAGCGATGTGCATGGCAACCTGGCGGCCGATCGAGGTCAGGACAGCCTTGTCGCCTTCCGACTTCAGCGCGACGAGAACGCCGAGCTTGCCGATGCCGTCGCCAGCAGCGTTGTGGATGTAGGTCGCAACAACGCCGTGCTCGACTTCGAGCTTGGCAGCGCGACGGAGCGTCATGTTTTCGCCGATGGTCGCGATCGCGTCCTTGATGGTGTCGGCGACCGGCTTGCCGGATGCCGGGTAGGTCGCAGCGGCAATGGCTTCAACCGTGCCGTCGGTGGACAGAGCAACGTTGGCGATGCCACGAACGAGGTCCTGGAACGCGTCGTTACGGGCAACGAAGTCGGTTTCCGAGTTCAGCTCGACGACAACAGCCTTGTGGCCGGCGCCAGCGATGGCAACCAGGCCTTCAGCAGCAGCGCGACCAGCCTTCTTGTCGGCCTTCGAGATGCCCTTTGCGCGGAGCCAGTCGATCGACGCTTCGATGTCGCCGTTGTTTTCCAGCAGCGCCTTCTTGCAGTCCATCATGCCTGCGCCGGACTTCTCGCGCAGTTCCTTCACCAGTGCAGCCGTAATCTCGGTCATAAGCTTCCTCTTGTCGGTTCAAACGGTGGCCCGCGAAAGGCGGTGCGGCACCGGATTGAGGCACGAAATGTACCTGTATGTATGACAGCGTGATGAATGACGCGTCATAACGAAACTTGTATGGCGAAGGACTGATTTCCCTCGCCTGAAACGGTCAAGGCCGCCGAACTTCTGAGAGTCGCGAGCGGCCTTTCCCAATCTCTGGAAAGCATGGCGGACCATTCGACCCGCCTGCTTCTTTTATCAGGCTTCGGCTTCGCCTTCGAGCGCCGGCTCAACCGGAGCTTCGATCGATGCGCCGAGGTCGCGGCCCGACGAGCTCTGCTGGCGAGCGATACCGTCGATAGCTGCACGAGCGATCAGGTCGCAGTAGAGAGCGATGGCGCGCGAAGCGTCGTCGTTGCCCGGGATCGGATAGTCGATCAGGTCCGGATCGCAGTTCGAGTCGATGATTGCGACAACCGGGATGCCGAGGCGCTTGGCTTCGTCGATCGCGATCTTTTCCTTGTTGGTGTCGATGATGAACATCAGGTCAGGCGTGCCGCCCATGTCCTTGATACCACCGAGAGCCTTGTCGAGCTTTTCGCGCTCGCGCTCGAGGTTCAGGCGCTCTTTCTTGTTGTAGCCAGACTGTTCCGAAGACAGGATTTCGTCGAGCTTGCGCAGACGCTGGATCGAGTTGGAGATCGTCTTCCAGTTGGTCATCATGCCGCCGAGCCAACGCGAGTTGACATAGTACTGAGCGGAACGCTTGGCCGAGTCAGCGATGAGCTCAGAAGCCTGGCGCTTGGTGCCAACGAAGAGAACGCGGCCGCCACGAGCAACGGTGTCGGAGACAACCTGCAGGGCGCGCGACAGCATCGGAACGGTCTGAGCCAGATCGATGATGTGGATGTTGTTACGATCGCCGAAAATGTACGGCTTCATCTTCGGGTTCCAGCGGTGCGTCTGGTGGCCGAAGTGGACGCCTGCTTCGAGGAGCTGGCGCATAGAAAAATCGGGCAATGCCATGCCTTGTTATCCTTTTCCGGTTGAACCTCCGCAAGGCTAACAGCACCCCCTCTTCGAGGATGCCACCGGGCGGAACCATCCGGATTTCTCCCGGACAATCCCATGCCTTACGTGTGGAATGCGGGTGCCCATACCCCCCCTTCCGCGGAAAATCAAGGCTCTCGGCAAAAAAAGCGACAAGGGAAGCCAGGGATGTGACGCACAACTAGCTGCGCTACACCTGCACAATCAATCGGATTCGCAGGGCCAACTCGCCGGAGCGGAAAGTCCGGCAGGCAACTTCGTCTTCGCATCGCCGCAAGCAAGATCGATTTGAGCCTGCTCGAGACCGGTCGCGGCAGACAAATCAAGTCCTTCGATTCGCGTCAGAAACATAAAGGCGCGATCGAACGCTGCCGGTCCTTCAAGAGTTGCCCGACTCAGATCGGCGCGCGACAGGTTCGCGAGAGAAAACTTGGTACCGGTGAGAACGGCCCTGGCGAAGCTGGCGCGGCTAAGTTCGGCTTTCTCGAAATTTGCGCCGCTGAGCTTGGCACCACTGAAATTCGAGCGTTGCAGTTCTGCCCCCGCGAACGACGCGCCTTCTGCAGAGACATTCTCGAAGCCAGAGCGATAGGCCTCGATCTTCGAGAAGTTCGCCTTGCCAGCTTGTGCCCCTGTGAACCAAGCCCGCACCAGCGTTGCTTTCTCGAAATTCGCGGAGGACAAATTGGTACCGCTGAGATTGGTCAGGCTGAGATCTGCGTCAGCCAGGTTGGCGCCCTGAAAGTCGCTCCCCTGCAACATGAGATTTTTCTTGGTGCACTCCCTCCAGTCGATTCCAGCCACCGGCATGCTGCTGCAATCCGACGCCAGTGGTGGGGCGCCGGTGAGCCACATTAGCGCGACCGCAGTCGAGATACCGAAGAGCCCACCACCCAAAACACCATGCCGTATCGCCAAGATTCTCACTCCAAATCCGACCCTTGCGCTGAAATCAGCGCGCCATTTGAATTAGTAGCATAGAGAGGGTTTACTTAGACATAGCGACAATCGCGATCGCGGCCAGCCGCGACGATTATTTGCAGGCAGCCGACTTGCTGTCGAGCAGCTCGAGCTTGGCAAGCCTGCCGGTCAAAACAAAGTCGCCGTAGTCCATGGTCAGATCGCGGGTGATGCCGTTTTCGTAGAGCTTGAACGACATGCGATACACGGGCAACGTATCCGTTTTGGTATTCTCATTGAAATACGAGATCGTGACGGGCCAGAAGGCGGCCTTCGAGAAGGCGCCGGCATTGCCCGCATCGGCCTCATCGGTCGCCGGCGCCACCTGCTTGCCGACGACAGTCGTCGTCACCAGCGCCTTGTCACCGTCATCCGAGCCGTCAAAGACGCGTGCCTCGAACAGGCGCTTGCCTGCCTTGGCATTCTCGATCACATCAAGCATGTGCTCCGTCGGGAAACGGCTTGCGCCAAGCTGCAGTTCCTTGCTGGCCGGTTGCGTCAGGGCAACCTTCACACCTTCGGCCAGGTCCTGGGCGGCGCCGTTGACTTCTTTATCAAGCTGGTCGTCGGTGAAGGATTTCGTGTCGAAGGTGAACCTGCGATCCTTGAGATTCTCGAAGGTCTTCGTCTGCTGGTCGCTGACGCGGACAGTATCGCCGGTGTCGATCTGCGTCACAAAGCGGAAGTTGGTGGTAAAGCCGGTGCAATAGTTGCCGTCGAACTCATACACCATACGGCCGGACATGCCCGAAATACCAGAGCGCTCGGAGGCATCCTTCAATTCCAGATCGTAGACCGCCCTGTGGGCAACGAGACCGGTCGCAATTGCGGCACTCGTTACTGGCGCCGCCGCATAGGCGGTCGTCGAAACGCTCGCCAAAAGAACTGCGGCAAGACTCGATCGGAACATTGACAATCTCCTGTTGGACTCGCCTGCAATGTTATAAGAACGCTTTCGGCCAAATCGAGGCTCGAAAATGTCACAATCTTGATTCCAAGCCTTGATGCATAATTTTAGAACTATTGACAATAAAAGCGGAGAGGAAAATGTCCGATCAAATCGTTGCGCGCCTGAAAGAAATGGGGATATCCCTGCCTGAAGCTGCCGCACCGGCCGCAAATTACGTTCCTTACGTCATCAGCGGGAACCTCCTCTACATCTCCGGGCAGTTGCCGCTCGAAAACGGCAAGATCATCACCGGTCATCTGGGCAAGACCGTCGACGTCGCAGCTGGCCAGCGCGCGGCGGAGCTCTGTGCGATCAATATCCTTGCTCAGGCACGAGCTGCTCTCGACGGCGATCTTGGTCGCATCAAACGTGTTATCAAGCTCAATGGCTTCGTGGCTTCGACCCCCGACTTCGTCGAACAGCACCTCGTGATCAATGGCGCCTCCAACCTGATCGGAGCCGTACTCGGTGAGGCCGGAAAGCACGCGCGCGCCGCCGTCGGCATGGCCGCGCTGCCCCTGAATGCTGCTGTTGAAATCGACGCGATTGTGGAAATTGCCTGATGACCTCCGCTGCATGGCTCAAGGAACAGCCGGTCGCTCATCGCGGCTACCATGATCTCAACAAGGCGGTGTGGGAAAACACGCTTTCCGCGTTTTCGCGCGCAGTCGAAGCGGGCTTCGCCATCGAATGCGACCTGCACTACGCTTCTGACGGCGTGCCTGTTGTCTTCCACGACGAGGACCTGGAGCGCCTGTGCAATCTCAAGGGAGACGTGCGCGAGCGTACGTCACGAGAGCTCGGCCTCATCTCCGTCGGCGGGACAGCCGACAAGATTCCAACGCTGCGTCAGCTGCTCGATCTCGTAAAGGGTCAAGTGCCTTTGGTCATCGAACTGAAGGGCCGTGAGGCCGACGACGAGGGCTTTGCGGAAGCCGTTCTCGAAGTGCTCGAAGGGTATGAAGGCAAGGTCGCCCTGATGAGCTTCGACCACTGGCTGCTTCGCGACCTGAAGGGGCTGAATGCCCCCTATCCGCTCGGGCTGACGGCCGGCGGCAACAAACCGGAAGAGTTCGAAGTCCACGAAAAGGCCATGGAACTCGGCCTTGACTTCATTTCTTACTTCTTCGCGGATCTGCCAAACCCATTCATCACGGCGCAGCGCGAAAAGGGTGTCATGGTCATCACTTGGACCGTCCGTGACGAAAAGGCACGAAAGCACACCTTTGAGAATGCCGACCAGATGACATTCGAGGGATTCGATCCGCGCCTTTCGGTTTGATGCTCGCTTTTTGGACAAGATCATGCGCAGACTGCTGGTGAGCCCCATTCTCCTCCCAAACGGTCTCGCATTCGCTCCATGACAGACGAACTTTCAATCCGCATCGAGCGGTCTTTCACCGCGATTTCCCCGGAGAGCTGGTCGCGGCTTTCCGGGACCTCCCCAAAGAGCACCGCGCTCACCTACAATCCTTTCGTGTCGCATGCCTTTCTTTCTTCATTGGAAGAATCCGGATCGGCGACTGCGCAATCCGGCTGGATGGGCCACCATCTTCTCCTGGAAACGGACAAAGGCGAGCTTATCGGTGCCCTGCCCGGCTATCTCAAGAACCATAGCCAGGGCGAATATGTTTTCGACCACGGCTGGGCAGATGCCTTCGAGCGAGCGGGCGGACGGTACTATCCGAAGCTCCAATGCTCCATTCCCTTTACACCGGCGACCGGCCCGAGGCTGCTTGTGACCGAGGGGCTACAGCGCTTGCCGATCCAGCACGCCATAGCCGAGAGCCTCAAGGAGGTCGTACGCCAGCTTGGCGTCTCTTCCGCACACATCACCTTCGTACCCGAGGACGAGATTGGGATCTTTGAGGGCGAGGATTACCTGCACAGGACGGACCAGCAGTTCCACTTCATCAATGAGGGCTATGCCAATCACGAGGAGTTTCTGGAAACGCTCGCGTCACGCAAGCGCAAGGCGCTTCGAAAGGAGCGCCGCACCGCGCTTGACCACGGCATCAGCATCGATTGGCTGACCGGTGGTGACCTGACCGAGCGGATCTGGGACCAGTTCTTCGAATTCTACATGGATACAGGCGGCAGAAAATGGGGCCGACCGTATCTCACCCGCAAGTTCTACTCGCTGATTGGCGAGCGCATGCCCGACGACATCCTGCTCGTGATGGCAAAGCGTGACGGTCGCTATATTGCCGGTGCGATCAACTTCATCGGCGGCGATACGCTTTATGGTCGTCATTGGGGCTGCGTCGAGGATCACCCATTCCTGCACTTCGAAGTCTGCTACCACCAGGCGATCGACTTTGCCCTGGCAAAGGGTCTCAAGCGCGTCGAAGCTGGCGCCCAGGGCGAGCATAAGCTCGCACGCGGCTACCTGCCGGTGACAACCCATTCCGCGCATTACGTTGCCCATTCCGGACTGCGCCGGGCAATCTCCGACTATCTCGAACGCGAGCGCGACGACATCGAACACATGAACGAGATCCTGACCGAGCACAGCCCGTTTCGAAAGGGCGAACGCCAGCAGGAGGATTGACGCTTTCGCCCCTGTCGCGCTACGCGATCACAGCAGTAATGAGGAGAGTTCGTATGACCAGCGCCGCCTACGACAGCAACAATATTTTCGCCAAGATCCTGCGCGGCGAAATTCCCTCGCACCGCATTTACGAGGACAGCGACACGGTTGCCTTCATGGACGTGATGCCGCAGGCGCCTGGCCATGTACTCGTCCTTCCGAAGGCGCCGTCACGCAACCTGCTCGACGCTGACCCTGTCGTTCTCGCCAAGACGATCCCCGTTGTCCAGAAGATTGCCAACGCAGTCAAGGAAGCCTTCGACGCCGATGGCGTCTTGGTCTGCCAGTTCAACGAACCCGCCGCCGGCCAGACCGTTTTCCACCTGCACTTCCACGTGATCCCACGTCACGAGGGAATGGCGCTGCGTCCTCATTCTGGCCAGATGGAGGACAATGCGGTGCTCGCCGCGAATGCCGAAAAGATCAAGGCTGAACTCTAATCAACGCCGAGTACCGACCTAGCGTTGGCGAAGATAGCAGCAAAGAAAAAGGCGGCCACTCGAGCCGCCTTTTGTTCATTTACTTCTTTGGAACCCGTGGAACCGCACTACCCTTCTTGGGCAAGCTCTTGACCTCGGGATCGGCGGCGGCCTTAGCCTTCTTGGCCGTCGTCTTCTTCGGGCGGGCCTTCGTCTTCAGTTCGCCGTCATCCACATCGTCAGCCTCGGGATGGGCAACTTCGGCTTCTGGCTTCGGCTTGATCGGCGCGTTGTCCGATACGGCTTCGAGGACAATACCGGGCTTGCCATCTTCTTTCGGACCGACCGTAACGTTGACGACGCCGCCCTTCCGCAACTTGCCGAAGAGGATTTCGTTCGCCAGCGGCTTCTTAATGACGTCCTGAATTACGCGAGCGAGCGGGCGGGCGCCCATCTTGTCGTCGTAACCCTTTTCAGCCAGCCAGGAGATTGCGTCCTCTTGCAGGTTGAAGGTGACGTTCCGTTCGGAAAGCTGCGCCTCCAGCTGCATGATGAACTTCTGCACCACCTTGTGGATGACCTCAGTCGGCAACGCCGCAAACGGAATGATCGCGTCGAGACGGTTGCGGAATTCCGGCGTGAACAGGCGGGTCAATGCCTCCTCATCTTCGCCCGTCCGCTTCGACGAGCCGAAACCGATCGCAGCCTTGGCCATCTCCGATGCGCCCGCGTTTGTCGTCATGATCAGGATGACATTGCGGAAGTCGATCTTCTTGCCGTTGTGGTCGGTCAGCGCGCCGTGATCCATCACCTGCAACAGGATGTTGTAGATGTCGGGATGCGCCTTCTCGATCTCGTCAAGCAGCACGACGCAGTGCGGATGCTGGTCGACGCCATCGGTCAGGAGACCGCCTTGGTCGAAGCCGACATAGCCAGGAGGTGCGCCGAGCAGACGCGATACGGTGTGCCGCTCCATGTATTCGGACATGTCGAAGCGCAGCAGTTCGACGCCGAGCGACGACGCCAGCTGCTTGGCAACCTCCGTCTTGCCGACGCCGGTCGGGCCGGAGAAGACATAGGAGCCGATCGGCTTGTTCGGTTCGCGAAGGCCGGCGCGCGCCAGCTTGATCGAGGTCGATAGCGCTTCGATCGCGTTGTCCTGGCCGTAAACGACCGAGCGCAACTCCTGCTCGAGATTGGCAAGGACAGCTTCATCGTCCTTCGACACCGTCTTCGGCGGGATGCGTGCCATCGTTGCGACCGTTGCCTCGATCTCCTTTTCGGTGATCAGCTTGCGGCGCTTGGACGGTGGCAGCAACATCTGTGCGGCCCCGGTCTCATCGATGACGTCGATCGCCTTGTCGGGCAGCTTGCGGTCCGAGATGTAGCGGGCCGACAACTCGACAGCCGTCTTGATCGCCTCATTCGAGTAACGCAGGTGATGATACTCTTCGAAGTACGGCTTCAGGCCCTTCATGATCTCGATCGCATCATCGATCGAGGGTTCATTGACATCGATCTTCTGGAAACGACGAACCAGAGCGCGATCCTTCTCGAAGAACTGGCGATACTCCTTGTACGTCGTCGAACCGATGCAACGGATCGCGCCCGAGGACAAAGCCGGCTTCAAAAGGTTCGAGGCATCCATCGCGCCGCCTGACGTCGCACCCGCACCGATGACGGTATGGATTTCGTCGATGAAGAGCACGGCGCCCGGATATTCTTCGAGCTCCTTGACGACCTGCTTCAGGCGTTCTTCGAAATCGCCGCGATAGCGCGTACCGGCGAGCAGCGTGCCCATATCGAGCGAGAAGATCGTGGCATCGGCCAGGGCTTCCGGCACCTTGCCTTCAACGATGCGCTTGGCCAGGCCCTCAGCAATCGCCGTCTTGCCGACACCGGGATCACCAACATAGAGCGGGTTGTTCTTCGATCGGCGGCACAGAACCTGAATCGTGCGGTTGACCTCGGACTGCCGGCCGATCAGCGGATCGATCTTGCCGCTCTTGGCCTTCTCGTTGAGGTTTACGCAGTAGGCCTTCAGGGCGTCCTGCTGCTTCTTGGAGCCGCCTTCCTCCTGGTCACCGCTACTGCGCGAAGCTGGCTTGCTCTCGGATTCGCCGTCATCGGCGCCACGCGGCGGACGAGCCTCGGATGCGCCGGGGCGCTTGCCGATCCCGTGAGAGATATAGTTGACGGCATCGTATCGGGTCATCTCCTGCTCTTGCAGGAAGTATGCGGCGTGGCTCTCGCGCTCGGCGAAGATCGCGACGAGGACGTTGGCCCCTGTCACTTCCTCACGCCCGGACGACTGCACATGAATCACCGCTCGCTGAATGACGCGCTGAAAGCCGGAAGTGGGCTTGGAGTCCTCGTCATAGCCAGTGACCAAATTGGAGAGTTCGTTATCGACATATTCAACAAGCGTTTTGCGCAGCGCGTCGAGGTCGACATTGCAGGCTCCCATAACCGCGGCCGCATCGGCATCGTCGATCAGGGCGAGCAGCAGATGCTCGAGCGTGGCATATTCATGATGCCGCTCGTTGGCAAAGGTCAGTGCCTGATGGAGCGCCTTCTCAAGACTAGGCGAAAATGTTGGCACGTTCAGATCCTCACTTCTTTTCCATGACGCATTGCAGCGGATGCTGGTGCTGTCGGGCGAAGTCCATCACCTGGCTCACCTTCGTTTCCGCTACCTCGTATGTAAATATTCCGCACTCACCGACGCCGTGGTTGTGGACGTGGAGCATGATGCGGGTGGCACTTTCACGATCCTTCTGAAAAAAACGCTCGAGGATATGAATGACAAATTCCATGGGAGTGTAGTCGTCATTCAGGAGTAGCACACGGTAGAGATTAGGCTTCTTGGTCTTCGGCTTTGTACGTGTAATGACCGAGGTTCCGCGATTTCCGTTGTCCCCGTTCCTTTCGCTGTCGTTTTGCATCCGGATCGGCTCTGCGACCATTTTCTTTCATTCCTCGATCAGTCCGGCAAGAAGCTGGGAGGAGTGGTTTCCCGCCGAATATTCGAAATACTAACTTAGTCCATCCTGGAGCGATTTTAAGCCCCTCGTTTCACACTGCAATCACAATTCGGCCAGTCTTGATGCAAAGACACAGAAACCGGGTGGTGGGCATGCGACGGGCATTGTGAAAAAAGAAAAGACCGGCCGCAGATGCGTAGCCGGTCTTCGATTTTCAAGAGCTGTACGGCAATTGCCGGTTATGGTTACGCCGCAGCGGGCGCAACAACTGGAGCCGTCTTCATCGCCTTGGCGGCCGCTGCCGCAACAGGCGCCTCGTATGGTTTGTAAGCGCTTTTGGCGAGATCGGAATACATTTCGCCGAGCTTGGTGGCTTCGCTCACGAAGTTCTCGTATGCGGTTTTCACATAGGTGGTCTGCAGCTCGAAGGCAGCTTCAAAGCTACGCGCTCCCGACAGGCTTTCAAAATGCGTGACCGTGTCCTGGAACGACTTCTTGGAATACTCCACGGCTTCGGCGGCAATGGCCTGGAAACCCTTGGCAGTCTCCGAATAGCTCTTCAGGACCGTGTCCATGGCTTCCTTGTTCTTCCGATTGACGTCGTCGAAGTTCAACATGACCATCATCCTCCTTGGCATGTGTGGCTTGATGGAGCCTAGCTGCAACGCACAAATAGTCAAGTATTGTTGTGCATCGCACAACATCCTATGCGAGTGTCGAGCCCGGCTCTCGCTCTTAGTCAACGCGCTGCATTTGATTTCCCTAAAATATATCAGGACACCGCAACCAGAGATTTCATCAAAAATATCGTCGCGATGCCAATGGAACCGTCGGGTCAGTCGAGAAGGTCAGCCGGAACTTTTCCGCCATTCTCAGCAAGGCGTTTCATCAATGCCTTATGCAGGAACATGTTCATGGTGGCGGTGTCATGCGGATCGCCCGTAAAGCCCAGTTCGGCGGCAAGTTCCTTGCGCTCCGCAAGGCTCGCGTCCATGCCGACCGCCTTCATCAGATCGACGATAGAACGGCGCCAATCCAGCTTCTGTCCGCTCTTCTTCACTGCCGCATCCAGCAGTGGCACGATGTCAATGGTCGCAGCGGCGGGTGACGCGGCCGTCGGTGCCGGCTGGGGTGTGGCCGTGGGCGCGGCGCTCGGCGCAGCCGCAGGTGTGGCAGACGGAGTAACTGGAGCAGCCACAGCTTTCCCAAAAATCGCGTTCTTGATCTTGTCGAAAATACCCATTCTCAACATCCCTTCCTAGCCTAGAGCACATGCTCAGCGGAGGAGATGGAGCGTTCGACGGATGGGTCCAGAGAAGGTTGCCCAATTTTCCGCTAGAGATTGCTCTGCGGTAGGAAACAATCGGAGGTTAGCGATCGCGGCTTGGGCGGCGTGGGGCGGGACACCGCTGGATTGACGGGCGGCCAACAGACCGCCCATCGATCCGATTTCAGAGATCGACGTCGAGGATCGCCATCGAGAAATTGTAGGAGCGGTCGCCGTCCTCGTCATCGATATAGACGACACCCAGAAATTCTTCGCCGAGATACACTTCAGCGGAATCGTTCTTTCGCGGGCGTGCCTTGACGATGACCTCGGGGTTGAACGTGCGCTTGAAATAGGCGTCGAGTTTCTTGATTTCTTCGGGCTTCACACTGCATCTCCTGAGCGGTCTCGGTTGGCCGCTTCTTGCATGGGAAAGACGGCGCTGTAAAGGCACGGGGACCCACGCACAACGCTATCCCCGCCGATATGCCAACTGTTAGGTGACGCGCGGCTCAGATATCCGCGCCGATCACCTGATCCATTATTCGCGACGGTTCCGAACACCCTGCTTCTCCGACCACCTTGGCCGGAACGCCTGCCACGGTGGTCTTGGGCGGCACCGCCTTCAGCACGACTGAGCCAGCGGCAATGCGCGAGCAATAGCCGATCTCGATGTTACCGAGGATCTTGGCGCCGGCGCCGATCAGCACACCGCTGCCGATCTTCGGATGGCGGTCCGAGCCTTCTTTGCCGGTGCCGCCAAGGGTGACGCCATGCAGGATCGATACATTGTCGCCGATCACGGCGGTCTCACCAACGACCAGCCCGGTGGCGTGATCGAGGAAGATGCCTCTGCCGATGCGCGCGGCCGGATTGATATCGGTCTGGAACACGCTTGATGATCTGCTCTGCAGATACAGCGCCAGATCGCGCCGGCCGCGGTTCAGCAGCCAATGCGCGAGGCGGTGCGTCTGCAGCGCATGGAATCCCTTGAAGTAGAGCACCGCTTCCATGAAACGCAGGCATGCGGGATCACGATCATAAATCGCTTGGATGTCGACACGCAGGATCGCGCTCCACTCCGGCCAATCCTCCAACATCTGATCGAAGGTCTGGCGCAGCAAAATCGCCTGCATGTCGGGATGGTCGAGACGTTCGCAGATACGATAGATCACGCACTCTTCCAGCGACCGGTAATTGAGTACCGTCGAGTAGAGAAACGCGGCCAGCACCGGATCACTTTCCGCGGCGGCGCGCGCTTCCTCGCGCAGGCTGTCCCAGATCGGATCTATCACCTTGAGGGGGTTGCCCGTCTCAAGAGAGCGAATGTCTGTCTTTGCGACCATGAAAGGTCTCCTCGTATGCGTAGATCGGCTCTATATAGGGCAAAAACCTGTTAACATAAATGGGTGCTTCGGCAATCTTGCATCGTTCCCACCTGCCACAACAGAAGCCAAGTCGCTATCCGGCGACTTCGGCGTAAAACTCCAGCACCGCCTTCTTGAAGACCCGATCGCCGACGGCCAGCATGTGATCGCGGCCGGGGATATCAAGCGCCGTCGCGCGAGGCATCAGTGCGGCGAGTTCCTCGGCTGAACCCGCGATGTCGTCCTTGGTTCCGACGCCGATCAAGGTCGGAGCTTCGATCTTCGCCATGTCGGACCGCGCAACGAGATCGCGCGACCCCTTGATACAGGCGGCGAGCGCATCACGGTCGCTTTTTGTTTGGTCGGCAAAAGCCCGGAACATTCGCCCGCGGTCATGGGTGACATCATCGAGGGAAGCCGCCAACAAGGCATCCGCAATCGGATCCCAGTCGCCGACTCCGTCCGTCATCCCGATCCCGAGGCCGCCGAGGACCAGCGAACGCACGCGGTCGGGATGGGCGAGCGCCGCGAACACAGAAATGCGGGCTCCCATCGAGTAGCCCATCAGGTTGGCTTCGGGAATCCCGAGGTGATCGAGCAGCGCGATGGCGTCGCTCGCCATATGCCAGGGGCGGTAGGCCTCGGCATCGCGTGGCTTGTCGCTTGCGCCATGTCCCCGGTTGTCGATGGCAATGACCCGGTAGCCCGCATCGCCCAATGTCTTCAGCCAGCCCGGATAAACCCAGTTCACGTTGGCGCTTGACGCAAATCCGTGGATCAGCAGCACCGGCACGCCCGACGGATCACCTTCGTCGAAGAAGGCAAGCTTCAGACCGTTATGCGTGAAGCTGGAAAAGACGGGCGTATTCAAGTTCATCAGACTGTCCTTTTTTGCCGGACCATATTTTATAGGCCGCCGAACTGAAACCCTCGCAGTTGCAAAAACTGTGCGTCCTGCCTCTCTTTGGCTCTACACATTTGCGATGAACGACTATAAGGTCCGCGCACATTTACGAAGCATTCGGAGACGAGCATGGCCGGCCACAACATTCCCCACTTCCAGAACGACGGCGGACACCGCGTTATCGAAGTCGGCGTGAAGGAGTTCATGTGCACCGGCGCCTCCGTTCCGTTCGATCATCCGCACATCTTCATCGACATGGGCGACGAGAACGAGAAGGTCTGCTCGTACTGCTCGACCCTTTACCGCTTGAATGGCGCGCTGAAGGCAAACCAGACCAATCCGGCCGGCTGCGTCTTCCACGTCAAGGCTGCCTAAGAGCGCCAACTCGGGATCGGACAGCCCATGCCGGCTGAACATGCCGCCATCGTCGGCGCGGGTGTCGCTGGCCTTACCGTTGCGCTTGCACTGGCACGGCGCGGCATCCATTCCGAGATTTTCGAGCAAGCCCCTGAACTGACAGAGGTCGGCGCTGGTCTGCAGATTTCGCCGAATGCCGCTCACATTCTGGCGGAGCTCGGCATCCTCGAGCGCCTCACCGACATCTGGCTGGAGCCAGACTCCATTCGACTCGTATCCGGAACCACCTTGCGTCAACTGGCAGCCGTTCCGGCCGGCGGATTTGCGCGCGCCCGATGGGGAGCCCCTTATGGCGTCCTGCATCGCGCCTCGCTGCAGCGGGCACTGCTTGATGCAGTCGCCAAGGAGCCACTCTGCAAACTGCATCTCGGAGCGCAGATCGGGCGCGGGACACTCTCGGACGTTTCCGGCGGTCCTGGGGATCTTCTGATTGGCGCCGACGGCGTCTGGTCGCAGGTAAGAGAGAGCATCGATGGCGCGCCCTCGCCTCGCTTCTCGGGGAACATTGCCTACCGTTTCACGATCGATGCGGCGAACGCACCCGCGTTTCTTGAACCGACAAGCGTCTCTGCTTTCCTTGGTCCATCAGCACATCTCGTCTGCTATCCGCTGAGCGAAACCAACGGTTTCAATATGGTGGCGATCACGACAGGCAATGCCGTGTCGCACGACTGGACGACGCGACCAACGGAATCGCAACGCCAACAGTTGCTTTCACGGTTTTCCCGATGGCACCCTGCCATGACGCGGATTTTTGCCGACGCACGCGGCATGACCTTCTGGCCCCTCTACGAAACAACGGACGGACGCTGGCAGAATGGCCGTGACAGTGTTCTTATCGGCGACGCCGCTCACGCCATGATGCCGTTTGCGGCTCAGGGTGCTGCAATGGCGATCGAGGATGCATACGAGCTAGCTATGTTCGTAGCCGCACGGCCCGTCGCTGAGGCCTTGCAGTTGTTCGAGACGCATCGCGCTCCGCGGATCGCGCGACTGCGCAAGCGTGGTGCATTCAACCAGTTTGCCTATCACGCGCGCGGGCCAATCCGCGTCGGCCGTGACATCGTCCTGGGGTTGCGACCGCCGCAAAGCCTTGCGGCGGATCTCGACTGGATTTACGGCTACCGAGCCGGCACCTGATCAGACGGCTTTTGCCGCGGCAAAACCGCGCTCGATATCGGCCTTGATATCGACGACATCCTCGAGCCCGATCTGCAGGCGGATGACCGGTCCTTCAGTCGGCGCCTTTCGAATGCGGCGATCGTTCAAGTTGACATGGACTGCAAGGCTTTCGAAGCCCCCCCACGACCAACCGAGGCCGAAGATCTGCAGTGCGTCAAGGAAGGCATGCGCCTTGGCCTTGAACTTCTCCGGAGCGTCAACCGCAAGAACGAAGGAGAAGATGCCGCTCGCGCCCTTGAAGTCGCGCTTCCACAGTTCGTGCCCAGGGAAGCTCGGAAGCGCCGGATGGAGCACCGTGGCGACGTCCTCCCTGCCCTCGAGCCACCTGGCGATGGTCAGCGCGCTTTCATAGTGGCGCTCCAGGCGAACACCCATGGTGCGCAGCCCACGCAGGATCTGATAGGCGTCGTCGGGGGCGCCGCAAATGCCAAGAGTAATGTTGGCTTCGTGCAACTGCGGCCAGTATTTGGCGTTCGCCGAAACCGTTCCCATCAGGATATCCGAGTGGCCGGACGGGTACTTGGTGGCTGCGTGAATGGAGATGTCGGCGCCGAAATCGAGCGGCTTGAAATAGACCGGCGTCGCCCAGGTGTTGTCCATCGTTACAATTGCGCCGTGCTTGTGCGCAATCGCGGAAATTGTCGGAATATCTTGCATTTCGAAGGTATTCGACCCCGGAGCTTCTGTGTGGACGAGCTTCGTGTTCGGTTTGATCAACGCCTCGATGCCCGCCCCGACCATCGGGTCGTAATAGTCGACCTCAACGCCCAGGCGCTTCAGCATGGTGTCACAGAAATGCCGAGTCGGCCCATAGACGGAATCGACGATCAGCGCATGATCACCGGCAGACAGGAAAGCCAGGAACGGGACGGTAACCGCCGCCAGGCCCGACGGGACGAGGATTGTCCCAGCAGAGCCTTCGAGGGCATCGATCGCCTCGCAAAGGGCGTCCGTTGTCGGGGTACCGCGTGTTCCGTAAGTATACTTCTGCGCGCGGGTTTCCATCGCCCTTGCATTGGGAAAGAGCACCGTCGAGGCATGAACAACCGGCGGATTGACGAAACCGTGGTATTCGGCCGGATCGTTGCCGAGGTGGGAAAGGCGCGTGTTGATGCCTGCGTTTTGAAGCAGGCCGTCTTTATCTGTCATGTCGGAAATGCCTTTGGCGGTGGGATGCAGTCGGCAAACTTTTTGAACCGGTCAAAACGATCGGTCAACCCCGAAGGAAAATTGGGTAAAATGTCCGCCTATCTGAGGATTCTGCAGATATATCAGTGATTTTGCGCGATTTTTTTCGGCAAAACGCCGCCATTTCGTTAGCCATCTGCTTATTTTGCGCGCCTCAATTAGGGAATTGCCGAAATATCACGCAATCTTTCACTGCGACACTTGACCGTGGTGACATTTGCGACTGAGATAGCACTGCTCGCGCCGGGAGGGTGTCGAGCCATATGGGAGGTTTTGCTTGCTTCAGCGACGCTCCCACAAAAAGATAAGACAAAGGAAAAGGTTGGGAAAAATGAAGATTAAGCTTCTGTCGGCCGCCATCGGCGCAGCAGTCTTCGGACTTGGCGCTTCGGCAGCTTCTGCCACCACGCTCGAAGACGTCAAGGCAAAGGGTTTTATTCAGTGCGGCGTCAACACCGGCCTTCTCGGTTTCGCGCAGCCTGACGCTTCCGGCAATTGGGCTGGCTTCGACGTCGACTTCTGCAAGGCAATCGCTTCGGCCGTTTTCGGCGACCCGACCAAGGTAAAATATACGCCACTGTCGGCCAAGGACCGCTTCCCGGCTCTGAAGTCGGGCGAAATCGACGTCCTGTCGCGTAACACGACATGGTCGATCAACCGCGATACGGCACAGGGCTTCAACTTCCGCCCGGTTACCTATTATGACGGCCAGGGCTTCATGGTTCGCAAGAGCCTCAACGTGAAGTCGGCGCTCGAACTTTCCGGCGCGGCTGTCTGCGTGCAGTCCGGCACAACCACCGAACTGAACCTCGCAGACTATTTCAAGTCGAACAACCTCCAGTACAATCCGGTCGTTTTCGAAAAGCTTGAGGAAGTCAACGCCGCCTACGACGCCGGCCGTTGCGACGTCTACACGACCGACCAGTCTGGCCTCTACTCATTGCGTCTGACGCTGAAGAACCCCGACGAGCACATGGTCCTTCCGGAAATCATTTCCAAGGAACCGCTCGGCCCGGCCGTTCGCCAGGGTGACGACCAATGGTTCGACATCGTTTCGTGGACGGCTTATGCGCTCGTCACCGCAGAAGAGTTCGGCATCACCCAGGCCAACGTCGATGAGATGAAGAACTCCGCGAATCCTGACATCAAGCGCTTCCTCGGCACGGAAACCGATACGAAAATCGGCACCGACATGGGGCTCACCAACGAATGGGCCTACAACATCATCAAGGGCGTCGGCAACTATGGCGAAGTCTTCGAACGCAACGTCGGTCAGGGCAGCCCGCTCAAGATCGAGCGTGGTCTGAACGCGCTGTGGAACAAGGGCGGCCTCCAATACGCACCGCCGGTACGTTGATCGACTGACGAAACTGTGGGGAGGCGGTTTTCCGCCTTCCCACCACAAAGAGAAAAGCCCGAAAACGGGCTCATAGGGGATTAGGCTCGGCATGACGCAAGAGGCTGTGCACACGTCGCATGTGCAAAGCACTGGCTGGAGCTTCCAGTCAGCGCTCTACGACCCGAGGTATCGGGGTATTTTCTTCCAAGTTCTCACCATCGTCGTCATTGTTGGCTTCGTATGGTGGATCGCCCACAACACGGCCCAGAATTTGGCACGCTCCGGCACCGCTTCCGGCTTCGGCTTTCTGAACGGGCGCGCTGGCTTCGACATCGGCCAGTCGCTGATCGGCTATTCCAGCGACGCCACCTATCGCCGCGCGCTGGTGGTCGGCCTCCTCAACACCGTTCTGGTAGCGGTTACCGGCATTATCACGGCAACGATCATCGGCTTTGTCGTCGGCATCGGCCGCCTGTCGCATAACTGGCTGATCGCCAAGCTTTGCACGGTGTATGTCGAGGTCTTCCGCAACATCCCGCCCCTGCTCGTCATCTTCTTTTGGTATCAGGGCGTTCTTGCCGTCCTGCCAGGGGCTCGCGAGTCGTTGCATCTGCCGCTGAACGTATTCCTCAACAATCGCGGGCTCGCGTTTCCCAAACCGATCTTCGGCGAAGGCATGTGGGCGGTCGGCCTGGCCTTCCTCGTTGGGATCGTGGCATCCGCATTCGTCGCGCGTTGGGCGCACAAGCGCCAAGCCGCAACTGGAAAGCAATTCCATACAATCTGGGTATCGACTGCACTCGTCGTCGGCCTGCCGCTTCTGGCGTTCCTGCTGTCCGGCATGCCGCTGTCGTTTGACGTACCCGTGGCCGGAAAATTCAATCTCACCGGTGGCGCGGTCGTCGGGCCGGAATTCATGTCGCTGTTCTTGGCGTTGTCCTTCTATACGGCGGCCTTCATTGCCGAAATCGTCCGCGCGGGTATTCGCGGTGTACCGAAGGGTCAATCCGAGGCAGCCGGTGCGCTTGGTCTGCATCCTGCAAGTGTTACGCGCCTCGTCGTAGTCCCGCAGGCTTTGCGCATCATCATTCCACCACTTACCAGCCAATACCTCAACTTGACGAAGAACTCGTCGCTGGCCATTGCCATCGGCTTCGCGGATCTCGTTGCGGTCGGCGGCACGATCCTTAACCAGACGGGCCAGGCGATCGAAATCGTCTTTATCTGGGCGGTCGTCTATCTCACCCTCAGCATCCTCACCTCGCTGTTGATGAACTGGTTCAATGCCAAGATGGCTCTGGTGGAGAGATAAGATGCCGACATCCAACCAACCCTTCGTCAGAACCAACTTCCTCGATGCCGAGCCGGCGCCGCGCAGCGAAAGCGGCCCGCTGGCCTGGGTTCGCAAGAACCTGATGGCGACACCCAAGGATATCGTGCTGACGGTCTTGGCCATTGCCTTCCTTGGCTGGGCGTTGCCGCACGTGATCAACTGGCTGTTCATCCAGGCCGTCTGGACCGGAACGGATCGCACCTTCTGTGCAACAGCGGTTCAGGGCGGCATTCAGCCCGACGGCTGGAGCGGTGCTTGCTGGGCATTCGTGAATGCGAAGGTCGACCAGTTCGTGTACGGTCGATACCCGCTCGACGAACGCTGGCGCCCGACCATCGTCGGGATTTTGTTCGTGCTGCTCTTGGTACCGATGCTGATACCAAAAGCACCGTTCAAGGGCACCAACGCAGTCCTGCTCTTCATCGCCCTGCCGCTCCTTGCCTTCTGGCTGCTCTACGGCGGCTTCGGCCTGGAGATCGTCGACACACCGCTCTGGGGCGGGCTGATGGTGACGCTGGTGCTTTCATTCGTGGGCATCGCCGTGTCTCTGCCGTTCGGCATTATCCTGGCGCTCGGTCGCCGCTCGAAGATGCCTGTCATCAAGATGGTCTGCGTCGGCTTCATCGAGATAATCCGCGGCATCCCGCTGATCACGGTGCTGTTCATGGCGAGCGTGATGCTGCCGCTGTTCCTGCCAGCAGGCTACACGATCGACAAGTTGTTGCGCGCGTTGATCGGTGTGGCGATCTTTGCCTCAGCCTACATGGCCGAAGTCATTCGCGGTGGCTTGCAGGCGATCCCGAAAGGCCAGTCCGAGGGCGCCGATTCACTCGGCCTCGGCTACTGGCAGAAGATGCGGCTGATCATCCTGCCGCAGGCGATCAAGCTGGTCATCCCGGGTATCGTCAACACCTTCATCGGCATGTTCAAGGATACGTCGCTCGTATCGATCATCGGTATGTTCGATCTGCTCGGCATCGTCCGGTTCAACTTTACCGACGCCAACTGGGCAAGCGCTGTGACGCCATTGACGGGCCTGATTTTCGCAGGCTTCGTTTTTTGGCTGTTCTGCTTCGGCATGTCGCGCTATTCAAACTTCATGGAACGCTATCTCGATACCGGCCACAAACGATAAAAGATCAAGGGAACGAACACATGGCTGAAGCTCAGCAAAAAAAGATGACCGTTTCGGCAACCGATGTTGCCGTCGACATCATTGGGATGAACAAGTGGTACGGCGATTTTCACGTGCTGCGTGACATCAATCTGAAAGTAATGCGCGGCGAGCGCATCGTCATTGCCGGCCCGTCGGGATCCGGCAAGTCGACCATGATCCGCTGCATCAACCGCCTGGAAGAACACCAGAAAGGGCAGATCGTCGTCGATGGCGTCGAACTCACCAACGACCTCAAGAAGATCGATGAAGTCCGCCGCGAAGTCGGCATGGTCTTCCAGCACTTCAACCTGTTCCCGCATCTGACCATCCTGGAAAACTGCACGCTGGCCCCAATCTGGGTGCGCAAGATGCCGAAGAAGCAGGCGGAAGAAGTCGCCATGCACTTCCTGAAGCGCGTGAAGATCCCGGAGCAGGCCAACAAGTACCCAGGCCAGCTCTCCGGCGGTCAGCAGCAACGCGTGGCGATCGCCCGTTCGCTCTGCATGAATCCGAAGATCATGCTGTTCGACGAGCCGACATCGGCGCTCGACCCTGAGATGATCAAGGAAGTGCTGGAGACGATGGTCGGGCTCGCCGAAGAAGGCATGACCATGCTCTGCGTGACACACGAAATGGGGTTTGCGCGTCAGGTCGCCAACCGTGTCATCTTCATGGACCAAGGCCAGATCGTCGAACAGAACTCGCCGGCCGAGTTCTTCGACAATCCGCAACACGAACGCACCAAGCTGTTCCTCAGCCAGATCCTGCACTAGGCAGACGCCTCCGATCAATTCAAAGGCCGCCGGATTTTGTCCGGCGGCCTTTTCATTTCGGAACCTATCGCAATGGTCTCCTTCGATCACCAAACGCGACGAAGATGTCAGCTCTTTAGCTTGGCGTTGCAAAGGCTGTAGAAGCCGCCGCCCTTCTGGATCCACTTCAGGCCATTGAGCGTATTGGCGTCCTTGTTCTGGTGGTAGGCGTCGACGCAGGTGTGCATCCTGCCCTTGCCGGGCGTTTCCTTCGCATATTTTGGTGCAACGGCTGTCGGGAACGAAACGCCCTTGGGCGCCGTCATCGTCGGCTTTTCCGGTTCCTCGCCACTATTCAGCGTGACATCCGGCTCTGCCGTCGCGTCTGGACCGCACTGCGCCTTGCGGAAGTCATTCCACTTCATGTCCTTTGCCGAGCCGTCCGCCTGGGCCGACTTATACTTCGCGCTGCACTCTTTCATGGTCAGCGCCGAGGATGGCGTTGCAAATGCCAGCGCCCCGAGCAGGGAAACGGATGCAAGAATAGTCAACTGCTTGATCATGATCTTTCCTCCAAGCCTCTAGGGGCAATCGAACTATCGATCTGGCCAATTTTCTTGTCAACGCGACAATTGGCGCAACCAGTACGTTTAGTTTCGTTTGCAGATCGCCTTCTCATTCTGAAAATGAAACTCGCGCCCATGATGCCTCAGTGTTGTTTTAGCGGCGAACGACGACGGTGCTATAGTGCCGGGTGGGCTGGCTTTTCCTGCGTTTTCCTAGGGAGGAAGACATGCGCGAACCCGACATGCAGAAAGTAGACGCACTCGTCGGCCGGTTGATCGGCGACGTGGGCGCGGCCGTATCCGGAGCGCTGGTGGTACTGGGCGATGACCTCGGCTTGTTCAAGGCGATGGCCGACGGCAAACCACGCAACTCAGCTGAGATAGCGAAGGAAACCGGCATAAAGGAGCGCTATCTCAGAGAGTGGCTGTCTGCCTTGGCGGCAGCCGATTACCTCAGCTACGACGAGAAGACCGATCGCTTTCACCTTACGCCTGAGCAGGCAATGGTCTTTGCCGAGGAAGACAGCCCTGCCTTCTTCGCCGGGGCCTTTCAGGTCGTGCAGTCCATGTGGATGGACGAACCCAAGGTGGCCGACGCCTTCCGCGCCGGCACGGGTGTGGGGTGGCATGAGCACAGCGCCTGCCTGTTCCGCGGAACCGAGCGATTCTTTAGGACCGGCTATAACAATAATCTGGTCGCAGACTGGATACCGGCTTTGCAGGGCGTCGAAGCTCGCCTGAAAGCGGGCGCGAAGGTCGCGGATGTCGGCTGCGGTCATGGCGCCTCAACGATCCTGATGGCTCAAGCTTACCCCGCGTCGACATTCTACGGCTTCGACTATCACGCTCCGTCGATTGAGCGGGCGAAGGCCGCGGCAAAGGAGGCTGGTGTTTCCGAGCGCGTCACCTTCCAACAGTCTCCGGCGGCCGGATTCCCTGAAGGGAGTTACGATCTCATCGCCATGTTCGACTGCCTGCACGATATGGGAGATCCGGTCGGCGCCGGCAAACATGTCAAGAAATCGCTCTCTGCTGATGGCACCTGGCTGATCGTCGAGCCCTTCGCTCATGACTGCCTGAAGGACAATCTCAACCCGGTCGGCCGCGTCTACTACGGCGCATCGACAATGATCTGCACACCGGCATCGCTCTCTCAAGAGGTCGGGCTCGCCCTCGGCGCGCAGGCCGGCGAGACCAAGCTCAGGAAAGTCGCGCTCGACGCCGGCTTCAAGCATTTCCGCCGCGCCACCGAAACACCGTTCAACATGGTTTTCGAGGTGCGCGCCTGAGAAAACTGCTCATTGGCGATGCTGCCGGCTACGATCGGCTGCATCGCCAAACCTTTCCACATCTTCGCAGGCGGCCCGCGAATTGATAATACGGAACAATATCAAAACGATAAGTGGGACTGAGTGGGAGCGTGATGCTGGAAGCAGGGAAAAAATCGCGCCATTGTGATTTTTTCTTGTTTTGCCGCTTGCGGGATTCAAAGTGCCTGACTATAAGGGCGCCACCACGAAGGAAGCGCCCTTCGTCTATCGGTTAGGACACCAGATTTTCATTCTGGGAAGAGGGGTTCGACTCCCCTAGGGCGTGCCACTTCAACTCCTTGATTTCATTTACAACATAGCCAGTTTGCGGATAGTTCCGAAGAATAATTTGTTTTCGGGGGCAAGCCGGGGAAAATGAAAATCTACCCTGTGATTGGCGCCTCGTAGCCCAAGATGGCTTCGCTCCAATGTGCCAGCGAAGCATTCAGATTTTGAGTCGTTGCAGCCAAGTCCGAAAGAATCGGGTTCATCAGGTCCGTGTACCACTCAGGCCGTCCAGTCGTGTGGGATAGCGCAGCGATGAGGGTTTTGTCTTGAAGAGCAAGACGTAAACCTGCTGTGGGTAAAGCTGTCCGCCACATGCCGGTACCCGACGATGCACATTCCTAGCGCAAAGTTCGCCTTCCTATCCCATACCGGTTATCCAAATTCTCCTTCGCAGAGGCTGACGAACTCAAACGCCTTGTTGCTGCAGTTCCGCAATGCCTTAGGCAAAACTCCCATCAATCGCAGAATGGCAAGGTGGCTAGGCAGCGTCGCGATGTTCACCTGTTGCTGATGGTGAGCGATTTGGAGGCGATCGGTCGCTTGCATCTGCCGAATCGTCAGCCAGGCGGCGCCAACCGCCATCGTGCCAGTTATCGGCGTCTGATACTCATACACGAATCTCCAGACCGCCCCTTTCCCCTCCGAACATTGCTGGGGGAAAGAGCGCCGTAACCGCCCCGACTGATGAGCTAGGTATTCATCGACTGTTCCGGTTGTCGCAGTGTTTGCGAGCGCTGCATCCGCATCTCCGTTCGGTGAGCGGCCCTTACTGCTGACCGGGCAATGACTGAGCTTCCATGCTTAAGCGATCAATTCGGCGCCCGGTCGACGCGTTTCCTTCACACGCTCCCTTCCCAAAGTCCCCGTCACATTCTTGTCCGTTTTTCCTATCGCATGACCCGGTTCAACAGCCAGGATCAGAGCCGTGGCAGTCGTCAGCAATAGATTGGCAGCCAGAAACAAACGGCACGCCCTTTGGATAGATAATTTGTCTCTCATCAAATACACCCCAAAGGACGACCTGAATATGAAACGTCTTCTCACGAATACCGTAAAAACTGTTGCTTCCGCTTTAGCGGTTTGCGTGGTGCTTTCCTCGGCTTCTTACGCAGGGCAGACAAGACACCACCATCTTTACACTACAAACGCGCCGAAGAAGCATTGCCGACAACTCTTTCTTTTCTGGAGAAGCTGCACCTACAGCTATGTTGGCGCCAATCAGGTCTCTAAAACCCGCGCGAAACTTCCAAATTCGGAAATTGCGGTGGGCTTCTATACGGGTAGCATTTTCGCCGATAGCACCGGACGACCCGCCCGCAAAAGCTCCTCTGCTCTCTGGGGTAGCACCTCCACCAACGTCGGGTTCTCTGGCGGTAGCACCTTCGGATCCACGCATGGCAGCGCAAGCGATGGTACGACAAGAGGCTCTCTCGCAGGGAACAGTGAGCAGCAGGGTGGAGGTGCCAGCAATCAGCCTTCTCGTGGGCAGGAGACAGCATCGTCGCCCCCTTCCTCACCATCGGGTGGTGGCGGCAGCACTGGCGGCTCGACGGGTGGCACCACTGACGGCAGCGGCCCCAGCGACAATACCGCGACTGGCCCCACTGGACCTGCGGATACTGGCCCAACCGGTGGCGGCCTAGGCCCAAGCACGCCAAGCGAAACAGATCCGAATGATGGCTCGGGCGAACCCACCAAGGGCCAGACGCCATCGACGCCAACCGACAGCGGTGACACCAAGCCAGGTCATGGCTATGGCGACGACAATCATGAGCACTCCGGCCCTCCGGGACAGGACAAGGATAAGAATGACAAGCCTGGGAAGAACAAGTGATGGAAAACAAATCACCGTTCGATCGCTGACGGCTTCAGATCATGCTCGACGCCAGCGCGCTGCAGCCGCCCAAGCAGCGCGCCATCAAGGAGTTGGTCGACAACGTCAGCAGCGGTGGCGTGATGATGTACGACGTCGAGCGCATCCGCCATTGGCTGTCGCATGGCGTGACCATCAGCAAGGTGATCGCGGAGCTGGAAGCCAGTGTCGACATCCTCAAGAAGCACGTTCCGAAGGGTGAGAAATGACCATCAAGTCGAACCCTGAACTATGGGCGGGCGCATAGCATCGGCCGTGAAAGCGAAAATTTGGCACATCTCGCGCTGAAAGACGAGGATCTGTCCGCTTGACTACTCTGCGGGGTCACGTACAGGAGCGCGCCGAAATTCAAGCGGGCTTTTGCCTGTCCAACGTCGGCACGCATGACTGAAGGAGCTCGGATGGTGAAATCCCAATAACCAGGCAATCTGGGACGCCTGAAGATCGTCCTCTAGGTAGCGGATCGCAAGATCACGGCGCATTTGGTCCAGGATTTCGCCAAAGCTTATCCCCTCCGCCGCCAATTTCCGAGCAAATGTCCTCTCGCTTAGACCAAGTCGCTTCGCGACGGCTTTTATGGTCGCCTCGGCATGCGGCAAGAGTGGCGCAATGTTGTTTTCCACGATAGTTCGAAAGCGGCTAGTGTTGGCCAGGCGGGCCGTCATCGCCTCGTCGCACATCTTCAATATCAGTTCGTTGAGAAATGGGTCGTCTCCAACGACAGGGAGCTCCAGTGTTCCGGCGTTGAAAATGATCTCATCCATTTCTGCATCGAACTCGACCTCACACCCAAACGTTCGCCTGATTTGACTCAGGTCGCCAGTTCGATGATGGATGAATCTCACCTTGTGTGGCGAAAGATCCCGTCCGACGAGTTTTCGGCACAAACGCAAGACGGCAAAGGCCAGCAATTCCATCTGGTGCCGGTCCCGATGACGCTGCACGCCGGCGTACGAGACTTCGATGGAGCATGCAGGCCTTTCCCCTAACCTCACGACGAGTGCCTCATTTCCAAGGCTTACGTACCTTGAGAGGCGTTTAAAAGCGTCACCTAGATCATGTGATGAGGCCGCCACGTAATAAAGCATCCCAAGTTCGCGCAGGTCGCACTCCTTGGCCAAGGTGAGACCTATCCACGCATTCTTCAAAGCGTAGCCCACCAACTCCAGGAACCGCATTTGCGCCGTAACATGAATTCGTTGGCGCTCCGCGATGGCCACGCTTGATAGACCAGACTGCAACAGAAGCGGCGCGACCTCCATTCCAGCGCGTTCCAGATGCCGAACTGCCAAACGCGTGGCAAGTCCCCATGCAGTAGGTCCGTTGATCAGGCTCTGAATATTAGCTTTACCCCGCCCAGCCATGGCGTTGTCCCCACCAAGCCAGATATTGCTACTATCTGTCGTGACACGCGCAATCTTCAACCAAGAGCGCTCACTTTTTTTCCAATTGTAATGTGGCAGCTTAGCGCAAACTAATGTCTGCACACGACAAGCCAAGCGCCTTTCCGCGCAATACAACCGCCACCAACAAGAAGACGCCGAATGGACACTCGCGCGACCGCGCGCTTGGTGACGAGTTGCTTCTGTCCTTGGAGCCATATGAGTTGGCCCCTCCCCGACCACCCACGTGGCGAGAATTCCTTCGTCAGTGAGGACGTTCGCCACAACAATCCAACAGATTTGGCTCCTGTATGGGAGACGTACGGCGTCGAACCAGCGAACTACGACAACCAAATCGATGGGCCGTTCTGGCAAGACCATTTTGACACAACCGATAGTCCGACTGCGCGGGCATACAAGCTTTTGCAGAAACTCGATCTTGGTCCGCCCCTCTCGGAAGCAGGTGCGCAGCCCCACCTGATTTCCATGAGGGCGCGTTTTCGGGTGACAACAGCAGATGGGTCAATGCGGGCGACCATCTTGCCCTTTCCCTTCTGCAGGCTCGGTTTATCGATTTGAGCCTCCCAATCGCAATAAAGAGAGGGTAGCGCGCAACGAAGCCAGCCGGGCCAAGAGCCAGGAATACGGGAAGCACGCCCCCGCTAAGGTCCTTGGGCGTGGCCACCAGTGGATCACCGGCGATGACGATTGGACAGCACGAACGTTTTGAGACGCAAATCTGTGCATTGGCCGGGGCGTTCGTGACGACCTCCCAGCGCCTAAGCCCGCAAATGAGCGATAGACAAATCTGTGTCCTGGCAGACACGGGCAAACAACTGGCATTCCAGAACAAGCGCCTTCGCTGCAACGACGCTAATACAACCTGAGTGCGAAGCAATCATGCTTCGAGCTAAAAGGAACAACGAACTATGAAGTCTCTCATTATAGCCACCGCCGCAATCACTCTTGCCGCCAGCTCTGCCTTTGCGCAGGCTACGATTGACAGTAAGCCCACCACATCCAACGGCTCGACCGTCGGCCGGTCGTCGTCGTCCTACACCGGCAACGGGGACTACATTGGCGGCAACGGTACATCTGGCGTCGACCAGACAACGGGGCCGGCATCCCGCCCTAACTTGATGCAATCCTATGGTGTGATGAACGGCAATGCCAATGGCTTGTCAAATGGCAACAACGGCAACGGCAGCCATCATTGAGGGTACGCGAGGGGGTAAGCCATTTCCCCCTCCACTCCTAAATAGCGCGAGGCATGAGCACTAACGTTTCCACGGGTTCGATGGAAGCTGATCAAGTATTCGTCTAGCTGCCACCGGTTGCTGCAGCGCGGTTGGCGGAAGGCCCCCATTGGAGCAGACGGATTTGTTCAAGCTTGCTGAAGTCACTGAAAGTGGCTCTTTTCTGACAGATCCTTTCACTTTCGAGCAAGTCCATTGAGCCGCCCCACTTGCCGGTCCTGTGGCGCCATGCGCGCTCAATGCTGATAGCACGCCGCGTGAGCCTATGCGAAAACAGTACTTCGCTTCGTTGCGAGCAGAAAAACTATAGGCTCGAACGAGCCGTCGCTGAATTTCAAGTCCTTTGAGGTCGCAAGACCGGCTTAGGCGTTCCTAATTCGAATCAACGCATGGACGCACAACCTCGCGGTCTGAGTTAGCGAACGCGCGGCGCTCTCGCCACAAAACGTGACTTCATCTCTCCGATTGCCTTATCGGTCGCTGCGGCTTCCCGCACGACCGCGAACACCAGCCTCGCTCCAACTTTACCCCATAGATAGTCACATCAAATCTTTGCCGGCAAGCGGCCGCGCACAGATCCCCATCGCGGAGGCGATCTTGATGGAAGTTGCAATGCTCACAGGGGAGCGACTCCCCGTGGAGAGAGCGGCCCCTTGGTCCGCCCGTGATCGCAGCGTCTCGCCTTGAAATCATGATCCGCAGAATTTCGGGCGCCCCGCGCCCTTCGACCAACGCCATGAAGGCAACGCCCTGCCCCGGAGAGCATTCAATTGAGCGGTATCAAACTCAGCATCTGCATCCCGACCTACAATCGGGAAGCGTATCTGCGCAACGCACTCGAGCATTGCGAAACCTACGACTTCGACTTCCCCTACGAGATCGTAATTTCCGACAATGCCTCAACCGACAATACGGCTGAGGTCGTCGAAGAGTTCATCGCGAGGGGCCTTCCGATTCGCCTTTACCGTCGCGCAGTCAACGGTGGGCCGTACAAGAATATCGCGAGCTCGTTCCACCACGCGGTCGGTGAGTATTCGATCTATCTCGCCGACGACGACTTTCTCATTCCCGAGGGCGTCAAGGCGGCGGTCGCCTACCTCGATGCTAATTCCGACGTGTCCGCCTGCCACGCGCCCTGGTATCTCTACGACGAAATCAATGACCGCGACCTCACCACGTTCTACAAGGTCGATGAGGACACCAAATTCGGCCAACATGACTTCGTCGAAGTGTTTCAGTTCCTGTTCGAACGCCACATCTTCCCGGAAATTGCGATCTACCGCTCGTCGGCACTGCGCTCCGTGTGGGTTCCACGCGACTTTTGCTTCTGCTTCTTTCCCTATCTCGCTCATGTGCTCGACCAAAGCGGCGTGGCCTTCCTCAAGCAGCCGTTCTATCGCTCCGTCGTCGCCTCGAAGGTGGCCCCCGACCGCTCGCAGACGGGCAACGAGGAGGTTATGGTCGCCTGGGACAAGTATCGCGGCGGGCTCGAATACTTCCTGTACATGGCCGCCAAGCGCGGAAAGCTCAGCACGACGCCCGAGGCACGTGCGATCTACGAGGAAATGTGCAAGGTCTTCACGCTCAACCGCATGGCCGTCGCGGTTCGCTTCTGGGCGGTTCGCAAGGATTTCATCAAGGCCTACGAACTTTATACACGCATCGCGCTCGGAGGCATGGGCGATCACCCCGAAGTCGCGGCACTGCGCGAATCCTTCCCGATGCTGGTCGCCATGCAGACCCTCGCTTATCAGGTGACCGCAACCGCAGGCGTCGATCGGCTCATTCTCAGCGGCATGGCCGATCCGGCATTGATCACCGAACTGCTTCGCGATGTCGGTCTACCGCCGGAAATCGATGTCACCGCCGACCTCGACGACAATGATCCGATCGGGATCGAAAATACAATGATCTTCGCAGCCGATATGGCCCGCCGCGAGACATTCCTTGAGCGCGGCTACAAGCCCAACATGATCTTCATCGAGAGCGACTTGACGCAGCACATTCTCATCTAACGCCGGTCTGTGGCACAGTCGTCCAGAAACGGCTGGCCATCTGCATCCGCCGATATCACCGCGCCGGCGCGGCGTCCTGGACGCGCAGCTGAATGCGTCGTGAGCCCTGATAGTGGTCCGCGCCGAGAGAGCCGGCAACGTGCAGGCTGGCGCCCCTGGAATTCAGCAACAGGTTGCCCAGTTGCGTATCGGCAGCCCGAAATGCAATCCCGTCCAGCCGGGTGCCGTCCATGGCCTCGAGCGTCACTTTCACGTGCTTCTCGCCCACCAGGCGGGAGTCGCGAAGACGGTGGGCTGGAATCGCAAAGAGAGGCTGCGCGTGGCCAGAACCATAGGGGCCGGCTGTCTCGAGCCGATCGATCAGATCGAGGGTCGCGCCGCTGGCTGCAATCGCCCCGTCGATCTTCAACGTCTCGTTGGCGACGAGCGCCGCTACTGTCTTTTCGGCACGTTCATAAAAAAAGCTGCGTAGACGGCCGAGCTTGTCGCGCTCAACGGTGAGGCCGGCAGCCATGGCGTGGCCGCCGCCTTTGATCAGCAGGCCTTCGTCCACCGCTGCGCGCACCATCTTGCCCATGTCAAAGCCGTTGATCGAGCGGCCCGAGCCGGTACCCTTGCCGGACGGGTCGAAAGCGATGGCAAAGGCCGGGCGTTTGAACTTTTCCTTGAGACGGGCTGCAATCAGGCCGACGATCCCAGGGTGCCACTTTTCATGCGCGGTGACGATCACCGAGGCGCCTGTGCCATCCCCGTATTCCGCCAGCGCCTCCGCCTCGGCTTCCTGGAGCATTGCCGCTTCCATCGCCTGCCGGTCACGGTTGAGCTCGTCCAATCGCTGGGCGATCGCCTCGGCCTCGCCCGTGTCGTCGAGAGTGAGCAGGCGGCTCCCGAGCGCAGCGTCGGCGATGCGTCCGCCGGCATTGATGCGCGGGCCGATCAGAAATCCGAAATGGTAGGGCGTTACAGGCCCGGCGAGACCGGCCTTGCGGAACAGCGCGGACAGGCCGGCATTGCCCTGATGTCGCGCGGCGATCAGCCCTTTGACCACGTAAGCGCGGTTCAGGCCCTTCAGCGGGACGACGTCGCAGACAGTCGCAAGCGCAACGATATCGAGCCATTGCAGCAGATCGATCGATTTGGCGCGCGGATCGCCAGCCTCTCGCAACAACCGCAGCGTCGCGACGAGAACCAGGAACACGACGCCAGCGGCGCAAAGATGTCCCTGCCCGGAGAGATCGTCCTCGCGGTTCGGATTGACCAGCGCGTGGCAACGCGGCAAATCGTGTGTCACCTGGTGGTGATCTATGACGACGACGTCGATATTGCGCCTGGCAGCTTCGGCCAATGCGTCGTGGCTTGTCGATCCACAATCAACGGTGACGATCAGCCGTGCGCCATTGTCGATCAGGCTGCCGATTGCCGCAGCGTTGGGGCCATAACCTTCAAAAACGCGATCCGGAATATAGATCTCAGCCTTGACGCCGAAGTGCTTGAAAAATCGGAACATCAGCGCCGACGACGATGCGCCGTCAACGTCGTAGTCACCGAAAATTGCAACCTGCTGCTGGCTTCGAATTGCCTCCATAAGCCGCCTGGCAGCCTTCTCACAATCCGTCAGCGTATAAGGATCAGGCATCAGGCCACGAAGGGTCGGATCAAGAAACTCCAGCGCTTCGTCAGCCGTGACGCCGCGTCCGGCGAGAACACGCGCAATGAGTTCAGGCAGCCCGTGCATCTGCGACATGGCGAGCGCCCGGTTCTGGCCGGCTTGATCGAGGCGCGCAATCCAGCGATTGTCCAACACGGACTTCTCGACGCCCAGAAACGCGCGCTGTACCGGATCGGCCGGAATCTCCATCTCGTCTGCTGCCCTCAACGCTTGTCACCGCCCCGAGACAGGGCGCGATATCGGCAGCTTTATGCGGCTTGGATCAGCCGCACAACGGTTTTGGACACCAGGCATGACGTTAGCTGTGGATGCACGCATCAGAGCTGCCGCCGGATTCGGCACGCCATAACGCCCGTGGAAGACTCAGTCTTCCTTCGGCCGCTCGATGCGGATCACCTGCGGCTCTCCGACATGGTAACCCTCGCCCTTGATTGCGGCGACCGCCTTGCGGACGGACTCTTCGGTTGTCGCATGCGTCACCATGATGATCGTCTGGTGATGCGACGGCGCCAGATGCTGCTTCGAACGCTGTACGATCGATTCCAGCGAGATCTGGTTTTCCGCCATGTGGGTGGCTACACTCGCGAACACGCCGGTGCGGTCGAGTACCGTCAGGCGAATGAAATATCCGCCTTCGTGGCTTTGCATCTGCGCCTTGCGATAGGGCTCCAGCGACTTGGCAGGATGGCAGAGAACGGGAACGCGCTGTGCGCCGGGTCGGCTCTTGGCGATGTCCGCGATGTCACCGAGCACCGACGAAGCCGTTGCGTTGCCGCCGGCGCCCGGGCCGACCATCAGCAACTCGCCGAGAACGTCCGACTCGATCGCAACCGCGTTCGTCACGCCATCGACCTGCGCAATCACAGAATCGACGGGCACCATGGTCGGATGCACGCGCTGCTCGATGCCGGTATCCGTGCGCTGCGCAACGCCGAGCAGCTTAATGCGGTAGCCGAGATCGGCTGCAGCGTGAATATCCTCGATCGAGATGTTGGTGATGCCTTCGAGATAGATATCGTCGGCAGCGATCTGGTTTCCGAAGGCAAGTGTCGTGAGAATCGAGAGCTTGTGGGCGGTGTCGTTGCCTTCAATATCGAAGGCCGGATCGGCTTCTGCATAGCCGAGGCGCTGTGCTTCCTTCAGGCAGTCGGCGAAGGACAGGCCCTCTTTCTCCATCTTCGTCAGGATGTAGTTGCAGGTGCCGTTCATGATCCCGTAGATGCGGGAGATCGTGTTACCGGTCAGTGACTCACGCAGCGCCTTGATGACAGGGATGCCGCCGGCAACGGCTGCTTCGAAGTTCAGCAACGCGCCCTTCTCTTCCGCGATCGTCGCCAGCTCGACGCCGTGATAGGCAAGCAGCGCCTTGTTCGCGGTCACCACATGGAGACCACGCTGCAGAGCCGCGCGCACGGAGCTGTTCGCGGAACCGTCGACTCCACCCATGAGTTCGACGAAAACGTCGATGTCGCCCTTCTCCGCCAGATCTTCCGGCCGGTCGAACCATTCGATGCCGCCAACATCGATGCCGCGGTCCTTGGTCTTGTCGCGGGCGGAAACACCCGTAATCAGGATCGGGCGTCCGCACGTTGCGGCCAGCTCGTTGCTGCGCTGCTGAATGATACGGACAAGCGAAGCACCAACGGTACCCAAGCCCGCAATGCCGATTTTGAGGGCATCTGCCATGGATCGATCCTGAAATGTGTCATGAAGGGCAGCCGCCGAAGCGGCTGCCGTTGAGGGGATTATATCAGCGATGTGCGTTGAGCGAGATGACGTTGTGCATCGTCTCGTCTGCCGTCGACATGAACTTCTTGATGTTGCGGGCTGCCTGGCGAATACGGTGCTCGTTCTCGACGAGCGCCAGACGCACGTAGTCGTCGCCCATTTCGCCGAAACCGATGCCCGGCGCGACCGCCACGTCGGCTTTCTCGACGAGCAGCTTGGAGAACTCGAGCGAACCGAGGTGACGGAACTTTTCCGGGATTTTGGCCCAGGCAAACATCGTTGCTGCCGGCGGCGGCACCTCGAAGCCGGCCTTGCCGAAGGTATCCACCATGACGTCGCGGCGACGCTTGTAGACGTTGCGGACTTCCGCAATGTCGGAGCCGTCGCCGTTCAGCGCGTGCGTTGCCGCAACCTGGATCGGCGTAAACGCGCCGTAATCGAGGTAGGACTTGACGCGCGTCAGTGCCGCGATCAGGCGCTCGTTGCCGACCGCAAAGCCCATGCGCCAGCCCGGCATCGAGAAGGTCTTCGACATCGAGGTGAACTCGACGGTCACATCCATTGCGCCCGGAACTTCTAGCACCGACGGAGGCGGCTCGCCGTCGAAGTAGATCTCGGAGTAGGCAAGGTCGGACAAGACGATGATGTCGTGCTTCTTGGCGAAGGCGATGACGTCCTTGTAGAAGTCCAGCGTCGCCACAAAAGCCGTCGGGTTGGACGGATAGTTGAGGATCAGCGCCAGCGGCTTTGGAATCGAGTGACGAACCGCGCGCTCCAGCGGCGGGAAGAAGCTCTCGTCCGGCTCGACTGACATCGAGCGAATGACGCCGCCGGCCATCAGGAAGCCGAAGGCGTGAATCGGGTACGTCGGGTTCGGGCAAAGAATCACGTCGCCAGGCGCCGTGATTGCCTGCGCCATGTTGGCGAAGCCTTCCTTGGAGCCCAGCGTCGCGACGACCTGCGTGTCCGGATTGAGCTTCACGCCGAAGCGGCGCGCGTAGTAGGCGGCCTGCGCCCGGCGAAGGCCGGGAATGCCCTTGGACGACGAATAGCGGTGTGTGCGCGGGTCCTGAACCACTTCGCAGAGCTTGTCGACGATCGCCTTCGGGGTCGGAAGGTCAGGGTTTCCCATGCCGAGATCGATGATATCGGCCCCGCCCGCTCGCGCGCTTGCTTTCAAACGGTTGACCTGTTCGAAAACGTAAGGCGGCAAACGCCGGACTTTGTGAAACTCTTCCATTTCTTTCCCCACGGAAATGCGGCCACCGCGGCCGCGCTCGAAGTTCGTCCTAAATTCCCGGCTGTTCGCGATACGAACTTCAGAATCACAAACGCCGTATTCATCAGACTTGCGTCACACGGCAATTCTTTGACAGAGAGCCGTGCAGGCCTTGCATTATCGGGAAAAATTCATCTTCCGCCACTGATGGAAGGCTTTGCTTCCAAATCGCAGCGAAGGCAAGGCCTAATTGGCGATTTCCGAGAGCGTATCGGCGCCGTGCTCGGCAGCCAGCTTGCGGAATTCCGCAACGCGACGCTGATACTCGGCTTCCGAGATCGTGCCGGCCTTGCGCTGGGCGGCGAGTGCCGTCAACTTCTGCTGGAGCCCGCCGGCCTCCTGATCGCTCATCTGGACGTTTGCGGCTGTTAGCGGCGCACCAAACCCGGGATAGCCGTCCTTGTAGTGCGACAGGCCGCTCACGGTCGGCGCCTCGCCCTTTGTCGCATTCATGACAACAGGGGTGGGCGCTGCCTGGCTGGCGCGGAAAGCGGCCTTTTCCTCAGGCGTCTGCAGGCATCCGGCAAGCGTCATGGCCGCGGCGGCGCTGATGAGCGCGATGCGGGTCACGTTTGCGATGATGCGGATGCCGTTTGTCGTCATGTGCCAGAGGTCCCAAATCCTGCGGTGCTTCGACTGTTAGATTCGTCGCAGCCACAAAGCAATAGCACGAGCAAGCGTCAGCGGAACTTGTTTTATCGATCTTTCCAGATGTACAACTCAATTTGCAGGAACATGCTGCCGCCGGAGGAAACGCGTGACCGACAGCAAGCAGGAAAACGGCAACAAGGCAAAGAACCCGGGCTTCAATGCAAAGGATCTAGATCCCTACCTGTTGAAAGATCCCGAGGCCATGGCGGTCAACTTCGCCCGTGCGCTCGAAAATCTCGGCAAGGCGGCAACTGCCTGGCTTGCGCCGCGCGAACGCGGCGAGATCGCTGAGAATGCGGCAGAGCCGATGACCGATATGGTCAAGACGCTCTCCAAGGTCACCGAGTACTGGATCGCCGATCCTCGCCGCACCTTCGAGGCCCAGACGCAGCTGATGAGCAGCTACTTCGGAGTCTGGATGCGGTCGATGCAGCGCATGCAGGGCGAGACGCCGGCGGAAGAATCGGTCAGCAAGGACAAACGCTTTGCCGATGAGGACTGGCAAAAGAACCCGTTCTTCGAATTTCTAAAGCAGGTTTACCTGATCACCGCAGATTGGGCCGAGAAGATCGTCGCCGAAACCGACGGCCTCGACGAACATACGAAGCACAAGGCCGGCTTCTATGTGAAACAGATCACGGCCGCCCTTTCGCCAACCAACTTCGTCGCCACCAATCCGCAGCTTTATCGCGAAACGATTGCCACCAGCGGCGAAAACCTGGTTCGCGGCATGAAGATGCTCGCCGAGGATATCGTCGCCGGCCAAGGCGACCTGAGGCTTCGCCAGACAGACATGACCAAATTCGCCGTCGGCCGCGACATGGCGCTTACTGCCGGCAAGGTGATCGCGCAGAACGAGATCTGCCAGATCATCCAGTATGAGCCGACGACAGAGACGGTGCTGAAACGCCCGCTCCTCATCTGCCCGCCGTGGATCAACAAGTTCTACATCCTCGATCTCAACCCGCAGAAATCGTTCATCAAATGGTGTGTCGACCAGGGACAGACCGTCTTCGTGATTTCCTGGGTCAATCCAGACGCCCGCCATGCGCAAAAAGACTGGGCCGCCTATGCGCGCGAGGGCATCGACTTTGCCCTCGATACGATCGAGAAGGCGACGGGCGAGAAGGAGGCGAACGCTGTTGGCTACTGTGTCGGCGGCACGCTGCTTGCCGCAACGCTGGCGCTGCATGCCAAGGAGAAGAACAAGCGGATCAAGACCGCCACCCTTTTCACGACGCAGGTGGATTTCACCTATGCCGGCGACCTCAAAGTCTTCGTCGACGAGGAACAGTTGGGACGGCTTGAAGCCCATATGGACGAGATCGGCTACCTCGACGGTTCGAAGATGGCAACCGCCTTCAACATGCTGCGGGCCTCGGAGCTGATCTGGCCCTACTTCGTCAACAATTACCTGAAGGGCCAGGATCCCATGCCCTTCGACCTGCTCTTCTGGAATGCCGATTCCACCCGCATGGCGGCAGCCAACCACGCCTTCTACCTGCGCAATTGCTACCTCAGGAACGCGTTGACCGCCAACGAGATGATCCTTGACGGCCACAAGCTGTCGCTCAAGGACGTCAAGATCCCGATCTACAACCTAGCAACCCGCGAGGATCATATCGCGCCGGCAAAATCGGTGTTTCTCGGCAGCCAGTTCTTCGGCGGCAAGGTCGATTTCGTGCTCGCGGGCTCCGGCCATATCGCCGGCGTCGTCAATCCGCCGGACAAGAAGAAATACCAATACTGGACCGGTGGCGCGGCAAAGGGCGACTACGATGCGTGGTTTACTGAAGCCGCCGAAAATGCCGGCTCGTGGTGGCCACACTGGCAGGCCTGGATCGAGGCCAAGGATGGCAAGCGCGTGCCCGCCCGGAAGCCGGGCGGTGCCGCGCTCAACGCCATCGAAGAGGCGCCGGGAAGCTATGTGATGGAGCGAGCCTAGGGTCGAGACCTTAACCCATCACTCCAGGAAGATCAGGCTGGCCGGCGATGGTGGCAGCGGCTTGAAAGCGACAACGCGGAACCCAGCCGATTCGGCCATGTCGGCAAGCTCTTGTTGCGTATAAGCGTCGCCTCTCGGCGTCGTGGCCAGCATGACCATGGCAAAAGCAGCCGGGAACTCCGGCGAGACGCGATCCTCGTTTGGAACGAACTCAACGATCCCGACCCGCCCCCCGGGAACCAGGTTCGCTCGCGCCTTCTTCAAAAGCGCGATGCAGCCGTCAACATCGAAGTGATGAAGGAAGTTCGGGAGCAGTATGAGGTCATAGCCGCCGCCCCAATCGACTTCGAACGCACTTCCAGCCTGGAAGGTGAACCGGTCCGCCACGCCCGCCTTCGTCGCATTCTCTTGGGTTACAGCAAGAACCGGTTTCCAATCGAGTGCAACCACGCGTGCCGACGCCGCCACCTTGGCGATTTCGATCCCGAAGAACCCGGGGCCGGCGGCAATATCGAGCACCTTGCTTGGCGGCGTTGGCCACGTCGCGACATCCGATGCCAGGGCTTTTGCGCTTACGCCGGTGAACGCACCCATGGCGCGGGCAAACTTGACCCACACCGGATTGTCAGGGGCGACGTTCGCCAAGCCGACGGAACCGCCATTGCGGACATAGGCAGCCGGGTCGTCGAGCAGCAACGACACCATTTGTGGCGAGCCGAGGAAATCGATGGCAGCCCCCATATAGGCTGGCGAGCGCCGATCGAGAAAGACCTGGCTCGACGGCGTCAGCGCGTAATTGTCGCCGCCCTTCGTCAGGAAACCGGAAGTCACCAGAAAGTCGCAGAGAATGCGCACTCCGCGCTCGGCGCAACCCAACTCCGACGCGAGCATCGCCGCGGTTTTACCGTCCCCGGCAAGTCTCGTGAAAACATCGAATTCGATGGCCGCCTTCATCGCGGCCGTTTTCCGAAATGCGAACATCGCCTCGACCAGCAAGGCCGGCGAGACCTCTTCATGAACCACTTGCGTCGAAGACATCGGCTTTTCCCTCCCAGCGTGGAGCTACGACGGGAAGGACATATAGCAGAATCCGCACTTCTCGGCACGTCATGAGAAGAGGGAGGATTGCGCAAAAGAAGGCCGCGGCGATGCGCAAAGGCCCCCGTTTCAATTTCGAACGGCTTGCGCGCTCCCGTAAAGGAATTGGTTACCATAATTCGTCATCCTACCAGGCAACCGGACATATTAGCGAGCCGCAATTTAGCCCTGATGCTCCTATACCGGCCCCGGCGAAGAAGATCAGTTAGTACCGCCGGCCCAGTAACGAGTTGTGAAAGACGAGTGTTATGGCGTTGGCGGTCGATGTGTTTAGCAGTAGCAGGCCCATAGGTACCCCCATTTCTCGTTTCGTTTCCGCTTTCCGCTTCCTTTCAGGTGCAGCTCTTATCGGTGCCGGGTTTGCCGCTTCAGCTTGGGTCGTCGCCACCGTCGCGACCATGCATATGGTCGCTCCGAGCGCGGGTCCGCTTGCCAACGCCGCGCTTGCACCCCTAGCCGTCACCAACGCTGAGCCGACGCAGCGCCTCGTTCACGTCAAGAAATTCTCGAGGCTGCGCATGAGCACCGAGAGTGAACTGGCGCTGGCAAGGGGCGTTCGCGTGGCGACCCCGTCCGCAGCGCTCGCAGCAGCATTCGTCGGGCAGTCGGAGCCTCTTACCGTTTCTGAAGCCTCGCCGAACAAGCCGGCCATGATTGCGGCAGCAACAGCACCTGCCCAGCCGGCGCGGGCAAAGGATGACGCTGTTACGACGACACCTGTCGCCGTTGCCTCGGCTGATCGGATCATCATTCCCTCGAAGGCAGAGGTCGCGGCAGCCGAAGGCCCTGCCCTACTGGCGCTCGCCGCGCAACCCGAGGCCGTCATCAAGGGGCAGGTCCCGCCCGCCGCCCCCAAGCCTGGCCCGGTCGAGGTTGCAAGCCTTGCGCCGGCCGCGCAACCGGCTCCGGCCACAAGCCAGCCGTTCGATCTCGTGTTGAGCGGCAGCGACACGTCGATCCCTTTGCCGATGGCTCGGCCCGACGGCCTGAGCAAGCGCGCGACGCCTAGCGATCGCAGCGCTCCAGCAGAACCGGTACTCGCCTATGCCCGGCCGGATGCGGGCGCCTCGGATGATGACGAAGACGCGATGCCGACGGTAAAGAAGGGACTGTCTGCCCCGGTCGCGCGCAGCGGCGTCGCGGTGTACGACATTTCCGCCAACGTCGTCTACCTTCCGAACGGCGAACGCCTGGAGGCCCATTCCGGCCTCGGCAAGATGCGTGACAACCCGCGTTTCGTGCATGCCAAGAACCGCGGACCGACCCCACCGCACACGTACAATCTGACGATGCGTGAAAGCCTCTTCCACGGTGTCGAAGCGATCCGCCTCAACCCTGTCGGTGGCGCAGGCTACGTCTATAACCGCGTCGGTCTGCTCGCGCACACCTATATGCTCGGCGCCCGCGGCGACTCCAACGGTTGCGTATCCTTCAGGGATTACAAGCGCTTCCTCGCCGCCTTCAAGCGCGGCCAGATACGTCAGCTGGTTGTGGTCACCAGTATGCCGAACAAGCCGACTTCCACCTTCGCCTCGCTGTTTTCGTCCCGCTCCTGAGTAGGTCGTTATCAATAAAAGACATACTCGATTTTCCCCGTATTGATCGGCTATGCCATCATCCCCTCGTCCCGCCGCGGATACACCGCAAGGCGTTGCGGCGGGGCGGGAACGGCGCCGGATGTGGAAGAAGGACGTGAGCTTCCGCATCAGGGGTCCGCAGAAAATGGTCTCCCTCCGGGGACGGCGGCGTCCGCGCGAATGCGGCGCCGAGTTGAGCCTCGGACGTGCCTGTGTGGCACACATGGCCCCCTGAAGAAGCTTGGGCTTCCTCCGGCAAGGCTGCAGAGGGACCGGAGTTGCGGGCACAAACCGCCGAACGGGGCGCTGGGAAGCGCCATATTGTTTTTACTCCAGCGAGGCAATTTCCAGCGCCCCGTCCGAGTGACATGCAGGATCAAGCCACGGGCCGAAAGGATCGCGTGTAGGTTAGTGCTGCGGTCGGTTGAAAGGCCGGAGCGCAGGTTCAAAGCGACCGCGCAGCCAGAAATAATGTTCCACCCATTGATCGCGATGGACGAACCCGGCATAGCTGCATTATGTACCAGAATGACAATCGCTAAGGGCCTGCAATGGTGAATTATATCGAAGCCTCTTCCGCACCGTCGAAGAATACGGGCGCAATCAGGCTCTACGATTCCGAAGCTTTCGAGGGAATGCGCAAGGCTTGCCGCCTCACGGCGCGCTGCCTGGATGAGCTGGCCGCTGTCGTAAAGCCCGGCTTGGCGACCGATGCAATTGACCGTTTCGTCTTCGAGTTCGGCATGGACAACGGTGCTATTCCGGCGACCCTCAACTATCGCGGTTACACGAAATCGACCTGCACCTCGATCAACCATGTCGTCTGCCACGGTATTCCGGATGCCAAGCCGCTGCGCGAGGGCGATATCGTCAATATCGACGTCACCTATGTGGTCGATGGCTGGCACGGCGATTCAAGCCGGATGTATCCGGTCGGTACCATCAAACGCGCCGCAGAGCGGCTTCTTGAAGTGACTTACGAATCCCTGCTGCGCGGCATCGCGGCCGTTCGCCCTGGCGCTCGCACCGGTGCAATTGGGGAAGCCATTCAAACGTACGCCGAAGCCGAACGCTGTTCCGTCGTGCGCGATTTCTGCGGCCATGGTGTAGGCGCCCTCTTCCACGACTCCCCGAACATTCTGCACTACGGGCGCGCCAGCGAGGGACCGGAGCTGCGTGAGGGCATGATCTTCACCATCGAGCCGATGATCAACCTCGGTCGTCCGCATGTGAAAGTGCTGGCCGACGGCTGGACCGCCGTCACGCGCGATCGCTCGCTTTCCGCGCAATACGAACACACGGTCGGCGTCACCGCCGACGGCTGCGAGATCTTCACTCTTTCTCCCGGCGGCCTCGACCGCCCCGGCCTTCCGCCCTTGAACCGATGAGCACTTGATGACGAAGGGTCCTGTTTCGCACTCCAACGACGCCGAACTGCCCTTCGCCACCAGCGACGGAAGCGATGAACGCTCTTTCTTCGCGGAACAGGCCGCCAAACCGGCCTCGCTGGTGAAACAATCCAATCTCCCGGCATCGCTTGGCAAGGAAGAGCACTACCACGGCCACCGGGAGCGATTGCGTGACCGCTTTCGCCAGCATGGCGATACGGCGCTTGCCGACTACGAGCTGCTCGAATTGCTGCTGTTCAGATTGATCCCGCGGCGCGACACCAAACCGATCGCCAAGGCGTTGCTCGAGCGCTTCGGTTCACTCGCAGCGGTTTTCGGTGCGCCTCTGCCGCTGCTGCAAGAGGTAAAGGGCATCGGCGAGGCCGTGGCACTCGATCTGAAACTGATATCGACAGTGGCGCAGCGAACCCTGAAGAGCGAACTGCGCGGCAAGCAGGTGCTCTCGTCCTGGTCGTCGGTCATCCAGTATTGCCATGCGGCGATGGCGCACGAGACACGCGAGCAGTTCCGCATTTTGTTTCTCGACAAGCGCAACGCGTTGATCGCCGATGAGGTTCAGGGACGCGGAACGGTCGACCATACGCCGGTTTATCCGCGCGAGGTGGTGCGGCGGGCGCTCGAGCTTTCCGCCACCGCCTTGATCTTGGTCCACAACCATCCTTCCGGGGATCCTACGCCGTCGCGCGCCGATATCGACATGACGAAGATGATTGTCGACACGGCAAAGCCGCTCGGGATCACGGTCCACGATCACATCATCATCGGCAAGGATGGCCATGCGAGCCTCAAGGGCCTGCGTCTGATTTAGGGCCCGGGCCGCTTCAGGTGCCAGTCAGGTTTGGGTGGCAAAGCGAGGACGCTGCAACCGTCCTGCTTCGAGACCTCCATGACCACGATCGCCCCCCGCCAATTTCCACGGTCCTGGAGACTTGCAGTACAATGTCTTGCGCTCCTCACGCTCACGATCGGCGGCTACGCCGTCTACCTGTTCGCGACCGACAATTTTCATAGCGTAGTCGCCGGCGAGGTCTACCGCTCGTCGCAGCCCTCCCCGCGGGCCATCGCGGAGTTCGAGAAGCGCTACGGGATCAAGACGATCATCAGCCTGCGTGGCGGCGTCAATACCCCCGTGTGGCAAGCCGAAGTCGCACAAGCGAAGTCGCTCGGTATCGAGCACATCGATTTTCCAATGTCCGCTTACAGGGAGCTTACTCCGGAGCAGGCGAAGGAATTGATCCAGGTCATGAAGGACGCTCCGAAACCCTTGTTGATCCATTGCCTGTCCGGTTCCGATCGCACCGGGCTTGCAGCAGCCCTGTACCTTGCGGCAATCAGCAAGACGAACGAACACGTGGCGGAGGGACAGATGTCGATTCTCTATGGCCATATTCCGCTTCCGATCAGCCGCGCTTTCGCGATGGATCGCACCTTCGAGAAGCTAGAACCCCTGCTTGGCTTCAGTGAATCCTGATATTCGCTCATAAAATATTCTGCAACATTGACCTGCTACCCGTGGACGCGCGACATACTGCGTCGCAAAAATGATTCCAGCTTAGCAATCGGGGCCAGGTGAATGTTCCAGTACGATCTCGTTGTTGTCGGTAGCGGTCCGGCAGGCCGCCGCGGCGCTATCCAGGCCGCAAAGCTCGGCAAGAAGGTACTGGTCATCGAACAGGGCAAGCGGGTTGGCGGCGTTTCGGTGCATACTGGCACCATCCCCTCAAAGACGCTGCGCGAAACGGCCCTCAATCTCTCGGGTTGGCGCGAGCGCGGCTTCTACGGCCGATCCTACCGGGTGAAGGAGGAAATCAGCGCCGATGACCTTCGGCGGCGCCTGCTGATCACCCTTGATCACGAAGTCGAGGTGTTGGAGCACCAGTTCGCCCGAAACCGCGTGCAGCATATCAGGGGCAAAGCAAGCTTTGTCGACGCGTCGACGCTCGAAGTCGTCAAGGACGACGGCGAGGTCGTCAAGGTCACCGGGGCGAGTGTCCTGCTTGCGGTCGGCACGAAACCGTTCCGCCCGGACTACATCCCGTTCGACAACAAGACGGTACTCGACAGCGACGAACTGCTCGATATCGGAGAGCTGCCGCGCTCGATGGCTGTCATCGGCGCCGGCGTCATCGGCATTGAATATGCCACGATCTTCAGCGCCCTGGATACCGCGGTCACAGTCATCGATCCCAAAACGACGATGCTCGACTTCATCGACCGGGAAATCGTCGAAGACTTCACCTATCAGCTGCGCGATCGCAACATGAAGATCCTGCTCGGCACCAAAGCCGACAAGGTAACGCGCCTGGACAACGGCAAGGTAGAACTAAAGCTCGACAATGGTCGCCACCTGGTGACTGACATGGTTCTGTTTGCTGCCGGACGTCTGGGGGCGACCGACACACTCAATCTACCAGCTGCCGGGCTGGAAGCCGACAGCCGCGGTCGTCTTAAGGTCAATCCGGAAACCTTCCAGACTTCGGTACCGAACATCTATGCCGCCGGCGATGTCGTCGGCTTCCCGAGCCTCGCGTCCACATCGATGGAACAGGGTCGCATCGCCGCCCGCGTTGCGATCGGCGCGGTCGCAAAGGAGCCGCCAAAATACTTCCCTTACGGCATCTACGCCGTGCCTGAGATTTCCACCTGCGGCTTGACCGAGGAAGAAATGAAGGAGCGCGGCATTCCCTATGAATGCGGCATTGCGCGCTTCCGCGAGACGTCGCGCGGTCATATCATGGGCCTCGATACGGGGCTTCTGAAGCTCATCTTTTCGCTGAAGACGCGCCGGCTGCTTGGCGTGCACATCGTCGGCGAAGGGGCGACCGAGCTGGTGCACATCGGCCAGGCCGTGCTCAACCTCAAGGGCACGGTTGAGTATTTTGTGGAAAATACGTTCAACTATCCGACTCTCGCCGAAGCCTACAAGATCGCCGGTCTTGATGCATGGAACCGGATGGGCGACATCAAATCGGAACTTTGACAGCTAGCCATCGAGCTCTACCGCAAATCTTTGGCGATTTATCAAACAAAAACAGAATGATAGTAGCGTACAAAAATCCGTTCGGCCTGACTTATTTGTGTCAGATAGTCCCCGTAAAACCTTCCCTTGTATAATCCACCGCGTCTGGTAGCGTCCATTTTCGGGGATTTCTCTTACCAGCGAGTGACCGTGCAAGATCTGCCAAAGACTGCCGAACGGAATTTCCAGCTCATCCTGATCAAGCCGTCGCATTACGACGACGACGGCTATGTGATCCGGTGGTGGCGGGCGATGATCCCCTCCAATTCCCTGGCCGCGATTTACGGAATCGCCTCCGACTGTGCAGAACGCGAGGTGCTGGGGCCAGGGGTCAAGATCGAGATCACGGTCATCGACGAGACCAACACGCGGGTCGACACTCCGGCGCTGCTGAAACGACTCGCACAACACGACAATTTCGGGATGGTTGCGCTGGTCGGTGTTCAGTCGAACCAGTATCCCCGGGCACTGGACATCGCGCGCCCTTTCCGCAAGGCCGGAGTTCCGGTTTCGATGGGCGGCTTTCACGTGTCGGGGTGCCTCGCCATGCTCGACGGCAAGGCGGTCGGCCTCGATGCCTGTCGCGAGATGGGTATCTCGATGTTTGCCGGAGAGGCTGAAGGACGCCTGGAGCGCGTGCTGCAGGATGCGGCCAGCGGCCAGCTTGAGCCACTCTACAATTTCATGAACGACCTGCCGAGCATCGAAGGTGCGGCCGTCCCATTCCTGCCGAAAACCAATGTGGCGCAGACGCTCGGCCTCAGCACCAGCTTCGACGCCGGACGCGGCTGCCCCTATCAATGCTCTTTCTGCACCATCATCAATGTGCAAGGCCGCAAATCACGCTTCCGCTCGGCCGACGATGTCGAGAAACTGGTGCGGATGAACTGGGCGCAAGGCATCCACAAGTTCTTCATCACCGACGACAATTTCGCCCGCAACAGAGATTGGGAAGCAATCTTCGACCGCTTGATCGAACTCCGGGAGAAGGACGGCATTCCGCTTGGATTGATGATCCAGGTCGACACCCTCTGCCACAAGATCCCCAACTTCATCGAAAAATCGAAGCGCGCCGGCGTTACGCGCGTCTTCATCGGGCTCGAAAATGTAAACCCCGATAACCTGACCGCGGCCAAGAAGAACCAGAACAAAATTACTGAGTACCGGAAAATGTTGCTTGCCTGGAAGGCGCAAGGCATCATGACATTAGCCGGATACATTCTTGGCTTCCCGGCAGACACGCCAGAGACGATTCGACGCGACATCGCGATTATCCAGCACGAACTGCCGCTTGATGTCATCGAGTTCTTCGTGCTGACGCCACTGCCGGGCTCCGAAGACCACCAGACTCTATGGAAGAAGGGCGTCGAGATGGACGCCGACCTCAATATTTATGACGTCGAGCACGTCTGCACGGCGCATCCGAAGATGACCAAGCAGGAATGGGAAGACATCTACCAGGAGGCCTGGTCGCTCTACTATTCGCCAGAGCACATGAAGACGCTGCTGCGCCGGGCCGTTGCCACGGGTGTGCCGCTCGCCAGTCTCGTAAAGGTCCTTGTGTCGTTCGCCACGACTGTACCATTGGAAAACGTGCATCCATTGCAGAGCGGCCTTCTACGGCTCAAGCATCCCTCGGAACGGAGGCCCGATCTGCCGCGCGAAAGCGCTTTAATCTTTTGGCCGCGCTTCGTCTGGGAAACAGTCACCAAGCACGTGTCGCTAGGTGCAACCATTGCCAAGCTTGCAGTCAGCGCCTTCTTCATCGCACGAGACAAAAAGTCGAAGACCTATATGGACCAAGCACTGACACCGGTCGGTGACCATGAGGATGAGACGCTTGAACTCTTCACGAAGACAGCGGGCGGGCGAGCTGCGGTCTCCCACATTCACAAGGTCGCGGAATTAACCCACGCCCACAAGGTGCGCCCGGCCGTCTGAGGCCGAGCGCCACCGTCGACAGCCCAAGAACGGACGGTTATATCTGTGCCGCGGAGATCGTTGCTATGTTGAGTAGCGACGCAGCTTGAAGCGTGTCAAGGAACTCTACGCACTCAATCACCTTGCCGTTCTCGAAGGTCATCTTGTCCATGACCTCGGTATCGAACTTGGTAGTACCGTGCGGCATCTGCCCCCTACGATGGACCAGCGCCACATTGCCATCGACATGGATGTCGAGGATCTCAAGCGCCGTCATATCCCAAGTGTCGATGAAATGCCGCATCGTCGCGCGAAGTGCAGCACTGCCGACAACCGGCTCGGTGAGCGGCGCCAAATACCGACTTCCGGCCGCGCGGAAAATGCAGTTGTCACCGAGGAATGACATAAGGACATCAAGGTCCCCCTGATGTCGCGCCTCGAAAATCTGCCTTGTCAGGTCTTTCAAGTCTGCGCCGGAAGTCATCGTCAATCCCTCCCCTGCCAGCAATACGCAGCTTGCATCCGAACATTCTAAAATGCAACCAGATGGTGCGCCTCAAGCGCAGACCGGATAAGCGGTGACCTGAAAGCAACATGCGGCCTGGAGAATAAAAAAGCCCCGCACAAGGCGGGGCTTTCTGTAAGTTCATTTGGCCGAAGATTACTCGGCGCTGTCCTCGGAAGCCTTCTTCTTCGGAGCGGCCTTCTTCTTCGGAGCGGCGGCTTCTTCGCCTTCGGAAGCCTCAGCCTTGGCAGCTGCCTTCTTCTTCGGAGCAGCCTTCTTGGTTTCCTTCTCCGAGCCTTCGCCTTCTTCGTCGGCGAGAAGCTCTTCCTTGGTGACCTTCTTGTCCGTAACGTCGATCTCGGTCAGCAGGTGGTCGATGACCTTTTCTTCGAAGATCGGTGCGCGGATAGAGGCGGCTGCACCCGGCTGGCTACGGAAGAAGTCGAGGATCTGCTTTTCCTGGCCCGGATACTGACGCAGCTGCTCGTAGATGGCGCGCTGCATTTCGTCTTCGCTCACTTCAACGCCGGCCTTTTCGCCGATTTCGGAGAGAACGAGGCCGAGGCGAACGCGGCGTTCAGCAAGCTTCTTATATTCTTCGCGAGCCTTCTCTTCGGTCGTGTCTTCGTCTTCGAAGGTCTTGCCGGACTGAGCGAGGTCGTTGGCGACCTGGTTCCAGATGCCGTTGTATTCTGCTTCGACGAGCGAGGCAGGCGTCTCGAACTTATACATCTCGTCCAGCTGGTCGAGGATCTGGCGCTTGACCTTCTGGCGGGTCATCGACCCGTACTGCGATTCGATCTGGCCGCGGACGATTTCCTTCAGGCGGTCAGCAGACTCAAGGCCGAGCTTCTTTGCCAGTTCGTCGTTGATTTCAACGTCGGCCGGAGCTGCAACATCCTTGACGGTGACGTCGAAGGTTGCTTCCTGGCCAGCCAGGTTCTTGGCCGGGTAGTCAGCCGGGAACGTGACGGTGATAGTCTTCTCGTCACCAGCCTTCGTGCCGACCAGCTGGTCTTCGAAGCCCGGGATGAAACGGCCGGAGCCGAGAACCAGTTCGGCGCCCTGATCGGTGCCGCCTTCGAAGGCAACACCGTCGACCTTGCCGAGGTAGTCCATGGTGATGCGGTCGCCGTCGGCAGCCTTGCCCTTCTTGGTTTCGTAAGAACGGGCGCTTTCGGCAACCTTGAGAACCTGCTCGTTGACTTCCTCGTCGGAGATATCAACGACTTCGCGGGTGATCTTGACGCCCTTGACGGACTTCAGCTCGATCGGCGGCAGAACTTCATAGGAAAGCGTGAACTCGAAATCCTTCTGCGCAGCCAGGATCAGTTCTGCTTCGTCCTTGTCTTCCGTCATCGCGATTTCAGGCTGCGTCGCGGACTTTTCGCCGCGCTCCGCCAAGATGGCAGTCGGCTGTTCGCGAACGATCTCGTTGACGAGGTCGGCCATGATCGACTTACCGTAGACCTTCTTGAGGTGAGCGGCCGGAACCTTGCCCGGACGGAAGCCGTTGATGCGGACCTTGTCCTTCACGTCGGCAAGACGCTCGTTCATCTTGACTTCCATGTCCTTGGCCGGGATTACGACCTTGATTTCGCGCTTCAGCCCTTCAGCGAGCGTTTCGATAACCTGCATGTCTTCCTACCTCATTTCGTGGCGGCCGTGCCCAGACGCCGTTCGTTTCGATGAGCACGACGCCGGAAAGTTGCCGAGCGTGGCTTGTTCTCAATTCTTATTCATTCCACCCAAGGCGGAACGGCGCTTGCTTCCGGGTATCGAGGGACACCGGTTTCGGTCCCCCCGCCTGCAAGCCAGCTTTTGGTGCGGGTAGAGAGACTTGAACTCCCACGCCTTGCGGCACCAGAACCTAAATCTGGCGTGTCTACCAATTTCACCATACCCGCGTTCTCAAAAACCGCATGCATATGCCTGCACATGAGGCCTTCCGGAGCGCGGCGTCTCTATATCACCCGATTTGGGAGAGGCAAAGGAAAAATGAAGAGCAAATGACAGTGTTTTTGCCCGCACGAGCAGGCCTCCACACCCATTTGGCCTCTATTCAATAAAGAGGCTCGTCGTAAGCGGGCTTGCCGTCGACAAGCAGGCTGCGGATCTGCGGCGTTCCGTCGGACGCCACACGAACGGCAATGGATACATCACCATCTTGGCGAGCCCGCTCGAGGGCCGTCCCCTGCCCTTCGGGAACGTAGTAGCGTTCGATCCCGTACTCAACGCGAAGATGATCGGCGGAACTGGGACCGTAGCTGTAGAAAGGTCTGGTGTGCAAAACGACAGTCCCCGCCTGCTCCGGCAAAGGCGCGAACGATGATTCGACAATGCCCCAGAAGCCCCCTTCACCAGGCTTCAAGCGCACCCAGAGGCTCTTGCTACCCTGATCCTGCGGCACACCACCAATGATCGAGGCGACCGGGACCGAGGATATGTCGTAGTTCAGCACCACGTAGTCGCCGCGCAGAAAGTCGCGCGGATCGACCGGCGCAGTCTTTAGAAGAATATCGGCGCCGCTACGCAAAATCGAAGCACGACTCTCAATGACGTACCCCAGCACCGCCGTCTGCAGAGCGGCAACAATGACTGCGGCGACAATGTAGCGGCGCCCTGAGCCTTGCATTGAAAAGACGCTCATACGCTTGCCCCCTGCGTTCTCGATGCAAATCGCCGCTCAAGCCGAATGACGATCCATGCCACGACAGCAACGAAAAGCCCCGAGAACAAGAAGAGGCTGGATGTACCGAGAATCGATCCGACCGTCACCGACGCAAGATAGAGCATCTCCACCGCAAACATGGTGTAACCCAGATAGCGCACCGCGCCGTTGTCGCGGCCCTGGAGCCCGATCGCAAGAATCGCGGCGCCGAGCGTCACCACCGCCAATGTTACGAACTGCCAGCCATGCTCGAGTTCGACGTGCAGGAAGAACAAGCCAATCACTGCCACGAGGAACGCGTAGAACGCGGGCGCGGAACCGGCGCTTCTGACGAGTGCAGAAAGACGCGGCAGCGGCAGGCTGACGACCACGAAAGCCAGCATGCCGGCAACAAAATAGACGAGCGCAAGCCAGAAATTTTCGTTGACCGCATAGATCCAAGTCAGCCAGCCGACAAGCAGCAGATATGCCAGATGCCGCACGCGGCCTGCACCGGTGAAGCGCACAAGGCCAATGACAACCACCGCCATCAACGGCACGACCCAAGGATCAAGACCGACCCACCGGGTATCGTAGGTGTCGAGATAGGCGGCAAAGCTGCCCCACGACAAAAACCCCGCCACCGCAGCGACGACGCCCGAACGGAACAGAATCGCCGAAACCACGGCAATGACGAACCAGAGATACATCACCGTCAACTCGTCGCCCGACAGATGATACATCTGCCCGACCAGCGAAATCGCCCCGCCGAAGGATAGGGTGCCAATCACCAGCAACCCGCTTGCCGCCGCGATCGCACCACGCCTCAACATGGCGGCCGCGCCGAGATGCACGGTCCAGATAACCGCAACGATGACTACCAGGCGCACGAGGCGCGGGATGGCGTCCCAGTTCGAAGCCACGACAAGCAGGATCGCCGCGCCGAGCAGGATTGCGGCAAGGATCATCAACACCTTGCCGAGGCTGAAGCTTGCCGGACGGGCATCATATTCCCCCAACAGCGCTCCTGCGGTCGCTTCCGGCAAAAGCCCTTTTTCCACCCAAACTGAAAGATCTCGCTCCAGTCGACCGCGGTACATGCCCTACTCCACCAAACACGCAATGACGCGCTTTCTCCTTACTTTATAGCCGTTGATTGAGCAGGAGGGAAATATTCCCATATGAATTCCTCATTGTACAAATTAGGCGCGCGCCTTAACCGATCGATAACGTCAAATCGCTAATATATGCTCCATACTCGCAGCCATGCACTTGATGCATGGGCAGCATGAGAATATTGCACTGCAAAATCGAGATCGGCCATCCTATATGCTTGATCATAAGACAGGGAATGGCGTCCTTGCCCGGATTTCCGGAAGCCTGCGAAGATGATCTTCGTAACGAGATTCGGAGCAGCGCACTCCTCCTCCCAGCGCCCTCCGATAGACTGGCAACACTCCTCCTCCCAGTTGTCAGTCACTCTAATGACGCCCACCGGATCCTCCCCCGGTGGGCGTTTTGTTTTCGGAGCACAGCCGCCTAAGCCCAACGTTTCCAGCGATCTGCGGCAGGACCATGACAATCGCTCAGGCGGAAGCTCGCGCACGACAGATATGACCACCAGGCCCGCCCTCGCAAGCAAACGGAAAAATCGTCGCTCGCGACGAGCGAACCGAGCGAACTTTGCCTGAGACCTGTTAGGCACAGGATGCCCTGCGCCCCAGCGGCCGGAAAACAGCCCCGAACCGATCGGCAGCAAGGCATTCTGCCTATTGATTGACCAGATAGTGGCCAAATCATGCAATAAGCGGTTCTAGACCTGCATCTATTGCATAGGTGCTCTGAAATCTTGTCTCTGGCGAAGTTTCGCACTGCAACATATATTTCAGTTCATCAAATAGAGGTCAGCGCCGACCGGCGGCAGCTGGCAAATCGCAAGCCCTAGGAAAGGGGACCAAAATGAACTTCACACGCTCTTTCAACAACTGGCGCAAGTATCGTCAGACCGTTACCGAACTCGGCCGCATGACCAACCGCGAATTGCACGATCTCGGCATCGATCGCTCCGACATCCAGCGCGTTGCTCGCGAGGCTTCTGCCCGCTAATACAAACGATCCGCTATCCTCCCAAGCAGATCGCTTACCCAAGACGCCCGCTGCCAATGGCAACGGGCGTTTTCTTTTGTCTGGCTACCGGCTTCCGCAATGGTTGTGGCCGGAATCGGGCTCTCAAGGGGCGGCGCCCAGATAGTAACCCTGCATCCGAAATGAGCATCGCATGCACAATTGCATAGCAGATGCCTTTTCTTTGCACTGCACAATATGACAGAGAACATCTATATGAGTGATCAACGATCAGGCGGCGATGGCGCCGCTCTCGACGGTCACTTTGAGGAAGATGAACATGAACCCGATCCGCATTGCAAAGAGCTGGATTAGCTACCGCCGCACGCTCAGCGAGCTTGGCAGCCTCTCCAACCAGACGCTCGCCGACATTGGCGTTAGCCGCTACGACATCCGCAACATCGCTTCCCGCTCGTTCCGCTAATAGCGGCGAGCGCTAAGCTTCCAAGACGGCGCTACGGCGCCGTTTTTGATTCTGGGGCCTTATTGCCCAATACAGACGCCAACCATTCGGTTGGACCCGGATCTCCGAGATCAAAGCGCAACATGCGAAATGAACATTCTGCCAGCCTGTTGATACGCGCGATATCGGTCGTCCTTTAGGGTGGACTAATATTAACCATTGTGAAAGTATCCGGCCGTTGCATAACGGAGACATGCGGAATGTGCCGATATAATCTTCGGATGGAGGACGGCCTTTGGACAGTCGTCGACGCCACGACACAGCGCCCGGCTGAACTGAACGGCGTTCCGATGGCTAGGATGACGTGGCGCGAAGCATGCGACATGGTCGATCTGCTGAATAATCTCGACCGAATAAGCTTCATGTCCAAACGCTACGAAACATCGGCCAGAGCAACGGCTTGAACTTCTGGATGTGCATCACCGCTGGCGTCCAACCCCACGTCAGCATTCCGCTCCCCGCTCAGAGGCCGAGTGCTTTTATCTTCTGAGCCACAAAATCTACGAATGCACGCGTCTTCGCCGAGACATGTCTCCCCTCCACATGAACGACGTGAATTGGCAAAGGCTCTTCCTCGTACTCCTCGATCACTGTTTTCAACCGACCGGCCGCAAGGTGTTCCGCCACCTGATAGGACAGGGTCCGTGAGAGCCCCCACCCGGTCACCGCGGCTTCGATCGATGCACCGACAGTGTTGCAATACATGCGTGGGTGAAGCTTCACGGGCGCGTGGCCCGGCGCAAAGTGCCATTCCAGCGGCGCCGACGACCCGGTATTGACGATCGTGACGTGCCGGGCAAGGTCCGCCGGCGTCGTCGGTTCGCCGTGGCGCTCGAAATAGCCGGGCGCGCCGCATACGACGCGGCGGACACTACCGACCCTGACTGCTTGCTGATCCGAGTCTTGCAGGTGTCCGATGCGGACGGCAACGTCGATGCCCTCCTCCACGAGATTGACCATCCTGTCGAAGAAGAGTGCACGCCCTGTCACGGCCGGGTGCAGACTGAGAAACTCCGTCATGATCGGGATGACATAGATCTGACCGAACAGAACCGGCGCCGTGATCGTCAGGATCCCCGATGCCGTTGCATGAGATCCGCCCGCCGAGGCTTCCGCCTCGTCAATGTCCCCGAGGATCCGCCGACAGTCATCGGCATAGCGGCTGCCGGACGGCGTCAGCTTTACGGAGCGTGTCGAGCGCACGAAGAGCCGCGCCCCGGTGGCCTCCTCGAGAGAGGCGACTGCGCGCGTGACCGCCGGGGCACTCATATGGAGCTGGCGAGCTGCCTGCGCAAAGCTCGCCGTTTCGGCGACTTTGACGAAAACTCTCATGCATTGAAGTCGATCCATCACCCACCGTTATTCCGCCAAATGAAATAGTTTCTTGTGTGTTATCGTAATTCAACACTGAGCAAGGAACAATTACTATCCGGCCTATTGCAACGTGGAGATCAGACTGATGAAGCTCTATTCGCATCCCCTTTCGGGCCATTCCCATCGCGCTCACCTCTTCCTGTCGCTTATCGGCATCGACGCCGAGGTCGTGCAAGTTGACCTTGCTGCCAGGGAGCACAAGAGCGCCAAGTTCCTGGCGCTCAATCCGTTCGGCCAGTTGCCGGTGCTCGAAGATGGCGATGTCGTTATCAGCGACTCCAATGCTATCCTCGTCTACCTCGCCAAGAAGTACGCGCCCGAAGGGTGGCTTCCGGAGGAGCCTGCAGCCGCGGCGGCGATCCAGCGGTGGCTTTCGGTTGCCGCCGGCGAGATTGCCTATGGCCCTTGTGCGGCAAGGCTCGTGACGTTGTTCGGCGCGACATTCGATAGCGGCGAAGTGATCGCGCGGGCTCATCGCATTCTGCAGTTGATCGATGACCGGCTGGTCGATCGTGAATGGATCGCCGCAAGCCGACCAACCATCGCCGATGTCGCCCTTTACAGCTATATCGCCCGCGCACCGGAAGGGAATGTCGATCGATCGGCGTATCGCAACGTGACGGCATGGCTCGAGCGGATCGAGGGCCTGCCCGGCTTTGAGCCATTCCAGAAATCGCCCGTCGGCATAGTCGAAGCGGCTTGAGGCACACCAGCCGAGAAAGGAGGCAGCCATGTCTGTCGAAATACGCGGCGCCAAGCCTTCTCCCTGGCATGCCGGGGAGGTCGCGCTTCAGGACAAGGTCGGCGTCGCCAAGCGAATGGACGAAGTGGGCCGTCGCGTGCTGCGAGATTACCTGATCGATCAGCACCGCGAATTCTATCCGCAGCTACCCTTCATCGCCCTCGGAAGCGTGGACACGGAAGGCAACCCCTGGGCGACGTTGCGCGCCAATCGGCCGGGATTCCTGCACAGCCCCGACATTCATACCCTGAGTGTCGGTCTTCAGCGCATGCCTTTCGACCCGGCCGATGAAGGGATGGAGGACGGCAACGCGGTCGCCATGCTCGGTATCGAGCTCCATACGCGCCGCCGAAACCGTCTGAACGGAACGATCCACCGTACCGGACCCAACCGCTTCGATGTGCGCGTCGGACAATCCTACGGCAACTGCCCGCAATATATACAGCTGCGCGACTTCGAGTTCGTGCGGGATCCGTTGCAGCCGGCCGAGCCACCCCCAGTCCGTTTCGACAGTCTCGGCGGCCGTCCAGCAGAGATGATTGCGAAGGCGGATACGTTTTTTGTTGCATCCTATGTCGATCGCGATGGCGAGCGGCAGATCGACATCTCGCATCGCGGCGGCAGGCCGGGGTTCGTGAGAATCGGCGAGGACGGCATTCTGACAATCCCCGACTTTGCCGGCAATCTCTTCTTCAACACGCTCGGCAACATCGTTGCCAATCCGCGGGCCGGGCTCGTCTTCGCGGATTTTGAGAGCGGCGATCTACTCCAACTCTCGGGTGAAGCTTGGGTCATACTGGAGTCACCTGAAATCGCGGCTTTCCAGGGAGCCGAACGGCTATGGTGTTTTCGTCCGAGTCAGATCGTCCACAGAGCGGGCGCGCTGCCGCTCCGCTGGCGTTCGCGTGCTGATGGCCAGTCACCCAATTCCCTGATGACCGGAAGCTGGAATGATGCCGCCGCTCGACTTCGCGCGACGGCCCTTGCCAAGGGCTGGCGGCCGTTCCGCGTTGCCCGCGTCGTTCGGGAAAGCGCAAGCGTGCGCTCATTCTATCTTGAGCCTACAGATGCGGGCGGGATCGTTCCCCATATCGCTGGGCAGCATTTGCCCATTCGCGTCAACATAGCGGGAGCTGGCTCGCCGCTGGTTCGTACTTACACGATATCCTCTGCTCCCTCCGACAGCGTGTATCGCATCAGCGTCAAGCGAGAGGGGCTAGTTTCGACGCATCTCCACGACGTTATCCGAGAAGGCGACATCATCGATGTCCGCGCGCCCGCCGGCGCGTTCACGATCGACGCCGCGGAGAGACGCCCAGCCGTCCTGTTGGCGGCGGGCATTGGCATCACACCGCTGCTCGCGATGCTTCGGCACATCGTCTACGAAGGATTGCGTACGCGGCGGATACGGCCGACCTGGCTGATCTATTCGGCTCACAACAAACAGGATCGCGCCTTTGATGCCGAGCTTCATGCCCTCGCCGCCGCGGCCGGTGGCGTCGTCAAGCTGGTCCGGCTACTCAGTGATGCGAGTGATACGGTCGGCGGCGAAGACTACGAACAGCAGGGGCGCGTTGACATGACGCTGCTGACCAGCGTGTTGCCGTTCAACGATTATGACTTCTATCTTTGCGGTCCAACAGGTTTCATGCAGTCAGTCTATGATGGCCTGCGCGGATTGAATGTTGCCGATGGACGAATCCATGCGGAAGCGTTTGGCCCCGCATCGCTCCAGCGGTCGGGGGACGAGACCACGAGGTGGTCCGCACGCACCGCCGAGGAACCGCAGCCGGTCTATTTCATGCACTCCGGAAAGGAAGCGCGCTGGGAGCCGGGATCGGGCACGTTACTGGAGCTTGCCGAAGCGCGCGGCTTGGCGCCCGAGTTCAGCTGTCGCCTCGGCAATTGCGGAAGCTGCAGGACGAAAATCCTGTCAGGTTCCGTCGCCTATATCAAGGAGCCGACCGCGGACGTCGCCGATGACGAAGCGCTGATCTGTTGCGCCGTGCCCGCGGCGAGCGACACAGGCGCCCGGCTGGAGTTGGATATATGAGGGCATCGAGCCCTCGCAATTCTTCGGTTTCCTGCGCCGGCCCAGCGTGGTAATCAGCCGCGCATGAACAAGACCTCTTCCCATTCTCCCATCCATGTGGTCGGCGGCGGGCTCGCCGGCTCAGAGGCGGCCTGGCAGATCGCAAATGCCGGCGTGCCTGTCATCCTGCACGAGATGCGCGGTGTGCGCGGCACCGACGCTCACAAGACCGACGGCCTGGCCGAGCTCGTCTGCTCCAATTCCTTCCGCTCGGACGACGCGACCAGCAATGCGGTCGGCGTCATCCATGCCGAGATGCGCATGGCGGGGTCGCTGATCATGGCATGCGCCGACAAGCACCAGGTTCCCGCCGGTGGCGCACTGGCCGTCGACCGCGATGGTTTCTCGGACGCCGTTACCAAAGCGATCCAGGACCACCCATTGATAACGGTCGTTCGTGAAGAAGTGACCGGCTTGCCGCCGAAGGAATGGGATCTTGCGATCGTTGCGACCGGTCCTCTGACGGCCCCTGCCCTCGCAAACGCCATCCAGGCCGAGACGGGTGCCAACGCGCTCGCCTTCTTCGATGCGATCGCGCCGATCGTTCATCGCGACAGCATCGACATGGATATCTGCTGGTACCAGTCGCGCTACGACAAGGTCGGCCCCGGAGGCACCGGCAAGGACTATATCAACTGCCCGATGACCGAAGAGCAATACAATGCTTTCGTCGACGCCCTGATTGCCGGTGACACTGTCGGCTTCAAGGAATGGGAAGGCACGCCCTATTTCGATGGCTGCCTTCCGATCGAGGTGATGGCCGAGCGTGGCCGCGAGACGCTTCGCCACGGCCCCATGAAGCCGATGGGCCTGACCAATGCTCACAACCCGACCGTCAAGGCCTATGCGGTCGTACAACTGCGGCAGGACAACGCGCTCGGCACGCTCTACAACATGGTCGGATTCCAGACGAAGCTGAAATACGGCGCCCAGGCTGATATCTTTCGGATGATCCCGGGACTGCAGAATGCGGAATTTGCCCGCCTCGGCGGCCTCCATCGGAATACCTACATTAATTCGCCGACACTGCTCGACCCGTCGCTCACTCTCAAGTCGCGCCGAGGACTGCGCTTCGCCGGTCAGATCACCGGATGCGAAGGCTATGTCGAAAGCGCAAGCGTCGGGTTGATGGCCGGCCGGTTCGCCGCAGCCGAGCGCAAGGGAGAGGACGTTTCACTGCCGCCCGCAACGACAGCGCTCGGCTCGCTGCTCGGCCACATCACCGGTGGCCACATCGTCAACGACGAGGAGCCTGGCAAGCGATCGTTCCAGCCGATGAACATCAATTTCGGCCTCTTTCCCGAACTCGAGCCCGGTTCGATCGTAAAACCCGAAGGCGTCAAGCGTTTCCGCGGCAAGGACAAGACCATCATGAAGCGCCAGTTGATCGCTAGGCGCGCGCTTGGCGATTGTGCGAGCTGGTTGGGCCTCGACGTCAAACTCGCGGAGAGTGCCTGATCGGCGCTGGGCAGCAGCATTCTCAAGGTTATCGTCTTTCGACGAGCCGGGCGATTTGTCTTGATGGCCAATACGTTCCACGGCGTTCCTGACCAAACGAGACTTTCACATTCCGTTAGGGCAGTTCTGAGACGAGGCGAGTTGTTCTGCATCGCCAGCTAGCATCCGGTGCAGCGGGAGGAAACGGTTGTCCCTGGCAGCCCACGCGGACCGCGAACCGAAATGCGCATGTCAGCCGATTCTGTCCGCGCGGTCGTTGAGGCGGCCGGCTTTCGCACGTGGAGGATCTCTCACCAGACCACTACGCGGCGATCCTCCACCTAGCGTGATGACGGAACGGTTGTCCTGCAGGCCTGAACCGGTGGACAGGGAACGGATCCGTATGAGCAAAAGACGCAGCAATCGCCTTGCTTCGGCGTGAGCGTTGTTCCGCAGCTTCGACAATCATAGCGACAGACGCACGCGTCAACCGGCATAGTCTCCAGCGCCCGGTGGCCGCAGATGGGACATGTCAGAATTGACCGCGGTTCCATCGTATCCCTCTTCACGCTGCCCTCAATGCGCGATTGGTCCGTCGGCCTTCTTCCAGGCGTCAATGCCGCCTTGAATATGAAAGGCCAGCGGAAGGCCGGCATCATGGGCTGCCTGCACTGCCATTGCCGATCGTTCACCAAAGGCACAATAGAAGAGCAGCCTCTTGCGGGTTGACGTTGCCAGTTCATGGAGCGTCCCACCGGCACCTATGCTTTCCTCGAGCGAAGGATAGGGAACGTGCAACGACCCGGGAATCGTGCCGTTTCGCTGTCGCTCGGCATTCTCGCGCAGATCGATCAGCGCGACATCTCCGAGACCGACGACGCCCCGCGCTTGCTGCGCCGTCAGCGCCCAGCCGTGGCGCATGACGTTGTCCTGGTTCATTCCGACCTTTATGTTGGCCGGGACAGCGACATCCATCATCTTCGGGTTTGCAAGCTTCAGATTGTTCATCAGCTCGGCATATTCTTCGGCTGACTTCACCTGCAGGCGGGGGTTGAATGCCCTTTCCTCGCCGATGGTGGAGACTGTATCTCCCTTGTAGTCATGCGCCGGGAAAACCAAGGTCGATTCGGGAAGCTTCAGAAGCCGCCCGAAGATCGACTCGTACTGAGCCCTGGGATCGCCATTCTGGAAATCAGTCCTGCCGGTACCGCGGATCAGCAGCGTGTCGCCGGTGAATACGCGGTCAGGCAGGACGAAACTGTAGGAATCGTCCGTATGGCCCGGCGTATAGATCACATCGAGGGAGAGCCCTTCGATCGTCAGCGTGTCATTGTCGGAGAGACGCATCGAGACGACATCGGCCTTTGTCTGCTCTCCCATCACGGTGATGCAATGGGTCTTGTCGCGCAGCGCGCCAAGACCGGTGATGTGGTCGGCATGGAGATGGGTATCCACGGCCTTGACCAGCTTTAGATCAAGCTCGTGGATGAGCTGGAGGTAGCGCTCGACCCTTTCCAGCACTGGATCGATGATCAGTGCCTCGCCCCCCTTCCGACTTGCCAGCAAATAGGAATAGGTGCTCGATACCGGATCGAACAGCTGCCGGAAGATCATCCCCACCTCCTTCGTGGCGACATGGTTTGCGAGCGACTATCCGTGCGGCTGCGGCACGATCCTGATATAGGGTTTTGGGGCCCGCCAACCCTGCGGATACTGCTTCTTCGCGTCCTCGTCGGAAACAGAACCGGCAATGATCACGTCCTCCCCGTTCTTCCAGTTCACCGGCGTGGCGACCTTGTGCTTTGCAGTGAGTTGCAAGGAATCGATGACCCGCAGCACCTCATCAAAATTGCGACCGGTTGTCATGGGATAGACCATAACGAGCTTGATCTTCTTGTCAGGGCCGATCACGAAAATATTGCGTACGGTCTGGTTATCGGCCGGCGTGCGCTCTGTTGGATCACCGGATACCAGCGCAGGCAGCATGTTGTAGCGCTTCGACACCGTGTAATCGACGTCGGCGATCATCGGATAGTTGGGACGATAACCCTGCGTTTCCTCGATATCCTTCATCCAACTGGCATGGCGCTCAAGCGGATCGACGGATAGGCCGATGATCTTCACGCCGCGCCTGTCGAATTCAGGCTTGATCCGGGCCATATAGCCGAGTTCGGTCGTGCATACGGGCGTAAAGTCCTTCGGATGCGAAAACAGCACCGCCCAGGAATTGCCCATCCATTCGTGAAAACTGATCTTGCCTTCGGTTGTCTGGGCTTCGAAATCCGGAGCGGTATCATTGATTGCAAGCATCACGCACCTCCCATAGCGCTTTTGAATACAAACTCAAACTTTACCGGATGAGCCTAAATCTTGCGCCTATTTCAGGCCGTAGGCAACGGCAAAACGGCCGCAGCAACGCCTCGCGCGAGGCGCCGCAGCATCCACGGAAATAGCAGCGCCAGCTTCCTTAGTGGCGGTCTGCGATTGTGGAGTTATGGGGCGGCAGGGCCTTGTCCGGCTCCGCCACATAGTTGCCAAGGAGCCAGAGAGAGACCTCCGACGCTTCCCTGGCGGACGCGAATTCGAACGTACCGCTCTGATGCGGCGCGTCAAGGAACTCAATGCTGAGACCTCTGCCGGTTTCCGAGCTTAGAACGCGCACCCTGCCCGGTTCAATGACGTGGCATGAATAGTGCCTCTGCATGCTGCGCATGTAGCCAGCCTTGTTGTCATGCAGGCGCACGAACACTGCCTGCCCGTTGGCGGTCGCCTGCAGCTGGCGGATTGCTTCATTCGGGAAAGCGCGGTTGAATTCGATGATGGCGAGCCCGGTATCGTGAAGGCCATCTTCCTTGTTCTGCGCGGCCATCCGCGTCGAGATGAAGGCGATGAAGATGACGATCGCGAAAATAACGGCCCAGACGATTATGCTCACGTCCCTCTCCGATCAAAAACGGCAATGGCGTCGTTATAACACACGAGCCTTGCGCGAGTTTAAACAGGATCAGATTTTCTTGCGCATCATCGCAAGCAGCATGCGTGTCTGGCGCCGCAACTGCGACTGTTGAAGCTGACGTTCGAACAGTCCTGCGCCGGCCTTCTGAGCTGTGATGAGGACCGGCTCTGCCAGAGCAGCTGGCAGGAAGGCCGGAAACACGTTCGGAGCTATTGCGACGCTTCTCGCCTTCGCGAGATGGTCGCGGCCGAGCCCCGCAAAGGCTTCGATCGCTGCGGAGATCCGTGCCCTATCTTCACCGGCGAGAAATGTTTCGCGGTCAAGTCCTGTCGCTGACAGGATTTCAAGCGGAACGTAGAGTTGCCCGCGGTGGCGATGCAACGGCATCAGAAGCAGAAGACCGGCGATCGCTTGGGCAACGCCTGCGTGTCCGGCGGCTTCTGCGGAAGCGGCAGCCTCGGTCGGTGCAAGTACCAAGCTAGCCAGTTGAATGAGAGCCGATGCCGTTTCGCCGGCATATCCCTCGAGCGAGACGCGCGTCTCCATCGGATCGTCGTAGAGATCGAAGATACGAGCATCGACCATGTTCACGAGCGTCTGTTTCGGCAGGCGGTGGTCATCCACGGCAGTCAATAGGGCTGAGGCAATCGGATTTGCCTGGGTGGACCCGTGGGCGTTGCCTTCCAACAGGTCCCGCCAGTACTGCATGCGCACTTCACCGGGAAGCGGCTCGTGCACCAGATCGCGAATACGCGCAAGCTCGGCATTGAAGGCGTAGAGCGCTGCGAGAGCGCCGCGCTTCTCCTGCGGCGACAGCAGGCAGGCAAGGTAGCGGTCGCGGTCATTGTCGCGGAGCGTCGCCAGGCAAAGATCCTGGTTCGTCAAAGACTGATCGGCCATTGTCAGACCGCTATCAATGCCGCGGCAACCGCGCGGGATTCCATCAGCATGATGTTGAAGGTCCGAACTGCGGCACCGGTATTCATGGGATCCGATGAAATACCCGCGGCCTTCAACGCCGCCTTCAGATCGGCCGGAATCGGGCGCATATCATCTCCGGTGCCGATCAACAGTACCTCGATCTCGGCAGCCTCGTCGATCACCTTTTGAAAATTCTCGATCGACAGTGGCTTCGACGCATCCATGTCCCAGCCATAAATGCCGGATGGCAGGCACAGGATGGACCCGCGGTGGGACATATCGGCGAAACGGAAGCCGCCATTGCCGTAAGTGTCGATGGGCGCACGTCCTGGAAAATGCGCCTCGCGGATTTCTATGCCTCTTGCCATATTCTCACACTGCCGGATTGCCGGGGTTTGTCTCCGGCTCGGCCACTTTCTCATGTTGGTCGCTATCGATCGCGTCCGGGCGGAGCTTGAACGCGATCAGCACGGGCGCGGCTATGTAAATGGAGGAAAAGGTGCCGATGGCAACGCCGAATAGCATTACAAAGGCGAAGGGGCGGATCACCTCACCGCCGAAAAGGCAGAGCGCTAGCAGCGCGAGCAATGTTGTCGCCGCCGTCAGAACCGTGCGCGACAGGGTCTGATTGATGGAAGCGTCAATCAGGATCGGCATGGGCATCTTGCGATAGCGTTTCAGGTTCTCGCGCATTCGGTCGTAGACCACGACCGTATCGTTGAGCGAATAGCCAACGATCGTCAGGATAGCCGCAACGCTTGTCAGATTGAATTCCATACCGGTCAACACGAAGAGGCCAAGCGTCAGGATGATATCGTGGAGCGTCGCGATGATCGCACCGACCGCGAACTGCCATTCGAAGCGGAGCCAGATGTAAAACAAAATGACGGCAAGCGAACCAAGGAGGCCGAATGTCGCGGCCCTGGTCAGCTCTCCGGACACGGCAGGGCCGACGACCTCGACCCGACGGATTTCGTAGTCGTCCGCCAACTCATCGCGTAGCAACGTCATCGCCGACTGTTCGGCATTCTCGCCACCGCCCTGCGACTGAATACGAACCAGCGCTGTCGATGCGTCGGATAGGCGGCGTGCCTCGATGTCCCCAATGTTCAGGTCACCGAGACGGGCGCGAATATCATCCGGATCGGCATTTCCTTGCTTCGCCTTGACCTCCACCAACGACCCGCCGGCAAAATCCACCCCAAGATTTGCGCCAAGCGTTGCAAAGCCGATCATGGCCAGGATCGAAAGTGCCGCCGACACCGTGAACGTGTAGCGCCGTATGCCCATGAACCGGATCTTGGCATGATCGAAGATGCCCGTCTGCACATCCCTGGGCAGGTGCCTCGGATGCTTGCGGTGAAGCCAGGTAACGACGATCCAGCGCGTCAGCGTGAAGGTGGTAAAGACAGTCGTCAGAATCCCCGCCGCGAGCGTTACCGCAAAACCGCGAACGGTATCGCTGCCGAGGTAGTAGAGAATGACTGCCGCAATGACGATCGTGACATTGGCGTCAAGGATCGTCAGGAATGCACGCGAAAACCCGTTATCGATCGCGTCCGCGAAGGAATGGCCTGCTTTCGCCTCTTCCCTGATGCGCTCGTAGACGAGCACATTGGCATCGACCGCCATGCCTATGATCAAGACAATGCCTGCGAGGCCGGGCAGCGTCAGTGTTGCGCCGATCACGCTTAACACGGCGAGAATCAGGAGGAGATTCAGGACCAGCGAAATACCGGCGATGATGCCCAGCTTGCGATAGAAGGCAAACATCAAACCGGTAACAAGGATTGCGGCGACAAAGCCAGCCACCAGACCGGCGCGCTTCGATTCCGCGCCGAGGGCCGGGCTGACGGTGCGCTCTTCCACGGTCGTCAATGTCGCCGGCAGGGCGCCACTTCGCAACATCAGCGCAAGATCGCGAGCTCCATCCTCGCTGAAACTGACAGGAACCCGTCCGGTCCCATCCAGGATTGGTGCATTGATCAGCGGCGCCGCCATGACCTGATCATCGAAGAGTATGGCAAGGTGCCGGCCAATGTTCTGGCGCGTCTTCTGTGCGAGCTGCTCGGTCCCTTCAGCATCCAGCTTGTAGGTGATCGCGACCGCATCCGCTTGCGCATCGGCAACCGCTTGGACATCCGCCAGATTCTTGCCCGTGACGAAATCCGTTCGATCGACGAGGTACGGAACGGGCGGATCGTCAAGCGAGTAGAGCACCTCCGATGTCGCCGGCCAGCGACCGGCAAGAGCTTGCTGCCCGGACATAGTTTCATCGATCAGCCGAACTGAAAGCTGGGCAGGCTCATTCAAAATGTTCTTCAGCCGCTCCACGTCGATGGAGCCGAGGGCCTTGACGTCGATACGGTCGTTACCATCGGCGCGAACGGAAAAATCCGTTATCCCAAGGCCGGCGATGCGCCGCTCTACGACCGCCAGGGACTGCGCCTGAGCGGCTACGGTGCCCTCGTCGATGTTGTTGTCGGAAATTCGCAACGAAAGTTGTCCGTCGTTGCCCTTCTGCAGGGATACATTCTGGACAGAGCCTCCGAACCAGCCACTTTTTGTCGCCACTGTCAGCGGGTCTAACGCGTGGACGGCAGCATCCACTTGGCTCACATCGGTAATCTTGACGGTGATATCCTGGTCTGTGCCAGTCAGGCCGGTGTAGCGAATGTTGGCTTCGCGCAACTTGCCGCGAACATCCGCTACCGTGCGCTCCAGCCGATCCTTCACGATATCGGCGCGTTCAATCTGGAGAAGCAGATGGGAGCCGCCCTGGACATCAGGGCCGAGGACAACGCGGCTACCGGCCAGCCATGCAGGCAGCGTAGAGCGCTGCGCGTTCGATAACAGATTTGGGGCCGCGATTACCGCGGCCACCGCTACCAGAACCAGGATCAGAACGGCCTTCAGGCGGGAAAAACGATGCATTTTCTCTCGACTATTTCCGACCCGGCCCAATCCGGTTCACAGCTGGATTTGCAATATTATGCAGCGTCCGCCTTGACCGGCTCGCCCTTTACGCGAACTTCCGTAATGCCGGTGCGGACGACGCGAACGCGAACGCCGTCCGCAATTTCCACTTCGAGCTCCTTGTCGTCAACAACCTTGGTAACCTTGCCAACGAGACCGCCACCGGTGACAACCTGATCGCCGCGACGGATCGCCTTCAGCGTTTCTTCACGCTTCTTGGCCTGCGCGCGCTGCGGACGGATCAGCAGGAAGTACCAGACGACCATCAGCGGCACGAAAAGGATGATCATTTCAAGGCCAGAGCCGAACGGCGACGCCGCGGTGTCGGTGGCAGCCTGGGCAAATGCCGGGGTGATGAACATGCTAAACTCCTCAAAACTTTCCGGTGGCGGAACTCCGCCTTTTCTCGGGTGGCCGGACTATAATTATGGTCTTTGCGAATGCAACAGAAAGAGCCGGAAACCGTACCGATTCCGCTGCCTCATAACCTTTCCGCTCTCAAAAGGCCATGCTACGCCGCAGGCAAAAGACACAGCACGCTGGTCGCAACCAGAATTCAGGAGGAAGGCCCATGGCCGAAGACGTCAACAACGCCATTCTGGCAGAGCTGCGCCGGCTGGCGGACGCCATCGACCGGTTGGCTGGTCCGGCGCCGGCGATCAACGACTGGAGCGCGGCAGACTGCTTCGTCTGGTCCCCTGCCCGCCAGCACCTCCAACCGATTGCTCGCCCGAATCGCGTGGCCCTGAAGCTGATCCGCGGCGTCGACCGCGTGCGGGACATCCTGCACGAGAATACGGTGCGCTTTGCCGAAGGCTATGCGGCAAACAATGTTCTCCTTTGGGGTGCGCGCGGTATGGGCAAGTCCTCGCTCGTCAAGGCTGTTCACGAAGACGTGCGACGCGAGAGTGGAGTATCGCTGAAGCTGGTGGAAGTGCATCGCGAAGACATTGCGAGCCTCCCCACACTGCTCGATCTTCTCAAGGACACGCCGCACCGTGTCATCGTCTTCTGCGACGATCTCTCGTTCGATCACGATGATACGGCATACAAATCGCTCAAGGCAGCCCTTGACGGCGGCGTGGAAGGTCGACCGGACAACGTCCTCTTCTATGCGACCTCGAACCGCCGCCACCTGCTCCCGCGTCACATGATGGAGAACGAGCAGTCAACGGCGATCAATCCCTCCGAAGCGGTTGAGGAAAAGGTTTCGCTATCGGACCGGTTTGGCCTTTGGCTTGGCTTCCACAAATGCAGCCAGGACGACTATCTGACGATGATCGACGGCTATGCTGACCATTTCAAGCTGCCGGTCGATCGCGAGAAAATGCATGCGGAGGCGCTGGAATGGGCGACGACCCGTGGTGCGCGTTCCGGCCGCGTCGCCTGGCAGTACATTCAGGATCTCGCCGGCCGGATGCGTATCGCGCTCGACCGCGCCCAATGACAAAAGCCCGGCTTTGAGGCCGGGCTTTTGAGCACCCTCGGACGCAATACCTATTCGAGGAAAGTAATCGGGTTGACCGGAGTCGCATCCTTGCGGACTTCGAAGTGGACCTGCGGCTGCTTGACGCTGCCGCTCATCCCGGAGACGGCAACCGTCTGGCCGCGCTGGATCTTCTGGCCGCGGGTGACGCTCAGGGTATCGGCATTGCCGTAGACAGTGACCGTCCCGTCGTCGTGGCGGACGAGAACCGTGTTGCCGAGTTCCTTCAGGCCGTTGCCTGCATAGATCACCACGCCGTTTTCGGCGGCCTTGATCGGCGTACCCTGCGGCACGGAAATGTCGATACCATCGTTGCGGCTGCCGTTGACGTTGGCGCCGTAGGCCGCAATGACGGCTCCACGGACCGGCCAGCGATATTTGCCGATGCCGGTTGCCTCAGGTGCTGCGGACGCCACTTCCTTCTTGGCCGCCTCGTCCACCGTCTCGGTGGCAACAGGAGCCTTGTAGGTTGCCGGCTGTGCAGCCGCAGTCGACGTTGCGGAGGCGGGCTCCGCGACCGGCTTCGGCTCTGCCTTCGCCGGAATGGAAGCCGTCTTCATGCCATCCCGCGAAGCGCCCGGCAGATTGAGCTCCTGGCCGATGCGGATCGAACCGGCCGACAGATTATTGGCAGCCTTCAGATCGTCGATGCTGGTGCCCGTCGCCTTGGCGATCTTGGCAAGCGAGTCGCCCGGCTTGACGACGTAAGTGCCGCCGGCGCCCTTCGGCCCTTTGCCTGCACCGGCCGAAAGCTTGCCGGACGAATCCGCATTTGCGATCGACTTGTCGCGGGCGGAGTTCGCGCCCGGCACGACCGCAACGTTCTGTTCCTGCTGTTTACCAGGCTGCGGCAGGTGGCCACCCTTGGAGAGATCTGCCGTCTGGGCAGATGCCTTGGCGGCATTGCCACCGTTGAGGGTCGGGATCAGGATGATCTGACCGGGCTTGGCGGCAGCGGCAGTCTTGAAGCCGTTGACCCTGAGGATTTCCTTTTCCGGCACACCATAGCGATTGGCGAGCGTCGTAATGCTTTCACCCGGGCGAAGGGTAACGGACGGCGCGTTGTTTGCTGACCAGCCGGAAACCTTGGGTGTCGTGCCGGTAACGATCGAGTCGGTTGCCGCCTTTGGCGGAACGAGAATTGGCGCCGACTTCTTCGGAGCCGCGGCAGCGGGAAACGGTTGAGCGAGTGCGACCTGCTTTTCCCTGGACGGCGCGGCCGGCGCTACTGCGGACGGCGCAGCAAGCTCCGAACGCTGAACTGAGACGGGTGCAGAGGCCATCCGGGCGCTGGAGGCGCCGTAAGCTGGCTGGGCCGGATAAGGCTGGTTCATCGCTTGGTTGTTCGCAGCATAGCCACCCTGGGCAAGATCTGCCTGTGGAACAGGATCGGCTTGTAGGCCACTCATGTTTCTGCGCGGAATGGAATTGGTCGTCATCTGATCCTGACCGGACGACGAGAAAAGACCACCGAAACGTGTCACATCGGAACTGCAACCCGCTACTGTACTCGCCAGCAAAGCCGCTATCAGGACATTACCGGCAGACTTGCCTACTCTTGGCGAAAGACTGAAACGCATGACTCGACCCACTGATGAACGCAACCATTTGTGGGTTTATTAAAGCGCGTTAGTATTACCACGCGGTTAAGGTGCCGAAATTCGCGAGATTTTTTTGAGAGATTGCTAACCATAGCAACACCAACAGGCGGATCGCCTCAAAGTTGCGAAGCCAGCCGCGGCACGATCGGGAGATAAGGCGTGTCGAACAGTTCTTCGCGCTCGAAGCGGCTGCCCGTTTTTGTAAGCCGCACCAGGCGACACTCATTCTCGGAAATCATCAAAGGGGCGATCATCGAACCGCCGGAAACAAGCTGGTCGGTGTAGAACCGCGGCATCGCGTTGAACGCAGCGGTGACCAGAATCCGGTCGAACGTCCCCTCACCTTGCAGGCCAGCGCTGCCATCGGCCTGGCGAATAATGACATTCCGGAGCCCAAGCGAATCGAGACGGCGCTGCGCGTTTGTCGTCAACGTCTTGTAGCGGTCGATCGTCAGCACGCGTTCGGCCATGCGCGCCATGACGGCGGACATGAAGCCGCTGCCCGTGCCGACCTCTAGGACACGTTGCCCCGGCTTGATTTTCAAGTGATGCAGAACCCTGACCGCGAAATCCACGCCTTCAATAAAGGAGCCGCATTCGATCGGTATCGTGCGGCTGGAATAGGCCTGCTCGGCAAACTGGGGCGGCACGAACAATGACCGCGGCGTCTGCTCCACCGCCGTCAGCAGGTCCAGATCGGATACACCCTCGGCTCGCAGCCTCAACACAAGCGCCGCAAAGCCTTCCTTCTCCACCAACCGTGCAGTCAAAGCGATCTACTCCGTACCCGAAAGCGCCCGCGCCACGCGGTCCTGTACGGAATAATCAGTCAAATCCAGTTTCAAAGGAGTTACCGAAATCTTGCGATGCTTCAAAGCGTGAATATCCGTGCCTGCGGTGAAGGCGCCGGCACGCTCGCCGAACCTGAGCCAGTAGTATGGAAAGCCGCGTCCATCCGCCCGTTCATCGACCTGCAAATTGAAGGCGAGCTTACCTTGTGCCGTCACTTCGACACCCTCGACTTCCTCGAGCCTGCAATTCGGAAAGTTCAGGTTCAGGAACGTCCCAACGGGCAATTCGAGCGTCATCAGTTTATCGAGGAGCACCGGGGCGTGTGCCTCACAGACCTCCCAGGGGACTGTCCTTGCGCCGTCTTGGTGCAGGTAGGCCTGGCTCAATGCAACAGAGCGGACACCCTGCAGCGTGCCTTCAATGGCGCCGGCGACGGTGCCCGAATAGGTGATATCGTCGGCGACGTTCGAGCCAGAATTGACGCCTGAAAGCACCAGATCCGGCTTAATGTCCATGACTTGCTTGATGCCCATGATGACGCAATCGGTAGGCGTTCCGCGCAGCGCGAAATGCCTGTCGGAAATCTTGCGAAGCCGCAACGGCTCGGAAAGGCTCAGCGAATGAGCGAGGCCGCTCTGATCCGTCTCCGGCGCGACAATCCAGACGTCGTCGGAGAGTGTCCGTGCAATCCGCTCCAGCGCCGCGAGGCCTTCTGCGTGAATGCCGTCGTCGTTGGTGAGCAGAATGCGCATTGGTTCAAGCCGCCCGTTCGATCTTCTTCAAGCCGCCCATGTATGGCAGCAGCGCATCTGGAATCGTCACGGAACCATCCTCATTCAGATAGTTCTCCAGAACCGCAATCAAGCAGCGACCGACGGCCGTACCGGAGCCATTCAGCGTGTGAACGAACTTCGTCGCCTTGTCTTCCTTGCCGCGATAGCGCGCATTCATACGACGCGCCTGGAAATCGCCGCAGACCGAGCAGGACGAGATTTCGCGATAGGTATTCTGCCCGGGCAGCCAGACCTCGAGGTCGTAGGTCTTGCGCGCACCAAAGCCCATATCGCCGGTGCAGAGCGTCATCGTACGGAAATGCAGGCCGAGACGCTTCAAGACCTCTTCGGCACAAGCCGTCATGCGCTCGTGTTCGGCAAGCGAGCTTTCAGCATCGGTAATCGAGACGAGTTCGCACTTCCAGAACTGATGCTGGCGCAGCATGCCACGCGTATCGCGGCCGGCCGAGCCCGCTTCCGAACGGAAAGACGGTGTCAGCGCGGTGAAACGGAGCGGCAGCTTTTCCTGATCGAGGATTTCGCCAGAGACAAGATTGGTGAGCGTCACCTCGGCGGTCGGGATCAGCCAGCGGCCATCCGTCGTCTTGAACAGGTCTTCCGCAAACTTCGGCAACTGCCCGGTACCGAACATGGCATCGTCGCGGACCATCAGCGGAGAGCTGACTTCAGTATAGCCGTGCTCGCCGGTATGCAGGTCGATCATGAACTGACCGAGCGCACGTTCTAGCCGAGCGAGCGGACCAGTGAGCACGGTGAAGCGCGATCCCGACAGCTTGGCAGCCCGCTCGAAATCCATGTAGCCGAGCGCTTCGCCGATCTCGAAGTGTTCCTTCGGCGTGTGATTCCAGCGCGGCTTCTCTCCGACGATCCGGGCAACGACATTGTCGTGCTCGTCGTTGCCGACCGGTACGTCGTCATGCGGGACGTTCGGAATGCGCGACAGCGCGTCATTCAGTTCGTCGGTCGCCTGTCGCTCGTCCTCTTCGGCGTTCGGCAGCAGCACCTTCAGGTCGGCCACTTCAGCCTTGAGTTTTTCGGCAAGCTCACTGTTCTTCTGTGCCATCGCAGCGCCGATCTCCTTGGAGGCGGCATTGCGGCGGGACAGCATGTCCTGGACCTTCTGAATGGACGAGCGGCGTTTTTCATCGACCGCGATCAGGCTTTCAGACAAAGGCTCGGCACCACGCTTGGCAAGTGCCGCATCGAGCGCTTCGGGATTCTCACGGATCCATTTGATATCGAGCATCGTCGTTCCAGGTCGTTGTAAAAAAGATAACCCGGCCAACGCCCGGCTGGGCCTCGACCGGATGCTTGGAAGCGCTCATTGAGGGAGATCGTCAGACGTTGTCCGTCTTGGCAACGTCCGTGGTTCCCTCAGCCTCTTCGACCGCCTCGCGGGCACGCTGGCGCTCCACGAGTCGCGCCGCGTAGATGGAAATCTCGTAGAGAAGGATGGTCGGCAGCGCAAGGCCGATCTGGGACATCGGATCAGGCGGCGTCAGCACCGCTGCAACGATAAAGGCAAGCACGATCGCAAACTTGCGCTTCTCGGCAAGCCATTGGGACGTCAACAGGCCAACGCGGGCGAGTAGCGTGGTGATCACTGGAAGCTGGAAAACGAGGCCAAACGAAAACACCAGCGTCATGATCAGGCTGAGATATTCGGAGACCTTGGGAAGCAGGGAGATCGCAACATCGCCCTCACCCGGCGCCTGCTGCATGGTCAGGAAGAACCACATGACCATCGGCGTGAAGAAGAAGTAGACGAGCGAAGCGCCCATCAGAAACAGGATCGGCGACGCGACCAAAAACGGCAGGAAGGCGGCGCGCTCGTTCTTGTAGAGGCCGGGCGCCACGAACTTGTAGATCTGAGCCGCGATAATCGGAAACGCGATGACTAGGCCGCCGAACATGGCGACCTTCACCTGCGTGAAGAAGAACTCTTGCGGCGCGGTGTAAATGAGCTGCGCCTTGGACACATCCAGCTTCGCCCAGGTCACGGCCCATTTGTATGGGTAGACCAGGACATTGAAGAGGTGCTTGGCGAATATGAAGCAGGCGATGAACGCAACGAAAAACGCACCGATCGACCACATCAGCCGCGTACGCAGCTCCATCAAGTGTTCGATCAATGGCTGCGGCTTATCTTCGATTTCACCGCTCATGCGTCGTCCTTCTTCTTCTTTGCTGCCGTCTTCTTCGGAGCGGCTGTGGCGGCAACCGCCGCTGTCTTCTTGACGGTCGCAGGCTTCGTCGAAGCCCGCTTGGGCTTCTCGATTGGAGCGGCAACCGTCGCAGGTTCTGCCTTAGCACGCGGCTTGCGAACTGCTTTCGGCTTCTCTTGGACAGTCGCCGTTACCGGGCTTGTTGCCGCCACGACCGGCTCCGAGACTGCGGCCGGCGGCGGCGCTACCACCGGCGGCGTCTCCGGCAGGCTCATCGACGGCTCAGGCACCGACACGGCAGCAGCCGGAACCTCGGTCTTTTTCTCCACCGTCGTCGCCTTTTGCAGGTCGGCCTTGATCTCGTTGCCCATCTGCCGAAGCGGATTCATGGCATCGCGCAAACTGTTGACGGGGTTCAACTTCTGCGCATCAGCGAGCGTCTGGCGCACATCGTCCAGATCGGCTTCACGGAGCGCCTCGTCGAACTGCGCGCGAAACTCGCCTGCGACCTTGCGCGCACGCTGGGTCATCTTGCCGAACGCACGCAGCATCGGCGGCAAGTCCTTCGGACCAACCACCACGATCAGTACGACCGCGATGACAAGCAGCTCGGTCCAACCAATATCGAACATTCAAGGCTCCTGGACGGGAAACGTGGGGGCTACGTTTGCCCGGAGGTGATTACTTGGTTTCGTCGGCCTTGTGATCGACGGTCTTGCCAGCCGTGGTCTCGGGCGTGCTGTCTTCGTCGTTCATGCCCTTCTTGAAGCTCTTGATGCCCTTGGCAACATCGCCCATCAGTTCCGGAATCTTGCCGCGACCGAACAACAACAGCACGATGGCTAAAACGATCAGCCAGTGCCACATGCTAAAAGAACCCATTACGCTAACTCCCTTTTGCGATGTTCCTTGATGTAAGAGTTTCCTACACCAATTCCAACATCAAAGTTCCCTGTAGATTGTCGCTTAATGTCACGGTATCGCCGTCTGTGACAAGAGAATACACATTCGAAAAACCGTGATCGGCGTTGTTTTCGAAATGCGTGACGGAACAAAGGTCAATCCGCCTAGTCTTCGGAGGCGCCACCAGGCGCAAGCAGACCGAGTTCTTCAAGATCGAGTTGCGTTATCGGATCTTCGTCCTCGGTCAACTCGTCGTTCATCGCAGGCGATGGTACATTGAAATTGGCCGGTATGCGACCGGAGAGCAATCCCGCGCCCTTCAATTCTTCAAGGCCAGGCAAATCACGGATCTCCTCCAGGCCGAAATGGTCAAGGAAATCGCGCGTCGTGCCTAACGTGACGGGGCGACCGGGCGTGCGCCTGCGACCGCGAAAGCGAACCCAGCCAGCCTCCATCAGCACATCAAGCGTGCCACGGGAGGTCTGCACCCCTCTGATGTCTTCGATCTCAGCGCGAGTCACCGGCTGGTGATACGCGATGATCGCCAGCACTTCCAAGGCCGCTCGTGACAGCTTCTTTGCCTCGTTCTCGTCGCGCCTGATGACGAAGGAGAGATCTGCCGCCGTGCGAAAGGCCCAAGCGTCATCCACTTGGACCAGGTTTACACCGCGATGGGCGTACTGCTCCTTCAGGCGCAGCATGATCGCGCGGACATTCAGCGCACGCGGCAAGCGGTCCGCGATGAAGCCTTCGGAGACGGGCTGCGCGGACGCGAAGACCAGTGCTTCGGCAATGCGCTCCGCCTCTGCCTCAGCATGGAGATCGTCCTCTGAATCTTCCGCCATCGTATTGTCGATATGTTCGTCTTCCAGATCGGTCACGCCGGTCGCTCCTGTTCGACCACCTGCAGCGTCCCGTGCTTAGGGCCACGCCGCATATAGAGCGGCTGGAAGGCCCCGTCCTGCCGGATTTCAAGCTTACCTTCGCGAACGAGCTCGAGGGAAGCCGCAAACGCACTGGCAATTGCTGTCACTCTGTCTTCCGGCGACGCCGTATAACGCAGGAGATAGGTTTCCAGGGCCGTCCAATCGCCGATCTCGCCGATGATGCGGGTCAGAAGCTCGCGGGCATCCGTCAGCGACCAAACATTCCGTCGTGCAATCGTCACCTGAGTCACCGCCTGACGCTGCCTGAGAGACGCATAAGCCGTCAGGAGATCGTAGAGACTAGCGGTGTATGCTGACTGCTGCCTGTCCGGAATATGCTCGGGCGCACCGCGAGCAAAGATATCGCGGCCCAGACGGTTGCGGTTGACGAGACCGCTTGCAGCCTCGCGCATTGCTTCGAGGCGCTTCAGGCGGAAGGCAAGCGTTGCCGCCATTTCCTCCCCTGAGGGGCCATCATCCTTGGCCTGTTGCGGGATCAGCAGGCGCGATTTCAGATAGGCGAGCCACGCCGCCATGACGAGATAGTCGGCCGCAAGCTCGATCCGGATACGCCGCGCGCTTTCGATGAATTGCAGATATTGCTCCGCCAGCGCCAACACGGAGATGCGGGAGAGATCGACCTTCTGATTGCGGGCAAGGTAGAGCAGAAGGTCGAGCGGCCCTTCGAAACCGGCAACGTCGATCAGTAGCGCGGGATCGGAGGTCGCGCGCTCCGCGTCGTTCTCCTGCCACAGCTTGTCCATCGGCGTTGCCGCGGCCTGTAGCCGTTCCGTGCCCTTTATCGTGTTCACCCAGCCCAGCTCCTTCCGCGATCAGACAGTCGCAAACATCTCGTCGAATTCGGCGCGGACCGACGCCTCCTCGGCGTTATCCGCCGTCGGGAAACCGTTCAGCACCGCTTGTGCGCGCAAGAGCGACTGGTGCTGCAAGACGGGCACGTTTTCGACAACCTGTTGCATCTCGTCCATGTGGCCATTGCAATGCAGCACGATATCACATCCGCCGGCGATGATGTTGGCGGCACGCTCTCCGATCGTACCTGCAAGCGCGTTCATCGACGTATCATCGGAAAGCAACAGCCCTTTGAAGCCGATATGGTCGCGGATGATGCCGTCGATAACCTTACGGGAGGTAGTCGCCGGACGCTCAGAATCGATTGCCGCAAAGACAACATGGCACGTCATTGCCATCAATTCGTCCTTCATGGCAATGAACGGCGGAAAATCATGCGCCTCGAGTTCCGCCCGCGAAACTGTAACAACCGGCAGCTCGTGATGGGAGTCAGCAAAGCCGCGACCGTGGCCCGGCATGTGTTTCATCACAGGCAGAAGGCCGCCCGCCTTCAGACCCTCGGCTGCGGCACGCCCCATGGCCGTGACTGTTTCCGGATTGCCCCCGTAGGCGCGATTGCCGATCACGTTGCTGCTGCCTTCCACAGGAACATCAAGCACCGGCAGGCAATCAACATTGATCCCGAGGCCCGAAAGATCGAAGGCGTGCAACCGCGACATCAGCCACGCGGCGCGGACGCCCTTCTCCCTGTCCTGGCGGTAGAGATCGCCAAGCTGCTGCCCCGAGGGGTAATGCTGGAAGATCGGCGGACGGATACGCTGAACGCGCCCGCCTTCCTGGTCAATCAGAACCGGAGCATGCCATCCGACTGCTTCCCGCATCTCCGCGACGAGGTCGCTGATCTGCTGCGGCTCCGATATGTTGCGCCCAAAGAGAATGAAGCCCCAAGGACGCTCGGCGCTGAAGAGCGCCTTTTCTTCGGGAGTGAGTGAGTGGCCGCTACAGCCAAGGATCATCGCTTTTGATTCGGTCATATCCGAATCATAGAGGTGCCATGCGGAAATACGAGCGGCGTCAATCGGCATTCACAAAAAAACGGCGGACCAATGGCCCGCCGCTTCGATTGAATGCCTGCGAAAGCTTACTTCGAGATGAGGCAGCTGCCGCCTGCAGCACGGTACTTTTCGCAAATCGCCGCGGCTTCATCCTTCGAGCCGGCCGGAATACGAACGCGGTAGAAAGTTCCCTTGCCTGCGATCTCCGCCTTGCGGATCTCGTAGCTGCGGCCACTGAGCACGCCCGCAAACTTCTTCGAAAGGCTCGCGTAGGATTTCTTCGCCTCTTCTTCGGAAGGAAGCGATGCGATCTGAACCCCGTAACCGCCAGCCGCCGCAGTCGGCTGAACTTGCGTCGCAGCAGGCGAAACAGCGGCAACTTCCTTCGGCTTTGGTGCTGCCGGCGCAGCAGGCGCCTCCGCGGCGGCAGCCTTCGTCTGTTCGGTCTCGACTGGACGCGCTGCCGGAGCCGGAGCGGCGTCGACTGGAGAACTCTTCACCGCCCGGACGGGCGGCTCGACGTTCGCGGGAGTGGCCGCGGCGGCCTTGGCCAAAGCACTTTCCGGAGGAGCCTGAGCCGGCGTCGGCTTGGTTTCTTCAACCGGGGTGGAGCGTATATCAGCGGAAGCGACCTGCGCGGATGCCGGGAAATTCGCAGCTGTGCCACCGGCAGGCTTGGCGCCAGCCGTGATCTTCTGCGTCTGAACCGACGTTGCCTTGGGCAGCGTCGGTGTGGCTTGGGGTGCCGGCTCGTCGCGGGCCACCAGAGTACCGTCCGGACGGACGATCATCGTGCGGACCTTACGGGCGGAAACAGACGGCGCCTGGTTCGCGCTGTCAGCCTCGTCGGCAACGGCCGTATCCTGGCTCGGCAGCAGGCGCGGATCCTGAGTGTCGCCAACCGGCGTCGCCATGGGCGGTGTCGCGACGTCGCTGTCATTGTCCTCCGGCAGCGTTTCTGGCGTCAGGGTGCGCTGGACAACGTCCACCGGCTGCTCGTTGCTTGATACCAAGGCCTTCTGCTTCGGCTCTTCTGCAGCCGCGCCGCCAACGCTGTCGTAAACAGCCTTGTCCTGGTTCGGCACGGTCTTGCCACCCGGATTTTCGGGAACAACCTTCACAGGGTCCTTCTCAGCGGTAATTACGCGCGGTTCGCCGGAGGCGATGCCGAGCCGGCCGTTGCCGGCCAGGAAGGTGTAGCCTGCATAGGCAACGCTGCCGAAGACGACAATCGCTGCAGCTGCAGCCAGCATCCGCTTCATGGAGCGTGCCCGGCTCATGTCCTCGGCTTCGCTTGCCGACTGGATCTGAACCTGAGAAACATTTTCGCGGCGCTGTACCGGCTCGTTGACGCTGCGACGGAAATCTTCTTCCAGAGCACGTTCGAACTCGTCCAAGTTTTGCAACGGAGCTTGTTTGGCGATAGGCGCGGCTGGTGCTGCGGTTGGCGCAACGGAGATCGGAGCTCGGGTCCGCCATTCCTCGACAACTGGCTTCGCGGGCGTTTCCGCTGGCTTTGCAGGAGCAAGCAGATTAGCGATTTCGGCGTCGACGTCGAAATCGAAGTCGGAGGTCGTTACGACAAGTTCCGGCTGCTCAACCGGCGGCAGCACCGGCACATGCATTTCTTCGACCGCTTCCGGATGATATTCGGCATCCGAAATCATCGACGGATCGAATGGAAGGTCGTCTCCAGCATCTGCTGAGAACGCAGGCGTAGCGGTCGTGTTGGTGGCGGGCGCCATCTCCACCGGTGCTTGGCGGATCGGACCAGCGACGGCCGCAGCGGGCTGCGCCGCCTGGAAGACGGGCATTGGCGCGACCGGTCTAGCTGCCTCGACATGCGGCGTCTTCACTGTGGCTAGCTCAGGCGTCTGCACTCTCGCCGGTTCAATCGCCTGTGGCTGCGGTTGCGGCTTTGCAGGCTCGGCAAAGTCAAAGTCCGCCAGCTCGAGCTCGATGCCTTCAAGATCGAGTTCGAAGTCGTGGCCAGCGAAAGGATCATCGCCCTCCGGTTCGGCCTTGGCGGAGGGAACGGCCAACGGTTGCTCGACCGGCTTCGGCATCGGGGCAACGATGGGCGCTGCGACACGAACCGGTTCTGCAGCGCGCGATAGCTCCGCAGCATCGGCTGCAGGCGCGGCCTGACGCTCGGGAACAGGGTAGTGCGAAACATCGGCAAGGAGATCGTCGATATCGAAATTGATATCGTCGATCTCCGTTGGCAGGGCTTCCGTCAGCGCCGCATCGGCCTGAACGTCACCATCCTTCGCGGCAGCGGCCAGATCGAAGGCGCTGTGATCGATGAGAGGGTCGACCACGGGCGAGTCTTGAAACACCTCAAGTTCTTCGTGAAGAACCTCAGGCTCTTCATGCCGATCGATTTCGGCGGGGAAGCCTGCGGCAACGGGCGCCTCAAAGACAGCGACGTGTTCGGAAGCAGCGGTAGTCGACTCAGGCACGGAAATGTCCCGCTGGACGACAGGCGCAGCAACAGGAACAACTGCCGGAACTGAGAGCTCGTCGCGGCGTGCCGGATGGAAATTGGCGATCGGAAGCCGGATGCTGGCGGCAGACCACTGGGGAGCCTTGGCAGGCGCCGTCGGTGGGACCGGCGCAGTACCGATCGACATCTCGAGTTCTTCGATCAGATCACGGGCCCCACCAGATACCGGCTCACCGTCACGGACGGCGTTCGACGCCCAAGCGGCAGGCGTAAGGTTGGACGCCACTTCCTGCTGTTGAGAAACCACCGGCTCAATGGCAACTTCAGGCTCGACGACAAAGTCGGGCTCAGCCTCGGCAGCCGGCGCGACTTCAGCTTCGCCAATTGGGGCTTCATGCGCAGCCGGTTGCTCGAATACGGGCTCAGGCAAACGATCAAACGAAGCAGCAGACTGAGGCTCCTCGTAGCGATCGAACTCGCGCAACAACTCATCTTCGAGATTGAAAGCTGGCTCCTGTCGGGGCGCATCCTCAACAGTATTCGCCGCTACCCGTGGTTCGAAACCAACGATGCGGGCAAGTTCCGCCAAAGGATCATCGTCAGCAAAGAGGTCCGTATTCTTACGCGTGTCATACGCCCGCTGTTTGTCTGCCATACTCATCCCACTCGCACTTGCTAAGGTTTATGCCAGAGCATTGTGGGTAAATGGTGACGCTACCGCATCTCATCCGGCGCAGCGGTACCCGCAATGGCAAGTCCCGACTTCAAAACCGACGCAACGGCGTACACCAGCCCTAATCTGGCTATACTCGATTCTCGGTTCTTATCGTTAATAAATCGTAAGTCTACTTGATCCTTACCTTTATTCCAGTGCGCATGGAAAGAACTTGCCAGATCGTAGAGGTAAAATACGACGCGGTGAGGCTCCTGAGACTGCGCCGCAGACTCGACCAAGCGTGGAAACTCGGCCGCCTTCGCAACCAGCTGCAATTCAGCGGGATCCGAGATTCCTGCAACCGCCTTCGCAAGGTCGGCGGGGCTGACGTCGAGGTCAGGAAACGCCTCCTTTGCCTGCCGAAAAACAGACATGCAGCGCGCATGCGCATACTGCACGTAGAACACCGGATTGTCCTTCGACTGCTCTGTTACCTTCGCGAAATCGAAGTCCAACGGCTCCGAACTCTTGCGATAAAGCATCATGAAGCGCACCGAATCGCGGCCGACTTCCTCGACAACTTCGCGCAGCGTCACGAAGTCGCCCGAGCGCTTCGACATCTTCACCGGCTCACCATTGCGGAACAGCTTTACAAGCTGGCAAAGAAGAACCGTCAGCTTCGCCTTACCTTCGGAAACGCCCCGAGCGACCGCCTCCAGACGTTTGACGTAGCCGCCGTGGTCAGCACCAAGAACATAGATCATCTCGTTGAAATTACGATCGAACTTGTTCTTGAAGTAAGCAACGTCGGCAGCAAAATAGGTGTAGGAGCCGTCCGACTTGATCAGCGGCCGATCCATATCGTCACCGACCTCAGTGGAGCGGAACAGCGTCTGCTCGCGGTCTTCCCAATCCTCGGGCAACTGGCCCTTCGGCGGCGGCAGCGTACCCTTGTAGACATGTCCCTTGAAGGTCAGGTCGTTGATAGCCGTGCGGATCGCAGCCGCGCCGTTCGCATGCAGTGTGCGCTCCGAGAAGAACACGTCGTGATGCACGTTCAATGCATCGAGATCCTCGCGGATCATCGCCATCATCGCATCGATGGTGCGATCTTTCACCAGCGGCATCCACTGGTCTTCCGGCATGTTGTGCAGCTTCACGCCATAGTCACGGGCCAGTGACTGGCCGACCGGAACGAGATAGTCGCCCGGATAAAGTCCGGGCGGAATCTCTCCGATCTTCTCGCCGAGTGCTTCGCGGTAACGCAGGAACACGGAGCGCGCCAGCACGTCGATCTGCGAGCCCGCATCGTTGATGTAGTATTCCTTGACGACGTCGAAGCCGGCGAAGGAAAGCAAGTTGGCCAGCGCGTCGCCGACGACAGCGCCGCGGCAGTGGCCGACGTGCATGGGCCCGGTCGGATTTGCGGAGACATACTCGACGTTGACGCGTTTGTCGGCGCCGATCATGGAGCGGCCGTAGTCGGTACCGGCCTCGATCATCGAGGCGAGCAGGCGCTGCCAGTAGCCAACGGAAAGCCTGATATTGATGAAGCCTGGGCCTGCGACCGAGACATCAGCGACGTCGGCGTCTTCCTTCAACTTCTCCGTGATGATCTCGGCCAGAGCACGCGGATTGGTTCCAAGCGGCTTTGCCAGCACCATGGCGGCATTGGTCGCAACATCACCGTGGCTTGGGTCGCGTGGCGGTTCGATCGCGATGCGGCCGAAATCCACCTCAGATCGCTTCTCCTTGACCAGATCGATCTGTTCAAGGGCGGTTTTAATCCGGGCGTCGAAATCGGTAAAAAGGTTCATCGCACTCTTCCATGCATAGGCTTTGCCACAAGGCATTTGTCCGGTCCCAGCCGGGCGACCGCTGCCTATCGCAAATCCGGAGTGTGGTCAAACAATCGCCTGTGGGCACTGATCGCGTAAGTGTCGGTCATCCCCGCCAGATAGTCGCCGACATGGCGCGCCCTCGCCGCTTCTGCAAGGCCCGCAATATGATCCACCCAATAGTGGCTCTGCATCTCCTTCGGGTTGGCCATATAGGCTCCGAAGAGATCGGTGACAATCTGCGCCGCGCCGGCGCGAATACGCATGATCTCGGGATGCCGGTAGATGCGCTTAAAAAGCATCGCCTTGATCTGCCGGTCGGTCTCGGACATTTCTTCGGAGAAGGTTGCAATGACGCGACCTGCCTGGCGAATATCCGTTGCGCTCTTCGGCTTGATTTCCGCAAGGCCCTGTTGGGCAACGGAAATGACGTCTTCGACCATGCGCGTGATCTGGCGGCGCATGATCTCGTGGGTAAAGCGGCTAGGCTCCAGGTTCGGATAGCGTTCCCGTACCTCGGTCATCAGACCGGCCAGAAACGGGATCTCCTCCAGCATCTCGAAGGTCAAATAGCCGGAGCGAAGCCCGTCATCGATGTCATGCGTGTTGTAGGCGATGTCGTCGGCGATTGCGGCCACCTGCGCCTCGAGGCTTGCATAGGTGTCCAGTTCCAGGTCGTGAATCTCGCAGTAATCCAGGATGGGCTGCGGAACCGGCCCACGCGTGCCGGCGCCGTCCTTTGTCAGAAGCGGGCCATTGTGCTTGACGAGACCTTCCAGGCTTTCCCAGGTCAGGTTGATGCCATCGAAATCGGCATAGCGGCGCTCCAGCTTGGTGACAATACGCAGCGACTGGGCGTTGTGATCGAAGCCACCGTAGGGCAACAGCGCCTCATGCAGCGCGTCCTCGCCCGTATGGCCGAACGGCGTGTGGCCGAAATCATGGACGAGCGCCACTCCCTCGGCGAGATCCTCGTCCAGCTTCAGGGCCCTGGCAAGAGCGCGGGCCACCTGCGCGACCTCAATCGTGTGCGTCAGCCGTGTACGGTAGTGGTCACCGTCCTGAGCGATGAAGACCTGGGTCTTGTGCTTCAGCCGACGAAATGCCGTCGTATGAACGATGCGGTCGCGGTCGCGCTGAAAATCCGAGCGGGTTGGGCTTAGGTCTTCGGGGTAGAGCCTGCCGCGCGTCGCCCAGGGATCAGCCGCATACGCCGCCCTGTCACCGTTGCCGTAACCCAATGCTTGCCTGTCGATCGTCATTCGTCACCGTTACCGATATGCAGCAGCTCGCCCATTGACGCTGCCTTGCGCTCTTCATACCTATAGAGCACATAAACGGCAAAGCGATGCTTTCTCGGCCGCCTTAGCCAAACTTGCGCTTCTGTGGTATGAATCGTAAGTAGCTTTGAAAACAGTCGCTTGAAACCGGCGGCTAAGAACTATTCTCTCCGGATCTTGACCCCGGCAGGAGCAAACATGACGGACGTAAATGTAACCCTTTCCGAAGCCGCGGCAAAACGAATCGCGGCCATCGTCGGCACGGAGCCCGGCAAGAGCGCCTTGCGCGTCTCCGTGGAAGGTGGCGGCTGTTCAGGCTTTTCCTACAAGTTCGACCTCGCGGACGGCGCCCATGACGACGACGTGGTGGTCGAAAAGAATGACGCGAAGGTGCTGATCGACAGCTTGTCACTGGTCTACATGGCGGGATCTGAGATCGACTTCGTCGATAACCTGCTCGGCCAGTCCTTCCAGATCAAGAACCCGAACGCGGTTGCCAGCTGCGGCTGCGGTACAAGCTTCTCGATCTAGTACCGTATCTCCGCGTATCCACATCGAACCGGCCGAAAGAATCCCTTTCGACCGGTTTCTCGTCTTGTCCGCAATCGAAAGAGCGCGATACAAGGGAGCCGACGAAGCGGAACAGGACATTCCATGAAGATCGCGACCTGGAACATCAACGGCGTCAAGGCGCGCATCGACAACCTGACACAGTGGCTGAAGGACTCCGACCCCGATATCGTCTGCCTGCAGGAGATCAAGACGGTCGACGAGGGTTTTCCGAGGCTCGAGATCGAGGCCATGGGCTATCATGTCGAGACGCATGGCCAAAAGGGCTTCAACGGCGTCGCGATCCTCTCCAAGACCAAGCCCGATGAAGTAAGTCGCGGTCTGCCGGGCGATCCGCTCGACGAGCAAGCTCGCTTCCTGGAAGCCGTCTTCTCGCTGCCGGGCAATCGAGTGGCGCGCGTCTGCTGCCTCTACCTGCCGAATGGCAATCCTGTTGAAACCGAGAAATATTCCTACAAGCTCGCCTGGATGGAGCGGCTGCGGACTTTCGCCGCTGAGCGTCTGGCTTACGAGGAAATCCTGATCCTCGCCGGCGACTACAACGTCATCCCGGAACCGCACGACTGCTTCGATCCGAAGGTTTGGGAAAATGATGCACTGTTCCTGCCGCAGACACGGCAGGCTTTCCGTCGGCTCGAAGGCCTTGGCCTGACGGATGCCGTGCGCGCGACGACCGATGGCGTTCAGCTCTACTCGTTCTGGGACTATCAGGCCGGTGCATGGCAGAAAAACAACGGCATTCGCATCGACCACCTGCTGCTTTCGCCGGAAGCTGCCGATCGCATGACGTCGTCAGCGATTGAAAAGCATGTGCGGGCCTGGGAGAAGCCGTCAGACCACGTGCCTGTTGTGGTCTATTTCGATTTCGCGGCTTTAGCCGAAAACGCGTCGCGATCCCTCCACTCGTAAGGTGTAGGCGAGAACCGTTCGCGGGCTTAGTCGGAGCCGTTGACGGCAATCTTGTGAGAAAGGGCGACGGCCGAGCGGCGGTCGCTTTCGGTCGCGACCGAAAAGGCCTGCTCCTGCAGAGCCTCCATCCAACCACAGTCCTTCGGCTTGCAGCGGTCGAGAGCGGCGGTCATTAGCGCCAGCCCGTTGGCCGCCTGCCCTTCCTGGAAGAGGATGTTGCCAAAGACGGACATGGCGCCCGGATGGCCGCTCTTGCGGGCCTGGTTGAGCCATTTTTTCGCCTGCTGCGCACTGGTGCTGCCACCCTCACCTGCCAACATCATCTGTGCCAGCTGGAACTGTGCCTCGGGCACGCCAAAGGTGGACGCAACCTGGAAGTAGAGTTGACGCGCCTGGTTGAGATCGATTTTCACCGGACTGCCGGGGATCCCATGCTTGTAGTAGTTGGCGAGCGAGAGCAGCGCATTGACGAAGAAGCCGGTATCTTCCGAGCCCGGCTCGACGCCCTGCTGCGCGATTTCGCTGTAGATCTTGAAGGCCTCGAAGTCGTCCTGCGCGACGCCATCGCCGTCGGCATACATGTTGGCGAGTGCCCAGCGCGAACCTGTATGACCTTTTTCAGCCGCGTATTTGTAGGCTTCGACTGCCTCTTCCTTCTGACCGTTCTTGTAGGCCTTGAAACCGAACTTGAAGAGATCGAAGGGGCCGGATTCCTTCGAAACGCCCGACTTGATGTCGAATGCACCTGCAGGCGATGCAATTGCCGCGCAACAGGCAATGGAAAGGCCCATGAGCATTAGTCTGAAAGGTCTGAACTCGGACGTCAGCATTTCACTCGGTTTCTTTCGCTTCCCATCCGGACGGACTTTCGATCCGTGGATGCATTCCTCCCGGCGAGCGATCCCGCGGTGAGCTCAAAGGCCCCTTTGCCCGCGTCGCATCCAGCCTCAGCCCTCCCTCGAGGACCTCAATTCCAAGCGCATCGACACTCTCCGTCCGTAGTCCAGCACGGCTCGCCCGCGATGCGATTTGCCTCACTCCCGCGGCTCGGCCATGTGCCATTCTGCCGTCGAGAAAAAGGTAATCACCAATTGTGACCAAACCTGTATCGTCGTTACCGGAAGCCGATTCCGACGATGCCGATCGGTTCGGCCACGAAAGAAAAGAAAGGGTCGAAAGCGCAACGTCAGAGCGAAACTCCGGGGCGGAATCGCCTTGCGGGAAAAGGAAAATGGCGCCGGCCGCGGCATCTCTGCCGTACGCTTCACCCATCCTGATTGCACCCGCTACAAACTCGCTCATCGTACTCTTTTACGCGCACTTTACGCCTGTCATTTCCTCGCCCGACTATAGCGCTGCGCCTAGTTTGTGGCGGGAAATGGACAATTTCGCCCTGAGATCATCTTACGCAAATGCTGGTAAAAAACTGTTGCTGAATCGTCACAAAATGAGACGCCAAAAGGGCATGCTTAACGAGGCGTACATAAAGAAAAACCCGGCAGTTTTGCCGGGTTCTTCTGAGGTTCGTCTTTGAAACTTAGAATTTCACCTTGATGCTGGTCGAGATGGCAGCGACGAGATCATTGTCGAAGTCGTATGAGACGTCGTTTCCGTATGTGACGCCATCCTGCACCAGCACTCCTGAGGAGCCGCTGGTCAGGACACCGAGTGCGCCAGCAACGCGCCATTCGATGTTCTCAGTCGGGTTATAGGCAGCGCCTGCCCCAACCGTCCAAGTATCGGTCTGCGATCCGTAACCGTGGCTGGTGCCACGATCCCAAGTCAGACTAACAGCGCCGGTCCATTGTTCATTGAACTTGTGACCAATGCCGCCCGAAACGGTCCAGCCGTCCTGATAGAGCAGGTCAAGAGACGTGAGCTGAGTTCCACTGGTCGCCGTACAAGCCCTGCCTTTCGTGGCGACGGGGCAAAGCGGAATCGACTGGAGAACACTCCAGTTGGTCCACTTTACGGAGCCGAATGCCAGCCAATCTGGTGCGATGCCACTCTGAACTTTCAACTCCAGAGAATCCGGCGCTTCAGCCTCACCGAAGACGCTGGTGACGCGCCCGCCAAACCCGGGGACCACCGGCACCTGTGTAAGATCCACAGTGCCACTCAAGCTGTCGTATTTCACTCGGCTGTTGTAGACCAAGCTCGCACGCATCGCATATTCCGGAATTTCGTAGCCGATACCGGCACGCCATCCCCAGCCATTGTCCTCAAGATCGAGCCGTCCAACACCTGTTCCAGTGCCCAATGCTATGGGCAAGGTGCTAACCAGACGCTCCTTGAAGCCTTCTACTTCCTGGTAGAAGGCGCCGCCAATCAGGCGAAGCTGACCGGGACCAACATCGAACTTGTAAGAGCATGTGGTGGCGTAATTGTGCGTCTCGATTTTCGTTTCGATATTGTTGTTGGCGCCGGCCCAATTGACGCCCGGATTCGTATGCGCGCCGAACGGTTCGGAATAGTCGAACAGGCAGTCTACATCTTCGTATCCGGCCTTGAAGCCGATATAAGGCACCGCATAGTTCTCTGTCTCGTCCGCCGAGTGAGACCTTCCATTGAGGTTTCCGCCACCAGTCAGTACTGACGTATTGGTATCCCTTACATTCTTCAGCTCACGCTGCGGCATGACGTAGAGCACGGCCGCCTGTGACGAAAAACGCGACTGATCGAAGAGCAGGTCGATATTGTAGCCGCCGCGATCAAGACCGCCCGCGAAGGACGGCTGCGCCAGCGTTGAAAAGAGGGCAAGCGACAGAACGCCGGCCGATGTCATACGAGATGCCAATGTGTCTCCCCCACTCAGGCAATTGCAATGAGGCCGGACTGTGCAGGCGATGCCGATAAATGGCAACTTTGTGTTCGGGCGCGATTGGAAACTCGGCTAACGGAAGTTTTACGTAACAGATTGACGAGCACGTCAATATTTTCGCAAATTAGAACGAAATTCTACAGATAGTAAAAATACCTACTCACTTAGGGTCGACCATTCCACGATAGCGCCATCCTGTAACAGGGAAACAACAGTCATATTTTTCGCCGTGCGCCCCGATAAAACGTGTGGAATCAACGCCTACGGCTAGCAATTTGGGCAAATCGGGCAGCAAAGTTCGGCGACTCCGATCGACCTAAGAAAAAGGCGCCCGATTCGAAGTCGGGCGCCCCTGAAAATTCTTGCTACCAAGCGTTGATTTTACGACGCCTCGGATACACGTGACAGTGCAACCCGCAGGCTCGCAATCTGACCTTGCAGTTCGTCCAGGCGATCGCGCTCAGCAGCGACGACATCAGGATTGGCGTTGGCAACGAACTTCTGGTTGGAGAGCTTGCCGTTGATGCGCGCAATCTCTCCATCAGCCTTGGCAATTGCCTTCTCTAGGCGCGCTTTTTCAGCCGCCAGGTCGATCAGCGTGCCAAGTGGCAAGCAGATCGTCGCCTCGGCGACAATGATCTGCGCAGCGCCCTTCGGCGCTTCACCGGCCAGCGAGATGCCGTCAACGCGGGCAAGGCGCTTGATCGCAGCATCGTGGCGGATAAGGCGTTCGCGGGTCAGGCTATTGGCGCCGACGACAACCAGCGGCGCAACAGCTGAAGGCGGCACGTTCATTTCCGCACGAACGGAGCGGATGCCGGAAACCAGATCGATCAACCAATTGATCTCATCGGCAGCGGCGTCATCGGCATAGGACGGCGCTGGCCATTCGGCATGGCAGACCAGCGTGTCGCGCTCGATGCCTTCGCCCGCGGTGTGCGCCCAAAGCTCTTCCGTCATGAACGGCATGAAGGGATGCAGGAGCTTGTAGATCTCCTCCAGGATATAGGCGGCGCAAGCCTGCGCTTCCTTCTTGGCGCCTTCGTCCGCACCGTTGAAGACCGGCTTCAGCAGTTCGAGATACCAGTCGCAGACCTGGTTCCAGACGAAGCGATAGAGCGCGCCAGCCGCATCGTTGAAACGGTAGGATTCCAAGGCTTCCGTAACGTCACGTTCCGTGCGGGCAAGCTCCGTCAGAATCCAGCGATTGATCGTCAGTTCGGCCGCTTCGGGCACGAAGTGCGGATCGCTCTTGGCACCGTTCATTTCGGCAAAGCGCGTCGCGTTCCAGAGCTTTGTGCCGAAGTTGCGGTAGCCGGCGATGCGGGCGGGATCGAGCTTCACGTCGCGGCCCTGCGCTGCCATGATCGCAAGCGTGAAGCGCAGCGCGTCGGCACCGTATTCGTCGATCAGTTCCAGCGGATCGATGACGTTGCCCTTGGACTTCGACATCTTCTGGCCGTTCTTATCGCGGACCAGCGCATGGACATAAACGGTGTTGAACGGCTCGACCGGAACGCCGTCATCGTCCTTCATGAAATGAAGGCCCATCATCATCATGCGGGCAACCCAGAAGAAGATGATGTCGAAGCCGGTGACCAGAACGTTGGTCGGATAGTAGCGCTCAAGCTCCGGCGTCTGTTCCGGCCAGCCGAGCGTCGAGAACGGCCACAGCGCAGACGAGAACCAGGTGTCGAGAACGTCTTCGTCGCGCGTCAAGATTTCGCCAGGCTTGAAATTCTCCAGCAGGTCCTCGACGTAGGCCTTCATCGGGCCTTCGTGCGACAGATAGTGCTGGATTGCCGCCTGCAGAGCTTCTTCTTCCGTCTTTTCAACGAAGACCTGACCATCCGGGCCGTACCAGGCCGGGATCTGATGGCCCCACCAGAGCTGACGGGAAACGCACCAGGGCTGAATATTCTCCATCCACTCGTAATAGGTCTTGTCCCAGCTGCGCGGAACGAGTTTGGTGCGACCTTCGCGGACCGAGGCGATTGCCGGTGCGGCGAGCGTCTTGGCGTCGACGTACCATTGCTCCGTCAGGCGCGGTTCGATCGGAACACCGCCACGGTCGCCGTGCGGGACCATGTGCTTGTGCGGCTCGACCTTGTCGAGCAGACCGCCCTCTTCAAAGATGCGGACGATGATCTTGCGGGCATCAAAGCGATCCTTGCCTTCGAGTTCGTCCCAGGCGCCATGCAGTGCCGCGGCGTCAGGAATGCCCTCCAGGAAATCCTCATTATCCTTGAGCATGATCCGTGCGTCGCCGGTGAGCACGTTGACGACACGCAGACCGGTGCGCTTGCCGACATCGAAGTCGTTGAAATCATGCGCCGGCGTCATCTTGACAGCGCCGGTGCCGGCCGTCGGATCCGGATAATCATCGGCGACAATCGGAATACGCCGACCGACGATCGGCAGGATGACGTGCTTGCCGACAAGCGGCCGGTAACGCTCATCCTTCGGATTGACCGCAACGCCGGTGTCCCCAAGCATCGTTTCCGGACGAGTGGTCGCAACGACGATATAGTCGCGGGTTTCCCATTCTGTCGCCTTACCGTCATCATCGAAGGCGATCGGGTGCTGATACGTGACACCAGGCTCCAGCGGATAACGGAAGTACCAGAGGTTTCCGTTGACCTCGTGTTGCTCGACCTCGATGTCGGAGATCGCCGTCAGGAGCTTCGGATCCCAGTTGACGAGACGCTTGTCGCGATAGATTAGGCCTTCCTTGTAAAGGGTTACAAAGACTTCAAGAACGGCGGCCGAAAGCCCCTCATCCATGGTGAAGCGCTCGCGGGACCAATCACAGGAGGCGCCGAGGCGCTTCAACTGGTTGAAGATAAGGCCGCCGGATTCCGCCTTCCATTCCCAAACCTTGTCGATGAAGGCTTCGCGCCCCATGTCGCGGCGGCCCGGCAGTTGCTGTTCCATCAGCTTGCGCTCGACAACCATCTGGGTGGCGATGCCGGCATGGTCCATGCCCGGCTGCCAGAGCACGTCCTTGCCGCGCATGCGCTCGAAGCGGACCATGATGTCCTGCAGCGTATTGTTCAGCGCATGGCCCATGTGCAGCGATCCCGTCACGTTGGGCGGCGGGATCACGATGGTAAAGGACTTGGCGCCCGACTTGGCGTTGGCGCCCGCGCGGAAGGCGTCCGCCTCATCCCATTTCGCAGCGATTTTCGGTTCAACGGCAGCGGAATCGTAGGTCTTGTCGAGCATTTGGGGACCAAAATCTGGAGGTTCTTTGATGCGGGTTGTAAATAGGATGGCTTCGGGCAAGTCAATAAAAAAGCCGCCCCGGAGACCGGAGCGGCTTTTTGGGAAAAGGCGTTTCCGATCAGCGGCGCGGGCCGCGCGCCACGCGTTCGATCTCTTCACGCACGAGACGCTCAACCAGGGTCGGCAGATTGTCATCCAGCCACTCGCGCAGCATCGGGCGCAGCATGTCTTCGGCGATCTCATCGAGAGAACGCCGCTCGGCGCCATCGATGGCGGCAGCCAACTCTTCAAAGGAACGGGCGATTTGCAGTCCCGCGTCGTGCGAGAGCAATGCCGGCTGCTGCTCTTGCTCAGCGAGGTTCTGGATTGCTTCTTCCACGGCCGGTTCAACGACCGCGGGAACGAATACCTCGGGCACCTGGACCAGCGCCGGTAACGGCTCCATAGCCACTGGAGCCAGTTCGAAGGGGATTTCTACGGGCGGACGAACCGCGACGACCTTCGGCGCCGGCGCCGAGATAGGAGCAGTCACGGCCGCCTCGGAGTGTGCAGCAACTGGCGCAGAACCGGGCGCCTCGCGAGTAGCTTCCGGCGCTTCCATGCTCAGTTCCGCGCTCCTTGCTTCGGCTTGCCGCAAGGCTGGCGGCACGTCGCGCAACTGGGCAGTGTTGCGCTCCGACGCCGCGCGGACCCGCGCGGCGACATCGGCCAGCGACATGGCACGCGGCTGCGCTTCCGGCACGGGAGCCGAGCCTGCCGAATTGGCCGCAACGAAGCGTGGGTCAGACTGAGCAGCCGCTTCAGGGAATTCCACGCCAGCGTAGGCCTCGTCCACCGTCAAATGGATGTCCGAATCGCGAGCATCCTCATCAACGCCGTAAGCCGCCGGCAGCGATGCCGATAGCGCCCTGCCCGCGCCTGGGTCATTGCTCTCGATGATCTGGCGGATCGACGCCAGTATCTCTTCCATCGACGGTTCACGCGCTACGCTTGGCTGAGCCATATCTATCCCCGTTATTCCGAAAAACGACCGGATTGCGTGGAGTGGGCATCCGAATCACCCAGAGCTTAGGATAGCCGAGGATTGAAAAAAATCATCGCGAATCAAATGAATGATGCCATGCACAGCTTTTCTGACGCGGTTAGATTCTATCGCGGGAAACAAAACGGGCGCCTGAGGCGCCCGTCGAAAATCAATCATCGCAGCGTGGTTCAGAATACAAATTCGCGCGCCTTGGCGAAACCGGGAAGCGGCTTGACCGAAGCGTTGAAGTAGACGTTTTCGGAAATTGTGCCGCGCTCGCTCACGAAGACCTTGGCGCGTGCCGACCCGCCGTAGCCTTGAACGGTGACCAAACGCCCGCCGTCGCGGAGCTGCGACAGCAAGGAGGACGGAACTTCCTCGACCGAACCGCTGATAAAGATCAGGTCATAGGGAGCGCCCGACGGATTACCGGCATTGAGTGAACCGGCGACGATCGAAACGTTTGGGTAGCTCGCAAGATTGGTCTTGGCTTCCGCCGCCAGCGTTTCGTCCTCTTCTACCGCGACCACCGTGCCGGCAATCTGTGAAAAGAGGGCCGACACGTAGCCACTACCGGCGCCGATCTCGAGGACGACGTCATCCTTGGTAACCGCGGCGAGCTGCAGCAGCTTTGCAAGCGGCGACGGCTGCATGAGATAGCGTGCGGGCTTGCCCGCCGCTGCAGGACAGATTTCGACATCCCGATCGATATAGGCAAGCGGCTTTGCCTTCTCGGGAACAAAGGCCTCGCGCGGGACGGTGAGAAACGCCGTCAGCACGGAATGCGAGGTGACGTCCGTCGTGCGGAGCTGGTTGTCGACCATGTTTGCGCGTGCTGATTCAAAATTCATGTTGTCCTCTCGCCCGATAGAAGCGGCTTTGTCTGCACGTCTCTTAATCTCAGCACACTGGCCTTTCAAGGCTTCGCGAATGCGCATGACAAGAATTCGGGATGGCGCCGCTGCCCGCTGGCGCTCTTCGCAATCCTTCATGGAACAAACGCGCGCCCTGTGATATTATTGCAACCGGAGGAATAGAGGAGGAGCAGGCAATGCCTAACATCATCGAATATCTTTCGTTGTTCGACTTCTTCATCATCATCACGCTGGTCGGCATCTTTTGCTGCGGGCTTTTCGATCGTGAAACGAGCTGACTGACTTCAGGCTATTGTCAGTTTTTCGCCGGATAGTGTCGGTCCCTTGGGATTCGACGGACCGGACATGGCAATTAGACCAATTCTGCTGGGCAGCTTTTTCATTTGTGCGCTGCTCGGGATCATACTCCTCATTCCCTTTGTGAGAGGCGGCGCCCCGAATGTCGCGACAAACGGTGTGTCCCCGATGCCGTCGTTGCAGCGGATCAACTGAACTCGACGGCTCCAGCTTTGCCGGTGCCGCGATAGCCGGCAAGCTCTTTGGTGGCCGTCCCGGCCATTCGCGATGAGGTTCTTTTTAAGCAAGAACAAAGGACGAAACATACCTTTAAGCACCGGTTTCGATCATCAGACGAGACCTGTAGCGTGTCTGTGCCGATCTTGGAGCCTCCCCAGCCCCTCCCAGATCGGCAACCCGGCCGGGGCTTAAGACGGTCGCGGCCGGGGCCACTCGCCCCCGGAAAAGCTATTGCAGCTTGGTCTCTTCTTCCGTGTCGACCAGAATGCCGTGCCGTAAAGCCTCTTCCTTTGCCTCCTTCAGGGCCTCGTCGATCAGCATGACAAGCATTTCCGCATGTCGTTCGCGCTCCGCCATTTCTCGCGCCACGCTCAGGGCAAAGATCAGTTGCGGCATTTGGGTCGCCGGCATCGGAGGTGCTCCTAAGAACTCGCAATGAAAGATAGCGCCCTATCGAAAATTCGACAATCCGGTGATTTGCCTTGATAAACATGCACCAACGCTAGTGCCGTATGGATTGTCACTATAGGAATGGAAGAAACGCCAGCGGGCTTCGCCACCATGGACGGAAGGAGAGCGATCTCCCGCCTATATCGCCGAAGCTCATTAGAATAGTGAAACGAGGCGCCCGGAGAGGGTCGGCCACTGCGGCGACCCCCTCCAGCTTTGCCGGGACTGAAAACTACCCCCGCCCTGTCTGCCGCCGCGGCGGAATGGAGCCAATAGAGGGGGTCCGATGCCCTCAAAGCCCACCGTCCGTGGCAGACCAGCAAGAGAAACAATAGCGCCCTCGCAACGGTTATCCTAGACGGACCTAGGTCCTACTTCGATTGGAGTAAGCGAGGATAATTGCACGCTTGCAAACCGCATTCTTGCGCCGTTGAAGCCAGTAAAGATCACGTGACAGAATCGGGTCGCGGCGAACTGAGGGAGGCGTCAAACCCGCTGGCGAGAAGAGGGCCGAGGCATTACACTACGATCTGGCGGAACGCAGTCGAGTGCCGCTTCGTGGGACCGCATCGATGAGGAGGCGCAGGATGATCCGGACAATAGCAGCGATCGGTGCGATGGCAGCGCTTGTCGCGAGCTGCACGGCCGTTTCGGGCTCCTATCCATCGGAGGGTTACGCGCCTATTCCCGGCAGTATCACTTATGGCGGCCAGCCGCGAACGAAGCTGACGAAGGCGCCGATCGGCTCTTCTTTCCCGCATACGTTCACGGATCAGACGGGACGCACGGTCGAGGAAATCTATATCATTCAACCGGATCGAACTCTGCTGATTGCCCAACGGCACTATCGACCATTCTTTGCCTGGGACAGGAACCAATAGCGGGGTTTGGCGACCGCATGTCGCAGATTCGCCTCGCGGACTGAAAAATGATGAAATGGAAGGAAATTTGCCGCGCCTGAAGGCAAGACGCTTTCACTCGCGTCCGCGCCCGTAGCGGCTCTATTACCTTGAAACAGTAGGGAAATTTTGGAGGCCTCGCCCGGAATTGAACCGGGGTACAAGGATTTGCAGTCCTCTGCGTCACCACTCCGCCACGAGGCCTCACGACGCTTCGTCACCGAAGCGTTGGCGGGCATTTAGAATGAATAGAAATCGAGTGCAAGGGGGTTGTTGAAAAACCGACGGGATTTCGGATCGCACAACGTCGGTTTCCGTGGTCACTTTTAGTAAGGCGAATAGCACTGCCGCCGCGGACCGTAATACGGCTGATAGGTGTTGTCATATGCCCGGTAAGACCGGTAGCGGCTGTAACACCAATCGACGTGCGAATTACCCACCGGTCCAGCCTGCGGCTGCGACGCGATCAGACCGCCGATGATTGCACCGGCTGCAAGTCCGCCAATCAGTGCGCCAGCATCGTTGTCATGATGGCGGTAATAGCCATCGTGATAGCGGTTTCCGTAGTACCTATTTCCATAGCCGCCATGGCGGTAACCGCCACAACGATAGATGCTGCAGCGATCGAAGCCGCGGCTGTTTCTCACTCCGGAATCTCCGAAACCACCGCGGCTCTGAGCTGAATGCTCATCGCCGGAGTTCTCTGCAAAAGACGGACCGACGCCAGCCAGGCTTGTCGCAATCGCCAACACCAATACCGCAAGTTTCTTCATTCCAGCACCTTCTCATTTCCGGTATGCTTACGACACTTACGCCTACTTCCATAACGCAGGGCGCGGTCCAAGGTTCCTTGACGCAGGCCGGGCGCCAGTGCCGTCGTTCATTGATTCAAGATTTACGCCTCTTCGTCCACCAGACCGAGAAACGCCGCCGCATCCGGCGTACGAGATGAAGGTCGTGCGACAGCAGGATGAACCCGAGCGGCAGCATCCAGAAGCCGAGAACCGGCAGAAAACCCAGAACGCCGCCAAAGATCAGCAGCACCCCAATCGTCAGTCGGGCAATGCGCGACTGCGGCAACGGGATACTTATGGAGCCCAGAACGAGGCGACCGGTGGTGTGATCAATGCCAAAGCGCTTGGCGGTTCTTTTTCCCGTGGTATCATGTGTTTCAGTCATCGACTGGAGATGGGGTTATACAGAGCAAATACAAGCGGATGTCATTTTTTTGAAAAAACCGCTTGGCAAATCGGGCAAGCATTTGTATTAGGCCACTCACGCCGCGGCAAGCGGTGATCCCTGGTAGCTCAGCGGTAGAGCATTCGACTGTTAATCGACAGGTCGCCGGTTCGAATCCGGCCCGGGGAGCCAGTTTTCTCAGCGATTTGCTGAACTCTTACAAGAGCGGTTCGAGCTTCGAGCCGCTCTTTTCTTTTTCCGAGATCACCCGGGATCTTATCGACGGATGCGCCGCATCAAAGGGAAATAATGGTGCGTGATGCTGGCACCCGACTCCCTCCTACGCAACGCCCGCCAAGGTTTGGCAACTGACAAAAATCCGCGCCTTAGTGGATAAAAACTTCGGAACAACGCTTTTGCCGATGGGTTTTGCCCATGTCACCCAGACGAAAAACGACGACAAAAAGGAAGTTCCTATGCGTAGTCCGATGATAGTGGCGGCAATTTTTGCCGCGGGTCTGGCAACCTCTGCATTTGCCCAATCCAATCCTGATCCAATCGGTCCGACGAACGGCGGCTCGACAAATCCCAGCTCCAGCACCCAGTCGGGAGATTACACAAGCAGCGACAACGGCACTCACCCGATCGCTGTCGCGCCGGTCGATCCGACAACGACGCAGAGCATCACGCCCCAGCCCAAGGCAATGGACTGCCCGGGCATGCCACAGGCAAATTCGGGAGTGGACACGCGAGGTGGCGAGAGCGGTGCATCCATCAGCGACGCCTGCCGCGAATACGACAACTGATCTGACCTACCCTGTTTTCCGAAAGGGCCGGCTTGACCGGCCCTTTCGTTTGCGAGCGCGCGGAAAATTCCGCTTATAGGACTGAGAGATTTCAGATCCAAGCCTGCCGTTGTTCCGTAACAAGCAAAAACACTGGCACTTCACAGGTCTTCGGCCTGCACCCTGGCGGCCAGCGCTTCCTTCCGGCGCACTCCGACCGCCTGGGCGATGGTTCAAATTTGTCACTGGTCAGAGACTTTCGTTTCGGGTTAGACTGCGCCCCATGGGGTGGTGAGCGCTTCAAAGGGCTCTGCGAGTTTTGAAGTGAAGCAGGCTTCCGCGCTGAAAATATAGACGTCCGGTAGGTCGTCTTTGAGCGGAGTCGACGAGAGCGGATGGCGTCCGATCCGACAGATGACCTCCTGTCTGGCCGCCATCCGCCTCGTCGTTGCCTCTAGGTCCAGCTCACTCAGCAGGGTGCGCCACGGCCGGACGTCCGCGCTTCTTTAGCGGCCGTTCGCGCCAGCCAGTAAAGCGATTGACGAGCCAGAAATACAGAGCGTAGGGCAGAAGATTGATGAGCTTCATCATGTAGCTGAAGCGCTTCGGAAAGGTAACCTCGAAACTCTGAGACTTGAGACCCGCCGAAATCTGCTCGGAGGCTTCATCTACCGAGATTAATGACGGGAGGGGATATTCGCTCCCCTTCGTTGCTGGGGTGTCGACGAAACCCGGATTGATGAGCTGTATGCGGATACCCATCTTGTCGAGATCGAACTTCAGGCTCTCCGCCATATTGATCAAGGCGGCTTTCGTTGCGCCGTAAGCGGCGTTCGTCGGCAGGCCGCCATAGCCCGAAACGGACGAAACGATGGCGATTTGGCCCTGCCCCTTTGCCTTCATGTGTCGTACGGCGGGGATAAGGCAGTTCACAACGCCTTGCAGGTTGACCGCGAAACTCTTCTCGAAATCAACGAGCTTCAACTCCTCCGCATGCACAGGCAGATTGACGTCCGCATTGAAGACGGCCAGCGCCAGCGTGCCATGCTCGTATTCGATTGAAGCAAGGACATGCTCCATGTCTTCGGCGTTAGTGACGTCACCGTCGAGTACGATAATGCTGCCGGAAAGGTCTGACGCCTCGGCCTGCAACTCGGCAAGCTTTTCATGATCGCGAGCCGTCACCGCGACCTTGTACCCATCTCCCGCAAGCTTCAGTGCCAGCGCTCGCCCAATTCCAGAACTTGCGCCTGATATCCAAGCTATTCCATGTTCAGGACGAGCAACGAAAGCTTGCATGACATCTCCTCCGGGCCGTTCTTGTGAACGTCAAAAAGGTCCGGGAGCTCCTCGCCATCCCCCGGTTTCAACCCTTTTATCACCCCATTGTGGCTGCTTTCAGCCGATGAGGTCACCAATGAGCTGCCGGAAAGACCCAGTCAGCTTGACCGGAGCGTCAAGAACGATGAACGCGATACAGGGACGCTCCTTTTCGGCAATCGGCCGATGGTCGACGCTCTCGTCGGCAATTGAGATATCGCCAGGTCCGAAACGTCCGCGTGCATCATTGAACGCGCCGTCCAAGATCAAGGTGAGTTCCGTTCCCTTGTGTGTGTGTGCGGGCAGTGCCCGCCCCGGCCTGATCCACATCAGACTCGCCTCGCAGCCGTCGATATCCATGGAGTATTCCTTGAAGCCCGGCAGCTTCGTCTTCCACGGCACCGTATCGACGTCATAGCCGACCAAATTGCGAATCGCTCTCGGGAAGCCCCCACGGGAGGCCTGCAGATCGGTCGGCACATCCTCGGCAGGCGGCGCGGAGGCGAAGATAGCGGCGAGCCGTGCGTCGCGCTCGCTGATCGCAGCCTCCGAAATGTCTTCCAGGGCCTCGCCGCTCAGCGATTCAAGATCTCTCACCAGCCAGCGATGATCGGACTTCATTTCGAGATGCGATTCCACCAATACGCGTGCCGGCTCAGGAAGAGATCCGGCGACATAATGCGCCATCAATGCATCGACGGTGTCGATATGCTCGTGAACCATGAAGGCTTCGGTGGTTTCCGTTTTTGGGGATGCTTTGTCGTAATCCCTACGTTGAAAGTCAACCTTCAGATCACAAGGACGGTGGCGACCCGCTGTACCTCGACTTCTCCAGCCCGAAGGAAAGTCTAATTTTGTCACGGCGCTCAAAGGCATGGAATAGCATTTCTTGCCAACCTAGCCTTGTGAAGGGAAAAGACCGTTCCTAAACTAAGCGTTCAAAAGAGGCAGAGTCCATGACCGTTCATCCCTCCGTTTTAGAGGCAATCGGCAACACCCCCTTGATCAAGCTCAAGGGTGCGTCGGAAGCGACCGGCTGCACCATTCTCGGCAAAGCGGAATTTCTGAATCCCGGCCAGTCGGTGAAGGATCGCGCCGCGCTCTACATTATTCGCGACGCCGAGAAGAAGGGTCTGCTGAAGCCGGGCGGCGTTATCGTCGAGGGAACGGCCGGCAACACCGGCATCGGTTTGACGGTGGTGGCAAAGGCGCTCGGTTACCGAACCGTCATCGTTATCCCGGAGACTCAGAGTCAGGAAAAGAAGGAAGCGCTGAAGTTGCTCGGCGCTGAACTCGTCGAGGTCCCGGCGGTTCCCTACAGGAACCCGAACAACTATGTGAAGGTGTCCGGAAGGCTTGCCGAACAACTGGCCAAGACGGACCCGAACGGCGCGATCTGGGCGAACCAGTTTGACAACGTCGCCAATCGGCAGGCCCATATCGAAACGACGGCTCGCGAAATCTGGAACGACACGAACGGCAAGGTCGATGGCTTCATCTGCTCTGTTGGCTCGGGGGGGACGCTTGCGGGTGTCGCGGCCGGCCTCAAGGCATTTAGCAAGGACGTCAAGATCGGCCTTGCCGATCCCGACGGTGCCGCGCTCTATGAATTCTACAAGAACGGCGAACTAAAATCCGCTGGCTCATCGATCACCGAAGGGATCGGTCAGGGCCGGATCACGGCGAATCTGGAAGGCTTTACGCCCGACTTCGCCTACAGCATCTCGGATGCGGAGGCCCTGCCCTACGTCTTCGATCTCGTCGAACACGAGGGACTGTGCCTCGGCGGATCGACGGCGGTCAACATTGCCGGCGCCGTTCGGCTTGCCAGGGAACTCGGTCCCGGCCACACCATCTTGACGATCCTTGCCGACTACGGCAATCGCTATCAGTCGAAGCTCTTCAATCCCGACTTCCTGACGTCTAAGGGGCTGCCGATTCCCGCGTGGCTCACCAGGGCGCAAGAGATACAAATTCCATACGAACCAGCAGCGTGAGATCCTATGCCCGTCAATGCCCTCTATCGTGACGATTTCTATCTTTCGACATGCGAGGCGGTAGTAACCGCCGTTCACGAAGACGGTGGCATTGAGCTGGATCAAACCTGCTTCTACGCGACTTCAGGGGGCCAGCCGGGCGACACCGGTTTTCTCGAGCGGGCCGACGGCAGCAAAATCGCCCTAGGACAGACGAGGCACGGGGCCACCAAGGATATCGTCATCCACGTGCCGCTTGAAGGTGAGACGCAGCCGGGTCTCGGCGAAAGGCTGGTCCTGCATGTCGACTGGCCGCGCCGCTACAAGCTGATGCGGATGCACACCGCCTGTCACCTGCTTTCGGTCGTCTGTTCATACCCGATCACCGGCGCGGCTGTCGGCGAAGATGAGAGCCGTGTCGACTTCGACATGACCGAGACGATCGACAAGGACGGCGTAACCGAAAAACTGATGGAACTGGTGCGGCAGAACCATCCGGTTTACCTGCAGTGGATCACCGACGAAGAACTTGTGGCCAATCCCGGCATCGTCAAATCCAAGAATGTTCGCCCGCCGATCGGCCTCGGTCGGGTCAGCCTTGTCTGCATCGGCGAAAACTCTGCGATTGACAGTCAGCCCTGCGGCGGCACACATGTGTCCGAAACGCAGGAAGTCGGCCAGATTCACATTGCCAAGATCGAGAAGAAGGGCAAGGAAAACCGCCGCTTCCGTATTCGCTTCGGCGCTCCCGGCGACGAGGCCTGAGTTAGGGAGAGCAGAATGAGCGAAGAAAAGAGCCGTTTCGTCGTTTCGGCCGATTGGCTGCAGGCGGAACTGGGCAAGCCGGACTTGCGAATTCTGGACGCGTCCTTCTATCTGCCGGCACAGAAGCGCGATGCCGACGCAGAATACGCCGCCGGCCATATACCGGGCGCCGTCCGCTTCGATCAGGACAAGATCGCGGATCACTCCGTGCCACTGCCGCATACCATTCCGTCGCCGGAGCTTTTCGCAGGCGACGTTGGAAAACTCGGAATCGGCGAGAATGACCGTATCGTCGTCTATGATGGGATCGGGATGTTCGCATCGCCGCGAGTCTGGTGGCTGTTTCGCGTTATGGGCGCGCAAAATGTCTATGTACTCGACGGCGGCCTGGATGGATGGAAATCAGAAGGCCGTCCGCTTGAGACAAATGCGACGCAATACGAGCCGAAGATTTTCAAGCCGGCCTATGATGCCTCGAGAGTCGTCACTCTGGACACAATGCGAGACATCGTTGCCAACGGTGCCCTGCAGATAGCCGATGCCAGAAGCGCCGGCCGGTTCGCTGCGATCGAGCCCGAGCCCCGCGCTGGCATGCGTTCGGGTCATATGCCCGGCGCACGCAACCTGCCGTCGGGCGTTTTCGCCAGCCAGGGCCGCTTCAAGTCGCTGCCGGAACTCAAGCGGACAATCGAGGACGCGGGCATCGATCTGTCGAAGCCGGTCGTCACCTCCTGCGGCTCCGGCATCACCGCGGCGATTATTACGCTCGCGCTCGAATCGCTCGGCCACAGCGACAATAAACTCTACGACGGCTCATGGAGCGAATGGGGTGGGCGCGACGACACGCCTGTCGTCACTGGCCCGCCAGAACCGGTCAAAGCCTGACACGATGGTGAAGGGCCCTTCTTCGCTAAAAACCCACATCACGCGCCTGGAAATGACGGCACCGCCGAAGGCAAGCCTGCCGATGCCGATCAATATTCAGACAGCGATCATGCGGACCCCAGATATTCCGCTGCCCTTCTACCGCTATCTGTATCGCCAGGTCGGCGCCCGATGGCAGTGGGTGGATCGTTTGCGGATGACCGACGAGGATCTGGCCAAGACGCTGCACGACAAGCGCAACAATATCAGCGTGCTCTACGTCAACGGAGCGCCCGCGGGTTTCTATGAATATTTCCTCGAGGACGAGGACACCATCGAGCTCAGCCACTTCGGTCTGATCGAGCACGCCCTCGGCCTCGGAATCGGAAAGTGGTTCTTGCTGCAGGCGCTCTATGCGATCTGGACGGTCAATCCGAAGCGGGTGACGACGACCACCAACAATCTCGATCATCCGCGGGCCCTCCAGCTCTACCAGATGTTCGGTTTTTCTCCGGTCTCGACCGGTTTGGGCATTGTCCGACCGCTCAGCGACAAGGAATTGCTGGAGCTGGGTAAAAAGGGCTGGTGACCAGGCCGACAGAGTTCGACTGACGGCGTTTCGCAGGAATCGGGTGGCTTGTATCACGGTAAAGGCGCATCTGATGGCGATCAGCAAGGAGATCTGCCATGACCGACATCCACTTTTCCGCCATGCCCACCGCCGACGCGCAGAACCTTTGGAACGGTGGTACCGATGCCTACGGCTTCTTGCCCGAGACGATGGTCTCCGACGGTCCCGGCCACCCCTGCCGTCATTGCCTGAAGAATATAGACGCGGGCGAGGAACTGCTGGTTTTCGCCTACAGGCCGTTTCCCGAGCTTCAACCCTATGCGGAAACCGGCCCTGTTTTTCTCCATAAGGAGCTCTGTGAGCGCTACGCCGCCGAAGAGGTGCTACCGCCGGTACTTACCAGCCCCGATTTCATTGTGCGCGGCTACAATGCCGAAAATCGCATCGTCTACGGCACCGGGGCAGTGACTCTGACGCCAGATATCCGCTCCTATGCCGCCGAACTTCTCGAGCGGCCGGAAATCGCCTACGTGCATGTGCGCTCGGCTCGCAACAACTGCTATCAGTGCCGCATCGACAGATAACGGAAAAAGGGCTGGTCGCACGAGAATGCGACCAGCCCAAACTCACCTAACGTGATGCAGCTTACGCTACGTTCAATACGCTTTCCGGTGCGTAGGCTTCATAGCCCAGTGCCTCGGCCACCGGCTTGTTTGTGACGCGGCCTTTATGGATGTTGAGGCCATTGCGCAGGTGGCGATCCTCCGCAATCGCGCGCAGTCCGCGGTCAGCCAGCGCCAGGCCGTAAACGAGCGTCGCATTGTTCAAGGCGTGCGCCGAGGTGACCGGCACTGCGCCGGGCATATTGGCCACGCAATAATGCACGACATCGTCAACCACGTAGGTCGGCTCCGAATGGGTCGTTGCATGCGACGTCTCGAAGCAGCCGCCCTGATCGATGGCAACGTCGACGATGACAGATCCCTTCTTCATGGCCGACAGCATTTCGCGAGTGACAAGCTTCGGTGCAGCAGCGCCCGGAATGAGGACGGCGCCGATGACGAGGTCTGCCGAGAACACTTCTTCTTCCAATGCCTGAATGCTGGAATAACGGGTATGAACACGACCGCCGAAGATATCGTCAAGCTGGCGCAAGCGCGGCAAAGACTTGTCGAGGATACTGACATCCGCACCGAGGCCCGCGGCCATTCGTGCAGCGTGCAAGCCGACGACGCCGCCGCCGATGACCGTAACCTTCGCCGGCAAAACGCCGGGGACGCCACCAAGGAGGATCCCAAGGCCGCCATTGGCCTTCTGCAGTGCTGTCGCACCCGCCTGGATCGACAGACGTCCGGCGACTTCGGACATCGGAGCCAGGAGTGGCAGACCGCCGCGATCGTCCGTTACGGTCTCGTAGGCAACGGCGGTAACGCCCGAGGCAAGGAGGCCCTTGGTTTGTTCCGGATCCGGCGCGAGGTGTAGATAGGTATAGAGAATCTGGCCATCGCGAAGTTGCGCCCACTCGGAGGGCTGCGGCTCCTTGACCTTTACGATCATGTCGCACTTTTCGAAGATGTCCTTGGCTGAGGCGGCAATCTTTGCGCCAGCGGCCATGTAGGCGGCATCGTCGGCCCCAATGCCGGCGCCTGCCTTGGTTTCAACCCAGACCTCGTGGCCGTGGGCGACATATTCACGAACAGATGCAGGTGTCAGGCCGACACGATATTCATGGTTCTTGATTTCCTTCGGGCAACCGACACGCATAAGCGTTCCTCTCACGTTATATCCGCTTGGCGGAGTGTTTTTGACGGGCAAATCCAACCACCACAGACGTGAAATGTCCTTGCAAAGAAGGTTTGCACTGATGCTGATTTTCGAAGAATATTGCGAATTCGCGCAAATAATCGAAAGTTCTTCGAATGTCCGAACTCGACGCCATTGATCTTGCGATTCTGAAGTCTCTTCAATCCAATGCCCGCATGACCAATGCCGACCTCGCGGCGAAGGTTGGATTATCGGCATCGGCCTGTTCCCGCCGGCTTGATATCCTGGAGAAGAGCAGCGTCATCAGCGGCTATCACGCGCACGTAACGCCCAAGGCGCTCGACTACAAGATGATAGCGATCGTGCACATCTCGCTATCCGGCCAGTTTGCCAAGACACTCTCCGAATTCGAGGCAGCGGTGAAACGCTGTCCGAACGTCTTGGTCTGTTACCTGATGTCGGGCGAATACGACTACATTCTCCGCGTCGCCGCTCGTGACCTCGAAGACTACGAGCGTATTCATCGCGACTGGCTGTCGGCGCTTCCGCACGTCGTGAAGATCAATTCGAGCTTCGCCCTGCGGGAAGTTATCGATAGGCCAAATGTCGGGCTTTGAGGCTTTGACAGCAAGGCAAAATCGGCAGACAGTCCGCACCGAAGCTACGGTTTCGCTATCTCCCGCTTGATCCCCCGCAGTAAGACGTACGCATGAAATCCAAGACCCAAGGCTATATGTTCGTCCTGCTGGCGATCACCATTTTCTCGTTGCAGGACGGCATCTCGAAGCATCTCGCATCCGCCTACCCGCCTGTGTTCGTCACCATGATCCGCTATTGGGCATTTGCCGCCTTCACCATTGCGCTCGCGGCAAAGATGAGGGGTGGCCTGAAGGAGACGGCCAAGACGAAGAGACCGCTACTACAGGTGATCAGAGGCATTCTGCTGGCCGCTCAGGTCGTCGTCGTCATCAACTGCTTTGCCTTGATCGGCCTAGCGCATTCGCAGGCGATCTTCTCGGCCACTCCAATTCTGATCGCTCTGCTCTCGATGCCCATTCTTGGCGAGCGCGTCGGCTGGCGCCGCTGGACGGCAATCGCGGCAGGCCTGGTCGGCGTGCTGTTTATTCTGAAGCCGGAAGGCGAATTCTTCGACGTCAAGCTCCTGCTTGCCGTCTTCTCCTGCTTCCTGTTCGCCTTCTATGTCATAGCCACACGCCTCGTCAGTCGGGACGACTCGGCGATGACGAGTTTCTTCTATACGGGCGTCGTCGGCGGTATCGCCATGACGCTCGTCGGCCCTTTCTACTGGACATGGATGTCGGGTTGGGACTGGGGATGGATGGCGCTTGTCTGTATGACGAGCATATCGAGCCACTACTTCCTGATCCGCGCCTATGACATGCTCGATGCTGCCGCGGTGCAACCGCTGACATATTTGCAGCTTGTCTATGCGTCGATCATCGGCGTCGTGATCTACAACGAGAAGCTGAGCCTCACCATGATTATCGGCTCTTTCATTGTCGTTGCAGCAGGCATTTTCACCGTATGGCGGGAACATGTTGTTGCCCGTCGGTCACGTTTGCAACCACCGTCCTCGCAATTTTAGATCGAGCTGTTAAAGTATTCTCAACGGTCGCCCCGTAGAATTCACCTGTATGTTTCTTGTGGAGCGTAGCATGCAGAACAATCTGAATATTATCACTCGCAAGGCCGAGCGGAAGTCTTGCCGCATATTCGGCAAGGTCCGCTATCTTACGAAAGAAGTGGATGCGCGCATCCTGGATATGTCGACAAGCGGTATGGCCGTCGAAATCCGCTCGCCCATTCATGCCTCCTCCGGCAGCCGCATACAGATCCTTGCCGACGATCTCGGAACGCTGCACGGCATCATCCGCTGGAGCCACAACGGCCGCCTCGGAATTCAGTTCGATCCGAACTCGAATGCCCGCGCGCAGGTCGCGTCCTATTTCCGCTTCTTCCACAAGGAAGTGAAACCGGTCCTGAAGCGATAATTGCCCTGTCATTTTCAGGGTTTACTCCTTCGCAAATCATCCTAGTCTCGCCTGCGGGGCGGGCGTCGCGTGATTTTCGAAGGAGTTTTCATGTCATCCATTCTGGATCTGCCGCCAATGACCCGCCGCTCGTTGCTTGGCGGTCTTGCTGCCACGTCAGCACTCATATTGCTTCACCCCTTCAGCGCCCGTGCGGCCGCCAATCAGGCGCATCTTCGCCTGATGGAAACAACCGACATTCACGTCAATGTCTTTCCCTACGACTACTATGCTGACAAGCCGAACGACACGATGGGCTTGGCGCGCACTGCGACGATCATCGACACTATCCGGGCGGAAGCTGCCAACTCACTGCTGATCGACAATGGTGACGTCCTGCAGGGCAACCCGATGGGCGACTACATGGCCTATCAAAGAGGGATGAAAGATGGCGACGTGCATCCCGTCATCAAGGCGATGAACACGCTCGGCTACACCGTAGGCACGCTCGGTAACCACGAATTCAACTACGGCCTCGATTTCATGTTCAAGGTCCTGAACGGGGCAAATTTTCCGTTCGTTTGCGCAAACCTGACCAAAGGCAAGCTTGCCTCCGATCCGACCAAGGATGAACTGTTTTTCAAGCCCTATCTCATCGTCGAGAAGGCGATCAGGGACGGCGCGGGCAACGAGAGCCCGGTCAAGGTCGGCTTCATCGGCTTCGTGCCGCCGCAGATCATGCTGTGGGATATCAAAAACCTTGAAGGCAGAGCGCAGACGCGCGACATCGTCGAGGCAGCCAAAGCGTGGGTACCGGTCATGAGGCAGGAAGGCGCCGACATCGTGATCGCGCTTTCGCATTCCGGCATCGACGGTACAGCCCCGTCGGAGAAAATGGAAAATGCATCGCTGCACCTTGCCGCGGTCGATGGGATCGACGCGATCTTCACAGGGCATCAGCATCTGGTTTTCCCCGGCCCGAAAACCTGGGACGGCATTCAGAACGCGGATCCCGCAAAGGGCACGTTGCATGGCAAGCCCGCCGTCATGGCCGGTTTCTGGGGATCGCATCTTGGCCTTATCGATCTCTTGCTGGAAAAGGATGGCAAGGGCTGGCGGATCGTCGACTTCACCTCGGAAGCACGGCCGATCTACCATCGCGACGACAAGAAGAAAGTCGTCGCCGACGTGGCCGACAAGACGGACGTGATCGAGGCCGCGAAGGCTGAGCACGAAGCCACCCTCGCCTATGTGCGCACCCCGGTCGGCAAGACGTCGGCGCCGCTCTATTCCTATTTCGCCCTCGTCGCCGACGACCCGTCTGTCCAGATCGTTAGCCAGGCCCAGACCTGGTACATCAAGCAGATGCTAGATGACACGGAATACAAGGATCTGCCGGTGCTCTCGGCTGCAGCGCCGTTCAAGGCCGGCGGTCGAGGGGGCGCGGACTACTATACCGACGTACCCGCCGGCGATATCGCGATCAAGAACGTCGCCGACCTCTACCTTTACCCCAACACGGTTCAGGCGGTCGTCATTACCGGCGAGCAGGTGAAGAACTGGCTGGAAATGTCAGCCGCCATGTTCAACGAGGTAAAGCCGGGATCGCAGGACGCCGAGCTGCTGAACAACGCCTTCCCGTCCTATAACTTCGATGTGATCGACGGCGTCGTCTACCAGATCGACCTGTCGCAGCCGCGCAGGTTCGATGATGATGGCAAACTGATCAATGCCGATGCGAACCGAATCCAGAATCTCCAATTCGGCGGCAAGCCGATTGATCTCACCCAGAAATTCGTCGTCGTCACCAACAACTACCGCGCCGGTGGTGGCGGCAAGTTTCCGGAAATCGCCGCAGACAAGGTCGTCTTCCAAGCGCCGGACACAAACCGTGACGTCATCGTCCGCTTCGTGCACGAGGAGGGTACGATCAATCCATCGGCCGACGGCAACTGGACCTTCAAACCGCTCCCAGGGACGACGGCAGTCTTCCAGAGCGGTCCAAAGGCCAAGCAATACCTCGCGGACGTCAAGAGTGTGAAGATCGAGGATGCCGGGGAAGGCACCGACGGCTTCGCCAAGTTCCGGCTGATCCTCTAGAGATTGTGATCGGTGGCGAGGCGCTGATGCCTCGCCTACTCCGCCGCGACAGAGAGGTCGCGCGCGGCATATTCCGCCATCTGAGCGGTGAAGTCGGCTTGACTGGGGCATTGCGAAAGCCTGGACCGAAACGCGTCGATCATCCAGGTCGCCGCCGGCCCGGGTGGCGTCGAGATTCGCCGCATCGCGTAGATCGGGTACTCACCCTGCTCATAGGCCTGCAGATCAAGGTGAACCAGCGCTCCACTTCTCAGTTCATCGCGGATGAGCGACGCCGGCAAACCACCCCAGCCGAGACCACCCCGGATCAGCGAGTGCTTGGTCGCGATATCGCTGACGCGCCACGTCTTATACGAGAGCACATTGAAATCGCGGCCCTTCGTCAGTCCCGACGCGTCTGTCACGACAAGTTGGGTCTCTTCGCGCACGTCGGCGAGCGTCAGCGGCCGGCCGATCCGCGCCAAGGGATGAGTGCTCGATACCACAGGCATCATGAAGGAATGACCGATGCGCTCGGTCGCAAGCAAGTCATGCTGTTGGAGGATCGCCCCCCCTATCCCGACAGTCGCCTTGCCGTTCGAAACCAGATCCATCACGACGCCCAGTTCACCGACAGCCAGATTGAGAGCCACGGATGGAAACTCGTCACGGAACTCGCGCAGGACTTCGACCACCGCCTGCGACGGCACCATGACGCTGATGGCCACCGAAACCTCGGCCTCCAGCCCTTCCTTCAGCCCCTTCACACGGGCGCGCATCACCTCTAGGTCGGCAACGAGGCGCCGCGCATCTTCGAGAAGCGCCTTGCCGGCCTCCGTCAGTTTCGGTTGCCGCGCGCCCGAACGCTCGAAAAGCGGCACCTCAAGTTGCGCCTCAAGGTTGGCAATGGTGTAGCTGATGACCGATTGTGCGCGATTGAGCGTGCGTGAAGCGGCCGAAAAGCTGCCCGTTTCCGCAACGGTGAGGAACACTTGCAACTGGTCCAGTGTGGGGTTTGGAAGCATCTTCCATCCAATCTATCGATGATTTCGATCGACATTATCACAGTTTTTTCGATAATCGGCCACCCCTATTTTCTGTCTCGAACCACCGGCTCGACGCTCCCTAGACGAGCCGCAGACCCCAATTCGAGAGGAAATTCAATCATGTCGTCCATTCTGCTCCTGACTTCCAGCCCGCGTGTTGACTCGCTTTCCACCACCATCGCAGCTGACCTTGTCGAAAAGATCAAGGCTCAGCAGCCGGGCAGTGTCGTCGTCCGTCGCGACCTCGCCTCCAACCCGCTGCCGCACATCGACGATCTCTTCACCGCAGCCATCCGCAAGCCGGCCGATGACCGCACCGCCGCCGAAGCGGCAGCTGTGAAGACGTCGGACGAACTCGTCGCCGAACTGCTTGCAGCTGATACGATCGTCATCGGTACCGGCCTCATCAACTTCAACATCTATTCGTCGCTGAAGACCTGGATCGACAACGTCGCCCGCGCCGGCCTGACCTTCAAGTACACCGAAAGCGGCCCGGTTGGCCTTGCCACCGGCAAGAAGGTCTACGTCGTCCTTGCCTCCGGCGGTGTCTACTCGCAGGGTCCGGCGGCCGGCATGAACCATGCTGTTCCGTACCTGAAGTCGGTCCTCGGCTTCCTCGGCATCGCCGACATCGAGACGATCTATGTCGAAGGCCTCGCATTTGGTGCGGAAGCTGCCGAGAAGGCAATTGGCGCCGCCAAGGCCCGCGCCGAGGAAATAGCCCTCGCCGCCTAATCGGGGTCGAGACTGCCATCGAAACGGCCGGTTCTAGCCGGCCGTTTTCATTTGGCGCCGAGCTCGTTCACAAAAGCCCTGGCGGTATCGAGTATCTCACCGGCCAGGGTTTCGTCGTTCGCTATCCGTGCAAGCCCGAGTGCGCCGGTCATGAGGCAGGACAGGATGATCGCCTTGCGGCGCCCCTCCGCTTCGTCCGCCGCCTTTATGCGTGCCTGCATATTGCGCAAGTTCGTCTGCATCTGATCGGTTGCCAGTGACCGACACCTCTCGCCGCCGCGCGCTATGTCAGCGGTGAGAGCGGCGAACGGGCATCCTCCAGCCGTATCGTCCCGATGCTCGCGGCTCAGATAGCTCGCCGCATATTCCTCAAGTGGAATGTCTGCCGGAGCCCGGCCCTCTGACCGCACCTTCTCGGTCCAGGCACCAAAAGCAGATTGCATAGCCTCTGCCACCAGCTCGTCACGCGAGGCAAAATGCTTGTAGAAGCCGCCGACCGTGAGCCCCGCTTCCTTCATCAGGTCCGCGACGCCGACGCCTTCCAGCCCCTTCTCTCGCAACCGCTTCGAGGCGATCTCGACGATCCTCTCATGCGTCTTGCGCTTGTCCATCTGTGAGTGACCCATGAAAATCCATCCTGAAACCAGTTGACATATAAAGATTACGATCATAATCCTTCTAGATATCAATCGTAATCCAGATCGGGTATTTTTCCAAGAGGAGTCATCCAATGCGCCTAAAGAACAAGGTCGCCCTCATCACCGGCGGAAACAGCGGCATCGGTCTTGCGACCGCCAAGGTCTTCCTCGACGAGGGGGCCAAGGTCGTGATCACAGGCCGCAACGCCGAGACTCTCGCCGCTGCCGAAAACGCTCTGGGCGGCAACGTGCTCACGCTGAAGCTCGATGTCACAGACGTCGCGGCCACGGAGCGCGCTTTTGCGGAAGCCGCCGAAAAGGTCGGCAAGTTCGATGTCCTCTTTGCAAATGCTGGCATCGCCGGCGCGACGCCGCTCGGCACTACGTCGCTCGAGCAGTTCAATGCCATCATCAATACCAACCTGACCGCAGTGTTCTTTACGGTCCAGTCGGCGCTGCCACATCTCAACGACGGCGGTTCTGTCATTCTCAATGGATCGGTGCATGCCGTACTGGGCGCGCCCGGCTGGTCAGCCTATGCTGCCACCAAAGGTGCGGTGCGTGCCATGACCCGCAATATGGCCTCAGAGCTTGCGCCACGCGGCATCCGCGTCAATCAGGTGACGCCTGGCGGCACCAAGACGCCGATTTGGCAACCGCTGGCATCCACGGCCGACGCGATGTCCGGGCTCGAAGCTCGACTGGGCGGCATGAGCCTTCTCGGACGGATGAGCGAAGCGGAGGAAATCGCCAAGGCCGTGCTCTATTTCGCTTCAAGCGACTCGTCCAACGTGACGGGAATCGAGATCGTCGTTGACGGCGGTGCCACGAGCGCACCTTCGGGCGCCAAGATGTTTCGTGCAGGGTGATCGCCAGTTTCCCATGTCGTTGGTATCGGACTTTCTCGCGCCGATACCGACGGCGAACACCGCGGATACTGGGACTATTGAGTTGGGCGGAATGCGATTCGCCAGGTACCAAAACCCTGCGTAGACGCGGATTGGACCCGAAGAAGCGGATCAGACCTGCCGAACTTTTGCGCCATCGCTGAATAGCGACGGGCCATTCTGATCGATGATCTGCTGCGCCTTGCGCACCGTGCACTCGATCGCGTCATCCGACGAGCCGAACATGTCAGCACGGATGAAGTTGCGAACGAGAACCTCTCCACCGACGGCCTTCTCAATGCGTCCCGCAAGGCGATACTGACCGCCCTCCTTCTGGGGTTCCGCGTAGATCGTGCAGTCCCCATAGAGCTGAGGCTCGGACGAGGCGCCTGCCGGGGCATCAGTCGATTTGCCGCCGCCTGAAAACATTGAGAAAATGCTGGAGAAGATCGAAGCCATGTTTCGCCTTACCATGCCGGCCCGTGCCGGAAAAGCTAAATGATGAGGTTTGCGAGGATCTCGTTTTCGGTGATGTCCTCGAAGCCGATGGCAGCCTTTTCGAAGTTTGCGATCAGCTGCGCGAAATTCTCCGGCGCCTTGGTTTCGATGCCGATCAGCACCGAGCCGAAATTGCGAGCCGTCTTCTTCAGATATTCGAACCTGGCGATATCGTCGTCCGGGCCAAGCAGGTTCAGGAAGTCACGCAACGCCCCCGGACGCTGCGGCATCCGCAAGATGAAGTACTTCTTCAAGCCGGCATAGCGCATGGCGCGCTCCTTCACATCCGGAAGGCGTTCGAAATCGAAGTTGCCGCCGGATACGACGGCGATGACCGTCTTGCCTCTCAAGGCATTCGGGTCCATCGCCGCAATCGCGGTCAGCGACAACGCGCCTGCCGGTTCGAGCACGACGCCTTCCACATTGAGCATCTCGCCAATGGTCACGCAGATGGCGTTTTCCGGCATCAGCATGACCTGTTCGGCCGGGAAAGCTTCCAAGGCTGCGAAGTTCAGGTCACCGATCCGCGCCACGGCGGCGCCATCGACGAAATTGTCAACTTTGGTGAGCGTCACCAAGTGCCCTGCCTCTATGCTTCTCTTCAGGCTCGGTGCCCCTGCCGGCTCCGTGAAGATGAAGCCGGACTTAGGCAGAATGCCGTCGAGGTAGCCGGTGATGCCTGCAGCGAGACCACCGCCGCCGACCGGCATGACAATGATGTCAGGTACCGTCCCGTCAGGGAGTTGCTGGAGGATTTCCGCGGCAACCGTTGCCTGGCCCTCGATGATGTCTGGGTGATCGAAAGGCGGCACCATGACGCCGTCGATCGCCTCGACGTGGTCGCGCGCGGCCTGGTAGCATTGATCGAAAAAATCGCCTGTCAGCTTGATGGTGATGAACTCCGCCCCGAATATGCGGGTCTTGTCGATCTTCTGCTGCGGCGTCGTCACCGGCATGAAAACAACGCCGGGCACGCCAAAATGCCGGCAGACGAAGGCAAAGCCCTGAGCATGATTGCCGGCCGAGGCGCATACGAAGGTCCTGTTGCCGGCACCCTCCGCGATCGCCTTGCGGAAGAAATTGAACGCCCCGCGAATCTTGTAGGAGCGTACCGGCGACAGATCTTCGCGCTTTAGCCAGATATCGGCGCCATAACGCGCCGACAGATGTTCGTTCAGCTGCAGTGGCGTTGCTGGAAAGAGGCTACGCATCGCCGTCTCGGCGCTCTCGACATCCTGTCTGGTCACGGTCATTCGTCTATTCCTGTTGCCGTTCCGCTATCGCACAAGCGGACTGTGGGAAAAAGCCCATATCGGCCGATATTGTTTACTCAGCCGCTCATCTTTTCGAGCAACCCTGAAGGCGATGCAATAACGCAATTGTGCGCTACCAATTCACCCGAGATGAGGCTACATCGCCGCAATGATCTCAAGTAAATTTGCACGACCGATTGCCTGGCTGCTTCTCGTGGCGATTATTTTCGTCACGCTGTCGCCGATCGCGCTGCGGCCACATACGGTGACCTCGGTCAATCTCGACCGCGCTTTGGCCTACTCGCTCGTTGGTTTCATGTTCGCGATTGCCTATCCTCGGCAGTGGATAGCAGTTGCCTTTCTCCTGGTTGCCGGCGCCTTGGCGATTGAATATCTGCAATATCTGTCTCCAACGCGCCACGCCCGTCTGCACGATGCTGCCGTGAAGATACTCGGCGCATCCGTCGGCGTTTCGATCGGTTGCCTATTGAACAAGATCCGCATCATCAAGTCGGCAGCAAGCCCTTCGCGACCGTGACACAACCTAGTGCTCTTGACTGAATCGCATCAGTCGTTGAAGGAGGAGCCTGCGCGAGCGTGGCGAAACTGGTAGACGCAAGGGACTTAAAATCCCTCGACTTCGGTCATACGGGTTCGATCCCCGTCGCTCGCACCATATTGAAATCATTTGATCGACTTTGTTGTCCTTCGCAGCGCCCTTTTTGCTTAGGGGCGCTCAGGGATACCAAATGCGTAGAAGCGTCATCGGTCCGTTCGGCTTGGGGCGCTTTCCACGATCCAACCGCCATGATGGCATCTGCATGCCGCTGCGTCTCCCTTCTTGCCCCGCTATTCCTCTCTGAATGCCTTCATCATTTGGTCGGTGAATGGCTTGAGGAGGTATGAGAGGGCGGTTCGCTCGGCGGTCTGGACGAAGACCTCGACGGGCATTCCGGGGATGAGCTTGTTGTCCTTGAGGAGGTTCTG
>NZ_JANTYT010000008.1:0-233932 GCF_024808825.1 Rhizobium sp. BK661 | reverse complement strand
GTCCCGCTCGTCAACTTCGGGTTCGCACCCTTCTTCGAGGTGCTGCCACGCAAGTACAGATTCCGCGTCCTGAACGCGTGCATGTCACGCTTCCTAAAGCTCGGACTGGCCGATGCCAGGGGTAATCCGGTTCCCATCACCTTCATCGCCAATGATGGCAACCTTGTTGTCAATCCAATAAGGATGCCGGGTCTGCCAGTGCAAGGCATGGGCGAGCGCTTTGACTTCGTTGTCGATTTCTCTGGCTTCAAGATCGGCGATCGCATCAGGGTCGTCAATCATGTTCGCCACGAGGACGGACGACGGCTCAAGGAAGAGCTCAGTCTGTCGAAGGCTCTAAAGGGCACGTCGGAGGATCCGGTGGTTGGGCCGATGCTTGAGTTCCGCATCGTCGGGGCTGTTGAAAGCGTCGATGTCCCGGGCGTCATTCTTCGCGCCACCGATCCCGACAAGAGCCAGGTTCCAGCAACGCTCACGGAACAAATTCCGATCGTGACGCCGGTGCGCACGCGCATGGTCGAATTCGGCAAATCGGGGACCGGAGACTCGCGTGGGCCGAATGGCTGCACGCCGGATTGTGGAGAGTATGTGAGTTTTCCCTGGACGATCCGCATCAATGGCGAGTCGTCCCACTCCATGAACGCCAACCGGATTTCGCTGCTCGTGCCGAAGGCTGGGGAGGTAGAGCACTGGACCTACAAGAATGGTGGCGGCGGCTGGGATCACCCCATCCACCTGCATTTCGAAGAGGGTGTGACGATGCTCCGTAACGGTCAAACGCCGCCACCGACCGAGAACCTGCAGCGGAAGGACGTCTGGCGGCTTGGAGAAAGCGGCAGCGTGACGTTTCAGATCCAGTTCGGCGAGTTTGGTGGGTCCTACGTGAACCATTGCCACAACACGGTGCACGAAGATTTCGCCATGCTGGCACGCATTCAGTTGCTGACTGGGGTTCCGGGATCCCCGCAGTCTGCAGTGACGCCGACGCCAAATCCGACCCCCGATGGCGTCTTCTTCACCACGCCGGAAATCCTGCCAGAAGGCGCACCAAGAGGATGGAAGAATACCCAGACACAGGTTGAAGCCCAGCTGGAGACGGCACCCAAACCGTGATGGGGCGGAGCGATCGCGCGACCAGCTAGATCGTTGGCTCTGCGCTTGCGGGAGACTGCTCTCGCCATTGCCATCGACGTCGCGATATCAACGATGCCATCGCGTGATGGATGGTCAGGCTTCCTTTCCTTTCAAGGGGTTAGCCGTACGTCTCGGTTGAAAGCCTTTCGAACAACCAAACTTGCCTTGCGGGGGTAGAGTGCCTACGGTTCTGGTATTGCCCCCGCCGCTGTTGCAGTTCAGGGGAGCGCCGCTTCGTATGGCGCATATACACCATGAATTTAGCATCGCATTCCGTCACGCTTCCCTGACCACTTGCCTCCACTTAGAATTCCGTCCGACCGAAAAGGTTGTCGCGCGATGCGCCGGATCTCGCCGGCTTCGGCCAACCAGTCCTCCGTACATCGCGCCTGAACAAGGCGTGACCCGCTTCAGCTTCTGGGCGTCGGCATGTTCGAGGTCAGCGGCTTGTCGCTGGCGCCAAACCGAGTTGCGATACCGCATAGTCAGAAAGAGCCGTCCCAACCCTCATGGAGCGAGCTGCGCTTGTTGGCGATGGAATCGCAGTATCCAAGTCTGATCAAAGAACGAAGAAAGAGTAAGTGGCGATGCTGTGTTCACAGATGATCAATGTCTGGCATGATCCTTTTCATGAAGCCATCGAACAACGGCACAGTGAACGCGGTATCACCGTGGGCAGGACTGAAAATCATGCCTTTGGCAATTAACGCGTTGCGGACTGGGGCGACAGTTGTGACTCGTCGTCCGAGGACGTCGGCAATATCGCCGGATCGGTGCGGTCCCGCGCCGAGTTCTGCCATCGCTCGCATATAGCGTTTTTCTGCGGGCGTCAGTCGATCGAACCGCACTCGGAAGAAGCTAGCATCAAGCTCCGCCAAGGCGTCGACGGTAGCTCGCTGCGTATCTGACCTCTCGATTGGCGACATATCAGCGACGTTCCAGCTATGCTTCCCCCACTCCTGGAGGAAATAAGGATAGCCGCGCGTTTGGTCGAGAATCTCGTCAACAGCCGTCGGCTCATACTCCACTCCTTCCTTTGCGGCTGGAACGATAAGTGCAGCGCGGGCAGCGGCATCGTCTAGTCTGTCCACGGGCGAGAACTCAAAGAGCCGCTCTGCATATGATTTGGCGCGCCCTGTGTGGCCAAGAAGTTGCGGCAGCCCGGCAGCTACCATCGTGACGGGCAATTGATCTTGGTTAGCATTATGCAAAGCTGTGATCAGGGAAGCCAGTTGGTCCTCCGGCACATATTGTAGTTCATCAATAAATAACACCACCGCTGTATCTCTGTCGGCAGCCGCCGCGCCAACCGCGGAGAGCAATTCCACTAGATCGTTGTCCAGATCACCGCTGTCGGCAACTCCCTCTTCAGGATCGAGCTCAAGTCCCAACTCGATGTCCTGATATTTTACTTTGAGAGCCTTTGCGAATCCCGCCAGTGCACGTAAAGCTCTCTGGGCGCTCGCCCTCGCGGCTTCTCCTCGGTTCAAACGAAGCAAGGTCGCTCGTAAAGCGGGCGCGAGTAAGCCCGGAAGAGACCGCTCCTCCGGTGCTTCAATCTTCACGCTAGCGATTCCACGTGCTTCCGCGTCGAGCCGAATGCGGTTCAGCAGTACTGTTTTGCCCACACCTCGTAGACCATAGAGAATCACGCTGCGGGCGGAACGACCTGCGCGGATGCGGTCAAGCGCTATCGCCGCTCTTTCGATCAGGTCATCTCGCCCCGCCAATTCTGGCGGGGGCGTACCTGCACCAGGTGCATAGGGATTGAGCCTGGGATCCATATTGAGTCATCTTAGCCTGGTTTATCGAATTTACATAAATTAACGTAAGATCGCTATAATGCAAGTCTGCGGTTCCTGTCGCGATGGGAGCTCATATTTTGCTCGACAGATCGCCCCCAAACGGCGCGGGCTTTATCCACGAACGATCACAGGGTCTCGCCATAAGTCAGCTGTGGCGCCGAATTCGCGTTCTCTGGGTCCTCGGACAACGGAGAACAGAGGCCCGAGCCACTTCAGGTACTCTACCTCGCATCTATTACAGGATCGTCGCCCGTGCGGGGAAGATCGTCGCATTAGTGCCACACCGGCCCACGAACAGCTTTCGTTACGGAAGGAAAGCGGTACCTGACGTATTCCTTTTTTAACATTCTCTCATAGCCTGCGCATGCCCAAATGGGCGGAAACGCTGCCAATGCCTGTCGAAGGCAATCGGGCGTTGGCGGCGTTTCATCCGGTTTAGGGGCTTCCATGAAAGCCATAACCACGCGGGGAAGCGAAAATGCGTAAGCGCTTGCCAGATGGTGGCCTGAACGCGTGTAACTGCGAGACCAACGTCCGGCCAGCCTTGTCCAGAAGAACGGGGTGGCCTACCCGATTTCCAGTTCCGTCTCGTCTTGTTGCTTGGAGCGTGTTGCAGTCAACTCACTGGTCGTCTGAACAAGCCTATCGGCGAGAACGCGCATCACGCCAACGCCCAGATGTGGGAAGTCGCTGAGCAGCTTCAGAAAGTTTTCCTTGCTGATGCGGAGCGCCTCGACATCGCTTGAGGCCTTGACGGTGGCCGTTCTTGGGGTGTCGCATAGGATCGAAATTTCGCCGACAATCGAGTTCGGTTCCACGTCGGCAACCCTTACGTCACCCGCTGGAGAATGCACAAAGACTTCCGCCTTTCCGGTGAGTATTACGAAAGCTGCGTCGCCCTGATCGCCTTGACGGCAAAGCGCTGTTCCAGATGGAAACTGCTTACGATCTGATGTGAAAGCTAGAAGCTTCAGCTTTGCGGGATCGATCGTCGAGAAGATCGGTACCCGTCGTAACATTTCTACTTCATCACGCAAAAACATGGGGCCTCCTCTAGTCCTCCTGCTCTTCAGCATAGGAATATCGGGAGCCAATGCAAGTTGGGTGCCCCGCATCGGACTTCAGTCCCATGGGCGAGCACCGGCTTCCATATCACGTTCGCACAGGCGACCACGGATCTTGTTCCGTTATCGACACGGCGACTGGATTTCCGGCCGAGATCGACGAGAATATCGATCAAGCTGACGCGATCGTTTCGGTTGCTAGTGGCATCTGCGGCGCAGACATGCGGGTGGAACTGTCCAACGCCTGTAACGATCTGGCTAGATACGACTTCCAGCTAAAGTCGACCTCAGATCTCGGCAGCTCGCATCCTTCAACACCATCGCCCGCTGGATCTCAGCCGAACACAACCGCGTCCAAGACGCTCGGAAACTCCACCGGCATCCCGTTGCCGATAACTTGACGGATGCGGCCGTGCGGCCGCCGCGAGGTCTTGCGTTATCTCGATTGCAGCAGAACGTTGGACAGGCCCTTTGGATATACTGGCCGAGATTGGGAAAAGACCCGCTTTCATGAAAGCCCCTGTTCAAGATATGCCAGACCGGCCAGGTTGGGACTTCCTTTTATGCGCTGATGGCGGCAGCCGGGCGGCTCCTGGGAAGGAGAGTGGCAATCGAACCAGCTTAGGTCTTCCGAAGAGATCGCCTCCTCGGCAATACCCCCGATAACCAACGTTACAAGGGGTGTTGCAGTCCTAAGGGCAGCGCTTATCTTGTCAGGCCGCCTTTGAATGCGTCGAGGTTTTGTTGATCGACGTTACCGCCAAGTTGGTAAGCTTGTTGTTCGTCGCCTTCTCCTGGTCGAGGATCTCGCTCAGAAGTTTGTGTGCCTCATCGTAACCGAGGTCCTTGGCCCATTCGCGCAGCGAGCCGTAGCGTGCGATCTCGTAGTGCTCGACGGCTTGGCAGGCGGCCAGAAGACCGGCGTCCAAAGCGGTACCTTCAGCCTTCATCAAACCGTCCGCCTCTTTGATAAGGCCTTCAATCGCGTCGCATTTTTCGCCAGATGCCGTCTTGCCAATAGACTTGAAGACCTGCTCCAGCTTTTTTATCTGATCTTTCGTCTCCGACAGGTGTTCCTCGGCCGCCTTTTTCAATTCAGCGCTTTTCGCTGCTTTGGCGACCTTTGGAAGCGCCTTTGTGATGGCGCTCTCAGCGAAATAGAGATCCTGCAGCGTGTGCTCGAAAATTTCAGCGAGTGATTTCATCAATGCTCTCCGTGCCATATGAAACGTAGGGGAGAAAGCCTCCAGCAGCCTATTCGTTCCAGCGCCATGCCTGACACGCGGACTTGCGGGACAACAACCGCACGGCGACCACAGACGGGCCGCCGTTACCGCTGGCCACACCCGCCACAGTTCTCTGACGGCATATTGAATGTTTGGCGCCTGTGCCCAATCTACAGTGAGATTGGAGGCCCAATGTTCTACGTCACCCTGGCTTGTTGCGTCATTGCATGCGCTGTCTTCATTGGACGCTATTTTGCGGCCAGAACTCGCCTTGTTGAAAAGAAAATTGACGATGCCGTCGCTCGCAGCCTGCTCAAATCACCGCTTATGGTGGAACTGAGAGATCTAAGGGAATTCAACGGTGTTATGCGAAACCTGCTGATCGATCTGGTGGAGAATGAAGATCCGAGACAACAAAGCGTTGCCCGCCTGACGGCGACAGACAGAAAGCGCCTCTCAAGTGACCGGGAGCAGAGACGGCGAGAGATCTATGGTGAAGCGGTTTTCATCCTTCAACAGGAGACGAAAACAAAGCTTTCGACCAAAGACCACAAGACCGCTGATCTCACCTGATTCCTTGGGCCAATTTGCAATTGTTCTCGTAGCGGGACCATGGCCGGACGCATCTCACGCGGTACTCTGGTCAGGGGAACCCGCATTTCGATCTATGATGTTGTGACACCTATAGCGGCCGCCCATATTAGATTGGCAAACCTATGCCTCGCCTCTGAGGGAACACTATTCCGTCATGACGGACGGGACGGTCCCTCGCCTCTCTATCGTAGCTTCGACGTGAATTGGGGAGTGTCCACGGGACGGAAACAGGCAATAGCCCCGTTTGGCCCATACATGTAAGCCAGGCAATTTCAGTCAGGATCCGGCGGTGCGATCCGCCGGATCTTTAGGCGCAGCCCCTTACTGGGGCGTCGTTGCAGGCGCGGTTGCAGGCTTGTCTGCCGATGTTGCGGGCTTGTCTGCAGATGGGGTTTCGACTGCCGGAACGTTGACATTGACGTCAGCGCCACCACCTTTGCCGCCGCCGATATCGATAACGCCGGTAAACATCAGCAAGCCGCCAATGACAACCACGGCAATAACAATGATGGCAACTGCCCATCCACCATTGCCACTTCCGCCTGTATTGATAACTGTTGGTCCACGATCAGCCATGTGGGAATTCCTCCGTAGTATCTGCGCAAAATCGTAAAGCGAATTGAATTTTCAACGAAAACCATTGCACCGCGACCGCCGTGGTCGCCGACATATTAATTCGGAGGTTGGTTATTCGTTCCCCGTACGGGCCTTGGTCGGGTGCAACCTCAGACCAAGGTCCTACCTTTAAGGTCTCTTTCCGTCGTCTCTTACAACAGGGTGTCAAGATTGCGGATATCATTGGCACTGGAGGGCCGCTTCCGGCCGGCCCATTAGCCGCCCTTAAATTGGACAGCAATCGGAGAAGCAACGGTGTTTAGCAATGTTCGCAATAGGGCCGATTACCGTCATGCAGAGAAGCGCCAACAGCGGTCACCCGGCCTCCGACGTTAGAGCCCACATACCGCCTCCACGACCTCACGCAGCGCAATCGGTTTTTGTAGACGAATAATATTCGCAAACTCATCAGGGATCACGTCCCGGTCATATCCCGTGATAAAGACCAGCGGTATGAAGGACAAGGGACGCTCCGTTTTTGCGGGTATCATGCGTGACATCTGCGCCGAAAGGAAGCGGAAGCCGAACGGATGAGAGCCGGTCACGCGCTCAAGCTGTTAAACCGTAGTATATGGCATCATTACCATCAACGAGCGACGTATCATCCAGAGCGCCAATCCAGCCGTTGAGCAATTGTTCGGTTATGCGCTGCCCGATTGTTCGCCGCGGTCGATGAAGCAGATTGTCTTGCTGAAGGATACCAGGATACGAATCAGGCGGCGCTTTTGCATGCCATCGACCCGCCGCTCCAGGTCCGATATCCGTGTGTTATCCCCGCTGTCCTCGGCTGCAGACCTGCCAAAGGTAATGGCGGCAATGGAAAAGGGAAAAATGCGCAGCAAAGCCCAAGCCGCGCAGGTGAGGCGAGACGTATAAACATTACTGAAGATCCCCTGAAAACCGGCTACGACGACCGGCGCGATTTCCTCTTGCGTGGACCTCCTCAACCAGTCCGCAGACTTCAAAAATATACCCTTTGCAGTCAAGTGAAAGAGCGACCCAACGCAACCATACTTGCAGCGCGGCTTCGGACGAAATGAAGGATTTCCACGCAAATCGCCATTCTGGCCGGCCGTCGCACTCCGTAGTTTACGCGATACTACGAGAAAGACGCATGGGTTCACTGTAAGGTGTGAGTAGCGCGATCTGAGTGTTTCAGCCTGTTCTAACCGCCATAAAGGAAGTCCCGATGGCGCAAGATCTCCATCCGGCAGCTACCGAGCACTTGCCAATCTTCATCACGCCCCCCGGTCAGACCGACTACCTGTTCGTCGGCGTCGTTGTCTTCCTGATCCTGATGATCCTGATCGTCGGTAATCTCTACTTCCAGCTTCACGCTGTTCCCGAGCGCATGGCGCATCGCACCAGCAAGGTACAGATGGAAGTGGTCGCGGTCCTGGCGCTGATTTCGCTCTTCACGCACAACCACCTGTTCTGGATCGCGGGTTTGCTGCTCGCCTTCATACACATCCCCGACTTTTCGACGCCACTCTACTCGATCGCTCAATCGCTCGGCAAGCTTTCCGGCCGCACGGTTGAAACGACCGACGACCCCGCCCTGGTTCGTGACCAGCCGCCAAAATCCGAAGAAGCGCATGCGAAGCCTGAAGAGCCTGCCAAGAGCGAGCCCCAAGGCGAGGCGAAGGTATCGGCACATGTTTGAATTGATGCTTTGCTCGCTTCTCACAATCTTCCCGGACTACCTCTACCGGCGCTATGTCCAAGGAAAGCGAATTGGCTATGAGATCAACCTCTATACCATGTGGTACGAGTTGCGCTGGGGCATTTCAGCATGCCTCATGCTCACCATATCGCTGATCACGCTGATCTTCTATTTCCATCCCTCGACGAAAAACGTAACGGCGGTTTTCCGCACGGTGACGATCCTGCCGGAAACGGTCGGACGCGTCGATGAGGTCTTTGTCGGCCTCAATCAGAAAGTTGAAGCTGGCGCGCCGCTTTTCCGGCTGGATGATTCACAGCAAAGGGCAGCGCTTGAGACGGCGCGGCGGAAAATCGCGGAACTGGATGCCGAAGCCAAGGTTGCGCAAACGGACTTGGTGACAGCAGACGGTCAGATCCAGGAAGCCCAAGGTGCGCTTCAGGTTGCGATCGACGAATATGAACTGAAGGCCCAGCTCCTGACCAGGGATGCTGTTGCCCGTCGCGAGGTCGATCGCCTCGCCAACACGGTCGAAAGCCGCAAGGGTGCGCTCAGTTCTGCAATCGCCAAAAAGGATACCCTCCAGGCCAAGATCGCAGACCTTCTGCCGTCACAGAAAGCGAGCGCGGAAGCGGCGCTTGCGCAGGCACAGGTGGAGTTGGACAAGACACTGGTGCGTGCAGGGGTCGCTGGCACGGTTCAACAATTCACTCTGCGGCCGGGTGATGTCGTCAACACCATGATCAGACCCGCTGGCATTCTCGTGCCGGCAACAGCGGGCAAAGGCACGCTGATCGCAGGCTTTGGACAGATCGAAGCACAGGTCATGAAACAAGGGATGATCGCCGAGGCCACCTGCATCGGAAAGCCGTTCACTATCATTCCGCTCGTTGTGACCGAGGTGCAGGATGTCATCGCGGCAGGGCAGTTGCGAATTACGGATCAGCTTCTCGATGTTCAGCAACTGGCGCAGCCGGGAACGCTTACCGTCTTCCTGCAGCCGCTGTTCGAAGGCGGGCTGGATGACATTCCACCCGGCAGCAGCTGCATTGCCAACGCCTATACGAATAACCACGACGCACTCGCCGACAAGAATATCGGCACCATGCAATGGATCTTCCTGCATGTGGTGGACACCGTCGGTCTCGTGCACGCGATGATCCTGCGCATCCAAGCCTTGCTCCTCCCTGTACAGACCCTGGTGTTTTCGGGGCATTGATCGCGCGCCGGGGGTTTGACAATGGCGGCGACAGCTACGTCCTTAGCGGCACGGCTGGCCTGCTGGTGAAATTGCAATCGCAGCGGGGTCGGCCCCCGCGCAGGGATGCTGGCGATGGGCCGCCGGAAGCGAACATGGAGGTCGGGACGACACGCAAATCCTACCCGTCGCGCCGAACTAAACTAAAGCGCGTCGCCCGTTTTTTGATTCAGGTTCTCGAATCGGATGATTTGTGCACCACCTCAGCGTTACCAGGCAGCAACCGACATCAACGTCTCGCGCGTCGCCGTCGGCCAGCATATGCAGGCGCTTGAGAAGTTCCTGGGCACGATCCTGTTTGAGCGCCTGCAGCGGTCGGTGAAGATGACGCGAGTTGGCGAGCACCACCATCTTGCAATCTCGGGCGGGCCTTGCGTGCTACCACCAAAATCAGCAAGCGGTCGGAAAGCGATATCGTCAATGTTGGAACGGCGCAGGGCTTCATGACCTACTGGCTGGCACCGCGACTGGGTGAATTGCGGCCCATCGTCCGCCACGCGTTTCACCTGCTTCTGCCGAAGACAACACTGTCCTCGGTTGCGGTGCGCGCTTTTGCTGGTTGGATCAAGGCGTCGCTTGTGGCGCTGGGAGAGGACCACGACAAACCAGAGACTTGAGCGCTTCCCGGCACCTTAGATGATGTCCGCTTTGTGAGAAGCGGACTAGTTTCAATCCAATGCGGTTAGCAGCAATGTTATTGCTGGCTTAGCAACGCCAGCCGAGGCGTCGCCGCCTTTCTCGTCGGGCAGAGGTGTTTGCCCTTTTGTTCATTCATTGGAGAAAGCAAATGTTGTCGGTTAAGCTGAAGGAAGAGTTTGCCCGCCTCTTTGACGAAAAACTTCCATCGAGTGAAGGTGACGCAGACGCATTTTTGGAAGTTGATAGCTTCCGAATGTTCGCCCCAACGGAAAAGGGCGATCTGGTCACCCGCCTTGCCCTCTCCAGCAGCGAGACGATCGATCTGTCGGTCAACCCTCTCTGTGCTGTGCGACTTGCAGCGACCATCCTCGATCTCGCTGCCAGGTCGGGTGACTTCGTGGTCGATCTCGCCCTTTTTGATGCCCAGACTGGCGAGCAGGTGGCACGACTGCGGCCTTGAGTGAGATCAGCCAATCAACGGTCATCGGCCGCCAACGGCGGAAGAAAAACATCCTTCCATTGGTCCGCAGCAGATATTTCGCTTCGCGGATCCTGTTCCTGTTGAAGACGACCCTCTCGTGAATCGTCGCCACATGACCGTCTCAGTGGTATCATGAGCCAGCACGGTCGCGGTGTCGGGCAGCCGGATGGTGCATGTCTTCAATCGCCTGGGCTTCATCCGGCCGATCTCCTGAGGGGAGACAGCCATGGCAACTGCAAGAGCAGAGCGGCGGCTGGCCGCGATCGTGGCCGCTGACGTCGTCGGCTATTCCCGCCTCGTCGAACATGACGAGGCCAGCACTTTGTCGGCCCTCAAGGTTCTGCGCCGGGAGGTGATCGATCCGCTGCTGGCCGAGCATCACGGCCGTATTGTCAAGCTGATGGGCGACGGTGCGCTCGTGGAGTTCGGCTCAGTCGTCGATGCAGTCGGGTGCGCGGTTGCCATCCAGAAGGACGTTGCCGAGAACCAGGCCAATATCCCCACGGAGCGACGCATCATCTTCCGGATCGGCGTCAATCTCGGTGATGTGATCCACGAGGTTGATGGGGATCTCTACGGCGATGGCGTCAACATCGCCGCCCGTCTCCAGACCTTGGCGGATCCAGGCGGCATTTGCATTTCCGGCACGGCGTACGATCACCTCCAGGGCAAGCTTGACTGCGAATACGAGTACCTCGGCGAACGCGCGCTCAAGAACATGGAGCGGCCGGTGCGACTGTACCGTCCCCTTCTGGAAGGGACGACCGCACGAACGGCATCACCCAGCCCCGCACTTCCGGACCGACCATCCATTGCCGTGCTGCCCTTTAACGCCATGAGCGCCGAACCGGAGCAGAACTTCTTCAGCGATGGGCTCACCGAGGACATCACCACCGCGCTATCCAGGCTCAAGGGCTTCTTCGTGATCGCCCGCAACACGATGTTCACCTACAAGGGAAAGCCCGTGGATGTGCGCGCCATCGGACGCGAGCTCGGGATCCGCTATGTTCTCGAAGGGAGTGTCCGCAAGTCCGGCAACCGCGTTAGGGTGACCGCGCAGCTTATCGATGCGGCCTCCGAAGCCCATCTGTGGGCCGAGAGGTACGACGGCGACCTCGGCGACATCTTCGTCATTCAGGACGAAATCACCGCAAGCGTCGTCGGCCGCATCGGACCCGAACTCTTAGCCGCAGAGCATGCCCGCGAAAGCCCCAAGCCCAATCATGGCCTGGATGCCTGGGAATGTGTCGTGCGGGCAGTGTTCCTGTGTTCCCAGTTGTCTGACGAGAGCAGCCGGAAGATGCTCCCCCTGCTCGATCGGGCAATCGGACTGGCTCCCGCTTATGCCCAGGCGCTCGCCATGAAAGGTTGGATTACGATATGGCGTGCGTTCCAAGGGTGGGAGGACATGGGATGCGCCCTGGCCCTTGCCAGGGATATCGTCCAACAAGCCATTGCCGCGGACGATAAGGAACCGTGGGTTTACCTTGCGCAGGCGATGATAGCCTTTGCGACGCGCGACAATGACCTGGCAACGGCAGCGATCAGCCAGGCTGTGGCGATCAACCCCAACTCCGCGTTCGCACATGGCCAGTTGGGACTTGCGCATGCCAATGGGGGCCGTGCGGCGGATGCCATTCCTTGCATCGACTATGCCCTCAGACTGAGCCCGCGGGAGGCGTTTCTCGGCGACTTTCAGTTTTACTACGCCATGGCTTACTTCCAGGGAGCGAATTACGAGCTTGGATTGAAGTACGCACGGGAGGCTCATCGCTTGCGGTCCGGCCACGCGGTTCCGCTGGTCATCGGTACTGCCTGTGCCGGACTTCTGGACAATCAGGAGGCTGCCACGGACCTGCTCGGACAACTCAAGTGGTTGGTCCCTGACATCTCACGGGACGCGATCGGAGCAACATCCTCGTTCGTCCGCGCCGAGGATCGGGCGCGCCTGATCGAGGGACTTGCCCGTGCCGGCCTGAATTGACAGGTTGGAGTAATTTCCGCTTTTGGGGAATGGGAAGATCGACAAGCCGGCGCCCACCGGCTGGGGGCAGAGGCGTCGTTCGCCAGGATGGCGCCAAGAAAGCCCTCACTCTGCCTGCATGTAATCCGCCACGCTGTAGCAGTGGCTAGCCTGATAGGCGTTGCGCCCCCTGTTCATGTGCGTCAGGTTGAACGTGCGAATAGCGGCCAGGACACGGCGGCTCGTGAGGAATGTGCGGATCGACAAAGAGCTTTGCACATTGATGCCGAAAATGTTTGCACCACGCGGGAAGAAATAACTGACATGCTCTGGCATCGCCACACTTTGCTCGAGAAAGTGTTCATCCACCTGGCTCGGCGTTGCTGAACCATCTATCGTGAAATCCGAAAGATGCACGATGAACCTGGCGCGGATATCGTCACCGTGGGCATAGAGCGTAAAGAGCTCCATCCAGCTCGCATTGACGCGGACAAGCGGCTTGTCCAAGGTGGATGGCAGACAGGAAACCGACCAGTAGTAGCGCTCGGTCTTGCGGATCATCGGAATGCAGTTTGGGCCGTATAGCCCGACAATCTCCAGCAGTTGCCCCGCTTGCGGGCGGTTGAGGAGCTTCTCAAATCGAGCGACATATTTGAAGCGCTGTTCAAGGGACTCTGGGCGCTCGCCCACGTCCGGCAGCTCGATCTTGCCCGCTATCCAATCGCGCTGCTGCTCAGGATCAAGGAACTGCCGCACACCGGTTGTTCTCGGGCGTAAAGTCGCGGCCATATCAGACGTCCTGCGAAACTCGTATGCTCGTCATAGCCCGCTCCTGTTTTCTCGCTAAGGCTTCAGCGAATCTCACCATCGCGCCCGATGCGCCTTCGAATGATATGTCGCCAATCGTGAATTTGGAAAGTCTACGCGACGACGCCCCCCTTTCATTCAGAAAGGTCTCTGTCTGAAGCTGCTGTTGGGATAAGCTCTTGTGGCGCGGCTTGATGTCAGCGGCCAGCGTGATGCAAGATCCTTCCTGCTCAATCGAACAGAGATCGACAGATGGAGAATTCCGCCGCTTGGCTTGGGCTGTTCTGGCTGTTTTAGTAGCAATCCTCGTAGCCTTGGCCACCGCATGGGCCTCGCTCGCATTATGGTATCGCTTTCCGGCATCAGACGTCGCCAGAGGTTTTGCCGCCGTGCTGTTCGCTCTTTTCGGAGTTTTCACGATCGTCGCGCTGTTGGGCTCCTGGCGGCACAAGGCAATCCTGACATTTGCAGCTTTGTTGGCACCGGTGGAATACGATCAAGCCCGTCGCGGACGCAGGCAGCCGACGTCGGGCGACAGGTTACAGGCAACGGCGATCTGCTGGCGCTCACCAATGTCCGCGAGTTCGAGTGGCGTAGCAGCACCGACTTCACTGAGCGATGGACGACGCGTACCTATGACATGAGCAAGCTCCGCACGGTCGACCTGTTCATGTCTTATTGGGCGGGGCCAGAGATTGCGCACGTGATCTTCAGCTTCGGTTTTGAAGGAGGTGAGCAGCTTCCGTGGTCGATCGAAGTCCGCCGCCGGGCTGGAGGCGCGTTCTCGCCGCTTGCTGATCTATTAAGAGCATCCTCAGGTGATCAGCGCCGCAGACGAGCGGGATGTTGTGGGCGTCCGGTCGAACTTCCGTGGTGAAGATGTCCAAATTTACCGCCTGAAAGCATCTCCGCAACAGGCGCGGGCACTCCTGCGGGATTATGTTGCAGACGCCAATGCCCTCGCAGCGACGCCGGCGTTCTATAACTCGACACGAGCAACTGCACGACGACGGTCGTCAAGATGATGCGCCTGGTTGGAGACAAGGTTCCCTTCGACTGGCGTCTCATCGTCAACGGCTATCTTCCCGACTTCGCCTATGATCGCGGCCCGGTGGATACCTCAGTGTCGCCTGCTGAACTCAGGACCGTCGCTCATATCGGCGAGCGGGCTCGGGCCGACGGATTGTCGCCGAACTTCTCAAAGTCGATCCGCGGCGGCGTACCTTCGCCAGCGCCGGAGGGTCAGCGATGAATGGCAAAAATCCCTTGTTTTCATCGCACGTGGAAAACGCCGATCTAAGCCGATAGCGGATACGACGTCACAATCTCGTGCTTTACCTCACCGACGTTGCCACCATATCGCACAAGTACGAGCGCAAGCTCTTTGCTGAAGAGTGAAAAGCCGCCGGTTGATTGTCGTAACCTGCACAAACCAAGAGGTAGGACATGCACAAGTTCACTGTTATCGTCATGGATCAAATCGAGGCTGACACCGCTGAGGAAGCAGCCCTGCTCATGTATCAAGGGCTGGCCAATGGGCCCTTGCCTTTGCGCTATTCGGTCACTGATGAGACAAGCATCACCACCGATCTGGTGCTTGATCGGCAAACGGCAGATGATTTCGCCCGTCTCGATCATACTGCAGACCCGGGCAACTGGTGATGCTCCGAGCCTCAAAGTCACCGAGCATGTGCCAAAAGTGTGTGGCCACCATCTCTATAACTCAAGATTGCGCGGGTCATGAGCTATTGCATGGTGGTTCAATCACTCATCTGGAGCCGTACGCGCCACCGAGGCTAGATGATCCATGCCTTGGAAAACTTCACCATTCCCCTTAAATGCCTTCGTTGAAGGTCGGTGTCCTCACCTATTCCAAAAGATCGAGAATGATTTATTGAACGTCCGACATCGGCGGCTGCAGGAGGATTGCGTTATGGTTGGCGACAGAGAAAAGACGAGAGGAAGGCCCGGCCGGAAGCCTTTGAAAGACGCGGCCTCATCATCCGTCCAGGTGCTCGACCGCAGCCTTAGACTTCTGGAACTCGTGGCTGAGGGTGATGGGGCTGTTCTGAGCGAACTCGCCGAGCAGTCCGGGATGGCAACCTCCACTGTGCACCGACTTCTCAATTCCCTCGCCCAGCATGGCATGGTCGCCCATGACGGTGAGACCGGTGCGTGGACGGTCGGCGTAAAAGCCTTCGAGATCGGGACGGCCTACATGCGCTTTCGCAAGCTCGGCACGATCAGCCGGCCGTTTCTGAAGCAATTGATGGGCGCGTGCGGCGAGACGGCAAATATCGCCATCGAAGAGGATGGCGACGTCGTCTTCATCTCGCAGGTGGAAAGCCACGCACCAATGCGCGCCTTTTTTCGCCCCGGCCGACGCGGGCCAATCCACGCATCCGGGATTGGCAAGGCCATCCTATCGACGTGGCCGGACAAGCAGATCGAAGCCCTGCTTTCCGGCCGCTCGCTTGAACGGTTCACTGACAAGACCCGCGACAGCTTGGCCTTGCTGCTGCAGGATATTTCCGGGATTCGATTGCGTGGCTGGTCGATCGATGACGAAGAGCACACACTTGGCATGCGCTGTGTAGCGGCGCCGATTTTCGACGAATACGGCGAAGCCGTCGCAGGCATTTCCGTTTCGGGGCCGGCCGTCCGTATGCCTGACAACAAGCTCGAGGCGGTCGGCCCACTCGTTCTTGCGGCGGCCAAGGGCTTGACCAAAGCAATGGGGGGCCGATCGCGGCCCCTGTTGTCGATAGATGTCGCCAGCCAGGGCTGAGCCAAAACCGGACTATCAGGCCGTTTCCAGCGTCCGGGGTGCTTTCGACGCATTTTCCTTTCGGACCTTTGCCTTCATCGGCCTGCCGCCGACGTAGACTTCGGCGATGCAGCGGTCGTCACCCATTGTCTGGAGAATGAAGAGTTCTTCGGCAAGCGATGTCACGGTATGCATGCGATATTCCATCGCTGACTTCGCCCTGGAATCAAGGATGACGATATCGGCATCGGCGCCAGCCTCGAGCGAGCCGATTGATCGTTCAAGCCCGAGTGCGAGAGCGTTGCCCCGCGTCATGCGGTAGAAGGAATTCAGCGGAGTGAGCCGCTGACCCTGCAGGTGCAGCACCTTGTAGGCCTCATCCATTGTCTCCAGCATAGAGAAGCTTGTGCCCGCCCCGACATCGGTTGCGACGGACCATCGCCCACCAAGCTTGTCGAAACGCGCAGCGTCAAACAGCCCTGATCCAAGAAAGAGGTTCGATGTCGGGCAAAAGACGGCGACCGCACCTGTTTCGCAAAGAGCGCCGACCTCCCGATCACTCATGTGGATGCAATGGCCTAGCAGCATGCGATCATTCAGCAGGCCGTACCGCGCGTAAATATCCGTATAATCCTTCGCTTCGGGATAAAGGGACGTGGCAAAGGTGATTTCATCACGATTTTCGGAGAGATGCGTCTGGACGTAGCAATCAGGGTGCTCGGCAACCAGCGCCCTGCTCATGTCCATCTGCTCAGGTGTGGAGGTGATGGCAAACCGCGGACTGATGGCGTAGCGTGCGCGGCCGCGGCCATGCCATTTCCCGATGAGCTGCTTCGTCTCGTCATATCCGCGCTGCGGTGTATCGCGGAGTTCGTCCGGCGCGTTGCGATCCATCATCACCTTGCCGCCGATCACGCACATGCCACGCGCTTCAGCTGCTGCAAAATATGCGTCGACGCTTTCCGGATGAACCGAGCAGTAGGCGACAGCAGTGGTGGTGCCGTTTGAAAGCAGTTCGTCCATGAAACGGTCGGCCACCTCTGCTGCGTGAGCGGCACGCGCGAACTTTTGCTCCTCGACGAAAATATAGGTGTTCAGCCATTCGAGCAGCTGCGCACCATAGGAGGCTATTGCCTGGGTCTGCGGAAAGTGCAGATGCGTATCGATAAAGCCTGGCAGAATGAGGTTCGGCCGGTGATCCACAACCGAAAGATTGGCGCCTGCCTCTCTGCTGATGTCGATGTAGGAGCCGAGCGCTGCCACCTTGCCGCCTCGCACAAGAACTGCGCCATCCTCGATATAGCGGTAGGACGATGTGTCATCGATGCCCTTGGGTTCGGCGACGAATGTCAGCACGCGGCCGCGGATAAGAATGTCGTTCATTGAACTTTCTCCGCGCTGATGGCGCTTTCGTACCAAGAGACAAGGAGGCGACGCTCCTCGTCGGAGATCTGCGTGACATTGGCCGGGGGCATGGCATGCGAGCGGCCAGCCTGCAGGTAGATCTCGCGAGCATGGGCGGCAATGTCCCTATCCGTATCAAGCACGACGCCCTTTGGCGGCGCGATGATGCCCTCCCAACCCGGCTCCTTCGCGTGGCACATCGAGCAGCGTCCCATCACGGTGTCGCGGACCTTGGGAAAGGCTTGAGCGGCGATGAATGGCTGCTGGTTGGCCGAGATCCTGGCATCTTCCGACTGACCCGTCAGCACCTTCGGGACCGTCGAGAGCCACATGATGGCAATGAACAGGAGCGCTGTGACAAGCCATGTCCATGTCGGATTGCCTGCATTGGCGTGGCGGGTATTGAAATAATGGCGGATCGTAACGCCCATCAGGAAGACGAGAGAAGCAATGATCCAGTTGAACTGGGTGCCGAATGCCAACGGATAGTGGTTGGACAGCATCAGGAACAGCACAGGCAGGGTCAGGTAATTGTTGTGCGTCGAGCGCTGCTTGGCGATCTTCCCGTACTTAGGGTCGGCCTTGCGGCCGGCGATGAGGTCGGCGACGACGATCTTCTGGTTCGGAATGATGATGAAGAAGACGTTCGCGGACATGATCGTCGCGGTGAAGGCCCCGAGATGCAGGAACGCAGCGCGACCCGTGAAGAGATGGGTGTAACCCCAGGCAACGCCGACCAGGATGAAGTACAGCGCCACCATCAGTCGTGTATTGTCATTGCCGAAGGGCGACTTGCAGATAACATTGTAGGTGATCCAGCCAAGCACAATCGAACCGAGCGATATCGCGATCGCGGCAGGCTTTGATACATCAAGGACGTTGGGGTCGATCATGTAGAGGTCGGCGCCGGCATAATAGACGAGACAGAGCATGCCGAAGCCGGAAAGCCAGGTGACATAGCTTTCCCATTTGAACCAGACCAGGTGGTCCGGCATGTTGGCGGGCGCAACGAGATACTTCTGGATCTGGTAGAAGCCTCCGCCGTGAACCTGCCATTCCTCCCCGAACGCGCCCAGTGGAAGATCGGGCCGCTTTTTCAGGCCAAGATCGAGCGCGACGAAATAGAAAGACGATCCGATCCAGGCGATCGCCGTGATCACATGCAGCCAGCGGACGGCGAACGTCAGCCAATCCCACGCGATAGCATATTCGTACATAGGGACCTCCCAGTTCTTGAGTACGGTTCTGCCATCGCGCGACTTCCCCGAAAATCCCGGTTAATCCTCGAACACTTTCAAAAAAATCTATAAGATCGCGCCGGTGCCCCTCGCGCAACGGTGTGGTAAAAACTCTCATGTCCTATCTCGACAATGTGCGTGTCTTCGTCCGGGTGATCGAACTCGGTACACTTTCAGCCGCGGGACGCGACCAGCGCGTGACCCCTGCGGTCGCCAGCAATCGCATCAAGGAACTGGAGATCCACCTCGGCGTCAGGCTGTTCAACCGTACGACCCGTAAGCTGTCGCCGACCGAGCATGGCCGCGTATTCTACGAAGGGGCGGTCAAGATCATCGAAGCGGTGAATGAGGCAGAGGCAGCAATCGCGGATCTGTCGCGCAATCCCAAAGGCTCGCTCAGAATTACCGCGCCGCTCGGCATTGGCCGCAGGCTGATCGCATCCGGCATCCCGGAATTCCATGACAAGTACCCGGATATCGAAGTGCGGGTGCGCCTTTCGGACCATAATGTCGACATCCTTGCCGAAGGTGTTGATGTTGCCTTCAAGCTTGGCGTGCTCGAGGATTCGAACCTGCACATGCGCGGCATCCTCAACTGCCAGCGCGTCTTGTGTGCCTCTCCGGCCTATATCGCGCGGCGCGGCCTGCCCGAAAACGCCGATGCGCTGATCGCCGACAAGCACGACTGTCTCTTGCTGCGCTATCCGGGTTCGAAGGAATATTTCTGGATGCTGGTGACCGCCGACGGCCCGCGCAAGTTCGATGTGGCTGGCCCCTATGACAGTGACGACGGCGATGTGCTGACGCAATGGGCACTGGAGGGTCGCGGCATCATCAACAAGCCGCTCTTCGAGGTAAAGGCCGATCTCAATGCAGGCCGCCTGGTGGAGATCCTCAAGGATAGCCCGCCAGCCTCTGTCCAACTCGCGGCAATCTATCCGCACAAACGCTTTCAGGACCCGAAGGTCCGGCTGATGATCGATTTCATGGCTGATCGTTGTCAGCGCTTGATCGGAAAGCTGCTCGAAGAGGAACCGGCTGTCGAGGCAGTTGCCGGCTGATTGCGCGACGCCGACCAGCTGAGCGCCGCAGTCGTGATTTCTGCTGCGGCAAGGGTCGCAATAACGGCCGGACGTTTGTCCTTAACTGCCGTTCCGCCAATCGGGCAGACGAGGTTGGCAAGCAGTTCTGGGGCACCGACCTCGCGTGACAGCCAGTTGCGAAATGTTGCCTTCTTCGTCTTCGAGCCAATCATGCCGACATAGGCGGCGTCCGGGCGCTGGAGCGCTTCGGCAGCAATCAGGAAATCCAGGGCGTGATCATGTGTGAGGATCACGAAACTGCTGCCGGCCGGTGCATCACGCACCACCGCTTCTGGCACGGCCGTCAGGCAGGTTTCGATGTGAGGGGCGGTCGAGGCACTGAGCTCGTCTTCCCGCGTATCCACGAGAACGACGCGAAGCGGTGCCAGCGACAGCGCATAGGCGAGTGCATCGCCGACATGGCCGGCGCCGAACACATACACATGAGGGCGTGTTGCGATGTCACGGTCGTTGCGTGCGATGAGGTCCCTGGCGATATCAGGGTTGAGCGCTGTGAAGACAAGGTTGACGCGACCACCGCAGCACTGGCCGATCTCCGGCCCAAGCGGCACATTCATCGCCGCAGCCGGGATCCCGAGGCGCAATGCCCGGCGTGCCTGATCGATGGCCATATGTTCGAGCTGGCCACCGCCGATGGTCGCAAAGGTTGCCCGTTCCGAAACGAGCATCCAGGCATCGGTGTCGCGCGGCGTGGAGCCTGCAGCGCCTGCCACCTCGATGAGGATAGATGCCGGTTCGCGTCGGATAAAATCCCGGATATTTTCGCGCGCTCCAAGCATCGGTCCTATCCCTTTTTCCCTGCCTTGACGCGCTCGATCGCCATCAGCACCCGCTCAGGCGTTGCAGGCGCATCGAGGCGCGGGCAGATCCGGTGGTCGGCAACGCTTGCCACCGCGTCCGAAAGCGCATGAAGCACGGAAAGCCCAAGCGGCAGCGGCGGCTCACCGACCGCCTTCGAACGATGGATGGTCGGCTCGTAGGCCTGTGACCAGTCTGTCAGTTCTACGTTGAAGACCTTGGGCCGATCGGATGCAAGTGGAATCTTGTAGGTCGATGGCGCATGGGTTCTCAGGCGCCCCTTTCCGTCCCACCAGAGTTCCTCCGTCGTGAGCCACCCCATGCCCTGGATGAAGCCGCCCTCGATCTGGCCGATATCGATGACCGGGTTCAGCGAGCGCCCGGTATCGTGAAGGATGTCGGTGCGCTCGACGATATATTCACCGGTCAGCGTGTCGACGGAGACCTCGGAGCAGGAAGCGCCGTAGGCATAATAGTAGAACGCGTGACCACGACCCTTGGAGCGGTCCCAATTTATCTTGGGCGTCTTGTAGAAACCGGCTGCAGAGAGCTGGACGCGCGCCATATAGGCTTTCTTGACGAGCACCGGGAAGGGAATTTCCTCAGCGCCGATGCGCACGCGGTTGGGAAGGAACAGCACCTCGTCGCGCGAAACCTTGTAAGTCTCCGCCGCAAACGCGATCAGCCGCTCCTTGATCTGGCGTGCGGCGTCCTGCGCCGCCATACCGTTGAGGTCCGCGCCTGACGAAGCGGCGGTTGGAGAGGTGTTCGGTACCTTGGCGGTCGTCGTTGCCGTGATCTTCACCCGGTCGAGGTCGATCTGGAATTCCTCCGCCACGACCTGCGCCACTTTCAGATGGAGGCCCTGCCCCATTTCCGTGCCGCCGTGGTTCATGTGCACCGAGCCATCGGTATACACGTGGACCAGAGCTCCTGCCTGGTTCGACTCCGTCTTGGTAAAGGAGATCCCGAATTTCACCGGAGTGAGAGCAATGCCGCGTTTGACAAGCCGGCTCCTGGCATTGAACTCCTGGATTGCCTGCCGGCGTCCGGCATAGTCAGCACTCTCCTCCAGTTCCGCGACGATGCGCTGGATGATGCAATCCTCCACCTTCTGGTGGTAGGGGGTGAGGTTGCGTTCGCCCTTAGCGCCCATCGGGTCGTAAAAATTCAGCTTGCGGATCTCAAGCGGGTCCTTGCCAACCGCAAATGCGATCTCATCGATGACCCGCTCTGCGCCCACCATGCCCTGCGGGCCGCCGAAGCCACGGAAAGCAGTGTTGGAGACGGTGTTGGTGTAGAGCGGGGCCGACTTCGCGCGAACGTGCGGCAGGAAGTAGGCATTGTCGCAATGGAACAGGGCACGGTCCCCGACCGGCCCGGAAAGATCCGCGGAAAAACCCGCCCGGAGCGCAAAGGTGTAATCAACGGCAAGGATGCGACCCTCGTCATCAAAGCCGATATCGTAGTCGATCGCGAAATCATGCCGCTTGCCGGTGGCAACCATGTCTTCATCGCGATCGAGGCGGATCTTGACGGCGCGCTTCAGCTTCTTGGCAGCAATGGCGGCGATCGCGGCGCATTGGTTGGCCTGGGTTTCCTTACCCCCGAAGCCACCACCCATGCGTCGTACCTCGACGGTCACTGCGTTGCTCGGCACGCCAAGTGCATGAGCGATCATATGCTGCGTCTCGCTCGGCCCCTGGGTTGAGCAATAGACGATGACGTCGTCGTCTTCACCGGGAACGGCCAGCGATACCTGGCCCTCGAGGTAGAAATGGTCCTGACCGCCGAGGCGCATGCGACCGGTCACTCGTCGTGGGGCGCCAGTGAGGACAGTCGTTGCATCACCGCGTTCAAGGGTCAGCGGCGTGACGACCTGGCGATGGCTCGACACGTCCAGATCCCAGATATCGATTTCGGCCGGCAGTTCCTCATACTCGATTTTTGCCAGACGGGCGGCGCGACGCGCCTGTTCGCGTGTTTCGGCAATCACGCAGAAGATCGGCTGGCCATAAAACTCGACCTTGCCTGATGCAAGCACCGGATCGTCATTCATGTAGGAGGGGGAGATGTCGTTGACCCCGGGTACATCCGCATGGGTCAGGACAGCGACCACGCCCGCGGCAGCACGCACGGCGGAAAGATCCACCGACTTCAGGATGCCGTGCGCCACGCTCGAAAGACCGAGGCCGGCATGCAGGGTACCAAAGGGTTCGGCGATGTCATCGATGTAGACAGCGGTTCCCGAGACATGCTTGCGAGCGGAATCGTGCCTTGGGCTGGAATGGACGCCGCCCGTGATCGTTTCGAGCTTGAGTTCGGTAGTGTGCTTGTTCATCGGCTTACGCGGCCTCGTATCTGTGCACCTTGACGGGTGTCGGGCTCAAGGTTGTTTCCATGTAGAAACGGAGCAGGAGGTTTTTTGCAACGAGCGCGCGATACTCTGCTGTGGCGCGCATGTCTGATAGCGGCGTGTAGTCTTCTGCGTATTTCTCCATCGCAGCCTCCACCGTCGCCTCGGTCCAGGGTTGACCGATGAGCGCCGCCTCGACGGCATGGGCGCGCTTTGGCGTGGCAGCCATGCCCCCATAGGCGATGCAGACAGATGTAACAGTACCATCGTCGGCAAGCGCCAGACGGAACGCGGCCAGCGTCGCGGTGATGTCCTCGTCGCGGCGCTTGGTTACCTTGTGGATGGCAAATTTTTCGTCTGCCTGCGGGACTGGCACATGCACCGCCTCGACGAACTCGCCGGGCTGACGATCCTGCTTTCCGTAGGCGATGAAAAAGTCCTGAAGGGCAATGGTGCGTCGTGTTGCGCCCCTGCGCAAGGTCAGCGTGGCACCAAGAGCAATGAGCGCCGGCGGCATGTCGCCGATCGGCGAGCCGTTGGCAATATTGCCCCCGATCGTGCCCATGTTGCGCACCTGCTGGCCACCTATCCTGGCAATGAGCTCAGCGAGCGGCGAAATTTGCTGCGACAAGACCGCCACCGCTTCGCTGTAGGTCACACCAGCACCGATGGAGATCAGGCCATCCTTCATGGTCATGGACTTCATCTCATCGAGCCCGGCGATGAAGACGACCGGCGTGATGTCCCGCATCTGCTTTGTCACCCACAAGCCGACATCGGTGGATCCGGCGACGATCGTGGCATTGGGTGAGGCCTCGAGAATGGACGCGAAGTCGTCGAGATTTGCCGGGACAACCAGGCGATCCTTCCCTTCGCCAATCTCGACGCGCGCACCGTCGCGCAAACCCTTCAGCCGCGCGATCATCGTTTCGCGTTCGAGGAGGAGCGGATCATTATCCGTCCCGCCATAGGCGGAAATCGCCCTCGCCGCACGCAGGATCGGCTCGTAGCCGGTGCAACGACAAAGATTGCCCTGCAATGCCGTCTCGATCTGCTGGTCGCTCGGGGATGGGGTTTGCATCCACAGCCCGTAGAGCGACATGATGAAACCGGGAGTGCAGAAGCCGCATTGTGAACCGTGATAATCGACCATCGCCTGTTGCACGGGATGCAGGTTGCCCTCGCTGCCGGACAGGTGCTCGACGGTGACGACGTGGCAGCCGTCCAGGGACCCGACAAAGCGGATGCAGGCATTAACGCCCTCGTAGACAAGGCTGCCCCCGGTGGTCAGGCGGCCAACGAGCACAGTGCAGGCTCCACAGTCGCCCTCGGCACAGCCTTCCTTGGTGCCTTTGAGCTGACAAGAGAGGCGCAGCCAGTCAAGCAGCGTCTGGTCCGGCGCGACCCCCGTCAGTGCAATGTCCTGTCCGTTCAGAATGAAGCGCAGCTCGTGGCGGATTGCAGGTCCCGTCATTGTTTAGCTCCCGCGGTAGGTGGAATAGCTGTAGGGCGAGACGAGCAAGGGAACGTGATAGTGCGCGTCCTCGTCGGTCACGCCAAAGCGGAGGGGGATGAGATCGAGAAAGCCGGATGCGGCGGCGATGCTTCGGAAATAGTCCCCGGCATGAAACCGCATCTCATAGGTGCCAGTCTTCAGCGCCTCGCCCGACAGGAGCGGCTCGTCACAACGGCCGTCGTCATTCGTCTCAGTGGTCTTGAGATGATGCAGCGCATCGTCCTCGACTCTGTAGAGGTCGATCCGCAGCCGATCGGCGGGCTTGCCATTGGCCGTGTCCAGCACGTGGGTCGTGAGGCGCCCGGCACCTTGCGAATCTGACTGCATGTTTTCTCCCAGAACAGAACACTCCTCTTCCACTATCCGACAGGACGATTTCCCTGAAAAGCAGCGAGATCCTTGAAGACTTTCAAATTTTCCAGGGGGAATGGCATGCATGATTTGAGTTTACAAACCAGCATGGACCAGAGGACTGACGATGCGGCGAAGCGGAGCAGATCGCGCCGTGAGCCTGTTCGCCGAGATCCACCGGGCGGCGCGTTGCGCCGGCCGAGCAGTAAGGGCGGCAGGACGAACGAGAGAGAAGAGGAATGAAAGAGATTGAGATAAGGCCGCTGAGCCGGGCGGCATTTTCCCCTTTCGGGGAGGTGATCGAGATGGAAGGCGCCGACAATTTCCCGATCAATGCGGGACGGTGCATCCGGTACCACGACCTCGCCAGGATCGAGACTACGGGCGAGAACGCGCGTCCGATGATCAGTCTTTTCCGCGCCGAACCCTGCCAACTACCACTGGTCCTTGAGCTGGTGGAGCGCCATCCTCTCGGAAGCCAGGCCTTCATCCCTTTGACTGATAGGTCGTTTCTGGTCATCGTCGCCGAGGAAACGGGAAATGGGCCCGGTGAACCGCTGGCGTTTCGAACAGGACCCGGACAGGGGATCAATATCGCCCGCAACGTCTGGCACGGCGTCCTCACGCCGCTTGATGCCCGCTCGGATTTCGCGGTGGTGGACCGGGGCGGCGACGGCAACAATTTGGAAGAACATGTTTACACTGAGCCCTTCCTTGTACGCTGATCACGGCCGCGATGTTTCATCGTTGGCCTGCCGTGCCACTGTCGCCCGTCTCCTCTATGCTGATGGGCTGACTTGTTCCTGCAGCTTATCCAAAATTGCTGAGATATAAGGACAGCAGTTGAGTCTGTGAGGAAATGCCAAGCTTGCGATAGACATTGCGTCGGTGAACTTTCACGGTGCCAGTCGAGATATTCAGCTTCAGGCCGATCGATTCCGAGGAATGGCCCTGCAAGACGAGCTCGACGATCGATGCCTCGCGACTTGTCAGGTTGAGGTCCCCCCATACGGCATCGGCGGGCGAGATATGCTCGCTTTGGCCCCGCTTGCGTCGGCGTTTGCCGCGCTTGGCCAATTGAGCATCGAAGCGTGGTGCAAGCCCCGCCCAATAGTGTCTGACCATGCTCGCAACGAGTGGCCTGGCTTTTTTCAGCGTCTCGAATTCTCGTGGCGGGAAGACACCGGTCTCCTCGCGGCGCATCAGCGACAAGACGATCGTGATGTCGTCGTCGGCGTTGACGAAGAAGCCAATTTCCTCGGCAAGTCCGGTCTGGACGTAGTAGGTGCGATAGTACTCGCTCGAGTAAAAGCGGTCGGGCGCCAGCTCGCGCATCCTCAGCACGCCTTCGCGGCGTTCGCGCGCGGTGTGGTAAAACGGGTCGAGCAGGTAGGGACCCGCCTGATAGAGGGTTACGAAGACGACATGCTCCTGTGTGTCGAACGTGTTATAGAGATCGATCGGCCGTTCTTTCCCGCGGTAGGCGAAGACAACCACATAGTCGAAGCGTACAAGTGAGCCCATCATCTGGCGGAGCGTGTCGCCGAACTCGACATCCGCCATAGCCGGCTTTCCGATCGTTGCGTTGAAGGCGCCGAACAGTGCCTCAAGGTCGGTGCTCATTGACGGATTCCCTTTGCCGCCCACGCGGAACTGCGCATTATCTCATATACACCTTCCACGAAGCCATGCGTGCTTAAATACCCCTTTCGGGGTATATACCTTGCGAGGCGCTCAGGCTTACTCTTTCCTTAACGACGGTGGCATTAAGGCAGCGCAGACTGCCAGATTCAAACCAACCGCAGGGAACAGACGTGGCATCCGCTTCGACGAACGATATCGAATTCCGTTCGGTCACAAAGAACTATGGCGCTGTGACCGCCGTGACGGACATCAACCTCAATGTGCCCAAGGGAGCGTTTCTCGCGCTCCTCGGCCCTTCCGGCTGCGGCAAGACGACATGCTTGCGCATGATCGGCGGCTTCGAACAGCCGAGCGATGGCGCGGTCCTGATCGACGGGCGCGAAATGAATGGCATTCCAGCCTATCGCCGTCCAGTCAACATGGTGTTCCAGCACTATGCGCTGTTTCCGCATTTCAATGTCGAACAGAATGTCGCTTACGGGCTGAAGCAGATGCGCCCGAAGATCGCAGCCGCCGAAATCGATCGCCGCGTTGCCGAGGCATTGGAGATGGTGCGACTGGGAGGCTTTGCCAAGCGGCGCATCCACGAGATGTCGGGCGGCCAACAACAGCGTGTGGCGCTAGCCCGCGCCATCGTCAACCGCCCGTCGGTTCTGCTGCTCGACGAGCCGCTTGCAGCACTCGACAAGAAGCTGCGCTCTGCCATGCAGATCGAGCTGCAGACGCTGCAGCGCGAGCTTGGCATCACGTTCGTACTCGTCACGCATGACCAGGAGGAGGCTCTATCGATGGCCGACGTCGTATGTGTGATGAGCGCGGGACAGATTCGCCAGCTCGGGACGCCCCAGGAAGTCTACGATCGCCCGGCCGATCTCTTCGTTGCCGATTTCGTCGGCAAGACGAACCGTATGTCCGCGACGATGGAAGCCGACGGCAAGACACTCCGGCTGGCGGATGGCTCGGCAATCATGCCTGGCACGCGCCTTGCGCCGGGCAAGGCGATAGCGGCCCTCCGTCCGGAGGCAATCCATCTGACACGCGGCAAGGCGGCAACCGCGACTTCGCTCAAGGGCATGGTGACGCACCGCATCTTTCTCGGCTCATCGGTCGAATATGCGGTGAGCGTGCCTCAGCTTGGCGACTTTCTGATCACTGCGGACCGGCGCAGCATGAACGAGAGCGATCTCGTGGAGCCGGGCGAAGAGGTTTTCCTCGGCTTCGACCCCACTGCCGTACATGTTTTTCCAGCATCGAATGCATAGACCAAAACACGGGAGCAGCATCATGAGCAAGGATTACAAGGACAATCTTCCCATTTCCGCCGAGGCCTTCATGGACGAGTTCATGCGGCTGAAGCGTGGCTCGATCAGCCGCCGCCATTTTCTCGGCGTCACCGGCCTCGGTCTTGCGACTGCCGTTCTGTCGCGCTTGCCCGGCGCACTTTCGACGCCCGCCTATGCCGCAGAAGACCTCGGCACGCAGATGTCGATCGCGACATGGCCTAACTATCATGATCCCGCGACCTTCGAGAACTTCAAGGCTGCAACGGGCGTTGCGGTCGAGGTGAACGTCTTTGGCTCGAACGAGGAGATGCTCGCGAAGCTGCAGGCCGGTGCTTCTGGCTGGTCGCTATTCGTGCCGACCAACTATACGATCTCGACCTACCATAAGCTCGGCCTGATCGACGAACTCGATCTTTCGAAGGTTTCGAATTTCAGCCAGAAGGACGAGAGCCCGCGCTTTACCAAGGAAGGCCAAATCGACGGCAAGACCTACGCCTTGCCGAAGAACTGGGGCACAACCGGCTTCTCGGTTAACACCTCGAAGCTCAAGACGAAGCTCTCGAGCTGGAAAGACTTCTTCGAAATCGCCCAGACAGAGGCCGATGGCCGGGCCATGGTGCATGATTATCAGCTGACGACGATTGGCAGCGCGCTGGTTTCGCTCGGCTACGATTTCAATTCGATCAAGCCGGAAGAGCTTGCGAAGGCCGAGGAGCTGCTGATCAAGGTCAAGCCACATCTGTTCGCAATCAACTCGGACTATCAGCCGTCGATGCGGTCGACAGATGCGTGGCTGACGATGTGCTGGACGAACGACGGCGCGCAGCTTAACCGCGACATGCCTGAACTGGCCTATGTGCTCGGAACGGACGGAGGCGAGATCTGGACGGACTACTACGCGATCCCCAAGGATGCGCCCAACAAGGCCGCAGGCTACGCCCTGCTCAACTATCTGATGGACCCGCAGAACGCGGTGAAGGAGCACATCGCAAACGGCGCGCCGACGACCGACAGTCGCGTCATATCGCTCCTGCCGATGGACGTCACGTCAAACAAGATCGTCTATCCGGACGAAGCTGCGCTTACCCCACTGGAGTTTGGTGCCGCCGTCACGCTGACCGATCCAAGCCGTGCCGAGCTCATGGCGCGCTTCAAGTCAGCCTGATCCAACCAGGCAATTCCGGTTCCCGCACCGATGGGGACCGGTTTGCCTCCCTCAATCCGCGGACAAGAAGACGCAATGCCTCTGACACTTGCCACCAAGCGGCGCCTTGTGACTGCTGCCCTCGTTGGGCCAGCGAGCATCTGGCTGTTCGTCTTCCTGGTGCTGCCTTTTATCGCCATCATTGTCTTTGCGTTCGGGGAGCGCGCGCCAGAAGGCGGATATCAGGCGGCATTCACCTTCGCACAGTTTGCCAATCTCGGCTCTCGGGCGACGGCTTTCGTCAATACGCTGATCCTGGCGCCGATCGGGGCGGCGGCCTGTCTGCTGGTCGCCTACCCGGTTGCCTATTATCTCGCTGTCAAGGCGAGCCCGCAGCGCCGGCTGCTCCTCGTGTCGCTGGTCGTCGTGCCGTTCTGGACCAGTCTTCTCGTCCGCACCTACGCCTGGATGTATTTGCTGGGTGCACGCGGAATTCCGCATCTTCTGGAGCTCTTCGGTATCGAGAATGTCCGGCTCATCAACACGCCGGGCGCGGTTCTGCTCGGGATCATCTATGGCTACCTGCCTTTGATGATCATGCCGATCTATGTCAGCCTCGAAAAGCTCGATCACCGCCTCTTGGAGGCATCCGCCGACCTCGGCGCAAAACCCGTCTCGACGTTCCTCGGCATCACGTTGCCATTATCGCTGCCGGGTGTCATGACGGGCGTGGCGCTGGTGACAATCCTCCTGCTCGGCGAGTATCTGATCCCGCAGTTGCTCGGCGGCGGCAAGGTATTCTTCATTGGCAATGCATTGGTCGATCTTTTCCTGCAGTCACGCAACTGGCCGTTCGGATCGGCGATTGCGGTTACTCTGGTCGCGGTCGTCGTCGTGGTGCTTCTCGTCGCCATGCGCATCGCCTGGCGTGTTGCGGGTACCCGTCAGGTGGATCTCGTTTGATGCGCGTCCTCGTCAGCTCCGTCTATCTGTTTCTCTACACGCCGATCGCGCTGGTCGTCTTGTTCTCCTTCAATTCTGGACGCAATGCGAGTGAGTTCGTCGGCTTCTCGACGCAGTGGTATGGGAAAGCGCTTTCCAACGTCTTCCTGATGGAAGCGCTGCGCAACAGCCTGATCGTCGCTTTAACAAGTGCCGTGCTTGCCGCGATCTTCGGGACGATGGCGGCCATCGGCATGGAGCGGCTGGGGACGCGCATGCGCGCTGTTTTCGACGGCCTCTTTGCTGCGGCGATCGTTGTTCCCGGCGTCGTTATCGGCATCGCGACGCTGGTGGCGCTGGTCGAGGTGTTCGGCTTCATCAATCCGTTGATCGCAGTCGTCTGGCCGGGTAATCAGCCGCCGAAGCTCGCGCTCGGATACGGTTCGATCATTGCCGCGCACGGCCTCTTCACCATGGCGCTGGTGACAATGATCGTGAAGGCACGGATCGCCGGTTTGGGGCGCGACATCGTTGAAGCTTCTAGCGATCTCTACGCGACGCCGCTGACAACATTCCGGCAGATCGTGCTTCCGCAGATCATGCCGTCGATCCTGGCGGGTTTTCTGCTCGCCTTTACCTTCTCATTCGATGATTTCATCATCGCCTTCTTCGTCGCCGGATCGAATACGACGCTGCCAATCTATGTCTTCGCTTCGATCCGCCGGGGCGTGACGCCTGAGATCAATGCGATTGCGACGATGGTGCTCGTTGCCTCGCTGGCCCTCATTCTCATCGCGCGCTTCCTCATGCGCAAAAAGACAACCTAAAACCGTCCGGGGGAAATGCATGATACTCAAGGACCGCATTGCAATCGTCACCGGAGCAGGCTCGGGCATCGGGCGCGCCGGGGCGCTCATCATGGCACGAGAAGGCGCCCATGTGATCATCGCCGATCTTGATCTCAAGAACGCCGCGGAGTCCGTCAGCCAGATCACGGCGGCAGGCGGCAGTGCCGAAAGCCTCGTGGTCGATGTGACCGACGATAAGGCACTGGAGGCTGGAATTGCGGCGGTTGCCTCACGCCACGGCCGCATCGACATCCTTCATAATCACGCAGGTGCGCAGGTGGCTGGCGACCTGGAGCAAGTTGCCGTCGACGGTTTCGACAGGTCGTGGAGCCTGAATGTGCGGGCGCATTTCATGGCCTCACGCTTCGTGATGCCGCTTATGAAGAAGGCCGGCAAAGGCGTTATTCTCAACACCTCGTCGTCATCCGGCGTGCTCTACGACCGCGAAATGATCGCCTATACGACGACGAAGCATGCCGTCATCGCCATGACGCGGCAGATGGCGGGCGATTACGCAAAGTTTGGAATCCGCGTCAACGCGCTCTGCCCAGGCTGGGTCGACACACCCTTCAACGAACCGTTTATCGCTCAGATGGGCGGGCGAAATGCCATCGAATCCTATATCAGCGCGCAAGTGCCACTCGGACGTTGGGCTGACGTGTCCGAAATTGCCGAGCCGATACTCTTTCTGGTATCCGATCGGTCTTCTTATATGACTGGCCAAATCCTGATCGTCGACGGTGGCGAAACTGTTGTCTGAAATCCTCGCCAGCTAATCGCTGGCAAGGACTCATTCGGAACCGGCAGAGCAGTCTTCATGGACAACACCCAATGCGACTGGCAGGTTGAAAACACACAGTTGGAGAATTGGGAAATGATCATCCGTTCATGGCGGACCGCTGCCGGGTCAGCGGAAGTCCTCGACGCCTATCATATCACCTCAAGACGACCACCTTCGTGGAAATGGCGGAGCGGCCGGGTGAGTTCGACGATGCTGTGGTGAAGCCGAGCCGCAAAAACTGCTGAAGTCCTTTGATCTCAAGGTCGCGTTCTTTGAGACCTTGGTGTCGACAGGCGTGATCGCCGGCCATGACCATGAGCCTTCGGCAGATTTATTGGCTGAGCGGCAGGTCGGTCCGCTGTAAGGCTCCGAGAGCGATCATTGCGAAGCCGCGTCCGGCGGGGAAGGCCTGAAAGTCAGCCCGGGGCGCCCAGATATGCGCGACGTCGCCAACATTCGGCATTTTAGCAATGTGATATACGCTCCGATAAACCTCGCCGTGTTACAACCCTGAGAGGTTTTTCAGGGGAAAGACATGAAGTTTCCAACGATGGTAGTGTTGAGTTCGGCAGCAGCATTCCTGGGAGCCGGTGGCTATACTTTATTGCCGGAATTCATGTCCGCTCCGATCAAGTCTTCGTTTACCGCACAGTCGCAACCGATGATCATCGACAACGGAGTGATCGTCCAACGAGGCACAGCCTGCAACATCAAGGGTAATGTCAGCATCGATTCCGGCGAACGAATTTATCACGTACCAGGCCAGCACTATTACGAGGCTACGAAAATATCGCCGCAGTATGGAGAACGCTGGTTCTGTTCCGAGCAAGAAGCTCGTGCCGCTGGCTGGCGAAAGGCGGGCTACTAGTCTCGTAAAGGAGAAATACCACTCGTTGCTACTGGGAGATTGGCGCCGAGTCCCGCCCCTTGCGCGCGCAGCGGTCATCGAGGGCGCCCTGGCGGTGGATGAGAAAGTGTCAGACAAGTTGACGGTAAGCCACCCGGATGGAAACCGGACGACATCTTAAGGCTTGTATGCGCCAGCCTTGACAATCCGATTTCATTGGTTTCTTACCTCGCACAGGCGTTTGTATTATATACATAATTGCAATTTTGCGATGGAGCACTCTGGCAATTCACCCGGACGACTACGAGACAGACGGGACCCGGGCTTGTCGGCGGGCTTGGCTGAGAGGCTTCACCTCCCACCCACTGTAGATTGTTCTCGGCCCATCAGTGGCATGGCTCAGAAAATCTGGAGCCGCGAAAAATTCCGCGGCTCCAGATTCAGGTGAGTGGCTGGTCGGCCAAGCCGGCCTTTTTCGCGACGTGCCTTACGGGGCAAAGAAGGCGAAGCGCACAACAAACAGCGCGGCCACGATCTGCGTCGCCGGATGCAGGATCGACCACCGGCCGGTGAAGATCTTCATGACGACATAGCTTACGAAACCAAAGGCAAGACCGTTGGCGATGGAATAGGTGAAGGGCATGGCGAGTGCGGTGAGCGCTGCCGGCGCCGCTTCCGTCAAATCGTCCCAATCGATCTCGGTCATCTCGCGCATCATCAGGCCTGCAACGTAGAGAAGAGCCGGAGCGGTCGCATAGGTGGGAACCGAGGCAGCGAGAGGAGAGATGAAAAGAGCTGCCAGGAAGAGGACAGCGATCGCAAGCGCTGTCAGACCGGTCCGGCCGCCTGCCTGCACGCCAGAGGCACTTTCGACATAGGCCGTCGTGCTGCTGGTCCCCATCAGAGAGCCGGCGACGATAGCCGCACTGTCTGCAAGCAGTGCCCGGCTCAGGTTGTTAGGACGTCCCTCCTCGACAAGCTTCGCGCGCTTGGCAACGCCGATCAACGTACCGGTCGCATCGAAGACTTCGACAAGAACGAAGACGAGGATTACCTGGATCAGACCGCCGTGGAGAGCACCGAAAATATCGAGCTGCATGAAGGTCGGCATGATCGACGGCGGCATGGAGACGATGCCCTTGAACTCGCTGACGCCAAAGATCCAGGATAGGACGGTCACAGCGAGAATGCCCATGAGGATCGAACCTCTTACCTTCAGCGCATCGAGCACGGCAATGACGAAGAAGCCGAAGATCGCAAGAAGCGGTCCGGTCTCCTTGAGGTTTCCTAGGCCGACGAGTGTTGCTGGGTTGTCGACGACGATGCCGGCGTTCTTCAGTGCGATGATGGCGAGGAAGAGGCCGATACCGGTCGCGATCGCGCTTCTCAATGAATGCGGGATGCCGTCGATCAGCCACCGGCGCACGCCTGTTACCGTCAGCAGGACAAAGATCATGCCCGAGATGAAAACCGCGCCAAGCGCCTGCTGCCAGGTAAAGCCGAGGGCCGCAACCACGGTGAAGGCAAAGAATGCGTTCAGCCCCATGCCTGGCGCCATGCCGATCGGCCAGTTGGCAACCAATGCCATGATGATTGATCCCAAAGCCGCGGCAAGACAAGTTGCGACGAACACAGCGTCACGATCCATGCCTGTGGTCGACAGGATATCCGGGTTCACGAAGATGATGTAGGACATCGTCAGGAACGTCGTCACGCCTGCGATGAGTTCGGTGCGCACGCTGGTGCCGTGTTCACTCAATTTGAAAAGCCGTTGAAACATGGTTCCTCCCAAGGCAAGCATTCCGGCTCCGCCTGTTGTCGTGGGTCAGCCAGAATCTCCTCCAGATCCAGGCACAAGGAACGCGGCCGTCGAGCAACTTCCTTGCAGATTGGGATTGTGCGTTGTCGAGGCGCGAGGCGCTAGGGGTGGATTCCCCTGTAAAAACGCGAAAGACTTTCAGATTTTGCCCGTGGTTCCGGGGCTCAGCTTTCCCGCCATCCCTCATCGCGTGAGGTCGAAGCACTCCTGGAGGGTAGCCCAGTCGCGTTCGAAATGCGAGTGGCAACCTTCATCGCCAGCCAATCCTTGGCGCATTGATCCCCCGCTCCGTCCCGGTCTCTCTCACGCAAAAACCGGATTTCGCCGGCAATGCCAGCGACGTCCAATCGTCCTGTTCGGCGTGCACCATTGCCTTCGTTCGTGTCACGGGGTGAGCTTTTTCATCGAAGGGGATCGCATCACGAAAAAGCCTTGGGAGTCGCGATACGACCGTTGCGAACCCTAAAATTTCAGCCGGAAGTAACAGCGAGCTTGATGATCCAAACCCAGGGTTTTGGGTTGTCCGCCGCAGGTCAATCCATCACCAGACATCTGTGTGATGCGCGTCGCGATCTTCCGGAATGGGAATTACGCCATGGGCGGCGCATCGCCGCATGCGGGCATCTGGTCCAGTTTTCGCCAAGATTCGTGCGGTCGCAGGGGTTGTCATAACCCGTATGACGGCCGCCGTGGCCCGCCGCCATTTCTATAGCCTCGGAGAGAACTTTCCTGTCGTGCTGACGACCGCGAACCGTCTCTCCATCGAAACGCGTTGACACAGCTCAAAGGCCAGATCCTTCCTCCTCGGATTTCACAACTTTTCGGTGATTATTCCGGGTGTGAACCGCGCATCAAAATCGCCCGTCATGATTGTCGAATTGTTACTCTCTGTTCGATGTCTCGACGCCCAGTGCCCGGCGTTACGACCCGAGGCACTTCCCTTACAGGAAACGTTCTCCGGCGATATTGGGTCGCGACTCACGCGCATCCCGTTGAATCATTTTTACTTTCCCGTCGACGGATTTCACGGGCCCACTACAGTATTGACCATCGGTTGATTTGCTCTCATATTGTACCGGTAATCAGCAGCTCCCCGTTTATACTCCCGAATGCCGGAATGTTCCGTCGCAATGACACGTATCGCGTGTTCAACGAACGATTCGGAGTCTGACGATGCCCGTACGTCCCACTTACCCAGGCGTGTATGTTGAAGAAATTCCGAGTGGCCTTCGCCCTGTCACGGGCGTCGCCACCTCGACGACCGCATTCATCGGCACGTTCAGCCGTGGCCTTCTCGACGAGGCGGTGCAGTTGCTCAGCCAGTCCGACTTCGAGCGCGAATATGGTGGTCTCGAACGCAACAGCGAGACCTCCTACGCCGTCCAGCAGTTCTTCCTCAATGGCGGAACCGAAGCCTATGTCGTCAGGGTCGGCCACGACGGCAGCGACAGTGCAACAGCGATCGCAGCCTCTACGGTAACCTTGCCTGCGCTAGACGGTTCGAACCTACTGGTTGCGACTGCTGGGCGGCGCATTCGCGGTCAGTCGGCGGTCAATCCCGGTGGATGGGGCGACAACCTGCGCATCGCCATCACCAACAATGGAACCGGTGACGATGCGACCTTCAATCTGGTGGTCAGCGAGCTCAGAACCAGCGGGGTAACGGCAAGCATCGCCTCCTCCGAAGCCTTCAACAACCTGACGACCGAACCCAATACCGCAAACAACGTCATCGACGTCGTCAATCAGGGCTCGAGGCTGATCCAGCTTGCGCTTGCGACGGGCGTGACCCTTTCAGCACCCTTCCCGCGCCCGCGCGCGACCGGGATGGTGAGCGGCGAACTTGCCGGAACGCGGCCGGTCTTTGCCGACATCGACACCATCTCGATCACGCTTGCCGGCTCGGGTGCGGCCGCGCAGCCGCTCACGATCGCGGCCGACGTCCCCGCAAACCCGTCCTCGGCCATAAGACAGACACAGGCGAGCTTCAACAGCTGGGCGCAGCGCCTGCAGGCCGCAATCCGCGCCGTCGCGCCTCGCTTTGCTCCGGAACTGCAGACCTACTTCTCGTCAGCGACCGTCGCCATCATTGGCGACGGGGCGACGGGGCGGCCGCGCCGGTTTGTCGTCACGCCGGGGTTTGGGCCGCGAACATTTGCAGCCGACGCGCTGTTTGTGTTTTCCGGTGCCGATGTCGCCAATTACGCATTGCAGCCGGCAACAGGTGCTGCCAACGCCACCGAGCACCTTCCGACGCCAGGTGCTGCCTTTGCACTCGACGGCGGTGATGACGGCACCGTTCTGGACGGGGAGACCTATGCGGTTCCGCTTGCGGTCTACCAGGGAAACGCTGCCGATCGCACCGGCCTGTGGGCACTCGAGGATGTCGATCTCTTCAACATCCTTTGCCTACCCGATGCTCCACGTCTTACCGCCGCCAATGCCCGGTCGCTCTATGCTGCGGCAGAGGCCTATGTCGGTGATCGGCGCGCGATGATCATCGTCGACATCCCCGAAAATGTCAGGCTGGTCGATCAGATGCATGCCTGGCTCTCGGACAACGAGCCGCTGCGTCATCCTAACGGTGCGGTCTATTATCCACGGACGATCCTTGCTGATCCATTGAACCAGGGTCGCGCCCGTTCGGTCGCCTCATCCGGAACGATCGCCGGACTGTGGGCCCGCACCGATGCAGCGCGTGGCGTCTGGAAGGCGCCGGCCGGCACCGACGCGCGGCTTCGCAACGTCGACAGCCTCGCCTACCAGATGACGGATCTCGAGAACGGCACCCTGAACCCGCTCGGCGTCAATGCGCTTCGCTCCTTCCCGATCTACTCGAACATTTGCTGGGGAGCACGCACTCTCGATGGGGCGGACCTCATTGCGTCGGACTTCAAGTACATCCCGGTCCGCCGCATCACTCTCTTTATCGAGGAAAGTCTCTACCGCGGCACCAAATGGGTGGTGTTCGAACCGAACGACGAGCCTCTGTGGGCACAGATCCGGATGAATGTCGGTTCCTTCATGTACGACCTGTTCCGGCAGGGCGCGTTTCAGGGGTCGACGGCGCGGGATGCCTTCTTTGTCAAATGCGACAGGGAGACGACGACGCAATCGGACATCGACAACGGCATCGTCAACATCGAGGTGGGCTTTGCGCCCCTGAAGCCTGCGGAATTCGTCATCATCAAGATACACCAGATCGTGCGGCGACCTGAAGCCTGAGGATAACCGAGATGGCACAGTTCACAGTCAATCCCCGCCGGTTCGACCCCTATAAGAACTTCAAGTTCCGGGTGAAATGGGACGGTCGCTATGTGGCCGGGGTCAGCAAGGTCGGCGCGCTGAAGCGTTCGACGGAAGTTGTGGAGCATCGGGAGGGGGGAGACCCCTCCACCAGCCGGAAGTCGCCAGGCCGAACGAAATATGAAGCGGTCACGCTGGAACGGGGCGTCACCCACGACCTCGAATTCGAGCAATGGGCAAACAAGCTCTGGAATTTCGGGGCCGGGCCCGGGGCGGAGCTGTCACTCGCAGACTTTCGCAAGGACATCATCATCGACCTGTTCAACGAGGCCGGGCAAAAGGTCATTTCCTACAACGTATTCCGTTGCTGGGTTTCGGAATACCAGGCACTTCCAGATCTCGATGCCAACGCCAATGCGGTCGCGATCCAGACACTCAAACTCGAAAACGAAGGCTGGGAACGCGATACCGCCGTGACCGAGCCAACCGAGCCGTCGTTCACGTTCCCGCCGGGCTAACAACCAGCTGAGTTCCAGGAGAGTTCCGATGGACACCATCGCGATCGAACTCGCACAGGGCCTGTTTCGCGACGGCGCCGTCCATCGGTCGGCAACGCTGGTGCCGTTGACGGGCCGGGCGGAATTTGACCTGCGCGATGGCGTCAGGGCCGGCTGGCCCAACGCGGATCTTGTTTCAAGGCTTCTCGCATCGTCGGTCGTTAGAATCGGGACACTGTCCGGCCTTCTCCCTGCCGATGCCGCCGAACTGACGGTCGGAGACCGGGAGCGGCTGCTGTTTGCGCTTTATCGACTGACCTTCGGAGCCAATGTCGACGTCGTCGCGCGATGCCCTGATTGCGAGGAAATCGTCGAACTCGATATCCCTGCCCGCGTCGCAGAACCGCCTCCCGCCAGACAAACGGCGATCTATAAAGTTGAGTGCGAATGCGATAGCGCTCTGTGGCAGATCTCGTTTCGGCTCCCGACAGGCGGCGACCAGGCAAGGCTTGCCCTGGCCGTCCCGGAGGCAGGTGGGGATGCGGACGTGCGCCTCCTGCGCGATTGTGTGGTCGAGGCGACCCGGAACGGGTGGCCGGTATCGATCGTCGATCCAGACGCCGAGATCCTTGCAGCCGTCGAAGACGCCATGCGCCACGCCGACCCGGCGGCAGAGAGCGAGGTCGAATTCGTCTGCCCGGGCTGCGGAAAGACGGTGGAGGTCGTTGTCGATGCAACGACGCTCCTCCGGGGCACATTGATGGACGGTCGACATGTCCTTCGCGACGTGCATCGGTTGGCCTCTGTCTACCACTGGACGGAGCCTGATATCCTCGCCCTTACCCGTGACCGCCGCGCCGACTACCTGGCAATGATCGAGGAGGAGCTGGAGGCATGACAGGCTTTCTTCGATCGGTCCTCATCAGAGGTATCGGACCTTCCGCTGCCGGAAAGGCACAGTTTGCGACCGTTCCTGCCCGATCGCATTTTTCCCCACGCCAGGTCGCTGCATATCCCGACCCGGGCATGGCTGAAGCACCTAAATCGGACCGTGGACAGCCACCGCAAATGACCGTCCGACGCCCCGGCACATTGCAGCCGCAACAGCAGCCCCTTCGACTTGCGACACCTGCCCAAACGACGCCGGCTGCGGCTGCGAGGGATGGCCATGAGCGGACGCGTGCGCGCGTGCCCGACGCTGCTGCGTCTGTCGAGCCGAGCCGGCACCAGCCTGCCCCTGCCGGCCAGCCTGTTGCGGCACAGCCCGCCGGCGAGGAGGTGCTGACGACCATACCTGTCGTGGAGCTCGACCCAAATCTCAGGGAACCAAGGGGGACGCCCCAGTCCGCAATCGATCCGGCGGGCATGTCACGGGAACGGGATCCTCAAGCGATGGATCCTTCCCTGCCGGAACGGGCCATCCGTCCGGAACAGCTGGCCAGAGCGCGTGCGCCGGCAGCCATCGCAACGCGGTCCGACAGCGGCACGACGATCGAGATCGGGCGCATCGACATCGTCGTCACGCCGTCACCGGCAGCCGCGGTCGACCGGGGGCCTGATCGCGCCAGCGGCTTTGCCACGCATGAGCAGCGGCGCCTTGGACCGAGGCGATAGCCATGGCAACACACGAAGCGATCGCTGCTGTCAGCCGGACCCTACGCCATCTGCTTCTCGATCGCATGGCAACGGCAGCCGAGGTGACATTGTCGCCGCCCGACGTGACGCCGCAGGTCGCAGATCGACGTGTGAACCTCTACCTCTACCAGGTGATCGAAAATGGGGTTCTCAAGAACCAGGACATTCCAGGTCGGGCACATCCTGGCAGCCCGGGTCGCCCGCCGCTGTCCTTGGACCTTCGCTTCCTGCTGTCGAGCTACAGCGCAACTGAAGACGCCGCTGATTCCGACCTCAACGCGCAAATCCTGCTCGGCGACGCAATGGCCGTCCTGCATGAGTTCGGCGTCCACATCGACGAGCTTGTCATGACCCGGAATGTCGGCAGCAAACGGATTGGCGATCCGGTGATCGATCCGGTGCTTGCAGACGAATTCGAGCGCCTGAAAGTGGTGCTGAATCCGATGTCGATCGACGATCTCAGTCGCATCTGGTCGGCGATGCCGCAGGCGAATTTCCGCCGATCGGTAGTCTACGAAGTGACGGTCGTGCAGATCGAGACCGTGTCTCCGCGCCTGCGGCCGGCACCCGTGGAAATACGATCGATATCCGCGACCGTGCGTCGGGCACCGGTGATCCTTTCGGCTTTTGTCCTAAAACCACCGAACGAACCGATCGGCGACATCCGCGTCCCGATCGGGGGGACTGTTGTCATCGAGACGGAAGGCACGATTGGCGTCCCGGTATCTGCTGTCCTCGGAACGCTTCTTCCCGCTTCGCTTCCCGCCTCCCCGAACGGGCGCTTCGAGATGATCGTGCCTGATGACATCAAGCTCCAGCCGGGCCCACTCGAGTTTCACATTCTCACCGACATCGCAACGGACACGGTCACCGGCGGGTTGGACCGGGGCACGACCGGCAACACGACACGGAGGCTTCGATCAAACACCGTTCTTCTTCAGCTCGTGCCGTCTCTCGAAGGCCTGACCGTCCTTTCCCCTGCTGGCGATCGGGTCCTTAGGCTCGAGGGCAAACGGCTCTGGCACCGCGGCGCGAAGATCGTCGAGGTCGTGATCGGCGACCGTTCACGCCGGATCGTCAAGGCAGCGGATGCCGCACCGGGTGATCCGCCGACGCCGACACGCATCGAGGTGCCGGTTGAAAGCTTCGAGCTGCCATCCGCAGGCGACTACCCGGTGGCAGTGCTGGTGGACGGTGTGCGCAGCATTGGACCAGAACTCGTCTACCACCAACCGTGAGGAGGATCATGCTGAATACGGTCATCAATGCGCAGGAGAGCATCTGGGAAGACCGACCAGCGGACTGGTTTAGCGCCAATGCCGCAACGATGGCGCTCGGTCTCTCCTGGATCTCGGCGCGCCTTGCCGCGGCCGATGACACCGGGGCGATCCGTGATGCCTATGATGCAGCACGGAGACGGCAGATCAACGCAGGTGAGCCCGCCAGCATCGACCGGCTTGGCGATCTCTTCTCGCTGGCACCTTTCGATCTCGACGTTCTGTTGCTTGGCTGTGCAGCGCAGCTGGTGCAAGGCATTGGCAGGGCGGACCTTCAGATGGCCTTTGCGGTGTGCGAAACGATCGAGCCGCCAGAGGCCCGCTTCCTTGCCCTCGCCCGGTTCAGCCCGGACGCGCCACTCAGACGCTTTCGGCTGATCGAGATATCAGACAGCACTGTCCTGCTGCAATCGCGGTTTGCCGTGGATGAGCGCGTCTTGCGGCTGTTGCTCGGAGAGGACCAGCGCGTCGCCGCGATCGACCAGGCGCTAGAGGCGGACGACTACGGTCCTCTTCCAGAGCAAAATCTAAAGATCGTCGACTACCTTTGCGCGAGCGTGGACATCGCGCGCCCGGCGGCAGCGCTGGTCGGCGCGGCAAGAAGCGCGCGTCGCGCCACGGCCGCAGCCCTTGCCCGCCGCTTCGGGCTTGGCATTCGTACCCTGCTTCCGCGCTTCCTTCCTTCCGATCCTGGCGAACGACGCGACTTCATTGCGCTGCTTGAACGCGAAGCCGCCATCGGCCGCTTCGCGTTGCTTGTCGACATTGACGAGGCCGACGGCAGGCTTGCCGGCGAGGACATGCTGCGCGGCTTTTCCGGCTTCATCATCGTCGTCGGCAAACGGCCTCTCGAGACGGCGCGTCATGTGCCGACCGGTGACTGCCGCCCGCTTGCGGCGCCTGACCGTCTTTTCCTCTGGAAAACCGCCCTTGATGGGAAGGCAACCGTCCCTGAGAATGATCTCCTTGAAATTGCCGAGCATTTTGCGCTGGGACCGCGGGAGATTGCCCGGCTCGCCCGCGAAGCTGTCGATGCTGCTTCCGCGCTTTGGGACGCCTGCCGCTCAGTCGCCAGCCGGGATCTGCTCGGGCTCAGCGAGCGGATCGTGCCCCGGTTCGGCTTTGCGGATATCGTCCTTCCACCGAGGGTTCTTGCCTTGTTGCACGCCATCGAGGCGCAGGTTCGCTTCAAGAGCCGCGTCCTTGGCACTGGCGGTTTTGCGGAGCGGCTCGCCCGCGGCCACGGCACGACAGCACTCTTTGCCGGTCCGAGCGGTGTCGGCAAGACCATGGCCGCAGAGGTCCTTGCCCATTCCCTGAAGCTTGATCTTTTCCGGATCGACCTGTCCTCCGTGGTCTCGAAATATATCGGCGAGACCGAACGTAATCTGCGGCAGGTCTTCGACGCCGCCGAAGCCGGTGGCTGCGTCCTCTTCTTCGACGAGGCGGATGCACTGTTCGGAAAGCGGACGGAGGTCAAGGACAGCCATGACCGCTATGCCAACCTCGAGATCAGCTACCTCCTGCAGCGGATGGAGGCCTTCTCCGGCCTCGCAATCCTTGCCACCAACCTGAAGAACAATCTCGACCCCGCCTTTCTTCGCAGGCTTCGCTATGTGGTCGACATTCCGTTTCCCGATGCCGCCGAGCGCGAAACCATGTGGCGGCGCGCCTTCCCGGCAGGCACGCTCACGGACGACCTCGACTATCAGAAGCTCTCCAGGCTCGACTTCACCGGCGGCAACATCAGCGTTGTTGCCGTCAATGCGGCCTATCTGTCCGCAGCAGAAGATTGCGCGGTCGGCATGAGACACATTGAACGGGCGGCCCGGGCAGAATTCCGCAAGCTCGACCGTGACTTTGGGGGGTGGGCATGACAAGGACACTGCAGCGTCATGTCGGAGCGGTCAACGGTAATGGTGCCAACGCACACGGCATCACCCGCGCCGTGGTCGACGGTATTTCGCAAGCGGGGGACACTGCTGGAGCTGGGGCTGCCGACGGGGGCCGGATCCGCATCGACGCACTCACCATCCGCATCACCAGCGACACGGGCATGCCGCAATTGACCGATGCGGTCAGGCGAGAGATTGCCCGTGCGCTGCGGAGGGTGACGTCATGATGCAGGCATATCCTGTCCCGCAGACTGCAGGCAAGACGCCCCAGCCGGGCGCAAAACCGATGGTTCAGCGAAAGGTCAAGCTCGGTTCAGAGAACGATCCGCTCGAGCACGAAGCCGATCGCGCCGCAGCTGAGATCCTCTCGGGTGCCCGTGTTTCCAACCTCTCGCGTTCGACTTCGCTTGCCCAGCGCAAGTGCAGCGCCTGCGAGGACGAGGAACGGCACGCCATTCGCCGGAAGTGCGCCCATTGCGAGGCCAACGACGCGATGCTTCGCCGCAAGGGCGGCGCGGCAGCCGAACAGTCAGCCGTCGACCGCGCAGCGTCAGCCATCAGTAGCGGCGGCACGGCGCTCACTGCGCAACAGCGCGCCTATTTCGAACCGCGTTTCGGCCATAATTTCTCCGAGGTGCGCCTCCACCGCAGTGCCGCAGCCGAGCGCGCCGCCGAGGGCATTGGCGCGAGAGCCTACACGCTTGGCTCCTCGATTGCATTTGCCAGCGCCGAGGGCGGCAATGCCCTGCTTGCTCATGAGCTTGCCCATGTCGTGCAGCAATCCGGCGGGACGATCAGGCGGCAACCGGCTGGTCTCGCGCCGATCGATACCAGCGGCGGCGGAGGCACGGCGTTCCTGAATACCGTTACCGGCGGACCGACCCTGCAGGCTGACGGAACCTTTACCGGAAGCGTCAGGCGGCAGGAGATTTCACCGGCCACGGCGACCCAGGCTCAGATGACCATCAGCGATGAAACCGTCAACGTCATCTACGATCCCAAGAACTGCGTCGTGCGCCTGCCGTTTCGCATGAATTTTGTCGCGGCACCGACATCTGGAACCGCCGGCATTTGCACGAGCGGGGGTGCCGGCCCCGCGCCTCCCGTCAGCCCGGCCCGGCTTGCGGAGATCGCCAACGAAGTCGTTCAAACGGCGCAGGATGGCCTGAACGGCTGGTTCAAACTGAGGGTCTCAGGCTGCAAGAACCCGTGTGCTGGCCGAGACATTCCGATCCGGGTGGAGGTCAGCCAGACGGCCACCAGTCCCGATGTGACCATCAATGTCGTCAATCGCGGCGGACGCGCCGATGCGGCAACGATCTGCGCGCCGGACTTCAACCCCGGGACGACGGTGCACGAAGGCGGCCACCAGCGGCTCGGCGTCGGCGACGAATATCGCGAGACCAATCAGGCCTACCGAACCCGCACGCCGGCCTGGGCACGCGATGAGCGGGTCCGGACAGACTTCACCCGCATGGGGTCTCAACACACCTACGGCAGGCTTGCAGCCTTCCATGAGCGGCATTTCCAGTTTGCGCAAGTCTTTGTGCAGGCGGCACTTGGTGCGAGCTGCAAGGTCGACCTTGCACGGGCCCGGGCTCTTCCGGTCGAGGCACGATTCACGCTGGGTGGCGGCGGATTTTCTGGCAATCTCGGCGAGGGTTACGCGGTGGAGGGGGGCGTCGACGCCGCATTGCCGCTCGATACGAGCCGACGTTTCAACCTCGAGGCTGGACTGCACGCCCTTTATCTGAATGCCCCGGAGAAACATCGTGACGCGCTGCTCTTCGGAGCGCGACTAGGGCTTTCAGCGCAGACCCACCCAGCGACCTGGGGCGCCAAGGTGGGCGTCTTTGGCGGCGTCGGGGGCATCGTCTGGCCCGACAAGACGCCCTACGGCGAGGTCGGCGCCAGGATCGGGATTTTCGACGACATGAAAAAGGGCCGCCGGATCGGAGTCGAAGTCGAGGCGGCACTCGGCAAGGCCTTCAGCGACGACACGGACAAGCTGCACTTCGCCCGGATCGGGCTGAACTTTGTCTACAGCAGGTAGCGATCATGAGGATGAGATCGGAGACAGGCAAAGGGAGGGAAAAATGACGGCGACGCACGCCCCACTTTGCGCCAGTCGTTGCCACACTGCCCCTGCACGGCACCCGGTCGTTCAGCGCAAGGCAAAACTCGGTGCGGTCAACGACGCGATGGAGCACGAGGCCGACGCCGCCGCCGAGCGGGTGATTTCCGGTCGCTGTGCCAGCATTACTCCGTCATCGGCCGGTTCTACAGTCCGGCGATCGGCCTCGAGTGACGCCGCAAGTGCGGGTGCGGAGGCGGCCGAGCGTGCAGTCACCTCCCGGCCAGGCATGCCGCTCAGCCCATCAGAGCGGTCCTATTTCGAGCCTCAGTTCGGCCGCGACCTGTCAGCGGTGCGCCTGCATGCTGAAGGGGCTGCTGCCCGTGCAGCCGACCATATAGGGGCCAGGGCCTATACCGTCGGACACCACATCGGATTTGCGTCCGGTCAATATCGTCCGACAAGTCTCGAGGGTCGCCGGCTGATGGCGCATGAACTGGCGCATACCGTGCAGCAGGCCGATGGCGTGGTGCGCCGCGACAGTGTCACTGGCGACCCGGACATCGAACTCGGCAAGAAGCTGAGATCGGAAGAATTCAATGACGGCTACAGCCTCGCCTTCTTCGATCCTGACTTCGACCTCATCAAGAAGGCGCAGCCAATGTCGCAGGCACTTGCCGATGCATTTGCGGCGCGCGAACAGGGAATAGGCATCAAGGACGAACGGTTTGATGCGACGTCGCTGGTCTTCGGCAAGGCCATTCGCGGCACGAAGACCGACGGCACCAGCCGCATCCAGGACGTCGTTCCGCGTCTTGCGGGCGTGGTCGGGAGAGCGTTGGCGAAGGTCCCTGCGGCAGGCGCAGCGACAAGTGCGACGCCCGGCAGGATCAAGTCACTTGCGATTTTCGCGCATGGCACGCCCAGCTGGTGCAGCCTCAATGTAACGTCGTCAAACGCGCCCGGCATCTTCAAGACGATTGCACCATTCCTGTCGAATACGGCCCGGATCATCCTCTACACCTGCAGCTCCGCAAAGGGTGTCACGGAAAATCTCGGGTCGAACAAGGAAGATGTCTACCGCAGGGGCTCGTTCGAGCCCGGTGGCAAGGATTCGCTTGCCGCCGTTGTCCGCGACACCCTGGTCGACGCCGGTGTCGGCAATGTCAGCGTATGGGGCCATACGGGTGCCGGCCACCCGACAGAAAACTGGTCGCTCCGATTCTTCACCGGCGCCACCGGCAAGGGATCGCCAGGAAGAGGCTTCGTTGCATCCTTTCTGGCAGTCGAGCCGGTCATTGCGGCGGCAGTTACGGTGCTGGCTGCAGAAATTGCCCGACAGGGATTTGCGGTCGACACGTCGAACCCCGCGTTCAAGGCTGAGGCCGGACGGCTTGCCGCGAACGGGATCTACCTCGCATATGCCGAGATGCATTGGGACAAGTCATTGCCGGTCAAGCCGGCCGAACAGGCACCAACCGCATCGGCCGGGGTGGCCACCCAAGCCATCGCCCACTTCGAGAATGTTTATTGGCCGAAGCAGGTGCCTAACCTTGCTCGGATGCTGATCGCATCGCTCGGCTTAAAGAAACAACCCGCCGCACCATAGGAGCAGGATCATGACCGCATCGCCACGATGGCCAAAGGTGCAGAAAGGCGGAATCGTCGCGTTTCAGCCGCCTGATCCGCTGCCAATTGTCGTTGCATTCCAGTACAATCCTGACGAGGTGACGCGCCAGATCGCCGGGCGTTCGGCCTCGGGCGGTGGACGCGGCGACGCCCGCCGCCTCAACGGCCCGCCCGACGAAACGCTGACGTTTTCGGTCGAGATCGATGCTGCCGACCAGCTCGAGAAGCCGGGGCAGAACGGCGTCACCGTCGCAAATGGTCTCCATCCGGCGCTCGCCGCGCTCGAAAAGCTGGTCTACCCCGCCTATTCCATGGTGCTGGCCAACGAGGTCATCGCGCTTGCGGGCGGTGCTTTCATCCTGGCGGAAAACGCTCCCATGGCCTTCCTCGTCTGGGGGGCACACCGCGTCCTGCCTGTGCGCCTCGAAAGCCTGTCGGTGCGCGAGGAGGCCTTTGACCAGTCGCTCAACCCGATCAGGGCCCGCGCAGATTTGACGCTGAAGGTGCTCACCTATCGCGATCTCAGCATCGTCGACCCTGGCTACTTCGTCTATCTCGCGGCACTGACGCAGAAGCAGGCGATGGCCGCACAGGAGACCTTCGGCGCCCGCTCCGGCCTTCAGGCCCTTGTTCCATAGGAGGATAGGATGTTCTTCCGAGGCAGCCGTTACGAATCCATTCCCGAGGCGCAGTACAAAGGTGCCGACGGGCGGGTCATCCGCTACAAGCGCATGCGGTTCATTCCAGCAACCTCGGGAAGCCGCAGCTACGTCGTCGGCAGCGGCGACAGGCCGGATCTGGCAAGCGCCTCGACGCTCGGGGATCCTGAACGCTTCTGGCAACTCTGCGACATCAACCGGGTGATGCGCCCGGTCGATCTGACCGATCAGCCCGGCACGATCATATCGGTCCCCTCACCGGGAGATCTCGCATGACGATCCTGCCGTCATTCTTCCTGGTCCAGATCGCCAAGGCGCCGCTGCCGCGCTTGCTGATCGAAGCACTAAGCTCGATCGAGGTGGAAACGGCAGTCGGCCGTGCGTCGATGGTACGGCTGAGTTTCGACCTCAGCCGCAACTTCATGGGCGACTATGACGCGGCAGCACTTCCGATCTTCCGGCCAAACACGCCCCTGACCATTCGGCTGGCGCTTGGCGTTCCCGTTCCCTTCGCGCTTGTCAACGCCTATGTCACGGAGACACGGCTTCTTGCCGGCAATGATCCCGGCCGCTCCATTCTCGAGGTTGTCGGCGCCGACGCGCTTGGGACACTGATGGGGCAGCGTCGCGCACCCAAGACATGGCCCAACTGCCCGGACAGCGTCGTCGCCACGGCGATCTTCGGCAGCTATGGCATCATTCCCGACGTGTTGCCGACCCCGCCGCAGCGCACGACGCTCGATACGACAACCACCCAGCGCAGTTCGGATTCCGTCTACCTCAGCCAGCTCGCCTATCGAAACGGCTTCGATCTGTATGTTGCCCCCGAACCGTTCAGCGGCCTCGACATCGGACACTTCCGACCGCCACTGAGCCTGCCGGTGCCGCAGGGTGTGCTGTCGATCGACTTCGGACGCCAGACCAACCTGCGCTCCTTCAATGCCTTCAACGACATGCAGCGACCGGTCTCGATGCTTGGCTTCACCTCGGAGCCGAAGACACGCCTGCCGCTGCCCTACATTGCACCGGCTGCGAGCGAACTGCCGATGGGCATGGAACCCAATCTCCTGCGCATCCTGCCTCCGCCTGTCGACCGGATATCTGCGACGGATGCGGCAAGCCCGCAGGAGGCACAGTCGTCGGCCCTTGCCAGGGCGACCGCCTCGAGCCGTTCGGTCAGCTGCCGCGGCGAAGTCGACGGGATCAAGTTCGCCAGGGCGTTGCGATGCGGGCAAACCGTGCTGGTACGCGGCGCAGGTCGGGAAAACAGCGGCCTCTACTACGTCGATTCCGTCACCCACCGGATATCACGCGACGATTACGCCCAGAGTTTTTCCGGTTGGCGCAATGCTGTCGGGCTGACCGGCGCCGAAATCTTCATCGACCCCTTTGCCGCGATTGCATGAAAGGAGCAGGACGTGAACGATCTCCTAGCCGCAGCCGACCATAGCCAGGCGCACTATGAACGCTTCTATGGCAAGTATCGCGGGATTGCGACCGATGTGAATGACCCAAGCAGGCTTGGCCGCATCAAGGCGCGCATTCCCTCGCTGCTCGAGGATTTCGAGACGGGATGGGCGACACCCTGTGCGCCCTACGCCGGAACGACATCAGGCTTCTTCTCGCTGCCGCCGGTCGGTGCGGGCGTGTGGATCGAGTTTGAAGGCGGGGACATTTCGCGACCGATCTTTGCCGGCTGTTATTGGGGCCTGGCCGAGGCCCCGATGGCGCCGCCAGCCTCTCCACCCGATCCCATGACCAAGGTCTGGCGCAGCGACCTTGGGCTGACGATCGCGCTTGACGACAAGCAACAGACGATCACGCTCTCCGATCCGGCCGGCGCCAACCAGATCGTGCTCGACGTCAGGCAGTCGACTGTGACCCTGCGCGGGCTCGCCAAGGTTGTCTTCGAAAGCAGCAAGATCTTCGAGGGAAGCGCGGTCGCATTTCATCCGGCGGTCCATGGCGACCAGCTGATGACCTATCTCAACACGCTGGTGACGATCTTCAACACACACCTGCATGTGGGGCAGATGGCGGCAGGGATCCTCCCGGTGACGCCGGCGCCCTCTGTGGTTCAGATGATGCCGCCACCACCGTCTCTTCTCTCGACCAAGGTCACACTGGATTAGGGGCTTACGATGGCGATCAAACCAGGCAATTTCTCATCCGATCCAGACGATGCCATGAGCTTCGTCAATTCGATGGCCGAAGCGATGGAGAAGGAGCTGAACAAGCTCCTGGTGCTCGATGGCCTTGAGCCCCTTTCAACGTCGAACACCGACCGCGACGTACGCGCGCGGCGGCGCATGTTCGTCGCGATTGCCCGTGGGGTTGCGCTGCATCTTTCTGACCATCCGGAAGCATTCAGGCTAGTTCCCGCCATCGGCGGGGCCACGATCCGTGTCGACGCCATAGAGGTGGTATCACAATGAACGCAATTTCCCGCCATCTCGACGTTCCATTCGGCATCGACGCACAGGGGCGGACGCGAACGACCGGCGACGATGATCATGTCAGGGACATGATCAAGCTTGTCCTCTTCACCGAGCCTGGCGAGCGCGTCAACAGGCCGGATTTTGGCTGCGGGCTGAAGCAGCTCGTGTTTGCTCCTTCTTCCGATGCCCTGGTTGCGGCCGTCGAGGCTCTCGTTCACGGCTCGCTGATCCGCTGGCTCGATTCGGTCATCACGATCGAATCCGTCGCGGTTCGTGCAGACGAGTCCACGCTCGATATCGAAATCACCTATGCCAGGATCGACACCGGCGCGCGCCATCTCGACCTGTTCGTGCGGCAGATCGGCTGAGGAGGTGGCAATGACACGCTTGCGCCAGGGTTTGATCGATTGCGGTGAAGACAAGCGCCGCGGAATGCTTGCGAGCGCTGCCCATCCGCTGAATGGCATTGACTTCGTCGAATACACGCGCACGCCGAGCACGCATCAACTCACGGTGACTTTCGTAAAGGCGAGGCCCGCTTCACCGGCTCTCGACAAAAGCCATTTTAGCATTGCGGGTGGCCTACGCATCACCGGAATCGATGTGGAGTCGATCGTGCTGCCCGCGGCGTCACAGAAGTCGGTGATCCTGATGCTGAGCGCCGAGGGCGATTTCTCGACCTATGTCGTTCGCGTGCAGCATCCGCAAGTCGACATGGAGCTCAGCGAGGTGAGCTTCGGCTTCAAGGCATCCTGCCCCTCGCCCTTCGATTGCCGAAGCGATTGCGACTGTGGTGAAGGCGCCCTGGAGGAACCCGCCCTCGACTATCTTGCGCGTGACTATCAGAGCTTCAGGCGGATGCTTCTCGACCTTATGAGCGCCCGCAATCGCGACTGGACGGAGCGCCTGCCCCCCGACCTCGGCGTTTCGCTCGTCGAACTCTTCGCCTATGCCGGCGACTATCTGAGCTATTTCCAGGATGCGGCTGCAACGGAAGCTTATCTTGATACCGCCTTGCACCGTGTCTCGGTCAAGCGGCACACACGCCTCATCGACTACCCGGTGCATGACGGCGCCAATGCGCGAACCCCTGTGCATTTCAACGCCGTCTCGGCAGGCACTGTCGATGCCGGGACAAGGGTGTGCACACGGATCGCACGTCCCCTGGCCGGCGCGACCGACCTGCCCGGAACCGTGATCCCGATTGATACCGGTTTTGCGAAAGACCCGGCCTTGTCAGAGGTCGTCATCTTCGAGACGGAAACAGTGCTTGAGGTACGGCCCGAGCACAACGAGCTGCGCATCCACACATCAGGCAACAGCGATTGCTGCCTTGGCGCCGGCTGCACAGAAGTTCATCTCTACCACCTGTCGGGCGATGGCCACGCGACACGACCGTCGCTGGGTCCTGGCGATCTTCTCCTTCTGGAAGAGGTCAGAAGCGCCAGGACCGGAGAGGCCGTTGATCGAAACCCGTCGCACCGATGGGTCGTGCAGCTCGTCGAGGCATCAGAGACGACGGACGAGGCACTGACGGATCAGCTTGCACCACGCCTCAGTGTCGCGGACCCCGCCCTGCCACTGCTACGGGTCCGATGGAGCACAGCAGAGGCGCTCCCCGAAGCCGTGCAGATATCAGCTGTCGGGGCCGATCTTCTTCCAATCGATCCCGTGACGGTCGCGCGGGGCAATGTCGTCGCCGCCGATCACGGTCTCACGATCTTTCTGGATTCGGCCCGCGGTGAACTGGACCTGCCTGTGGAATCAGGCAGCCGCTACCCTCTCGCAACGTTGGCCGTGCCCGCAACGCCGCTGACGCAGACGAAATATGGGCCTGCCATCGAACTCGTTCTCTCGCTTGCCGGGCAGGAAGACCAGATCTGGTCAGCAGTCCCTGATCTTTTCGACTGCACCCCCTACGACCGCAACTTCGTCGCCGAGGTGGGCGATGATGGCGCACCAACGCTACGCTTCGGTGACGACATCTATGGACGCATGCCACGCGGAGCTGAGCGAGCGCGGTTGACCATGCGCATTGGCAACGGCAGTGACGGCAACATTGGTAGCGGCTCGCTTTTCCATATTGCCGCCGCGACCGGCGTGGTCGATGCCGTATATCAGCCAGTTTCGGCAACTGGCGGAACGGCACCACGATCGACGGCCGAGGTGAAACGACTGGCTCCGGCGGCATTCCGCGCTGAGCAGTTTCGTGCCGTCACCGAGGACGACTGGCGCAACGCCGCGCTCAGGCAGATCGAGGTTCTGGATGCGCGCGCCGTCTTCCGCTGGACGGGCAGCTGGCACACCATCTTCGTCGCCATTCATCCGCGCGACGAACGCAATCTCCTGCCAACGGCTGGTGGTGGCTTTGCTCTGGAAAGCCGGTTTGCCGGACGGATTGACGGTCACCTCCGCCGGTTCAAGCTCGCGGGCTATGACCTTGCCATAACAAGCGCGGTCTACGTTCCGATCGAAATTGCCGTGACACTATGCGTCGCCCGTGGATATTTTCCCGGCGACGTTGCGGCTGCCGTCAAGAAAACCCTGGAAGGCTTCTTTGACCAGCTCGGCGCCCGCTTCGGAAAGCCGGTCTATCTGTCAAAGATCTACGCCGCGATCGAACTGATCGAGGGACTAGAATCGGCCAACGTGACGCGCTTCAAACGCTACTGGGAGCCGCAGCGCGACTGGCTCGATCGCGGTGTCATCGATATCGGCGCCTTTGAGATAGCGCGGCTCGACAACAATCTGAGCGCTCCCGAATTCGGCGTGCTCGTCCTCGAAACGGCGGGAGCACGATGATGGGCAACGCCTGTTCCGATCCCTTCTGTGGCTGCGGCAGCGACGCTGCGCTTGTGCCGCTCGACGTCTTCAACCGCCCGGGTCTCAGTGCACTCTCCTATCGCATAGGAACCTTTGCGAGCTTTCGCCTGAAGATGCTCGAGGGCCTTGCGAAGGACCCTGCTTTGTCGCAGCTGACATCCCGCGAGCCGGACGACTACGCGGTTTCGCTGATCGAGATGTTCTCGGCGATGGCCGACGTCATGACCTTCTACAGCGAACGGATCGCCAACGAATATTTCCTTGGTACGGCCCGGGAAAGAGCCTCGGTCGAGCAACTCGTGCGGCTGATCGGGCATGAGCTGTCTCCAGGGCTTGCCGCCACCGCAATGCTTGCATTCGACCTTGAGGACGGCGCGCGTGTGCGCATCCGCAAGGGCCTGCCTGTGATGTCGATCCCGGGACAGGACGAGGTCCCGCAGACATACGAGACAATCGAGGAACTGGTTGCGCATGGTGATCTCAATGCGGCGCGCGCCTTCGCCGCGCCTGTGGCGCTTGCTGCATTTGCTGTCGGCCGCGTAGGATTTGCACTTGCCGCGCGGCCGACCGATCTGAGGATCGGTGATATTCTCGTCATGTCAGACGGCGAACTGTTCGAGGAAAAACGCGTCCAGGCGATCGAAGACGAATGGGGCGGTCTTGCGCTGCGCTTCACTCCGCCGATCCAGGTCAATGGATTTGCCACTGAGCGCACCCAGCTGCGCAAGTTCGAGCGACGCCTGGCGTTGTTCGGATGCAATGCCCCTGCGACCGTACAGCTCTATTCCACCAGTCCGTCGATCGAGCCCGACAAGCGCTGGTCAACGCATACCATCAGCGATGTACTGACGCCCTCGGGCGATGGGTTCTATGCGCTCGAAACCAGTATACAGGGCCTGTCGTCGGGCACGCGTGTCCTCATCGACACAGGGGACGCCACCCCGCGCCGGCTCACTGCAGCTGTCGACACGACGCGTGAGGGGAGCGCTACCGTTTCCACCACCGATGGCCTCGATGTTTCGCAGCTGGCCCAGACGGTGACGCATGCCCGCTTTACGCGGACATTTGCCGGCCGGCCGGCCGTTACGGCCTCTGGATCACAGACCGAGATCGTCAGTCGCGACGGCGCAAACAGGCTCACCGCCTTCCTGCCGATGGCGGGCTTTGCCGCAGCGACACAGTCGATCGATGCCGTGGCAGTCACCGGCAACCCCGTCCTCGTGGCGAGCTCCTCCTCCAGCAGGCTTTTCGTCCGGAACGCCGAACGGGCGCTGATCGGACTGACGCGCGCCGGCGTGCGCTTTGAGGCACTGGTCGACTATGGAGGCATCCTGACCAGTGATCCGGCAGCCCTCTCGCTCGCCAACGGCGAACTCCTTGTCTTCGGGCGCGGAACCGACCAGCGCCTCTGGGTCATCGGTGTTGGGGCGCCAACATCCGCATGGACATCACTTGGCGGCTTCCTGACGTCGGCGCCCTGCGCGACGAGCTGGGGTGGAGGACGGGTCGATGTCTTCGTGCGTGGCGCCGACCGGGCCTTGTGGACGCGATCAAGGGAGGCGACATGGTCTTCCTGGACCAGCCTTGCCGGAAGCCTTGCATCGGCGCCGGCTGCCGTCTCCACTCTCCCCGGCCGCATCGATGTGGTTGCCCGCGCCGACGATGGAGGACTTCTGCATCGACGATGGACAGGAACGACCTGGACGGACTGGTTCAATCTCGGTGGCAATCTCGCCGGTCAACCCGCAATTGCTGCACTTCCGGGAGACGAGGTCGCCATTGCGGTTCGGCGTCTCGACAACACGCTCGGTGTCATTGGCCGGCGCGCAAACGCATGGTCCGAATGGCAGGTAATCGACGCCCAACTTGCGTCGGACCCGGTGGTCACACCCGCCTTGGGGATGCTTACGATCGTCGCCCGAAACGACGATGACGTCATCGTCGAGAATGCACGCCAGTCAGGCGGATGGGCTGGCTGGTCGAAACGCGAGGCTCCGGTCAACATTGCGCTTGACCGTCGAAAAAGCCGCATTGTCCAGGTCGGCGCACAGGCGATCGAACCGCGAAGCTTTGACTATCCGAAAGAGCTCGCCGGCAACCAGCTCGTCCTTCGCGCGACGCTTGGGACCGTCGAACTCGGCAAAGGCAGACGGATCCTGATCGAGTCTGGCGAGGTGCAACATGCCGCGACCGTCACCTCGGCATCGCCGGTTTCGGCGATCGCGGGAGAGGCACCCGACCATGTGCTCGTATCGTTTACACCTTCTCTTCCACGACCGCTGACGGCAGTAACCGTCAAGGCCAATATCGCCAATGCCAGCCACGGCGAAACCCAGCCCGAGGAACAGCTTGGCCACGGAGATGCGTCCAGGAGCTTTGCGGAATTCAAGCTGCAGCGCATGCCGCTGACATATCTGCCGGAGCCGGGCAATCTTTTTGGTCGCGCGAACCTTGAGGTCAGGGTCAACGGCGTGCTCTGGTCGCCGGTCCCCGACCTCTTTGGCCGCAAGCCTTCCGAAGAAGTTTATACGGTGAAGACAGGCGATGACGGCATCTCAACCGTCGGCTTCGGTGACGGGCGTACGGGTCGCAGGCTGCCGACTGGGGTCCTTGCCGTTACTGCGCGGTACCGAAAGGGTCTTGGCCTTGCGGGTCGCGTGCGTCCCGGCCAACTCGCCTTGCCGCTGGAAAGGCCAGTCGGCCTTCGCGCCGTTGCCAACCCGATGGCCTCGATTGGCGGCGCCGATCCCGAAGACCGCGACGATGCGCGCAGGAACGCCCCGAACGGCGTCAGGACGTTCGGAAGGGTCGTTTCCATTCAGGATTTCGAATGGCTGGCACTGTCGACGCGCCTCGTCATTCGCGCAACCGCCTCATGGGTCTGGCTCCGGCTTGGAAAGGCGGTTCATGTCAGCGTGCTCGGCGAAGGAGGTATACGCGTGCCCGCCGATCAGCTCGCGCAACTGGCTTCTGCCCTGTCGAATGCCCGCGATCCAAACTGGCCGCTCTATCTTGCCAGTCTGACCCAGGTGCCTCTTACCGTTTCGGCGCGGATTGTTTCCGATCCCCGTTTCGAGCGCGACGCCGTCATGGAGAATGCCCATGCCGCGCTGATGGCAGCCTTCCGGCATGACAGGATCACCCCCGGAATGCCAGTTCATCTCAGCCACGTCTACGCGGCCCTGCAACAGGCCGAAGGCGTCGTCGCCGCCGACGTGGACCTCTTTCATCTCAAGGGACACGAGGCAATGACGCCCGCGGAGCAGAAGATCCGCGCCGTCAGTTCCGGGCCGCTGCAAAAACACATCCGCCTGTTTCTCGCCCGTCCGCTGCCGACGAACCCGTTGCTCATCGATCGGTTCGCAAGGCGCGGCTTCGACAATGGCGTCGTGCCGCCGGTGCTTGCGGCAGAACAGGCCTTCATCGAAGACCCGCGCGACGTGACGCTGACTGCTGTGGAGGCGCTCTGATGGCATACTCGAATGCCGCCACCGACAAACTCTTCAACCTGCTTCCTGCCTATCTGCGCGATGAGGATGCCCGAAACGGCGGCGCGCTGAAGGCGCTTCTTGCTGTGGTCGAAACGGCTGCAAACGACATCGAGGACGACATTCGCCAGCTCCATGCCAATGCCTTCATCGAGACCTGCGAGCCCTGGGTCGTTCCCTATATCGGCGAGCTTGTCGGCAATATCAGGCTTTCCTCGACCGAAGCCGAGCCTGTTTCGAGCGCGGCGCGTGAGATTTTTCCGGATTTGCGCGGACCGCGGCTCGAGCCCCTTCCAGCGCTTCGAACAAGGGCGGATGTCGCCAAGACGATCTACTATCGCCGGCGCAAGGGCACGTTGCCGATGCTCGAGGAGCTCGCTCGCGACATTACCGGCTGGCCTGCCCACGCCGTCGAATTCTTCGAGAGGCTCGTCTGGACGCAAGCTGTCCGCAACCGGCTTCGTCCGGAAGCGCTCACGCCTGACGTGCGCAAGGTCGAAAGCTGCAGACGCCTGAATACCGCGTTCGACGGCATGAGCCACACCGTCGATGTGCGCCCCCCATCCCGCAGCGAAGGCTGGCACAACGTCCGCAATGTCGGCTTTTTCCTCTGGCGTCTTGGCGCCTATCCGCTGAGCAGGGCCACGCCGAGACGCCTCGGCGACTTTCGCTATCACTTCAGTCCGCTCGGCAACCAGGCACCCTTGTTTTCAGCAAGGCGACGCGAAGCCGTCGAGACCGAGCTTGCGACTGAACTCGACGTGCCGCAGCCAATCGATCCGGCACGCTTCCACAAGGACCTCGCCGATAGTGCAGCAATGCCCTCGCCACCCAGTCACACCGAGTTCTACGGCCCTTTCGACAGGACACCAGGTCATACCGCTGCTCCGGATCAGAGCATATTCATGGTGGTCGATGGCATCGAGGTGCCGGCCACCTCTATCCGTTGCGCCGACCTGTCGACCTTCAGGCAGCCTGCAGACGCCACGGTCCTCATTGACGTGACGCGTGGCCGCTTTGCCCTCGGCGCCCTGTTTGCGACCGATCCCGTGGTTGAGATCAGCTACCACTACGGGTTCCCGACGGACCTTGGGGGCGGACCATACCAACGTCAGGCATGGCTGACGGATCCTGTCCGGGCGGAGCTTGCCGCAACCTATCTGGTGGATACCAGCGGACTGCCCGGCACCTTCTCCACGATCGGTGCTGCCCTGCAGCAATGGAGGGACGACGCGCGCCCGCGTGCGCTGATCCGCATCGGCGACAACCGAAGCTATGTGGAAGCCATTGCCATTGATCTTGACGTGTCGCAGCGAGGTGAATTCCTGGCGATTGAAGCGGCAGACGGAATGCGCCCGCATCTCCAGCTGGATGGAGCAATGACGGTCACAGGCAATCATCCTGACTTTGTCCTGACGCTCGGCGGGCTACTGATCGAGGGGCAGGTCCGTGTTGAAGACACAATTTCGCGGCTTCGTCTTATCCACACTACGCTGGTGCCGGGTCTTGGCATCGTCGACGGATCGTCGCCGTCTGGCGACCCCAGCATCGTGGCGCTGGCGGGATCGCCGGCGACCCCTCTCAACGTAGGGCTTTCGGTCGAGCTCGTCTTTTCGATCAGCGGATCGATCGCAATGCCCCGCCTTTCGCGGCATCTGATCCTGCTCGACAGCATTGTCGACGGAGCGCTTATGCCAGCGCCCGATTATGCAGCACCCGATGCCACCGGTCCGATGCTTTATGCCGAGCGGAGCACCGTGCGCGGCACGGCAAACCTGCGCGGTATCGAATACGCTTCAACCTCCATCTTCGAGAACCAGGTCACCTGCGAGCGGGTTCAGGAGGGCTGTGTCCGGTTTTCCTATGTCCATCCTCTGTCGCGGGTGCCTCGTCGCTATCGCTGCCAACCCGATCTTGCCGAAGCCCTGGAGATCGAGGTTGCCGGGCAAGCGGCCGCGCTCACTGCGGCTGATCGTCAGCAGATCCGAGATCGTGTGCGATTGCGGCTGAAGCCCGAATACACCGCCGAACCCTACGGCCAACCCGCTTACCTGCAGCTGGCGCTCGATGGGCCGCCGGAAATTGCAACAGGTGCCGAAGACGGATCCGAGATGGGTGCCTACTGCCATCTCAAGCAGCCGCAGCGCGAGCGCAATCTGCGCACGCGTCTCGAAGAATACCTGCCCTTCGGCCTCGACTACGGCTTCATCTACGTGACCTGAGGAGAGTGACTAATGTCCGGCGACTATTCACGGTTTACGCACGATGTCAGAAAGCGCTTTTCAAGTGTGCTCATCCAGCAGGGTCGCGTGCAGCTCGATGCCGACTGGAACGAGGCGGCCGACATTGCCCGGGAAAGGTTGAGGGTTCAGGCACTCGACACCTTCGGTCCTGTCGGTGTGCCACATGCCACGACCCCTGATGCATTCAAGGTGACGGCACCGGTTGCCGACGATTTCAAACTTGGCAAGGGGCGCCTTTACGTGGATGGTCACCTCGCCGAGATCTTGCAAGGCGAGAACGTCAGCTACCAGGCGCAGCCATTCCTTCCTGACCCACCGGCGATTGGCGGCGTCAACTACAATGTCTACCTGGATCTCTGGGAGCGGGAAGTCACCTATATCGAGGACAACGACCTCCTCGACAAGGCGCTTGGCGGCGTGGACACGGCAACGCGCGTCCAGCAGGTATGGCAGGTGAAGACTGAACCGGCCGCCGCACAGACACCTGCTGCATGTGGCGCGTTTACCGGAACTCCGCCTTCAGGTGGACGCATGTCCGTGGCGGCTGTTGCGCCTCCTGCGCCGGAGGACCCATGCATTGTTCCGCCACTGACCGGCTATCGCGGCCTCGAGAACCGGCTTTACCGGATCGAGATCCAGACCGCCGGCCCACTTGGCACTGCATCATTCACCTGGTCCAGGGACAATGCTTCCCTGGTCACGACCGTCGCCGAGATAGCGACCGCGTCTGGTAGGTCTTCGCTTACCGTTCACCGGATCGGCCGGGATCGTGTGACGCGCTTTGCGATCGGCGACTGGGTATGCGTCACCGATGATCACCGGGACCTTCATGGTGAAGCCGGCGAGATGGCGCAGATCGAAGATATAGACGAGGCGAACGCCATCTTCAGACTTGACCGGACGATTGGCGCGACAGGACGGCCATTCGCAACCGCGCCCGCGGACCTGCTAGCACGCCACACCCGCGTCCGAAAATGGGATCAGTCCTCATCCGATCCCCTCGTCGGCGCAGACGGCACGATCCCGACGGCCACAGGACCGGTCGCCATCGAGGAGGGCATCGAGGTCAGCTTTTCGACGGTGGGTAGTGAAGGTTTCCATGTCGGAGACTACTGGCTCTTTTCAGCGCGCACCGCAGATGCTTCGGTGGAGGAATTTACCGCGGCACCGCCGCGCGGCATCATCCATTCCTACGTACAGCTTGCCGCGGTGAACGGACCCGATGTCAGCGATTGCCGGCCGCAACCCGAAACCAGCCAGGGATGCTGCACGTTCGTCCTGAACCCCGGCGACGACATCCAGCTTGCGATCGACCAGCTGCCCGCTTCGGGGGGATGTGTCTGCCTCAAGACCGGCATCCACAGGCTTCGTGCACCACTCTTCATCAGCCGCAATGATGTCAGTCTCCATGGCGAAAGCACAGGAGCAATCGTCGAGACCGGCGAAGGGCCACTCCTGACGGTTTCCGGCCGTCGCCACCGGATCCACGAGCTGCAGTTCAGACGACGGCGCGGCGGTCCGGCCATGATAAGCTTGGTGCGCGTCGAGGACTGCATTGTCGACGATTGCCTCATTTCAGGGGGTGGCGGGGAAGACGGTGGCATCGGCATTGCGATTGCCAGTGCCCAACGGGTTGATATCAGGCGCTGCACGATCTCGGGTACGGATGTGAATGTGCAGATCACAGGCAGCCGCACGCGCCTGCTGACGATTGCCGATTGCTTCCTTGCGGGCATCAGGCGCGATGGTGCCGAGGATGGAGGGTTACCCGCTACTGCGGGAATACTCCTGCAGGATGGCGGAGACTTCAGTCGGATCGAAGACTGTGTCATCGGTGGAACCGCAAACGGAATCGTCTGCCTGGAGAGGCAGATGGACGTTCCGCTCGAGGGGCTTACCGTTACCGGCAACAGGATCGAATGCGTCGCGTCCCGACCGGTCCTTTCGACACGCAACATGGGTATCGGCGTGATAGCCGAGAGTACTACTGTTTCCTGCAACTCGGTGACCATGGAGCGATCGCCAGAATTTGCGCCGGTTACCGCAATCGCTCTCGGCGGCCTCGGTCTGAGGGTCGAGGATAACGAGGTCAGCATCGCGTCGCCCCGAGGCAACGGCCCGCCGAGCATCGGTATGCATTTCGGCTGGAACGGCCAACAGGGAAATGTCATCACGATCGACGGACTGGTCGCGGGCAATCAGATCAGGGATGCAGAGGTCGGGCTTTTTGCGGAGGCGACGCAATCCAGTGCGCTGTCGGGCAATGTAATCAGCTATCGTGCCCGGGAACGCGCAGCGCTGGCAGCCGGCCTGCTGATCTTCAATGCCCATGGCAACCGGTTTGACGGCAACAGGATCGAAGGCACGAGTTTCGGTATTGTTGCAGTCTCAGGCGAGAACAACACTATCGAGCGCAACACCGTCGCGGGCGGCATTGTCGGGATCGGGATGGTTCGCGAGATCAATGCGTCCCTGTCTTCGAATGATATTGATGCTCAGGAACGCTTCGGCATCTTCTGCTTCGACAGCCGTGGGCGCATGGTTGTTCACGGCAACAGTATTGCCAGAACGGGAACCAGAACCGATGAGCTTCCCAAGATCGGCGTCTTTCTGCTCGGGGTATCAGGACAGGCGAGTGTCGAGCGAAACGAGGTGATTGACACGGGCATCGATGTGGATCTCAACCCCTCTCCGGGCGTTGCCATCGGCATTGCTGCCATCCTTTGCCTCGAGGCGGCGATCAGGGATAATATCGTCAACTACAGCGGCGGCTGGGACGGCATTCTCGAGAAACGTGGCCTCAACGTCGAAGACCGAGCCCTTCTGATGCAAGGGATGAGCCTGCCGGGCATCCTGCAGACCGATGGCACCACTGGCTATCCCGCCCTTGTGCAGGGCAACCGCTTCGAAGGCATTGGCTTTTCCGCCCTCGTACAGTTCCTGGAGCGTGACCGCAACGATCCGCTCCTGCGGTTCGAGCGCATAAGCTTTTCAGATAACGACTGCATGCATCGCGTGCCTCGCGAGGCTGAGGCAGCCGTTACGCTGCTTTTGAAGGGACGTCTCGCGCTTGTCTCGGCCAATGCCTTTCGGGCCTTCCCTGGGCAGCCCGCCTGCGTCGACTTTCAGCAGATGACGCGGCCGATCTTTGTTGCCAATTATTTCGTTCGGGCTCCCATTAGCCCTGCGCCGATCCCGGCCGCAATGCTTGCAACCAACATAGACCTTTGAGGAGAAGGCCATGGACATCGAGGAACTGCTCAAACAGCAATCGACCTGGGTCGACCGGTCTGTCGAGATGGCGATGGAAATCACGCGACGCGGCGCCGGCACCACGCCTGACGAAGCTGGCCTCGAACAGGATCGCACGATCCGCGATTTGGAAATCCGGATCAGAAGTCTGGAGACGCGTCGGGAAGCCACGGTGAAGGCCTTCGATACAGCCATCGACGCCGCTCGCAAGACCATCTCCGACATCCAATCAACTCGTCCGAGAAGTGCTCCCCCGACGACGTCAAGAAAACCAACCGCGTCGACGACAAGGTCGCGCAAGAAATAGGTCATTCGTCAGACCGTCGGTGAAGGTATTGTTGAAGCGTTCGCTCCCGCCGGCGGGCGCGAGACAAGTCAAACCGCTCATGCTGCCGGCAGCACCAACCGTCGCGACAGGGCTGAGGGGGGCGAAGTCACACCCGAGGTGCGGCAGGCCGGGGAACCTGACGCCGCCCCTAGCAACTGGTCGGCGGTCGAGTAACCAGAGGCTATGTTGCGTCGCGCTGCCAAGCAGAATTGGAAACGAGGACGCTGTTCTCGATTAGAATGCGCTGGAGGCGGAAGAAGCCCGTCGTGACGTCGTCTCCCTGTCCGGGTCGAGGTGTTGAAGCGACGCCTTAGCACCACCGCCAGGCCGGCCTTCAAGGCGTCGTTATTGTCATTGTCGCCAAGGTGCCGTTGCCGGTGTGGCACTGGCGTTCGGGCCGGCGTTGGAAGCGGACGTATTCGACCGGCTCCAGCTCGCCAGCAGCGATGGCCTCATCCGCCTATGCGCTCGGGATAGCAGCCAAGGCTGCTTGCCGAGCGCATCAAAACTCTTCCAATTTCCATTCCAAAATCCGTTCAAATTATAGGATGCAGGCCATCACTGCCGAAAACTGGCCCTGCCTGCTCCAGATGGTTTCGAAAAAGCCCTTGTGGGTACTTTGCGCCGGCTAGTTTGAACATTTTCCGGCCCTCGAGTCAGGAAGCGCATGTAAGGACTGCCTTACGGATCATCTCGAAGTTAAAATTTTTGCCATGGACATCATAACGGCTGACGCGGCGGTCGTGACAAACGCGCGCAACCGCGCCTCGCTTTCCTCCACCCTGCCCGCGAGCGTTTCTGCTTCGTGACGTCCTGGAATATCACGGCCTGCATCTGCCTCATGCGGACGGCGCGTCTGGGCACCCGAAAGGCGATGGTTTCTTCAGGTCGCATCGCGGTCGTCGCCTGCTATGCCAGCTGGCTAGCGCGGCAGTTTCTTGAACCAGCCTCAATTTTTCACGGGTCCGGCAGAGCGTCGCTCTACAATTCGGGACACCACACGGATGCTGCGTGGCGGCTGTTCCGGCAAGCGTGGCCGTCTGATGCGTTCCAGGAGCAGCTGCAGTGCCGCAGCACCTGTCTCTCTTCCCTCTTGCCTGACCGTTGTCAGTCCTGGCGAAATCTGCATTGCCGCGGAAAAGTCCCCGAAGCCTACGACGGAAACGTCGTCTGGAATACGAAAGCCCTGTCCAAGCAGTTCGGAAACGACAGTCACGGCAAGTCCATCGTGGGCGCAGAAGAAAGCCGTCGGATGCACGCCCTTTCCTCGCAGTTCACCGAGCGCCGTCGCAAACCCCGATTGCTCCTCGAACTGCATGACATGCAGTTGATAATCACTGTTCTGTTCCAGGATCTCGCGCATGCCGTAGTAGCGCTCGTGGCGACCCCGGTAGATCGGCAAGCCATAAACATATGCAATCGACCTATGGCCAAGGCTCGTCAGGTACCGCGCCACCGCCTGCCCGGCCTCATGGTCCGACCCGCTGACGCTGTCGATCTGCTGGAGGGGATCGGTCCAGCCGAGACGTACAATCGTGGCGCCGCCAGCCGCGGCGGCACGCGCTATGCCTTCCGGTGTATGAGGGCCGACAAGGATGAGACCCGCGAAATTGGCACTCAATTCCTCCAGTGCAAGTTCGCTATGTGTCCAGCGAATTCGGATGCCAACGCCAAGCCGCTCAGCCTCCTCCTGTACCCCCGTCTGGATCTGAAAGTTGAGCTCGCTGTTGACGGGGTCGATGTCATGGAAGACGACAGCGATCTCCTCGCTGTCCGACGCCTTGGTGCGAATGACGGGCTTTGTATAGCCCAGTCTTTCCGCGACCCCGGAAATGCGCTTTCGCGTCTCTTCACTGACACCAGACTTGCCGGCGAGCGATCGCGAAACGGCATATTTGGAAAGTCCGACCTCGTCGGCGATGGCCTGGATTGTCACTTTTGTCCTGGTCTTCATATCCGCCTCTTTTCTCGCCGCAGCCCATATGGCGCCCGCAGAAATTAATCTAACATAACGCTTTACCTAACAAAACTCCTATGTAAACCTCACTTACGTCCAAACAATAACAAAAACTATGGACGCTTTTAGGAGGAGAAACCCATGCTTAAGCTGAAACGCCGCGCGTTTCTGGCCGGGACTTCGGCCGTTTTCATTCTTCCAGCCCTGCCAAGCTTCGCTGGCGGCTACAATGAGGCTGTCAGCCTCAAGGAACAGTCAGCCAAGGGCACGCTGCCACCGGTCAAGGACCGGCTGCCTGAGAACCCGCTCGTCATCAAGCCGGTTGAGAGCGTCGGCAAGTATGGCGGCGACTGGAAGCTCGCCCTCGTCGGCGGCGGCTCGCTGTCACACCTTTTCCGCTACCAGGCATATGAGCCGCTGGTGCGATACACTCCTGATTGGTCCGGTATTACTCTCAACGTTGCCGAGGCATTCGACGGCAACGAGGATGCCACAGTCTATACCATCCGCCTTCGCAAGGGCATGAAGTGGTCGGACGGCCAGCCCTATACGACGGCCGACGTCAAATTCTGGTACGACACGGTTCTGACCGACAAGCGCGTTGCCATTACCGGGCAAGGCCACTGGAAAACCGACGGCAAGCCGGCCAAACTCGACATTGTCGACGAACAGACATTCAAGGTGACGTTCCCGAGGCCAAATGGCCTGTTCCCCCTTCAGATGGCCTGGGCGAACAATGACCACACGACACGCTGTCCCAAGCACTATCTGGAGCAGTTTCACATCGACTTCAATCCGAAGGCCGATGAGGTGGCCAAGCAGCGCGGTTTCCAGAGCTGGATAGCTGCGTTCCAGTCGATGGCGGGTTTCCAGGACGACAATTCCTTCTTCCTGAACTCGTCGGCAAAACCCTGTCTGTTCGCCTGGAAGTTCACGGTTGCGCCTGGAGAAAACACCGAAAGGGCGGTCGCCGAGCGCAATCCCTACTACTTCAAGGTCGACACGGAAGGGAACCAGCTCCCGTACATGGACCGCATCGTCTACCAGATGGTCGCCGATCCGCAGGTCTTGTTGCTGAAGACGATGCAGGGCGAAATCGACATGATGGACCTCTACATCGCCACGCCTAACAACAAGGCGGTCCTATATGATGCACGCCAGCAGGGCGGATACGACTTCTATACGCTGACCTCGACAGAGGCGAACGTGATGACGTTCATCTTCAATCTCAATCACGAGGACGAGACAAAGCGGGCGCTCTTTCGCAACAAGACTTTCCGTGCGGCAATGTCGACTGCACTCGATCGCCAGACATTGATCGACGCAGTACTCGTCGGGCAAGGAGCGCCGGCGCAGCCATCCATCAAGCAGGGCGACCCTCTCTACAACGAGCAGCTTGCCACGCAGTTCACCGCCTATGATGTCGAAAAGGCAAACGCCATGCTCGACGAGATCATTCCGAAACGGGATGATCAGAATTTCCGACTGGACGACAAGGGCCGCCGCCTTACGATCATCTTCGAAATCGACCAGGCGCGCGCGATCTTCCTCGATCTGTTCCAGCTTGTTATTCCCATGTTCCAGGCCGTCGGTATCGACGCGCAAATGCGCACGATGGACAGGTCCCTGTGGGAGACACGGGTCAGGCAGGGACGCAGCTTCGACGCAACAGCCCACCAGTTCGGTGCAAACGGCGGCGTCGCGGCCATGCTCGACCCGCGCTATTATGCACCGACCGACAGCAACGCGTTTTATGCGCCGGCCTGGGCCCTCTGGTATGTCGACCCGACGAATGCCAATGCAGAAGAGCCGCCCGCAGAGACCAAGAAGCAGCTGGAGCTCTACAACCAGCTCAAGGCGAAGCCCGACAAGGCGGGGCAGCAGGAGATCATGAAGCAATTGCTTCAAGGTGCGGCCGAGAACTTCTACGTCTTCGGGGTTTCGCAGCCTCCGGACAGCTACGGGATCGTCAAGAACGTGATGAAGAACACCACGAAGACCATGCCGAGCTCGTTCGGCTGGCCGACCCCGGCTCCGACCATGCCGGAACAGTTCTACAAGGCCTGACAGGCCACACCAATCAGATCTGCCGAGGCGCCTGCAAGGCAGGCGCCGAGCGCTACCTCTTTGTCAACAATTCGGATCTCGGATATGCTTGAAGCAAGACGACAGAACATAGACACTCTGAGAACGCCGGAGTGGTACAAGACCGCGACACGCTGGACGCAGTTGACCTTCGTTGAAGACGACCCCGTCCGCTACGACCCGGCGTTCTGGATAGACGTGTTCAAGCGTACCAAGTCCAATGCAGTCTGCCTTAGCGCTGGCGGCTACATCGCCTTTTATCCGAGCGAAATCCCCTACCATTATGTCTCGCAGCACCTCGGAGACAGCGACATTTTCGGTGCCCTTGTCGATGCCGCACGCAAGCTCGACATGCATGTCATGGCCCGCGTCGACCCGCACGCAATCCACGCTGACGCGGCCAAGGCGCATCCGGAATGGGTGATGGTCAACGCCGATGGGACGCCCCGCGAGCACTGGGCCTATCCCGGCATCTGGGTCACCAACGCCTACGGCGAATACAACACCGTCTTCATGCCCGAGGTCGTCAAGGAGATTGTCCGCAAATATGATATCGACGCGATCTTCGCCAATCGCTGGCAGGGGCATGGGGTCGATTACAGCCAGGACAGCGCCCGCAGCTTCAAGAACATGTTCGGCCACGCCCTGCCCGTCAAGGCAGACGCCCAGGATCCGGCCTGGCAGGCATGGCTGCAATGGCGCAGACGCGTTCTGACGGATATCATCGCCCAGTGGGATGATGCCGTGAAGGCGATCAAGCCCCATGCGAGCTTCATTCCGAACATGGCGGGATCGTCACTGATGGAATTCGATCTCGAGGTCATCAAGAAGCATTGCCCGTTCCTCGTCGTCGACCATCAGGGGCGCCGCGGCGTCGAACTTGGCTGGTCGGCCGGCCGCAATGGCAAGCGGATCCGCGCCACCTTCCCCGACCGCCCCGTCGTGCTCATTACCTCGATCGGACCGGAGGAGGAATATCGCTGGAAGGATGCCGTGACAGCCCCGGAGGAAATGCAGCTCTGGGTGAACGACGGCACGGCGCATGGGCTCTATGCCTGGTTCACCAAGTTCAACGGCGTCGTGCCGGACAAGCGCTGGGTGGAGCCGATCGCAGACTCCTTCCACCTTCAGGCTGCCGTCGAACCGGTTTTCGAGGCGACGACGCCGACCGCCGAGATCGCGGTGATCGATCCGTCGACGACGCTTCGCCACTGGGCTCCCGAAGAGCGAAACAACGGCGAGAAACACGATCTCGGCTTCTACCACGCGCTCGTCGAGGCGCGCCTGCCCTTCGAGCTCCTGTCCGACCAGGTCCTGACAAAAGAGAACCTTGATCGCTTCAAGGTCATTGTGCTTGCCAACGCGGCATGCCTGTCCGACGCGCAGATCGAGGCTATCCGGCAATATGTCGGTCGCGGTGGCAGCGTCGTTGGCGCCTTTGAGACCTCGCTCAGGGACGAGAACGGCAAGCTGCGAAAGAACTTCGGACTTTCTGACGTGTTTGGAGCGACATTCGTTGCCGGACCTCGCGGCATCGTCAAGAACACCTATGTCGCACTGTCGGCAAGTCATCCGCTCAATGAAGGCTATGATGGCGCCGAACGGATCATGGGGGGAACGCGCCTCATCGATGTCGATGTCAAGGGCGATGCCACTACGCCCTTCCTCTATGTGCCTGACTTCCCGGATCTTCCGATGGAGGAAGTCTATCCGAGGCACGAGCCAAAGGGTGCCGGCGTCATCGCACGCGAGACCGGCACGGGCGGCCGCGCGGTTTTCGTCCCATGGAACATTGGCGAGATCTTCTGGGAGGTCATGGCTGCCGACCACGGACGGCTGATCGCAAATGCCGTCCGCTGGGCGCTCGGCAAGGCCCCGCGCGTCACCGTGAAAGGTCCAGGGATCCTTGATCTTGCACTGAGAGAGAACGCTGACGGCGTGGCGCTGTCCATGCTCAACCTGACAAATCCGATGATGATGAAGGGGCCGGTTCGTGAGAACTACCCGCTCCCCGCGCAGACGGTTTCGTTGGAGATCCCGGATGGAAAGTCTGTTGCGAAGGCGTGGCTCGTCCTGGCGGATCGCGCTGCACCCTTCAACATCAAGGAAGGTCGCGCAGAAATCGATGTTGCGGCGATCGACCGGCTAGAAGTGCTGCACGTCACCTGGAAATAATGGCAGTACGATTCTTCGCCCCGGCTTGGAGGAAGCCGGAGCGAAGAGAAGACCTGGCAACAGGCGCCTGCAGACGCCTGTCTCGAGGGAGGAGAGACAATCTCATGCTTGCCTACATTTTGAAGCGCATCCTTTACATGATCCCGACCTTGATCGGCATGTCCCTGATCTCCTTCATGATCATCCAGCTGCCGCCGGGCGACTACCTGACCTCGATGATCGCCACCATGAGCGAAAGCGGCCAGGCCGTCGATCCGGGCCAGATCGCCAGGTTGAAGGAAATCTACGGCTTTGATGACCCGTTCTACATCCAATACCTCAAGTGGATGTGGGGGATCGTGAGCCGCGGTGACTTCGGATGGTCCTTCGAATGGAACCAGCCCGTTTCAGGACTGATCTGGGCGCGGATGGGCTCCACGCTGGTGATTTCGCTGCTCAGCCTCATCTTCGTGTGGATCGTTGCCCTGCCAATCGGGATATATTCGGCGGTCCGTCGTCACTCCGTCGGCGACCACGTCTTCACCTTTCTCGGCTTCATCGGCCTGGCGATCCCCAACTTCATCCTTGCCTTGGCATTGATGTATGTCGCTTACCGTTTCCTCGGCCAGAGCGTCGGAGGACTGAATTCCCCTGAATTTGCCGAGGCGCCATGGTCATTTGCAAAGGCCATCGACTTCCTCAATCACCTGTGGATTCCCATCATCATCATCGGCGCCTCCGGTACCGCCGCCCTGATCCGTATCCTGCGCGCAAACCTGACCGACGAGTTGCACAAACCCTACGTCGTGACGGCGCGCGCCAAGGGTCTTCCCGAATACAAGGTCATTTTGAAATATCCCGTCCGCATCGCGTTGAACCCGTTCGTCTCGGCGATCGGATGGGTCCTGCCGCATCTTGTCTCCGGCGTCACGATCATTGCCATCGTGCTCAACTTGCCGACGGCAGGCCCGCTCCTGTTCCGCGCCCTCGTCTCGCAGGACATGTACCTCGCAGGTAGCTTCATATTGCTTTTGTCGGCGCTGACATTGGTGGGCGTCCTGCTCTCCGATTTGCTGCTTGCTCTCCTCGATCCACGCATCCGGTTCAACTGAGGAGGCTGCCATGACCGCGAACAAGAATATTTCCGTGAACGAGGTTCACCCGCAGGCCGCTCTGGAGGGTCCCTCGATCAGCCCGCTCAAACAGGGGCGTGCCGTGTCGACCGCGACGGTCGGCCCGTGGCGGCTGGTCTTCGGCAAACTGGTCCGTCAGAAGGTTGCCATGGTCGCGGGCGCGATCATTGCGCTGCTTTATCTGGTCGCCGTCTTCGCAGAGTTCCTGGCGCCGGCGTTGCCGGCGACCGCAAAGCCCCAGTACACCTATGCTCCACCGCAGGCGATCCGGTTCTTCGTCACCAATCCCGACGGCAGTTCCGATTTCAATCTCCACGTGAAGGGCTACAAGATCGAAATCGACAAGGTGGCACTGCGTCGTACCTTTGTGACCGATGACACCAAGGTTGTCCCGATCGGGTTCTTCGTGCAAGGTCCGGCCTACAGGCTCTGGAACCTCATTCCGTCCACCACGCATTTCATCGGACCGATCAATCCGAACGACCCGATGTATCTGCTGGGAGCGGACCGTCTCGGCCGCGATGTCTTCTCCAGGCTCGTCTATGGCACGCGCATCTCGATGTCGATCGGTCTTGTCGGCGTGGCAATGTCCCTCGTCCTCGGGGTTGTTATCGGTTCGATATCCGGCTTTTACGGCGGATGGGTGGACACGGCGATCCAGCGGGTCATCGAAGTCATCAGCGCAATGCCGACGATCCCGCTGTGGCTGGGGCTGGCCGCTGCCATCCCTCTGACATGGTCACCTGTCAGCGTCTATTTCGTCATCACCGTCATCGTCTCCCTGCTCGGTTGGACGTCACTTGCCCGCGAGGTGCGTGGCCGTTTTCTGGCGCTTCGAAGCGAGGATTTCGTAACGGCGGCCAAACTCGATGGCTCCAGCGAGATGCGGCTGATCTTTCGGCATATCCTTCCCTCGCTGACGAGTCACATTCTTGCGGTCGTCACGCTGGCGGTGCCAACGATGATCGTTGCCGAGACATCCCTGTCGTTCCTTGGTATCGGTTTGAAGGCACCGGTCGTCAGTTGGGGTGTCCTGCTCCAGGATGCACAGAACATCCGCACGGTAGCGACTGCTCCGTGGCTGCTGATCTGGCCCTCGCTGGCGGTGGTGGTCGCCGTTCTTTCGTTCAACTTCTTCGGCGACGGACTGCGTGATGCGGCCGATCCCTACGACAATTGAGGAGGAAGCCATGACCGACAAAACCGACGACGTCGTCCTCAGTGTCGAAAACCTGTCGATCGACTTCAGCCTTCGCACCCATATCCTGCATGCCGTCGAAAGGGTCAGCTTTCAGCTGCGCCGTGGCAAGACACTGTGCCTTGTGGGAGAAAGCGGATCGGGCAAGAGCGTGACAGCGCGGTCGCTTCTCCAGATCGTCGACCGGCCCGGTCGCATTGTCGCGGGGCGCATCGTCCTCAAGCAAGCATCTGGCGAGACCGATATCGCCGCACTTTCACCGACCAGCCGGGCAATGCGTGCCATTCGCGGCAAGCGCATCGGCCTGATCTTCCAGGAGCCTATGAGTTCCCTGTCACCCGTCCACACCATCGGCTCGCAGATCGTGGAGGCGATAAGACTGCACAGCGATCTCGACAGGAAGGCAGCGCGAGCGCGCATGATCGACCTTTTGCGCCAGGTCGAGATTCCAAGTCCCGAGACCATGGGCGATCGCTACACCTTCGAATTCTCAGGCGGCATGCGACAGCGGGCGATGATCGCAATGGCGCTGGCGGCAAACCCGGACATCCTGATTGCCGATGAGCCGACGACAGCGCTCGACGTGACCACCCAGGCAGAGATCCTCGACCTCATCAAGCGCCTTCAGATCGAACGCGGAATGGCGATGCTTCTCATCACACACGACATGGGCGTTGTGGCGGAGGTGGCCGATGAGGTGGCCGTGATGCGCTTCGGGCGGGTCGTTGAGGCTGGCACCGTCGATGCGATCTTTCATGATCCGCAGCATTCCTATACCCGCCAGCTTCTTGCCTCGACGGTAAAGCTCACACATCACGTCGAAGGCGTCGTGCCTGCCACGGCCGCAGCCAACGCATCGCCCGCCCCCGTCCTTTCCGTGCGCAATCTGAGCAAGGTCTTCGGCTGGCACGGTACGACCAATACTCTCAAGGCGGTCGACGATGCGAGCTTTGACCTCTATCCCGGGGAAAACCTCGGCATTGTTGGTGAAAGTGGCTCCGGCAAGACAACACTCGGACGGCTGATCCTGAGGACAGTGGAGCCGACGACCGGCTCCGTGATCTTCCGGGGAAAGGACGGCCAGGAAACCGATGTCACAACGCTCGGGAAAAGGGATCTCCGTGCCTTCCATCGCGAGGTGCGGCTGGTCTTTCAGGACCCGTTCGCCTCGCTCAATCCGCGCATGACCGTAAAAGAGGTGATCGGCGACCCGCTCGTCGTCAATGGCCTTGCAAAGGGCAAGGCCCTGGAGGAGCGCGTTGCCGAACTGATGCGCCTCGTCGGCCTCGATCCACTGGCGATGGAGCGCTATCCGCATGCGTTTTCGGGCGGGCAGCGCCAGAGGATCTGCATTGCCCGGGCGCTGGCTCTTGATCCGAAGATCATCATTGCCGACGAGGCGACCGCTGCGCTCGACGTATCGATCCGCAGCCAGATCCTCGATCTCCTGCTCGACATCCGCCAGCGCCTTGGCTTGAGTTTCCTTTTCATCTCGCACGACATCTCGGTGGTCCGATATTTCTGCGACCGGGTCGCAGTCATGCATCGCGGCAAGATCGTCGAACTGGGTGACGCCGCCCAGATCTGCACGGCCCCGCGCGAGGCCTACACGAGAAGCCTGATCTCAGCCGTTCCCAACCCCGATCCGCGCGACAAGCGTCTCATGCACCGTCAGCGTTTCGTTGCGCCGGCCAATGCATAGGCCGGCCAATGCACAGGAAGGAAAACACGTGCCAAAATTCTCTGCCAATCTTTCATTTCTATACCAGGAGCTGCCTTTCCTCGATCGGTTCGAGGCAGCCGCCAAGGACGGGTTCGGTGCACTCGAATATCTCGGCCCCTACGCTGAACCCAAGGAGAAGGTGGCCGAGGCGCTGACATCAAGCGGACTGAAACAGGCGCTCTTCAATGTCCCTTCCGGCGATTGGGCGGGCGGCGAACGCGGGATTGCCTGCCTGCCCGATCGCGTCGAGGAATTTCGGGCCGGTGTCGCCCAGGCGATCGACTATGCGACGGCGCTTTCCTGCCAACAGCTGAACGTCATTTCCGGCCTTGTCCCACCAGGTGCCGACCTCGGCAGCCTGGAGGAGGTTCTCGTCGAAAATCTCAAATACGCGTCGGCTCGATCAGCGGATGCAGGGATCCGGTTGCTGATCGAGCCGATCAATCTGCGTGACATCCCGGGCTTCTTCCTGTCGACGACGGATCACGCCGAACAGATCCTCGACAAGGTCGGTTCGGACAACCTCTACATCCAGTACGACTTCTACCACATGCAGATCATGCAGGGCGACCTGATCGAGACCTTCGCGCGACTGGAGGACAGGATTGCCCATGTGCAGATCGCAGACAATCCGGGACGAAACGAGCCCGGCACCGGCGAGATCAACTACCCCTTCATCTTCTCCGAGCTTGACCGGCTTGGCTACGACGGCTGGGTCGGCTGCGAATACAAACCGAAATCCAGCACCAGCGAAGGCCTCGGCTGGATGAACCCCTATCGGAGGTGAGCGTGACATGAACATTGGTTTTATCGGACTGGGCGTCATGGGACGTCCGATGGCAGAACACCTGATCGACGCGGGCCATCAGCTCAACCTCAGCCGTGTAAAGGAGGCCTCGGAGTATCTCGTCAAGAAGGGCGGCAAAGCGATCGACAGCGCCAAGGCAGTGGCCGAGACCTCAGACATCGTCATTCTGATGCTGCCGGATACCCCGGATGTCGAAGCCGTCCTTTTTGGCGAGAATGGCGTCGCCTCGGGTCTTTCGGCGGGCAAGCTGGTCATCGACATGAGTTCCATTTCGCCGGTCGCCACGAAGGATTTTGCCGCGCGCGTTGAAGCGCTCGACTGTGACTATCTGGACGCGCCGGTATCGGGAGGCGAAGTTGGCGCCCGGGCGGCCTCGTTGACGATCATGGTCGGCGGCAAGGAACAGGCCTTCGGACGGGCAAGACCACTTCTCGACAAGATGGGCAAGAACATCACCCTTGTCGGCGGTGTCGGTGACGGTCAAACCGCAAAGGTCGCCAACCAGATCATTGTCGGGCTGACAATCGAGGCCGTATCGGAAGCGCTCCTGTTTTCGAAACGAGCAGGCGCAGATCCCGCCAAGGTGCGCGAGGCGCTGATGGGCGGATTTGCCTCTTCCCGGATCCTCGAAGTGCACGGCGAGCGCATGGTCAAGGAGGCGTTCGATCCAGGCTTTCGGATCCGCTTGCACCGAAAGGACATGACGCTGGCGGTGGACGCTGCGCGTGCGCTGGATCTCGCTCTGCCAAACACTGCGGCGACGCAGCAGCTCATGAATGCCGCGGTTGCCTCGGGAGACGGCGAGCGTGACCATTCCGCGCTGATCAAGACACTCGAACGGCTCTCCGGAGGCGCCCGCTAACCTTATCCCCTGACGCTCGGCTGATGCCTCAACAACCGGCGCCGACACGTCGGACGGCGAAGCCATGTCTGGTATTTCCCAAATCTTGGAGGACCATAGAATGGTACGTGATGACATCCAGTTTCCCTACGGGGCCGTTTACTTCCGAAAATCAAATCCCCCGCAGGAGCATTGGGACCGCGACTATGGCGTCGCGGCCGAAGACGGCCTGAACGTTTTCCGCCACTGGTTCATGTGGGGCGCGATCGAGACGGCACCCGGCGTCTACGACTGGGAAGAATATGACCGGCAGCTCGATCTTGCCGCAAAAAACGGAATAAGGACCATCATTGCCGAGATGACACAGACCGTTCCTGACTGGGCGGTCCGCAAATATGCCCATGCGATCCAGATCACGTCAGATGGCAGGAAGCTCAGTTCAAACATGGGCGTGTCGTCAGCGACAGGCGGTTTTGGCAAGAATGGTGGTGGCGTTCTGACCCTGAACTGCCCGGAGGTGCGCGAGGCGGCCGGCCGGTTTCTGACGGCAATGGCCAAGCGCTACAAGGATCATCCGGCGCTCTACGGCTATGATATCTGGAACGAATGCAACTACGCAGAGGACGTCGACTATAGCAGCTATACGAAGGCTGCCTTCAGGACGTGGCTCAAGGCGAAGTACGGGAACCTCAAGACATTGGCCAAGGCATGGTATCGCTACAGCTATGCGGAATGGGACGATATCGAGCCCCCCGTCCAGATGGCAGCCTATCCTGAGTGCATCGACTGGCTGCAGTTCAAGCGTGAGAACTTTTATGAGCAGATGCAGTGGCGCATCGACACGATCCGGTCAGTCGACAGCAAGTGCCTGATTGCCGCGCACGGCGTCTCGGGTGCCATACCCGACATGGCCTCGCATGGCTGCGACGATTGGCTGGCAGCGTCGAAGGTTGAGCTCTACGGCTATACATGGATCCAGGCACGGAAAGGCACGGAGCCGTGGAAAACCTGGTACGGCGTCGACATCAATCGTGCTGCGGCACGCGGAAAACCATTCTGGCATGCAGAACGTCAGGCGGGCCCTCTTTGGCTGCAGCCCCAGGTGATCGGGCGTGACAAGGAGGACGGACGTGTCGCCGAGCCGGAAGACATCCGGATCTGGAGCCTGACGTCACTTGCCGGGGGCGCACGCGGGATGATGAACCTGCGCTACAGGCCATTGCTCGACGGACCTCTGTTTGGGGCCTTTGGTGCGTACGGCATGGACGGCTCGCGTACGCCGCGATCGGAGATGCAGGCGTCGCTCGGCAAGTGGGCCAATGATCCTGCCCAGGCAAACCTCTGGGCGGCAAAGCCCGTTCGCGGAGAAATCGGGATCATCGTCGTGCGCGAGACGCAGGAATGGGACTATCTTCTCAACCACGACCGAAAGGAGAAACCCTACAAGGATGCCATGTGGGGTGCCTACAGGGCGTTCCTTGACCAGGGCGTTCAGCCTGACTGGGTGCATATCGACGACATCGACAGCTATCGTGTGCTCTACTTCCCCTACCCGATCATGTTTACGTCGGAACAGGCGGACCGGTTGAAGACCTGGGTCGAAAATGGCGGAACGTTGATCTGCGAGGCATGCCCCGGATATTTCGGCGACCGCGGCCATGTCGGTCAGCAACAGCCGAACCTCGGGCTCGATGTGATGTTCGGGGCCCGTCAGGTCGATGTCGAATACATGCCCGACATCGGTGACCGGATCCGCTTCAATTTTGGCGGCCGCGACGTCCAGGGCGGGGGCATGCTCCAGTCCTATGAAGTAACCAGGGGAAAAGCACGCGGGACGTTCGACGACGGCCGCCTGGCGGTTGTCGAGAACGGCTATGGCGAAGGGCGCACACTCCTGATCGGCACAAATCCGTCGGTTGGTTACTTCACGACCAACGGAAAGGCCAACCGGGCGTTCTTCGGGGCGCTGATCGACTGGACGAGCATCGAGCGTCACGCCGCATTGTCCAATACCGGCCTTTTCGCCCGGGTACACAAGGGCGAAAACGGCAGCTTCGTGTGGCTCGTCAACCCGACGCGGGAAACACAAATGACGGAGGTCAGGCTTGCCGAGGCCCATGGGTGCATTCAAGCCGGAAAGGCTGCATCCTGGCCGCCCGGCCACCACTACCAGGGCAGCAAGGTCGAAGTCCCGGCCCGGGACGTCGTCATCCTGCAGATCGGCTAGTCATCGAACGGATGCGGGGCGAACCGGTAACCAGCGGCTCGCCCCGTTCTCTTCGCCTGTTGCCGGCTCGATTTCTTGAAAAAGGGCAGACGACACATGCCGACGATGACGCGGAGGTCGATCATTCATGGCAAGGATCGCTCGAGATAACGATTACGGGGCCCTGCAGAAAGTCGTGAGGCTTCTTTGTGGCAGCGAGGATTCAACGCACACGATCTTCTCCTTGACGGGCTGTAAAGCACCCCCGAAGGAACGCCCCTCCGCAGCTGCTAAGCCGGGAGAAACGCGGGCGGGCATGGAGGTTTGCCAAGATTCTTGCAAGGGCAATTGAGTTTTCGGATCACTTGGCGAAGCCGAACGATGGCTGGAAAGATCGTCGACAGGCTGGAGCAGCGACGCCCGGTCGATCTGTTGGGCACACCGGCGACGACGCCAGTCCCCGTGCTTCCGATGATATGGGCAGTCACATGAGAGAGACCCGCATTTGGTGCGTGGATCGGCGCAGGAACGGTGTTTGCGGGAATGATCGCCCTGCTTTAGGAGACCAGCGGCAGTGCGTTCGTCCGTCACGATCAGTCGCGCCCAACGCCGCCTTGCCGGACGGCGTTAGTTATGGCGCATGTCCAAAGACGTAATGGCAGCGAACGAGTAGCCGTAAATGCCCGCAAATGGCCCGTGGTTTTTCACTGCTTCTTGCAGCCCTCTGACTTGTATGAGCATTGCACTTCGGACCGTGCACCGGCTTTGTCGGCTATGGTACAGGCGACGTGATGGTCATCGCTTGTGCAGAGATTGGAACATGAAATGAAAGAGGAGTTCGATGCTTGGGCAAAGTTTGTCGCGCCGAGTTCGGCGATCTTGCTTTCTGCCGAAGTCAAGGTGTATGGCTCCGCACCGTGAGCGGCCCATGCCAACAAGGATAATATGGTGGTACGGATGATCAGTTTCATGATTCGCTCCTTTCATGCGGACACCGGCATTCGTTCGCTAAAAGCTCGTTCGATCACGCGTCATATATTCCACCGTGATCATTCGCTCGTCCACCGGAGATTTCTGGAATTAGATCCCGTGTGAGGGAACCGCCTATGCGGTCAGGAAGTCGCAGCTTTCCATGATGGCGTCTTCCATGAGAGGGCCGCCCCGCACAGGCTCGACCTCCATGGCGAAGCTCGGTCAGTCAGCAGTTAAGGACGAGAACCGTCCTCGGTGGGGCGTCCGGACTTCAAATCCGGGTGGGGCAGCGAGGCTGTCTCGGGTGGGTTCGACTCCATCCTCTTCCGCCATCGCAGATGCGGGGACACCTTGCGGGCGACAACAGGCTCTTCCGGCAAGTAGAGATGCGTGTTGATCCGCACAGAACATTCGGACAGTCTGTTGCAAAGCAAATGAATCCAATATGAAGGTCGGCATGACGTTTTTTTTGAGGACTTTTGGCCGGCTGCAGCTACTCGACCGAAATGGCGATACCGTCGTGTTTCCCGAAAAAGGACTGCTGCTCTTCGTATACTTGCTCACGTCCGATCAGGGCCAGGCAGATCGTCCGGCAATAGCACGCTTTCTATGGGGCGACGCAGATGACGACGTCGCGCGTACTACGCTGAGAAAGGCGGTCTCCAGAATTATGGCGCGTCAGAATGAACTGGGCACCGTAATACTGTCCTCTGAAAACGGACTGCTCTCGATTAACCGACAGGCTTTGTGCTCGGACCTCCTCCTCGAAGCCGGTGGAGCGGAGCGCGAGCCAGTCGCGTTCCTCCAGGACCTTTTGAAAATTCTCAGCCAGCCATTTTTGGGGACCTCTCAAAGTGCGAGCCAGGAATTTAGAAGGTGGTTCGCCGAGCGGGAGAATTATCATGCATGCCTTCTCAAGGAGACGTTGAGAGACGCCTCAAAGCTGCCAAAAGGAAAAGAAGCGCCCGATATCTTGCGACGAGCGGCGACGACACTCTCCTGGCTGGATCCACACAATCCAGAAACAAAGCGCTTTATTTTACAGATCCTCAACGCTGAAGAATACGTGGCATCCCTTAGAAAGGATGTCGAACGTCGTCAGATTTCCCTTTCATTGAAGAGTAGCCGCCTGAGATCTGACGGCGACGTGTTGACATCGTCAACTCAACCGGCCGGACCTTCAGACGACGTTACATCTGCGAGCGAAGACGTGGTAGCCGCGGTCCCCCGCCTGATGTTGCTGCCACCCCGGAGTCAATCCGTGCAGTCAACTGCGTGGCAACTTGCTGGATCACTCATCGAGGACATCACGATTGGTTTCTGCGCCTTCGACAGCGTTCAGGTGATTGCGCCTTACTCAGCAGCTCAAGTGGGCAAGGATGCAAGGACACAGTCAGATTTTTGTGCGCGACATCGCGTTAACTACGTCCTTGACACCAGCACCAGCGGCGACACGGACGACGCCACACTGTTCGTCCAGCTCATCTACTTTGACCAGCACCAGGTCATATGGGCGGAGCGTTTCAGCCTCCACCACATGGCTCTTGCCAAGGACAGAAGGGCGGTTACCCGACAGGTTGCGCTGTCTGTTTGCAGAGAAATAGAACGATATGAAAGCCTGCGAGACAATCTCAGTCCAGTAGCCTATCATCGATATCTGGTTGGCAGGCGCCACCTGGTGCGCTTGACGCTTCCGAACTTGCGGCGTGCGCGTGCAGAGATGAAAGCGGCGCTGAACGTGAGCCCGAACTTCGCGCCAGCGCTAAGTTCAATGGCGCGGACCTATTCGAAGGAATGGCTGTTGACAGCGCGAGGTGATATCGAACTGCTGAACACGGCCGAAACATTAGCGAAGCAAGCAGGCCGGACGCGTTCCGACTTCGCTGACGCTTACCGCGAGTTGGGCGTCGCCAGATTGCTAAAGGGGCAGTTCGACGAAAGCGCCGAAGCAATGGAATTGGCGGAAACCTGTGGGCCGCACTATGCCGACGTCATCGCCGACTACGCTGACACGCTCGTCCATTGCTCCCTACCTGCGATGGCGTTGCAGAAGATCGAGCGAGCAATCGAGCTCAACCCCCTCAGCCCCGACACTTACCTCTGGACGGCTGCAGGGGCGAGTTATGCCCTCGCCGATTTCAACCGGGCACTGGATTACATCGGTCAAATGGCCGACCCCACCCTGGCTGACAGGCTTTCTGCCGCAAGCTGGGCGATGTTGGACAATCAGGAAAAGGCGCGGCTCCACGTGCGGAGATTTCGCGAAGCCAATCCAGACTTTGATGTCGACCGATGGCTTTCTGCGGTCCCGAGCAAGGAGCAATGGCACAAGGATCTCTATCGTGAGGGCCTGAAGAAGGCGGGATTCTAATAGCAAAACCTTCAGAATGGCAGTTTGCGCGACAGGAGGTGCTTGTTTAGCCGCTTTAACGTCGCTGAGGATTGGAAGCAGTGACGTCTTCCTCCCTGACGGACCAAAGTTCTGGTGGTCTCTTGATCACGCCGCATTTGAAAACTGCTACCGTATTCGCTTCACGGCCAAGTCTCTCTTCAAGAGAGGTCCTGTTCACGGTTGCCGATATTCGAGGCCATGGCATCGCCGCAGCGTTACGTTCCTCGACGGGCGCATCGAGATGGATCAGGACGGCGCCCAACGAAGGTCATGACGCTGGAGGGCTGTAAATTTCGGACCGCCCATGCAATCTCGAGGCAAGACTTTGCTGATCGGCATAGCGAGGATTGCCAGTGCGAGGATGGGCTTGCCGCCCATGGCATAAACGTCGGAAATTGCGGTCGTCGCTGCATGCGTCCGAAATCAACAAGGATCATCGACAACCGGCATGAAGAAATCGGTCGTCGTGACGATGCAGGTGTCCTCGTCGACCTGCCATACGGCAGCATCATCCGCCATTCCATCGCCGACCGGGAACTGGGCGAATGGCTGCGTTACAAAAGGACGTAGCGCCGAAAACGGACGAAAAAGCCCAGTCCGTCTTTTTTGCGCGCCCGACCTTCAGGCGATCTGCCTCTTCGGGCCAGAATCGGTCGGAATGCCGTTTTCAAAGGGATTAATCAAAGGAGGCGAGAACCAAATCCGGAGCTGCGTGGCGTTAGCCAGCGTTCCTATAGGCCGTCTGCGCCTTCAACGCCTCTTCCCGCGAAACCAGCGGCCCCTCTTCGTCCGGCATGATCGGCGGCACTTGCACCACAACCGGCTTCGTTTGCCCCGCCTCGATCATTTCGAACATTTTTTCGAGCATGGCCGGCACGTTTTGCCGCACCATTTCGATGTGATGCCCGAGAAGGGCTGCAAACGGATCCCAGTCGAAGCAGCCGATGACGACATCCTGGCGGTCGATCGCCCCGGCCCGTCGCAGCCACCGCATCACGCCTTCGAGCGAGATCGTAGAATTGACGAACATGCCTTTAGCCGGCAAAACGCCGCGGGCGACTAGCTCATCAAGCGCCTTTTCCGCCTTCTCGGGCGCATATCCGCAAGGCAGGATATTCTCCTCGCTGACGGAAACGCCCATTTCGGAATGGGCCTGTCGGAAGCCTCGAATACGTTCGGCCGTATTGTGATCGCTGCCACGGCCGCCGATGAACAGGAGCGGGTTCTTCTCGTTTAGCTGGCGCTCGCAGTTCAGCAGGATTTTTCGGGTCAGTTCCCGTGCGCCTTCAAAATTGTCCGAGATCACGGATGGCGCCAGAGTGCCGGGCAGATCGAGGTTGATGCTGCGAACACCCGCCGCCGAACACATTTCGGTGATCCGGTCTGGATCCGTCGCACCCGTCGAGATCAGGCAGTCCACCTGATAGGAAAGCATGGTGCGCGCTGCCTCGACCTCGAGCTGCGGATCGCGCCGCGTGCAGGTAATAATCGGAAACAGCCCGCGAGCACGCGCCATGTCCTCAAAACTTTCGACGATCGAACCGAAGTACCGATTGTCGTATTTCGGAACGATCATTCCAATGATGTGCGACTTGTCACGCCGAAGAAGGCTTGCCTGCATGTTGGTCGCATAACCCTGCTCCTCGGCCAGGCGTGTAATTTTCTCGGCGAGTTGACTGCTGATACGCCGCTTCTTCCAGTTCCCGTTAAGAACCGCACTGACAGCGCTCGCCGACGTTCCTGCGAGGCTCGCAAGATCGTAGATGGTGGTGCGCTTGGCCTGCTTTGGGCGAGTCAAATTTCAATCTCCATTTCGCCGCCACCTTGACACCTTTATGAAGAGGTGGCAATTGTTGCTTCATCGATTGAGCAAAGAGGTGCAATCGATGAAGCAAGCCGGCGGGAGTCCGGCGCGGGAGGGTGATGCTCTAAAGAAGCCGCAACATCGAATCTCGTGATCTGGCGTCCATGGCCTGCCGTGCGCCCCATGGTGAATTCGCGGCGACCGTCGACAATGCCTCAGCCTGTTTTTGTCGTCATTTAAACGTAGGAGGAGAGAATGAAGTCTTTTAATTTGCTTTTGGCCTCGGCCGCCATTGCCCTTGGCACTGCCGCTGCAGCATCAGCGCAGGAAGCGTCAACTGTGGCGTTTCTGATGCCGGACCAGGCGTCGACGCGCTACGAGCAGCACGATTTCCCGGGGTTCAAGGCGGAGATGGAGAAGCTTTGCCCCAAGTGCACGGTCGTCTACCAGAATGCCAATGCCGACGCGTCGCTCCAGCAGCAGCAGTTCAACTCGGTAATCGCCCAGGGAGCCAAGGTCGTCGTTCTTGACCCGGTCGATTCAGCCGCTGCGGCCGGCCTCGTCGAACTCGCCCAGTCCCAGGGTGTCAAGGTAATCGCCTACGACCGCCCGGTTCCTGACAAGCCTGCCGACTTCTACGTCTCCTTCGACAACGAAGGTATCGGTTATGCAATCGCCAAGTCTCTCGTCGAACATCTTAAGGCAACTGGCGTGGCAGATGGCGCGGGGGTCCTTGAAATCAACGGATCGCCGACTGATGCGGCAGCGGGTCTGATCCGCGACGGCATTCACCGTGGCCTGAAGGAATCTACCTACAAGACGCTGGCTGAATACGACACTCCGGAATGGGCTCCGCCGAAGGCTCAGGAATGGGCCGCAGGCCAGATCACCCGCTTCGGTGGCGACATCAAGGGTGTCGTGGCAGCAAATGACGGCACCGCCGGCGGCGCCATTGCCGCATTCAAGGCAGCTGGTGTCAATCCTGTACCGCCGGTGACAGGCAACGACGCGACGATCGCAGCACTGCAGCTCGTCATCTCCGGTGACCAGTATAATACGATCTCCAAGCCTTCCGAAGTGGTTGCCGCGGCAGCAGCCAACGTCGCAGTCCAGATGCTCAAGGGTGAAAAGCCGGAAGCCAAGACCACGCTTTATAACACGCCGTCGCAGCTCTTCATTCCAGCGGTCGTCACTGCCGAGAACATCAAGGCCGAGATCTTCGACAAGAAGATCCAGACACCAGAGCAGATCTGCACCGGTGAATATGCGGAAGGCTGCAAGAAGCTCGGCATCCTTAAGTAAGAACCGCCTTGTCATTCCGGTCGCACGATGTGCGGCCGGACTTTTCTGGAAGCACAAAGGGCTTCAGCCATGAGCACCACAGCAAGCAATATGCCGGAGCGAGGACAACCCATCCTCCGACTCAAGAACGTGTCGAAACACTTTGGTGCCGTCTCGGCGCTGACCGACATCGAACTGGAAGTGAAGGCCGGTGAGGTCGTCGCCCTTGTTGGCGACAACGGTGCGGGCAAGTCGACGCTGGTCAAGGTCCTTGCCGGGGTTCATCAGCCCTCCGCCGGGTCGATCGAGTTCTGCGGACAGAGTGTTACGCTCGACAGCCCTGGCACGGCGCTTGAACTCGGCATCGCGACCGTGTTTCAGGATCTCGCCCTGTGCGAAAACCTCGATGTCGTGGCAAACCTCTTCCTTGGCCATGAGCTTTCACCCTGGGGCCTCGATGAGGTTGCGATGGAAGTCCGCGCCTGGACGCTGCTCAGGGAGCTTGCGGCACGCATTCCTTCGGTGAGGGAACCGATTGCATCCCTTTCGGGTGGACAGCGCCAGACAGTGGCTATCGCCCGCTCGCTCCTCCTCAATCCAAAGATCATCATGCTTGACGAGCCGACCGCCGCACTCGGCGTCGCGCAGACCGCAGAGGTGCTCAATCTCATCGAGCGCGTCCGCGACCGTGGCCTCGGCGTCATCATCATCAGCCACAACATGGAAGATGTCCGCGCGGTCGCTGACCGGATCGTCGTGCTGCGGCTCGGCAGGAACAATGGCGTCTTTACACCCGACGCGTCCAATCATGAACTCGTGGCGGCCATCACCGGTGCGACCGAAAACTCCGTCTCCCGCCGCATCGAGCGGAAAGCCGGTGGGCCCCAGGAAACCAGCGGGAGACCGGCATGAGCCAGAAACCAACCACCCCCATCAATGCGCCGGCCGCAGCACTCGACCGAAGCGATGAGCGTGTCCGGCATGACGACAGCGTCATGGCGATGGTCGGTGCCTTCATCGACCGCGTGAAATCCGGTGACCTCGGCATGCTGCCTGTCGCTGTCGGATTGATCGTCATCTCGCTGGTCTTTTCGATTCTGAACCCGGTATTCCTGGCACCCAACAACCTCGTGAACCTTCTGTTTGACTGTGCGACTGTCGGCGTCATCTCGCTCGGCATTGTCTGCGTCCTGATGCTTGGCGAGATCGACCTGTCGGTCGGTTCCATGAGTGGATTGTCGTCAGCCATTCTCGGTGTTCTCTGGGTGAACAACGGCTTGCCATTTGCCGTCGCGATCGTTGCCGCGATTGTCGCCGGTGCGCTGGTCGGAACCATCTATGCCGTCCTGTTCAACCGGCTTGGTATGCCGAGTTTCGTCGCCACCCTGGCTGGTCTGTTGGCGCTCCTTGGAATGCAGCTCTATATCCTTGGCCCGACCGGCAGCATCAACCTGCCTTACGCATCGTCCCTCGTCCGCTTCGGCCAGATTCTCGTGATGCCGGACTGGCTGTCCTATATGCTCGCCCTGATCCCTGGTGCCGCCATCATCGCGAAAGGCATCAGAACGCGTCAGCATCGCGCCGCGGTCAACCTGTCGTCGCAACCGTTCGCAGCAACGGCCATCAAGGCCATCGTTCTCACGGCCGCGCTCGAATTTGCGACATACTACCTCAATCTCGGCAGAGGCATCCCGTGGATGTTCGGTCTGTTCGTGGCGATTGCCGTTGTACTCAACTACGCACTGACCCGTACAAAGTGGGGACGCTCGATGTTTGCGGTTGGCGGCAATCGCGAAGCCGCAAGGCGCGCCGGCATCAACGTCCGCCGTATCTACCTGAGCGCCTTCGTGCTCTGCTCGACACTTGCGACCATCGGCGGGATCCTGTCCGCCTCGCGCCTGGCATCGTCCAGTCAGCAGGCTGGTACCGGCGATGTGAACCTGAATGCCATCGCGGCAGCCGTGATCGGCGGAACCAGCCTCTTCGGTGGCCGTGGCAGCGCCTATTCGGCCCTGCTCGGGATCATCGTCATCCAGGCGATCTCCAACGGCCTTACCCTGCTCAACCTCAGTTCCTCGCTGCGTTACATGATTACCGGAGGCGTTCTTGCGACCGCCGTGATCGTTGACTCGCTTGCCCGTCGTTCCCGCGTCAGCCATGGACGCGCCTAATATCATTGGAGTTTCAGCATGACCGACCTCATGAAAGGCAAAGTTGCTGCCATCACCGGTTCGGCGTCCGGCATAGGCTTGGAATGTGCCCGCACGCTTCACGCCGAGGGTGCCACCGTCGTCCTTATCGACCGCGCCAAGGACAGGCTTGAGGCGATCTGTGAGGAGTTGGGCGAACGAGCCTTCCCGCTGGTCGTCGACCTTCTCGACGGCAAGCAGCTGTCGGGAATATTGCCCCGCATCCTGGACATAGCGGGCAGACTCGACATTTTCCATGCCAATGCCGGTGCTTACATCGGCGGGCAAGTAGCCGAAGGCGACCCAGATGCCTGGGACCGGATGCTCAATCTGAACATCAACGCGGCCTTCCGCTCGGTTCACGCAGTCCTGCCGCACCTGATTGCCCAGAAATCCGGAGACATCCTGTTCACCAGCTCGATCGCCGGCATGGTGCCGGTTGTATGGGAACCGATCTATACGGCGTCAAAGTTCGCGGTCCAGGCCTTCGTGCACTCGACACGTCGTCAGGTTGCCCAACACGGCGTAAGGGTTGGCGCTGTACTCCCGGGTCCGGTGGTCACCGCCCTTCTCGATGACTGGCCGAAGGCGAAGATGGACGAGGCGCTCGCGAATGGAAGCCTTATGCAGCCGAAGGAAGTCGCCGACTGCGTGCTGTTCATGCTTTCCAGACCGCGCAACGTGACTGTGCGCGATCTGGTGATACTTCCGAACAGCGTCGACCTTTAAGGGGCGATCTCCGCGACCACGCGGAGACGAGCCATTCATGCCCGGAGACACCAGAGACCATGAGCGACTTAACCCAAATCCCGCCAACCGACGCCAGCTACGTCATCGGAGTTGACGTTGGCACCGGAAGCGCTCGCGCAGGGGTGTTCGACCTTTCAGGACAGATGCTATCCTCGGCCAAAAGGGACATCACCCTCTACCGTGAAGCGGGCTCAATCGTGGAGCAGTCAACCAGCGAAATATGGCAGGCGGTCTGCAATTCCGTCCGCGAAGCCGTTCGCATCGCAGCTATTGATCCAGCCAATGTTGTCGGCATGGGATTTGATGCGACCTGCTCGCTCGTGGTGCTCGGAGACGGGGGTGCGCCCCTGCCCGTCGGGCCGTCCGAGGATCCCGATCGAAACATCATCGTCTGGATGGATCACCGGGCAGTGCCGCAGGCCGAACGCATCAACGAACTCGGTCACCAGGTCTTGCGTTACGTTGGCGGCCGCATCTCGCCGGAAATGGAAACGCCGAAGCTGCTCTGGCTTAAGGAGAACAAGCCACAGGTGTTCGACGCGGCATGGCAATTCTTCGACCTCGCGGATTTCCTGACCTGGCGCGCGACCGGCGATCTCTCCCGATCCACCTGCACGGTCACCTGCAAGTGGACATATCTAGCCCACGAAAGCCGTTGGGATGCTAGCTATTTCCAGGACATCGGCCTGGGGTCGCTTGCAGACGAGGGATTTTCTCGCATCGGCCAGGCAATTGTCGAGCCTGGCTCAGCTCTGGGCCAGGGACTGACTGCACTTGCAGCCGAGGAACTGGGGCTAGTTCCGGGTACGGCAGTCGCTGCCGGTCTTATCGACGCCCATGCCGGAGGGATCGGAACGGTCGGGTTTGGTGGCGGACCGACCTCAAACCTCGCCTACGTCTTTGGCACCTCATCCTGTACCATGACATCGACGAACGAACGGGCCTTCGTGCAGGGAGTGTGGGGACCCTACTACTCGGCGATGGTACCCGGTCTGTGGCTGAACGAAGGTGGTCAAAGTGCCGCCGGAGCAGCGATCGATCAGCTCCTTTCCTTCCATCCTGCCGCCGCCGAGGCAACCGATCTTGCCAAGGCAAAGAGCATGGCGCTTCCCGTCATGCTCGCCGAACTTGCCGCCGAAAAGGCCGCAACGCCCTCGGATGCGGTCTCACTTGTAACCGGCATGCATGTCGTGCCCGAGTTTCTCGGAAACCGCGCGCCACTCGCCGACCCGCACGCCCGAGCGATCATAGCAGGACTTGGAATGGAGCGTGACATCGATAATCTTGTCCAGTTCTATGTCGCAGGCCTCTACGGCATTGGATACGGGCTGCGACAGATCATCGATGCACAGGCAGATGCTGGTGTTGAGTTCGAAAACGTCGTCATCAGCGGCGGCGCCGGCCAGCATGCCTTCGTCCGTCAGCTCCTCGCAGACGCAAGCGGCAAGCCCGTCGTGGCGACGAAGGCTGAAGAGCCGGTCCTGTTGGGGGCTGCGATCCTGGGAGCCGTAGCAGGCGGCTGTTTTGCCAACGTCCGCGAAGCCATGAACAGGCTGACGACGGTTGACAAGACGTACATTCCTTCCCCGGGAGGCGTCGCTGATATTCACGCAAGACGCTATGGTGCATTCAAGGAGTTGCAGCGATTGGCACAGGGTCTGCGGGACGTCTGATCAATCTCGTCACCCGAGATGGGAAAAGACAAAAAGGCGTTTTTAACCTGGCAGGGACCGGCGAGGTCGTCGCTCATATGAACGCGCCGTCTTGGGGGAACCTATCCGGTGTGTAGAGCAGCAGCCTCGCGGACATGAAGTCTTCCCGTTCGTTCCATATCTCGTTGCTGACCATCCATGCGTTGCATCCCTGCCATGGGCGGACGACAACGCCCATCTGATGCATCGACCATATGCTCTCGGATGTTTCCGAGAAACGCTGTTTGCCTCGCCGCATCAGCCATAGAAGCGTGGCAATCTCATTTGCGGTGAGTGTCGCAGGCGACACGGTTTCGGAGGGCTCAGGGGACGCGACGACACCGGGCTCCATCGTGAGCATCGCAAGGGCCAACAACGCCCCAAGCACTGCAAGCGCAATAAGGGCTTTCGCATCGGTCGACAGGTCGGGCTGGACAAGAGCAATACCAATCACGCCGTAGAGGACCACGGCAAGGAGAGAGGTTCTGACATGGCTATGGAACAGGTACCTCATCGCGCTCCACCTTCGATGAAGAGGAAGTTGCAATACTATCAGAGCAAATGCAACTTTTAATGTTCCACTGCCGTTCTCTGTTTGTTTTAAAGTTAATTAGCTTTACCTAATTTACAGTCGAATTGACGTCGGGGCGGGCGAAACCTTCGGCCTATCGCTCTCGCTCGAACGGGCACGCTGCATCCCTTCCCTGAACGGTCAGAACAAATGTTCATATGAACATTTGTTCTTTCAAAATCAACTTTGCCTGATACGGTCCCGGACAAGTTTGGAGCGGGAGGCTCTGAACCAAAAAGGGAGTGAGCATGAAAAAGACGGCTTTGTTCCTGTCCGCAGGTGTAGCGGCAGTTCTTCTGGCGTCGCAGGCTGCGTCCGCGGCGACCAAGATCCAGTGGTGGCATGCCATGGGAGGCGAAAACGGCGCCAAGCTCGAAGAGATCGCCAAGAATTTCAATGCTTCGCAGAGCGACTATGAAATCGTGCCTGTCTTCAAGGGCACCTATGATGAAACACTGACCGGCGCTATCGCGGCGTTCAGAGCCAACCAGCAACCCGCAATCGTACAGGTCTATGAAGTCGGGACGGGCACGATGATGGCAGCAAAGGGCGCCATCTACCCGATCTACCAGTTGATGAAGGACCAGGGCGAAGCCTGGGATCAGAGCAAGTTTCTCACTCCGGTAGTCGGCTACTACTCCGATACGGACGGGAACGTGCTGTCCTTGCCTTTTAATTCCTCGACGCCAATCATGTATTACAACAAGGACGTCTTTCAGAAAGCCGGCCTCGATCCGGAAACCCCGCCAAAGACGTGGGCGGACGTCGAATCCTTCTCGCGGAAGATAGTCACGTCAGGCGCTGCCAAATGCGGGTTCACCAGCGCGTGGATCTCGTGGATCCAGACAGAAAATCTGAACGCCCTGCACGACAAGCCTTATTCAACGAAGGCCAACGGGTTCGGCGGAGTGGACGCCGAATTCACCTTCAACAACGACCTCACGGTGCACCACTGGGACAACCTCAAGAAGTGGCAGGACGAGGGCCTTTTCAAATACGGTGGACCAGGTGGCGGTGACAATGCTCCCCCGATGTTCTACTCGCAGGAATGCGCCATGTACATGAACTCCTCGGCAGGGCGCGCGGGCGTCGTCAACAACGCCAAGAGCTTCAAGGTCGGCTTCGCGCCCCTGCCCTACTACAACGACGTGATCAAGGAACCGATGAATTCCATCATCGGCGGTGCAACACTCTGGACCCTGCAAGGCAGACCGGCAGACGAGTACAAGGGAGTGGCAAAGTTCTACACCTATCTCCAGAAGCCCGAAGTCCAGGCTGACTGGCACCAGTTCTCCGGCTACCTTCCCATTACCGAAGCAGCCTACAAGCTCGGCCAGGACCAGGGCTATTATGAAAAGAACCCTGGTTCGGACGTTGGCATCAAGCAACTGACACGGGTCGCCCCGACGGAAAATTCCAAGGGTATCCGCTTCGGTAACTACGTGCAGGTACGCGGCATCATCGATGACGAGTTCGCAGCTCTTCTTGGCGGCAAGAAATCAGCCAAGGAAGCGCTGGACTCGGTGGTTAGCCGTGGCAACGAGCAACTGCGCGATTTCCAATCGGCCAACGAATAGTCCCCGAGGCCGAGAGCCGGTCAAGCCGGCTCTCTCCTTGCCATCTGTTCTTGCGTGAGGGGACCATGCAGACCAAGCGAACCGTCTTTCCGAACAAGGTACTGCCCTATCTGTTGATTGCGCCGCAGATGCTGGTAACCATTGTATTCTTTCTCTGGCCGGCCGGAACTGCGTTCTGGCAGTCGTTTTTGCGTAATGACGCATTTGGCTTCAAGACCACTTTCGTGTGGTTCTCGAACTACCGAAAGCTGTTTGCCGACCCGATCTACATAAGCGCCTTTGGCAATACCATTGTATTTGCCGTGCTCGTCACCTTTCTTTCGCTGTCGATCTCGCTGCTGCTGGCGGTTGCCGCAATGCGCGTTCTGCGGGGATCGCGGACCTACTCGACGCTGCTGGTCTGGCCTTATGCCGTCGCACCCGCGATTGCTGGCATCCTGTGGTGGTTCATGTTCAATCCATCGATCGGCATCGTGGCTTACATGCTGCGCGCAATCGGGATCAACTGGAACCATCTGGTCAACGCAACCGATGCAATGGTGCTCATTGTCATTGCGGCCACGTGGAAGCAGATCTCCTATAACTTCCTGTTTTTCCTTGCGGGCTTGCAGTCCGTCCCGCGATCCCTGCAGGAGGCTGGTGCAATCGACGGAGCCGGTCCCGTCAAGCGCTTCTGGACAATCGTCTTCCCGCTCATTTCTCCGACGACCTTCTATCTGATGGTCATCAACATCGTCTACGCAATGTTCGACACGTTCGGGATCATCCACGCAACGACACAGGGCGGTCCGGCACGCGCAACTGAGATCCTTGTCTACAAGGTCTATTTCGACGGCTTCGTTGGCCTCAACCTTGGCTCCTCGGCCGCCCAGTCCGTCATCCTGATGCTGATTGTCTGTGGCCTTACGGCAATCCAGTTCCGCTTCATCGAGCGGCGTGTCCAATATTGAAAGCGCTTCGCCCATGGTTGAGAACCGTCCATTCCTGAACCTCCTGGCCCACCTTGTTCTGATTGTCGGTGTTGCCATCGTCGTTTTTCCTGTCTACGTCGCTTTCATCGCCTCAACCCATGGCGGCACCGACTTCCTTTCCGACGTCGTGCCCCTTGTTCCAGGTCCCCACCTTATCGAGAACTATGCAACGATGCTGTCGGCCGGGATGACGAGTTCGGGCGCGCCGCCAATCGGGCCGATGATGCTCAACTCACTCGTCATGGCCGTTGGTGTCGCAGTCGGGAAGATCGTCATCTCCATCCTGTCGGCATTTGCGATCGTCTATTTCCGTTTCCCATTCCGAACCCTTGCCTTTTGGATGATCTTCATCACCTTGATGCTCCCGGTCGAGGTGCGCATTGTACCGACCTTCAAGGTTGTTGCCGACCTAGGGCTCCTCAATAATTATGGTGGACTGATCATTCCGTTGATTGCTTCGGCAACAGCAACGTTCCTGTTCCGCCAGTTCTTTCTGACCGTGCCGGAAGAACTGATGGAGGCCGCACGCGTCGATGGCGCCGGACCGATGAAGTTCTTTCGCGATATTCTTCTGCCCCTCTCGGTGACCAACATCGCAGCGCTCTTCATCATTCTGTTCGTGCTTGGTTGGAACCAATACCTCTGGCCACTTTTGATCACCACCGATCCAAGCCTTTACACGGTGGTCATGGGCATCCAGCGCATGGCGGCGGTTGCTGATGCAGAGCCCCGCTGGAACCTCGTCATGGCGGCGGTCATCCTCGCTGCCCTGCCACCCGTCCTCGTCATCCTCGCCATGCAACGCCTTTTCGTCAAAGGCCTGGTTGAAACGGAGAAGTAAGAATGGCCACGATCGAAATCGTCGACCTCAAGAAGAATTACGGCTCCGTACCTGCCGTCAAAGGCGTCACCCTTTCTGTTGCCGATGGCGAACTGATCGTCCTCGTCGGACCATCTGGCTGCGGCAAGTCTACATTGCTTCGGATGATTGCGGGCTTGGAAACGGTCAGCGACGGGAAAATCGAAATTGCCGGTCGCAACGTCAACAATGCCGAGCCTGCAGAGCGCGATATTGCAATGGTCTTCCAGAACTATGCGCTCTATCCGCATATGACGGTGCGCGGCAATCTGGAATACGGGCTGAAAAACAGGAGAACGCCGCGGGCCGAAATTGACCGACGCGTGCATGAGGCGGCCGAGATTCTCGAGATCGGGCCGATGCTTGAACGAAGACCACGCGAGCTGTCGGGAGGTCAAAGGCAGCGCGTCGCGATGGGCAGAGCGATCGTGCGCGAGCCAGCAGCGTTCCTGTTCGACGAGCCGCTCTCAAACCTTGACGCCAAGCTACGTGTCCAGATGCGTGTCGAAATCCGCCGGCTCCAGCGTCGGCTGAAGACGACGAGCATCTACGTCACCCACGATCAGCTTGAAGCAATGACACTCGCCGATCGGCTGGTGGTGATGAATGGCGGGCTCGTCGAGCAAATAGGCTCGCCTGTCGAAGTCTACGACCGCCCTGCAAGCCTGTTCGTCGCTGGCTTCATCGGATCCCCACCAATGAATCTGATGCCGATTGAGGTCATCGCCGGCTCCAACGGCCAACATAGCTTTGAGTTTCCCACTGGGACCGATATCGTCGGCGTGCGCCCCGATCAGCTGTCGCTGGTCGAGCCAGCCGAACCGTCAATCCGCCTCAACGCGACGGCCGAGCTTCTGGAGCCGATCGGTGGAGAAAGCCATCTTCACGTGCGCCTCGGCGATCGCGGCCATAGCGCAATCCTCAGCGTCCCCGGACGTCCAGAAGTCGCTGAAGCGGCAAAATTTCCAGTCTATGCCCGTGTCAGCGCCATGCATCCGTTTAACCGCGAAACCGGCAAACGAACAGATGTCGCACCGGCATCATAACCGGAATGTAGCAGCCAACAGAAAGCCAGAACATGACGATTTCCCAGCAGCGCATCGGTCCGGCGCGTAACGAGGTCCATGCACATCGGGGCGCTTCGGCCGTTGCTCCCGAGAATACGATTGCAGCCTTCCGGGCCGCTGCTGAGCAGGGCTGCAAATGGGTCGAGCTCGATGTTGCACTCCTGCAGGATGGAACGGCTGTCGTCATTCACGACGTTTCTGTCGATCGATGCTCTTCCTCGCGCGGCAATCTCGGTGACATGGTGGCCGCAGATATTGAAAGCATCGATGCCGGCTCGTGGTTTTCAGAAGCTTACCGCGGAGAGGCGCTGCCAACACTGGCGCTCGCGATCGAACGTCTCGGCGACCTCGGGCTCAATCTCAACGTCGAGATCAAGCAGCACGCGCACCACACATCGCTCGCGCAGTTGACGGAAACCGTCCATTCTCACCTCAGAAAACGCGCACCCCATACTGAAATCGTCATTTCAAGCTTTGATGCCGAAGCGCTAAAAGCGATGCATCGGCTCGATCCAGACTACGAGCTCGCCATGCTGTGGAGCGAACTGCCGCGTGACTGGGCCGATGTTCTGGCCTCTATCCCGGCAAACACGATCCATCTAAATTACAAGTCGTTGAGCTTCGGGTTCCTCGAGGAGGCAAGTCGGCGCGAGATAAAGGTCAGGGCATGGACGTGCAACGCACCACACCTTCTCCGTCCTTTCTGGGGTGCTGGCTTGACAGGTGTCATTACTGACGACCCAAGTCTCTTCCTGACTTGAAAGCGTGCAGGGGGCGGTAATGATATCGAGCAGACAGCGCGACATGCTCGCGCTCATCGAGAACGAGGGGATGCAGTTCATCGAGGATTTGGCGCGTCGGTTCGGCCTGACGACGCAAACGATCCGGCGCGATATAAACGCGCTTTGCGACCTTGGTTATGCCAGGCGTTTTCATGGTGGCGTCGATGTGCCCGTCGAGGGAAGGAACATCTCCGTCAATGCACGCGCTCAGCTCAACAGCGCTGCCAAAAGGCGCATCGCGAGACGCGTTGCAAGCGACATCGGTCCGAATTCCACAGTCTTCCTTGGGATCGGCAGCAGCGTCCAATTTGTTGCCGAGGCGTTGCGGGATCACCAGGGCCTTACGGTCGTTACCAACAATATCCATGTCGCGCTTATCCTTTGCGACGCCTCAAACATCGAGGTGCACCTGACTGGCGGGCTGTTGCGCCATGACGACCGGGATGTGGTCGGCGCCGACGTCATCCGGTTTTTCGAAAAGTTCTATGCCACGCACGCCGTCGTTGGAGCCGGCGCCCTCAGTCACGTTCATGGGCTGATGGACTTCAGTTACAGTGAAGCGCAGATCACCAACGCCATTATCGAAAATTCCAAGAGCTGTTTCCTGGCAGCTGATGCCAGCAAGTGGATGCGCAACGCTTCGGTGCGCGTCGCCCCCTTCAACAAACTGACCCGGTTCTACACCGACCGGCTGCCTGACGACCAAGGTGTTGTCGCCGCTTGCGCGGCAAGCGGCATGGACATCGTGTTGTGCGGCGAGGAGTATTCATGACATTCATAGGCGCTGCCCCATCGCCGGCGGACCTGCGCAATGTGCGTTACCTGTTCACCGATATCGACGATACCCTGACGACAGAAGGTCAGCTGTTACCACAGACTTACCAAGCCCTCTGGGATCTCTACCGCGCCGGGATTTCAATCATTCCCGTCACCGGAGGATCGGCTGGCTGGTGCGAACACATCGTTCGAGCCTGGCCGGTGGCCGCGGTCATCGGCGAGAGCGGAGCCTTTGCTGTTTTCCGGCGAGATGGCGAGGTCGTCTTCGACTATTGGGAAGACGGCGCCCTGCAGGCGCGACGCCAGCGTGAACATCTCGAAGCAATCGGGAAGATTATCAGATCCACGCCCTCGCCATTTCGGATTGCCCATGATCAGGCATTCCGGCTGGCGGATGTTGCCATCGACATCGGTGGTGTACCCTACGAGGAGGTCGATATCCTGGCTGATCAGATTCGGCAGATGGCGGCGACCGTCGCCATCAGCTCCATTCATATCAATACGTGGATCGGAGACTATGACAAGAAAGCCATGAGCGAGCGATTGCTCAATGAAGCTTTTGCGGTGGATCCCCTGACGACGCCTTCAGTCACGGCTTTCGTTGGTGATTCACGCAACGACGCTCCCATGTTCGGCTACATCCGCAATTCTTTTGGCGTGCGCAACATTTTGCCCATAATGGACAAACTTCCGCATAAGCCACGATGGGTTTCGTCGGAACCGGCTGGCCTCGGGTTCAGAGATATTGCGACCACACTTTTGCGCGCGAAAGCATAGAATGTGGCCTCGCGAAATGATGATGATCGGGCACGGGGGGCGGATCGCCTCGACGAACTCTTCGATCGTCTTGCAGGGAATGATCTGCTTCTTCAGATCACCGGCGCTTTCGTAGAATTCGTCGGTCTTCTCAGGCGTGCGGTTGAAGACAGCAATCTTGTTGCCTTTTTCCGCAATGTTGAGCGCCAGGTTAGAACCCATGACGGCAAGCCGATCAGCCCGATTTCTGCCTTCTCCGCGATACATCCGCTTTTTTGGTTTCTCGCAATGACGGGATGCACCGCCAAGTACGCGGCGCCCCAAAGCTGTCCGCTATCGCCCGGCTAGAAGGCCAGCTGTACCTTCATCGATTTGCTCCGATCCCCGGCAGCTTCGAAAGCCTGAACCGCTTCCGTCAGCGGATAAATGCCGCTCAACAGGGGCTTAAGATCGACCCGCCGGCTATTGATGAGATCGACCGCAACGCCGAACTCCTCATGGAACCGGAACGTGCCCTTCATCTCGATCCTTGGCGACGACCATGTTCTGCGGAATCGAGACGTCACCCCCTCGATCAGATGACGCAGCACAATGCGGCCATGGTGAAGACCATGAGTTCGACCAGTGAAGCCCTCGCTGCCGGTGCTGCCCTTTTGGCAAGCCTCGTCGGACGCTTCAAACTCGACCGTCGCCGGTCCATTCGGGAGCCTGGTTCGGCAGCCTGTGGGAAAGGACCAGAATATCGCCAGCGCGTCGCATAAATGAATGAATCGGTCGGGAACTTTCCCCGACCTCGTTTGTTTGCAGGACGCAGCGATTTTTGAAACACGCTGCGGGATCAGCATCGCCCTATGCAGGTCCGCTCAAGGCCCGGCGCTGGTCACCTGATCCGCCGGGCTTTCGATTCAAATCTTTGCCATTAAAGTAGAATCGACTGGGAACCTTTCCTAAGCTGAATGGTTTGAAGCTCGCAATGCTTTCACAGCGGCATTGTCAGCTGGTATCCGTCCCTCAGAGAAACCAGCGCGCAAAGGGCTCGGTGCTCCCAGCACCGGGCCTTTTTCTGCAGGCGGATTTTGTTCGAGCGCGAGGCTTGGAATAAGCGGGAACAAACGAGTCCGAGTTCATTACGAGCAAAGGCGGCGCGTTCGCCCTGCTTCGACGTTCAAAAATGAAGATCATTTCAGCGCTTGCCGCTACTTGCCTACTAACGCTCAGCCTTGCCTCATGCGCAAACACGATCAAAGGTGTTGGACGCGACGCAGCCAATACTGTGACACCGCGGGGCACTAGTTTTGCAAATCGTCACGACGAGGTGGACAACTTCTGTCAGACAGAGATGCTTGACCAGCGATCTCGGTCGTGAGCTGTGCTGGTCATTCATGTCGGCGGTACCTATGGAGATATTCCCAGCAGGCGGTCGAAGACGAGGCTAGAAAGTTGGAAATTCGAGCGTTGCCTTGGCCTAGTGTACGTCTTTTGCCACACCTAATATACATTTTACGCCTCCTCTAATAACCATTCTAAGGCGTCGCTGGTGCTCCCTTGATGACCGGGCAAGCGGGCACATGCAACCCATTCCCTTTCTCCACGTTCGTGCGCACGATCGATCATCTTGATTTCGACCTCATGCTGGAAGGGAAAGCCAAAGACCTTTCTCCTTCGACTTCGGTCAGATGTTCTTCGCTATGCTCCCCACCTCGCATCGCGCTTTGAAAGCGAAACGGATCGGCATCTGCCGGTTTTGAATTAGGGCTACAGGCACTCGGCCGCGTTTCGATTTGAGCGCTGCCTACGCGCCCACAAGAGCCGCAATTGGAGCAGCAGGCAAGTTGGAGGACAACGTCGATCTCAGCGGAGCGACCGTGGGAGTTCCTCGCCATGAATTGGCAACGAGCAGGACGACGAGGGCGAGGAGCAGACCAAGGCCGACAGTGGACCAGACGGAGATGCCCTTGTTCCTGGCTGAGATAGGCGTTCGACGGCCTTGATAGGCTGTGCGCTCCCGATCGCCATTAAACTGCGCTGGTTCCCGCATGTCATTCATCCCGGGCTACGTGGTATTCAATACCGGACCGCCGCTTCGTGGTCTGCGGGGAGAGATAGGCGATAAATGCGGGATGACCAGGCTGCATTTTAGGCGATCACCTTGCACCTGAACAGTCGAAGCGCCCTGATGACAAACCGCGCAATCTCGACCCCTGCCCGATACGGCACCACTGTGGGTGGCTTGCGCCAGCCCAGCTTGTAGCGTGATAGTCTCTCCTGGATTTGAGATTTGGGCTCGGCGTCCTGCCTGGCTGGCAGGGGATCAACAAAAAACGCCCTCAGACCAACCAGATGTTCCATGTCAAATGCCAGATCGTATGGCAATCGCATCGGCATCAGGCGATCGACGATCCAAGCCGCGGCGCGGCGATTTACCAGGTACGCCCCAGCGCCCTTTTCCCGTGTCAGTGAAATCGCCATCGAATGTTGAGAGGTCAGCCGGCGAAACCGGAACTTCCTTCCCTTGTTGACCGTCGAAAGCCTGACGATGTCCCATTGGTTTCGATTAGCCAGCACCTCCTTCAGGACGGCCATGAAATTCGGGTCGAAATTGAGATCGTTCTCGAGGATCAGGGCATGTTCATCAGGTGATGCAATGAGACGCCGGGCGCAGTCGACATGACTGAGGTAACAGCCGATTTCGTATGGATTTGGTCTTCGCCCGTGCCGAAAGAGGTAGCCGCGCTCATCGAAGTCCGAAATCGGCAGTCGAAGGTCAGCTCCATCCACGGCCGAAATCCTTTCGAAATTCAACCCGAAGGTTTTGATCAGAAACGTCATGCGCCTTCCGCGATCGGGCGCCCGATCGAGGTTGATGAGAAAGGTCCGCAGCTGCGGCAGCGCCTGGCGGGCGATTAGATTGTCGTGCTCGGGAAGGTAGTTCATTGAAGGCCCGGGGATGATCACATCTGCCAGACCTTGCCCACCGAATATCTCCCTGCTCTGTCCGCTTGCTTACGTTTTTGTAAGGTCGCTATCTGTCAGGAAGGCTGAAAGCTAGTTGAAAGCTTCGAGAAGCTACGAACGAGCTGCATCGTGGAGGAAGCACCTGTATCGTGATGAAAGGCGATGCGTAACTCGTACCGGAGGAGACTTTGATGCGTTCATCACGCAGGCTTTTTAATTCAATCGCTATATCTGCAATCATTGCCGCGGCATGCGCGCAGCCGTTCATCGCAGGTTAATGCTTGGTAACCGAGACTCACTGCCTGAAAGGATGCCCCGATGAAGACGCTTTTTTCACCTCTCGCAGCCATGGTCCTGGCTGCATCGTTCGCCCTGCCGCTGAGCGCTGCGCCGATCGCGGTGCCGAAAGCAGCGCCATTACACACCACCGATGTCGAGCTTGTCAGGCACAAGGGCCACGGGAATGGCTATGCTTATGGCCACTACAAGAACCGGAATTACGCCTACCGCGACTGCCGGTATTACGGCTCATGCTACCGTCATCGGTATTCCGGCTATCCACGGTATGGATATCCCCGGTACGGCTATCGCGACTACTACTCCTACCAGCGTAGGCCGGGCGTGAGCCTGTACTTTAATTTCTAGTCACAGTCCTACGGGACAGACGTGGGACAAAGAGACTTTTTAGCCCGTCAGCCCGAACGTTGGCGGGTTTCAATTGCCTGACACTCGCCCGCAAGACTTGAAATCCCTCCGCGATCAGCATGTTTCGACCATGCCTATCCCGCGCCACGATCTCGTTCTTGAACGAGCATTTCCGATCGCAGAATCCTGCCCCGGCTTGGTGCGTGGCGCCGTGCCGCGGGGCGACGGCAACGCACCGCGTGACGGATCTGGCGCTGCCACTGACGCGACATAAGCTCCTTACTGCCAGCACGGTCTTTTAGGACGTAGGAAATGGCGTCCCAGACGACGCTTCGACAATCCTCGATCACCCTCACACAGACCGACCACACGCGATTGTCAAAACTCGCGGAGACCCATAGCTCGAAAAGCACTGATATTGCCGGGAATTGCTTTCCGAACTCGAACGCGCTTGCATCGTGTCCGACGAGGCTATCGCCACGGATGTCGTCTACATGGGTTCCACGCTGCGATTGGTGAGCGACCTCGGCGAAGACCGTGCGGTCACGCTCTCTTTCCTGGAGAGGCGAACATCGCAAAGGGCAAGGTTTCGATACTGACCCCGATTGGAACGGCCCTCATCGGAGTTTCAAAAGGACAATCGATCGACTGGCTGGCTCGCGATGGGCAAGTTCATCGCCTCACGGTGAAGGCGGTAGAAGCAGAGGCGATATGATCTTGGTTTGACGGCATCTCCCGCCCTGTCCGGGGGAACTGAACGCAGTTCGAGCACCACCACCTTCTGGCGCGTAATTCAATGCCAAGGGGTCAGAGATCTTTGAGAGGGGGGTTAGCTCCCGCGCAAGACTATAATCGGTTTCGTTGCCCAGCCGGCGCCGCGCCGCTAAAATCGAAAGCATACCTTTCCGTAGGGCGCCCGCAAGAATTTGGGCGCTCTGTTCCCCAAGCGGTAATGGGAGGCCACAAGGGGGTTTCCGCGACACCTTGTGGCCTCCATGTCCTTCCCCCGGACGGAAGAACGATGACAAGATTAGGTCGAGGAAGTCCAACGACAACTGGACTTTGGTCCGACGTTCTGCCTGCGCAATTGTTTGTACGTTATCGTACGGTTGCATTGCCGAGGAGGCTCGCTACATGCCAGCCGCGTGGCGCAAAGGCTGGTTTCTGGGAGACACCCTATTCGTTCTCTTGCCCTTACAGCGTCTCCAGGATCGGCAATCGCAGGGTAACCAACAGGCCCACCACCGGCTGCATCGCTGAGATACGCGGTACCTCCCGCTCCCTGTATGACTTCTCGCACGATGGCGAGACCCAGACCGCCGCCCTCTTCCTGGGTTCCCATGACCCGGTAAAATCGCTCGAAAACGTGCTTGCGTTCCATCGGATGGATTCCGGGACCATTGTCCTCGACGGTAAACAATGCCCTACCGTCGAGGCGGGTCACCGATACCTTGACCTTGCCGCCCACGGGAGTATAGCGGATTGCGTTGTCGACGAGGTTTACAAGCATCTCTCCCAACATCGTGCCGTCACCTGCGACCCTAATCGGACTGGCTTCCTTCAATCCGATATCAATGCCGCGGCGAAGCGCTTCCTCGGCTTGGGCTCCGAGAACGTCTTCGGCCGCTTTTGCGAGGTCAATGACGTCGCAGCGCAGCCGCCTGCTACCCGGCTCCGCGCGCGACAGGGTCAAGAGCTGGCTTGCGAGCCTGGATATCTGTGTCCGTTGAAAGCGACGGGAATTGGTGCCGTTGGTGCGCGAAGAAAAGGCCCAAAACTCAACAAATCACGCCAACCGGCTTGACCACCCCGCCGAGATCCGGTTCTCGACAATGAGCATTCCCATAAACACGATCACGGCCAGCAACCAGCCGAGGAGTGCATCGGAAACGTAGTGCGAGCCAACTGCAACGCGCAAGGCGGCCATCGTCGCTGCATGCCTCGCTTTGACCGGAATAGCGACTGGTGCGTATCCTGCCTATCTGCAACTGTCAGAAAACTTTCATACGGTTGTCGATGGCGAACTCTATCGATCAGCCCAGCCAAGTCCGCAACAGCTTGAAGCCTATGTGCGGGACTATGGAATCAAGACGGTCATCAATCTGAGGGCACGGGGTGATAAGGGCAGCTGGTATGCAGCTGAGGTGGGGACCACAGAGAGGCTGGGCGTAACACATGTGGACTTCCCGATGTCCGCATCGAAAGTGCTGACGCTGGATCGCGCTGATGAACTTATGAAACTGATGGCTTCGCTACCGAAGCCAATCCTCGTCCATTGCCAGGCAGGAGCGGATCGAACGGGTCTCGCCTCTGCGATTTACAGCACCCGTATTGCAGGCCGGGATGAAGAAGCTGCTGAACGTCAGCTGTCCTTCTACTTCGGACATGTTGGCATCCCGCGCCTCTCCGCAGCATATGCAATGGATGAGAGCTGGGAGGATCTTGAAGACAGCTCCCGAACTTCCAGCTAATCGGGCGGAGGGACCGACGACAGTCCCGCGACATGGTTCTGTCGCGGGCCAGATTTCAATCAAAAGCGCTTCAATGAGCGGTGGTCATCTTGTCAAAAGCCCCACGCTTCTTGAGGGAACTGACGAGCCCCGTAAGAGCGATGACCCCCACGAACAAAGCGACGAGAGCAATCGCGTACGACAGTTCCTGGTCTGAAATAGAGTCCGCCGCGATCCGGTAGAACTCTGTTGCCAGAAGCGCGATAAGTGTCGAGGACATGGTGGAATAGTCTTTGGCGATGACCCGCCTGATATTGAAGCTCATACCATCCGTCGATGTCGAGAATGCACTGAGCTTGAGTGCCCATCGGGGTACGTCACGGCAATAGGCGCTATAGGCATCGCCGAACTTGTTGGCGAGGAACTCCTCTTCGGCATGGATGATGCACTGATAAATGAAGGCGAAAAGCAAGCATCCAACAACCACGACCACTGGGTTTCCGTGAAACAGGAAAAGCCCGGAATAGACGAGCATATTCCCGACATACAATGGATTGCGGCAAACCCCGAACATGCCTTCTGTGACCAGATCCTTGGCGTAGACCCGCTTGTTCAAGCCGCCCCGTTTGATATATGCGTATCCGATAACTGTTGCACGCAACAGCAATCCGGCAAGCACGACGAGAATCGCCAGGATATTCTTCCACGCCTCGAGCGCTTCACTTCCGAACACCGTCGTTGTCGGCGGCGTGGAGATGAACAGGGCAACAATAATCAGCGGAAATGCCTGGTTTCGGTATTTGAAGAAGAACGTTCCGATCTTCAGCATAAGGGACTTCATGGCAATGGGTTCTCACTTGATCGCGACGATGCCGCAGAAATTATACCAACGGAAGAACACCTCCGTGCTCTTGAAGCCCACCTCCCGGAGCAACTGGATATTTTCCTCCAATCGATAGGGAATGAGCACGTTCTCCAGCGCTTCTCGTTTCTTTGAGATCTCGATCGACGAATATCCGTTGCGCCGCTTGAAGTCGTAGTAGTGGTCGATGAAGAGCCGGTTGAACGTCGTGTCCTCGCTGGTCAGCTTTTCGATGAGCAGCAGACAACCATGTTCGTTCATACCGTCGTAGATGGTCTTCATCACACGTTCGCGAAACAGCGGTCGCACGAACTGCAATGTCAGCAGCATGGTCACGACGCTGGCATTCTCCAGGGAGAAACCGCGATGGAGATCGCCGGTGATCAAATCGATCGAACGGTTCGTTCCCGACGCTTCAATTTTCTCGGCGGCCTTCTTCAGCATCTCCGGGGCATTGTCGATGCCGACAAAATCCACCTGATTGTCAACGAAATGATCCAGCGCAAGCAGTGTTGTGGCTGTCGAACAGCCAATGTCATAGAGATTGGACTGAGGCTGTGGAAATCCTTTGCCAGTTCGCAGACCATTCGCTGCATCTCGTCATAGAACGGTACAGAGCGGCTGACCATGTCGTCGAAAACATTCGCGACAGTGGAGTTGAATGAAAAGTCTGCGACCGCATCACGTTCGTCGGCGAAAACCTCGTCACGCAAATTCGTATGCAGGACAAGTCGGTTAGACTGATCGGTCATATCCGCTCCAATACACAGCAATGTAAATGGGCGGCTTCGTTCCCCAAGGCACACCCGGCGCATAGCGATTTGGCCATATGTTCCTGACGAGAACCTGAACACCGGGCTGCCCCCGGGGGCCTTCACAAGCGGCGAAGGTGTCCTTCATCCAGCCAAATATGGGCCAAAAAGGAGACTTCCTCGGTCAGCAACCTGTGCGGAATTCTAGTCGCGTTCAGCACGCGAGAGCATCTTAGTGGCGGATGAGCTTCATTCGAGCTGAAAGTTCACGGAGATCGAAGGGTTTGACGAGAAAGTCGTCCGCTCCTCCCTTTATTCCTGCCAGACGATCACTGTACTGGTCTTGTGCGGTCATAATGATGACGCGAACCGTATTGTTTGCCGCCCGAATGTCGCTGAGGAGTGAAAGTCCGTTCCCATCCGGCAGACGCAGATCAAGCAGTACCAGGTCGTAGTTCGCTGATACGAGCCTACGGGAGGCTACCTTCAGGTTCCTGCACCAATCGACAGTGTGTCCCTCGCCAACCATATGAGCTGAAACAGCATCCCCGATCTCTACGTTGTCTTCGACGACAAGAACATTCACCGGCCGGGGCCCCTGATCCACTTCTCATCGTCGGCGGTCTCGCCCATCAGGAATTCCCGCCCCTACACGGTGAAAACACGTCCAGCTCGCGCTGGTAGACCGAGGTCTGCACATTCATCATTCCAAGCACGCTGTGAAAGAGGTTGTCGTGGGAGGTTGGACGAGTTGCCTCCTTGCGAAGGCAGGCGGTGTCCAGCTCCATTGATTTCGTGAAGTCGTCGTCAAGCCACGTCAGGAAAGGCACGTGCGTTTGCTGCGATGGAGCGAAAGTGTACGGCGCACCGTGCAGATAGAGCCCCTTTTCACCCAGGGATTCTCCATGGTCTGACATATAGATCACGCCAGCCGCCATCTGGCTGGACCGGGCCTTGAGGCGATCGATAACGGCGGAGAGGAAATAGTCGGTATAGAGGATGGAATTGTCATAGGCGTTGGTGATTTCGCCTTCCGAGCACCGCCCGAGTTCTGCCGTTCGACAGTCCGGAATAAATCCGCCCATGTGTTCAGGGTATCGAAGGTAGTAAGCAGGACCGTGACTGCCCAACTGGTGGAGCACCAGGACGCTGTCGCCTTGGACGTGATCCAGCCAGTCGTCGAGCTTCTCCAGCAAGATGGCATCCAGACATTCACCTTGCTTGCAGAAGCGCCGATCCTTTGAGCTCGCCAGGTCAACGTACAGGACCCGGTCCGCAACGCCCTTGCTACCCGTGTTGTTATCGAACCAGGCAACGTTGACCCCGGCATGGGAGAGCACGTCGAGTAGGTTTTCGTTGGCGCGTGCCTTTGCGTGCGTGAATTCCGCCCGCGTGAACCGCGAGAACATGCAGGGAATTGATGTTGCGGTAGCCGTACCGCAGCTCTCGGTATCAGGGAAATAGACGACCTTGCGTGCCTTGAGCTGCGGGTTCGTTTCTCGGCCATAACCCCCGAGTGAGAAGTTTTCGGCACGGGCAGTCTCCCCAGCAACAATAATCGTCACTCTCGGCTTGTTGATGCGCGCCAGAGGCGGTTTCACAACAGCGTCGGTCCCGACAGGCTGGACGACAATCAATGCTTCCTTTCGGGCGCTGAGGAAATAGCGCGCCGTGCTTACGATCGGTGTAACGGGATTGAGGCTTTTGGTGATGTCGCGTCGTTCTCTGACAGCGGCACTATACTCTTTCGAGTAGGTGATGCCGCAAACCGCGACAATTCCGAGCGAAATCACGATCGCTGCCAGGTTCCATACGACCTTGCTGACGAACGGTCGGTGATCGACCTTCGTCCACGCAATGATCAAGGACGGTAGGACACCGAAAATCGCAAGATGAAAGGCGAGGTCGCGGGTGATCAGGTGCTGTGCCTCCGCAGGCGTTGTCTCCATCGCATTGCGGATCATGTCGGTGTCCACGACCACGCCAAATCTGTCTATGAAATGGCTTGCCACGGCAGCGACGATGACAAGAAAAATCAGGAACGGCTTTATGAGGTATTTCATCGAGAAGGGAGTGATCGCGGCAACGCAGAGAGCCACCATTGCAAGATATAGCGCCCACAGGGGACCAGTCCCACTTCCGAGATAGTCGTTGGCCTTCTGCCAAAACGTGTTGTTGCAGAAGACAAGAATATAGATAGATACAAAAATGCAAAGCGGAATGCTGCCGATAACGGGCCGTGGCACGCTCACGTTTGCGGGCTCGTTCTTCACTTTCACTTCTCCAACGCAAACGGGCCTTTTGAAGAGGATTGCTGACACCAACCTGAAGCGACGAGAATGAAGGGCGTCCAGATTCATCGCCGGCCGGACGTCGATTCTGTCAAGACATTGCGTCGAACCACGCCCGAATCTGCCGTGCGGACCAACACCAACGGGTCATCGTCCTCCCTTCCCAGGCGATCGCCATTCAATCGAACCGCTCACCGGCCAACGACCGATACCCGCACCGCTTCCGGCCGGTAGTCGTTTGGGAAAAGCCGTTTCAGGCTTTCGATCTTCGGCAGGTCGTTGACGACGATATACGGATACGTCGGATTGTTCGTCAGAAAGTTCTGATGGTAGTCTTCTGCCGGGTAGAACGCCTTCCCAGGTTCAATTGTCGTGACGATCGCCTCATTGTAAACCTTCGCCTGATTGAGTTGGCCGATATAGGCCCTCGCAACTTTTGCCTGCATGTCGTTCGTGGGAAAGATTGCCGAGCGGTATTGGGTCCCCGTGTCAGGACCTTGCCGATTGAGCTCCGTCGGATCGTGTGCGACTGAAAAATAGATCTGGAGCAGATGGCCGTAGCTCACCTTCTTCGGATCAAAGACTATGCGAACTGACTCGGCATGGCCTGTCGTTCCGGTGCCGACCGCTTCGTATTGAGCCGTCGACCTGCCACCACCAGCGTAGCCCGACGTTGCACTGACGACACCGTCAACATGCTGGAAGACCCCCTGCACTCCCCAGAAGCAGCCACCGGCAAGGACGGCGGTCTCAAGCTTTTGTTGGGACGCCATATCCTGAAGCGGTGCTGGAATGGCATGAGCCTCTTCCGCGGCGAGGACGGCGATTTGAAACGCAGACCCGGCTGCAACCGCCATGGCCAGGGTTGGCACGAGAGCCACTTGTCTCAAAAGACCCCCATGACGCGTCATTTCGATCTCCTTAGTCTGATGGGAACAGGTAGGCCTGACGCCAAGGTTCGGGAACGTGATGTCGAGTGCATGGTCGCTGATCGGTGCCGCCTTCGCGTGAGGGCCGGTCGGGCCCGACCGGGTCAGGATGTCGCCGAGCGGAAACGGAATCATGCGAATACCCCTGACCTGTCAGCCCGCGAGTGGATGGAATTTCATGGCGACGCCGTTCATGCAATACCGATGGCCGGTAGGCTTTGGACCATCATCGAAGACATGTCCGAGATGGCCGCCGCAACGACTGCAATGGACTTCCGTACGCACCATTCCAAGTGTCGCATCCGTGGAGGTCCCAACCGCGTCCTTGAGCGGCGCCCAGAAGCTCGGCCATCCTGTCCCACTGTCAAATTTCGTGGTGGACGAAAAGGCATTCTGGTCGCAACCCGCGCAAGCGAAATTGCCTTTTCTATGCTCCTTCAACAATGCACTCGAGAAAGGACGCTCCGTGCCTTCCCTCCTGAGGACGGTGTACTGATCCGGGGTGAGTAGCTTCCTCCACTCGGCATCACTATGCGATATGGCGAAGGTCTCGCGGGCGACCGCAGACTGCCTTCCGAAGCAAAGCCCAAACGCGCCCAGTGCAGCGCCGATCAGAACTTGACGCCTGCCCACCATCTTGTTCTCCTCCTCGGTTCCCTGACCCGCGTCCGACGTGTTCGGGCTGCGGTATCGGAAGATCTGCCTTTTGTTGCACACATGGAAGTGGCAACACTGAAAAGTGAAACCGCCTTTTTCCCGATCTGTTCAGGACGAGCAACACCGGCATCCACGACAACAGGCCTATCTTCGCAGATTCCAAAGTTTCAAAAGCTCGAGCGGTCCCGAAATACCAGCTTCGATGACGAACGGGTCCGATTTCAGAGGGCTTTTGACCGGTAGCCCGTGTCCGAAGCCTCTGAGCGAATAGAACGACACCTGCCCCTTGTGGAACCCATCCCATCGCACCACGTGCCCCCAGGGCTTGTGCAATTGCTTTGCCGTTGCCACTTCGATGCCAACGATATCCAGCCACTGTGAGGCGGCTGCGACAGCGTTGTCCGGATGGACCGTACGATCGCCGCTCCCCTGCCAGATCGATATGGGCGGCCACGTCTTCCGCTCCGGGGAGATCGTGCGTGCCAGATCGCCCCATTCGCGAGGCGAGCGCGAATGACCGGATTTCATCGTTCGAAGCGCCGAAATTGCATCGCGTGCCGCCCCATAGGGCATGCCGGCAAAGATCGCCCCGCCAGCGAACAGATCAGGGTAGGTGACAAGGAGAGCCGATGTCATCGCACCACCGGCCGAAAGTCCCGCCACATAAACGCGGGCGCGATCGACTTGGTATTGCCTGACAGCATGATTGATCATTTGCCTGATCGACATCAGTTCGCCCCGGTCACGGGCGATGGCGCTCGGCCGAAACCAGTTGAAGCAACGCTGCGGGTTGTTCGCTTCTCTCTGCTCGGGATAGAGAAGGATAAAACCGCGCTGGGCTGCAAGCTTTGAAAAGCCGCTCGCAAGGTCGAGGCTCTCCGGTGTCTGTCGGCAGCCGTGAAGGAACAAGACGAGCGCCGGCTTTGGGGGATGCCTTCTGGGCACGAACAGCTTCATTTTCAGGCGGCCGGGGTTTGAGCCGAAATCCGTTACTTCAGTGAGCACGGGCTTTGGACTTGCCGGTCGGCGCCGACGTGTGGTCGGCTGTTTGGGTATGCGAAAGAACGACGTCTCGAAGAGGCGCCGGACCTTCTTGCGATTTTTCAGGAGTCGTGAGAGTGACCTGGAGAGTTTCAACGTCATTGGCGGGCCCCGTTTTGACGTCCTCGACGCTTCTCCCGCGGCACGCCGCCATCGATAGACAATGCGCCAGTTTAACTAGGCGACGATGACCGCTATCCAAGCGGCAGGAGAAAAAACCTCGCAGGCTGCCGATACCTGCTCAACACTGAGGCAGGGGGAATGGGGAGGGGACCAGGCGCACGGTTGATGGCTTCTCCCGGGAGACAAAGATGAAAAAAACGCCCGTCACGATGTGACGAGCGCTTTCAAATTCCAAGTCTGGATGGCGCCGATTAACGGCCCGAGGCTGCCTTGGCAACGCTACGAATTTCGGCGCGATCGATACCGAGATCGTGCAGTTCGCGATTGCTCATGCGGCCGAGCTCTGAGACCGTCTGCTGGTACTTGCGCCAATTGTTGAAAGAGCGTGCTACGTTCATAATGACTCCCCTTTCCTGGGCTTTCAAAGCTCAGCTGCCAGTCCGTGGCGCTTCGTTCGCTTTGTTGAAGTTTATGTAGTGATCTTGGATCTGAATGTGCAGCGCTAAGGGGTGATCCCAGCCCTGCCTTAGGTGCATAGCGCCTGGCTACTCGTTCGGCACGCGCCTCCCTTTCCGCACATGACGTTGTGTCCACCTTTGGGCCAAACGTGGTCAATGCCCTGTCATCAGAAGGGCTACCGGCTCGCTTTCAAGCAATTCCCTGAGGTAGAGGCATTCTCGAGAAAAATCTCGTCCAGTCAGGAGCTCGGTCAGTTTGCCGTTGATCGATGACAGCTCGAGAACCGTATCGTCCCAGAAGTCGGGACCAGCGCTGAAGGCCCTCGTCGTGACATGCCCCAGCATCAGACGGGGTGCGACGACGATGAGCGTAAGATTTCCAAGAGACCGGGCATAGGTGACAATATTCCTGGCACGACAACCTTTTGCGCTGATTGGCAGGTAGTTGCCTCGTTCGAAAAGGCGCGGATGAGCTCGTCGCAACTGCAGGACCGTTCTGATCATGTGCTGCTTTCGACGTTGAAATTCGTTGCCGCAATCTTTGCGACCGTCCTGGTAGACCGCCCCGGCCAGCCGTTTAAAGTCGGCCGGGCGCCTGTTATCAGGATCGACAAGGCTGAAGTCGGACGCCTCGCTTCCCTGGTAGATGTCGGGAATACCCGGCGCGGTAAGCTTTATAAGGGTCTGGGACAAGGAATTCACGGCGCCTGCCGCGACGAACGGACCGATCGTCGCCACAAGATCCTGCCGGAAAGCCGAATTTTCGGCCGATGTCAGGGCCTCGGCGTAAGTCTTGACGGCATCTTCGTAGGCTTCGTCCACATCGGTCCAACTTGTGGTGAGCTTTGCCTCCCGGACGGCCTTCTCGGCGTACGCGGTGAATCGCCGCGTGATGTCGTCAGCACGGTCAGAGTCTGGCCAGATTCCGGCCAGAGCCTGATAGAGCATCCATTCGACATCAGGCTCTGGCACGGTCTTGCCGGAAAGATCGGTCAGATACCTGGCGTTCAAGCTGCGCCAGCGCGCGAAGGCGATTGTCCAGTCAACGGGCGCTTCGCTCAGCGTATACAACAGAGCGCGTGCATCCTCGCCTCTTTTGGTGTCGTGGGTGGAGGTCGCCGACAATCCTTTTGGTTGCCTCTTTTGCCTCTCCATCATCAGGTCGTGGAACGCCTCGATCCCCCCTGGAACGGAACTCGGATCACCCCCGACCTCGTTGGCCGCGAGAAGCAGGGTGAACCTGTAGAAGAGGGTGTCTTCGACAGCCTTGGCCATGATCGGGCCGCTTAACTGCTGCAAACGGGCACGGAACTCCGGTTGGCTTCCGTCGCGGAGCACGGATCCGACCCAATCCAGGGCATCTCTTTGTTCTTGATGTGGCGCTGCTTCGACAAGGACTTTTCGGAGGACGATCGCATCCTCTTCATCGAGAGCGCCCTCTTGCCCGTATGTGCGATAGACCCGAAATGCCACCAGGATTTCCTTGATGGCCTCCCCAATCGCCGCTTCCGACAGGTCGGTGCGCGCGCCGCTTGCGAGCCCTATCAATCTCTGCATTTCGCCTTTGAAATTGTGCTCGACCATCAGGCGTTTGGCCTCGCGCAGATCCTGCTGGTAGTTCGAAGGCGCGGAGGCAATGGTGGCGTAGGTCTCACCAACCGAACGCACCCCCTCCGGATCGATGAAGAGGTTTGAAAGAGCCGCGATGAATTCGTAGCCAGTCGTTCCCTGGACTGGCCAGTTCCGGGGCAGGCTCTCCCCCTTTTCGAGGATTTTTTCCACCACGACGAAGACATCGGCCCCTATCTTCTTTCGAAGCCGGTGAAGGTATGAGGTCGGATCGGTCAGTCCGTCGATATGATCAAGCCGCAGACCCTGAACCTTACCAGAACGGACGAGGTCGAGGATAAGGGCGTGGCTGGCGTCGAACACATGGTCGGCCTCCACGCGCAGCCCGACGAGACCTGTCACCTCGAAGAACCGGCGGTAGCTGAGGTGCGAGGCTGCCTCCTTCCAATGGATCAACCGCCAGGCCTGGGCGTTGTGAACGGCTGCGATCTCGGCAGGGTCAGCAGGGTTGGGAACGGAGACGACGCTTGCCGGATTGAGCGGCAGGCGAGTATCAAAATAGGCGAGGTTCCAGTCGCCGGTCGATTGATCCCGCTGCAGCTCAAGCTCTCCGTCAGCGAGTGTGTCGTCGAACGTTTTGCCGAGAATTGGAAGGGTGAGCGGCTCGCTCCAGTCGATATCGAAATAATCGCTAAAACGGCTACTCTCTCCGAATTTGAGGACATGCGCCCACCATGGGTTTTCCACCGACGCGGCCATATGGTTGGGAACGATATCAAGGATGAGACCAATACCATGGTGTTTCAGGGCCTCCGATAGCCGTTCGAAGCCCTGCCTCCCGCCAAGATCGGGATCGAGCTCGTTGCAGTTCGTCACGTCGTAGCCGTGGGACGATCCTTTCGTCGCGGTGAAGATCGGCGATGCGTAGAGATGGCTTACGCCAAGATCGCGTAGATAAGGCAACGCCTCGACCACCCGGTCAAACGTCATCCCGTTGCGAAACTGTATGCGGTAGGTCGACGTCGGAACAATCATTGACTGATGCTCCAGAGTACGGACCAGGGCGCGAGTGCGCCGCGTGTCATCGATCCGGTTGAAAAGAAGGGTGGGTCCCGTCCGACATCGCCCAGCGACACCCTTTCATCGGTCAGATTGCAGAGGAGCTTTAATATTTCCCCGTCCGACACGCGCCATTCGACGCACAGTGCATCGCCAGGCAATCTCAGGAAGGTCCCGTTTTTCGAAATCATCGTCAGACGCGGGATGACATGCTCGCGCCTTGCCTTGAGTGCTCCCTTGTAGAACTCAAGCCACCCGATGGATGCCGGCATGCAAGCCGTCAACCAATCGAGCTTTGCTGACCTGAAGGAGGCTTCCGCTGTCGGATCCGGAAGGTCGTCGACATCAAATCCGGGAAGCCTGGAAAGCTCGTGTCTGCGCCCAACCCTGACTTTCTCATTCAAGTCGTCATTGAAGTCGCAAAAGTAGGGGAATGGCTCCACCGCGCGCCATTCCTCGCCCATGAAAAGCATCGGTATTTGCGGAGCAACGAGATAGATTGCGGCGATGGCCTTGAGCGCATCGGCAGGAAGCGAGGCGATCCGTCTGTCACCCAAGGCCCGGTTGCCAATCTGATCGTGATTTTGAATGAACGAGACGAAGGCGGTGGGGGGTAACCCCAACGCGGATTTGCCTCTCGCTGCCCTGTGATAGGACATGTACTCGCCCTGATAGACAAAGCCTTCTGCGATCGCCCTGCCGAGCTTTTCCAGATCGTCGGCGAAATCCGCATAATAGCCGGACACTTCACCGGTCGCTGCAGAATGCAGAACGTGATGAATGTCGTCGTTCCATTGCGCGGTGAAGATTAACGCCCGCCCGTCAGTATCGCGTGTCAGAAGATCGCTGTCATTGCTCTCGTTCTCCCCAATCAGGTGGATATGTCGCTCGCCGGCGGCCAATCGGACCCGCCGCGCCAACTCCGCAAGAATGTGTTCTTCGGAATGGTCCTTAATCGCATGGACGGCGTCTAGGCGAAGACCATCGAGCTTGAAGCAGGTGATCCAGTAGATTGCATTCTGAATTACGAACTCCCTGATCAGCCGCGATTGTTCTCCATCATAATTGATGCCATTGCCCCAAGGGGTTTGGTGATGGTCCGTGAACAGTGGCGCATAGGCACCCTGGTAGTTCCCGTCGGGGCCAAAATGGTTGTAGACGACATCAAGAAAGACTGCGAGCCCGCGTCGATGTGCTTCATCGACGAGCTTCTGGAGTTCCTCGGGCCGACCATAGTTGCTGTCAGGAGCGTAGGGCAGCACCCCATCGTAGCCCCATCCCCATCGGCCGGGGAAGTCACCAACCGGCATGATCTGGATCGCGGTGACGCCGAGCTCTCTCAGATGGTCGAGCCGATCGATCGCGGCAAGGAAAGTTCCTTCTTCGGTGAACGTTCCCACGTGAAGCTCATAAAGTACGATTTCTTCCCAAGGTCGGCCGTGCCAGCCCTTCGTGATCCACTCGTAGGATGCGAGGTCGACCACCTCACTGGCCTCATGAACGTCTTCTGGCTGAAACCGGGATGCCGGATCGGGGACGGCAAGTCCGTCCGACAGGATGAACGAGTAGAGCGATCCGGGCGTAACATTGGCAACCTCGCATTCGTGCCAACCATCCGCCCTTCGCGCCATCTCGAAGCGATCCATTCCTTTCACATTCAACCGGACAACGTCCTGCAGTGGCGCCCACAGCCGAAAGGCAACCAAACCGACGCCCCGGACGGACGGACCAAAATCGAAATCCCTCAATCCCGCCTCCTGGAGACCCCGCGACGCTCCATCATTCACGCAATTGACAACATGTCCCTTCAGCTCATCGCAGGCAGAGCCAACCTAATGTCCTTGCCGCGGATTGGTTCCGAGCGCCGGCCATTTCTGCGGGATGGCACGCACAAAATATTTGCCTCGGCCAGGAACTGTGACGCCGATTTGTCGTTTCGAAGCGCGGTCAAACAGCTGCGTTGATCAGCCCCGGCTTTAGATCGGGATCCGCGGTAAAGATTGGAGGCGCGCTCATGAACGATAACAGGGAAGAGTGGATCGCGGCGCGGGCTTACGCGTTGTGGGAGCAGGCAGAAAAACCCTTGTGGCAAGATCAGGCTCACTGGCAGCAGGCGGTTCTTGAGCGCGATCTCCTGGAGCAGACGCGCGCGTCAGCCGATGGACAGGAGGTGATGAGCCGTGTTCGGTCAGCTCGTTCGCGAGGCACGGACGCTTCGAGCATTCTTGTGGTCGAGGACGAGCATTTTCTTCGCTTCGAGACTGTGGATGTTCTCGAGCAGGCCGGATACCGGGTCCTGGAGGCCGCCAACGCCGACGAGGCCCTGGTTCTTCTCAAGACAAACTGCGTCAACACGCTCTTCACCGATATCGACATGCCTGGCACGATGGATGGGCTCGGCCTTGTCAAGACCGTCCGGTCGAAATGGCCGTCCACGAAATTGATCGTCACGTCAGGCCTCATAAAACTCTCACATCGGGACCTGGAGAGCGGCGTTCACTTTATCGCCAAACCTGCACCGAGCCGGGAGTTGCTGAAGCTGATCGTATGAGCGCAGAAAGGCGAACCCAAAGAGGTTGGCGACTGTCTGCTTGGTCACAGCGTTATCGATAGCACAGAGGATGCCGTGACCGGCGACACGCAGTGACTGCATTGAACTCCGCCTTGCGTGTGATCCTGCGTCCCACAAAGCGAGGGGCAGCGGAGGCTTGCAAACTTAATGCCAGCGCCTCACCACGGGTGGTGGATCGTCGTGGGCGGCTGACCCTGGAAAAGGCTTAACACCCGTCTACCAACCCGTTTTCTGGACCAGGCTCCAGCGGCGGCACTGAAAGGCGTGGACCTCACGGGTCCCTTTTTCTTGGACTTGAACAGACGGTGACTTTCCGGATCGCGGGCGTTTCCCGATACCCCGACGAACCAAGCCGTGGTGGGGGTTGAAAAAGCCGAGGCCGCGGCATGTGCAGCGGCCTGGCTGTAAACAGAGTTGCAAAGGCCCCGACTGGGGCATGTCGGGTCCGGTGCGGCCCTGCTCGCAGAGGATTTCAGGACGCACCACAGCATAACCGTTTGCGGCGGAAACGTTATCCAGTCGTTTGGATGAGTGGCTTATCACTTAGATTGGGCGGGGAGAAAGTGCGGGTCCGCAAGGGGTGTTAGAGCGGACCCTTAGCACTGTTGACAGAAGAGGCCAGTTCTGGGCCGAGCTCATATAAGCACAACCAGCCAATGCGTGCACTTACCTCAATAGACGTATAACCGCCTACTGGCAGCTGATTAAAATGACAGGCTCCGGCCTGACGCGCTCGTCGTGCCAATTGAGATCGAACCAGGATGCGTGTTTGTCTGTAAGCTGACAGGCAAGGGCCCGGTCTTCACAGGTGACCGGACCCTCCCGCACCGCCTCATCACGTCAGAGCACGGCGGGAGCGGAATAGTGCGTGAGTCGCAGTCGGTCAAGCTGGTACGGCGAGAAGTCGTTGCCCTCTCCCTCCCAGGCAAGGTCGAGGTGAAAGTGAAGTATGAGCGGGGCCGGCCCGTGCCAGTTCAAAGCCACACGGCCCTTTTTGTCGGCCCGAGCCTGGCCAACAAAGGTCGAGGGGTTATGGTCGACAGAGACGGATGCGAGCACGTTCGCCCGTTTCAAAAAGCCTTGGCAATAAATCTCAACGTGCACGACACCCAAAGGGCGCAATCCTTGATAATTATCCTGCCGTGTTGGTATCATCGACTTGCAATGCCGACTTGCGCGAAGGTTGAGTCTTTAGCCGGGCATTGCCGGCCAGATGAATTCGATAAATCCAGGCCCAAGCACGTCACAACGGACGTGATTTCATAGCGTTCAAGCAAGTGTCTGGAACAAAACCGATCGAGAACTCGTTGCCGTGATCTCGATCAAACGGGGTTTCTCGATGTTCAAGGCGATTAAACTTGCGCCGGTGCTCGGCGTTACTTGCGGGCTTTATGTATCATCGCTGCTACCGGCGCAGGCTCTTAGCGTCATTGCTCCAGCAACGCAGGTCAAATCCGATGACCAAGACACTTTGTCGGCTTTTGCCTCCAGCGGTCAGAGAGAACCTCGCGACAGCTTTCTGCTTTCAAGCAAGGAAATCGCCCACGTCAGGTGGTGCGCCAGACGTTATCCGTCCTACCATGCAACCGATAACACCTACGAAATGCCCGAGGGGGCCAGAGCCGAATGTCGCTCTCCGTATTGACGGCTTAAACCATCCATGCCGTTGACCGAATTGCTGATCGCGTGGTCGGCACCCGGCAGATTATGCCCTCCCCTCCCCGCCTTTTTTCTACGCCTCGGTTGCGGCGGCGTTCGAGAACAGTCCGAGTGCGGCGATGATTGCGGGCAGGACAAATGCGGCTGCTGGTGCAACAACGAAAGCAAGTGCGCCAAGTCCACAGCCGGCTGCAAACGCAATCACTGCGACAACCATGCGCTTGATTCGAGCGGACGCTGCCGCGCTCTGCTCGCCTTTCTCTCCTGCCATGATATCGGCCAGATCGAGCATGATCTGCGTCGTCGTTCCAGTCATGAGCGTCGAAGGCGGTGCCTTGGGAAGATGAACTCTGTGGACAGCGTTCTGGATTGCCATTGCGGCAACAAGCGTCATGCCAACCCCGAGCATCACATCACTCTCGGCTACTGCGAAAGGACCATGCCAAAGTGCGTAAGCAGCAACCGCCGACAGCAAGAGCAACTTTATGAACAGAAGCGGTCTGAGCACCGGCAAATTCCGACGTTCGAGGCAAAGGCCTGCCCAGCGCGTCAAGAATACCACGACACAAAAGACCGGCAATGCCAGCAGCTTTGGAAGTGCACCAGCCGTGCCGAGGGCAAGGGTCGCGCCAAAGGTTACGAAGTTGCCGGTAACATGTGCGGTGAACAGGCCCGAAAGCGCGAGAAAGCCGAGTGTGTCGACATAACCGCCATTGAAACTCAGGAGCAGCGGAAGAGCCGGGAACTTCATCTGTCTATCCAATCCGTTTAAGTCTGTTCGGGAGACTGGTCTGCCAACGCGTCGTCGGCAGATCAGGGAGCCTTGGTCAGGCCTTTACGAAGGCAAGAAGGTCGGCGTTCAGCACATCGGCGTTGACAGTCAGCATGCCGTGAGAAAGGCCAGGATAGGTCTTGAGCGTGGCATTTTTCAAAAGCTTCGCGGCTTTCAAAGCGGAGTCTGCAATCGGAACGATCTGATCGTCCTCGCCATGCAGGACAAGGGTTGGGACCGAAATTGCCGTGAGGTCAGCGGTCTGGTCGGTTTCCGAGAAGGCCTTGATCCCGTCATAGTGCGCCTTGGCGCCACCCATCATTCCCTGACGCCACCAGTTCTGGATGATGCCTTCCTGCACCTTGGCACCGTCGCGATTGAAACCATAAAACGGTCCGGCCGGTACATCACGGAAGAACTGGGCGCGGTTTGAGGCAAGAGCGGCACGGAAGCCGTCGAAGACCTCGATCGGCAATCCCTCCGGATTGGCTTCAGTCTTCAGCATCAACGGCGGTACCGCCGAAACCAGGACCGCCTTGGCAACGCGGCCAGCGGGTTCTCCGTATTTGGCCACGTAGCGAGCGACCTCGCCGCCGCCTGTCGAATGACCGATGTGAACGACATTTTTAAGATCGAGCGCTTCAACAACTGCGAATGCGTCCGAGGCGTAATGATCCATGTCATGGCCATCGGCGACCTGGCCAGACCGGCCGTGACCGCGACGGTCGTGAGCGATGACACGGTAGCCATTTGACAGGAAGAACAACATCTGCGCGTCCCAGTCGTCTGATGACAACGGCCAGCCGTGATGGAACATGATCGGCTGCGCATCCTTTGCGCCCCAGTCCCTGTAGAAAATCTCGGTGCCGTCTTTCGTGGTGATAAAGCCCATTGTCTTGTTTCCTTCGTTTAAAGTGGAATTCGGTGAAGTAGAGGTTGAAATCTGGAGGGGCTGGAAATGGTCGGTCCCCCGTTGCGAGAGGGCCGGTATCGAAATTGCTGCGGTCGCTTCTCCTTCTCCTACTATGCTTTCCCGAGCGGCATGACAGGCGGCTCTCGTCGTTTTGGTGGAGGAAGAATGGCCGGAAAAGGTTGATCATACAATTGCAAGAATAATTCATATTTCATTGCCATTTTTGCAATAAGCCCGGTCCCTGCCGCGTGAGGTTCCGAATGTGCAACAGCAAGGCGGCAAGGCGCCCGGCCGGCGCCGTGTCCCGAACAAAGACCGCAAGCAGCCCTTTATCCGCGTATCGCCTCGAGCTAGACAGCCCAGCAAGAGCAGCCGAGGGCGCCAAAGAAACCCTTCAGATCAGCTATCGGAAGTTTTGCGGTCCATGCGCCGGCATGGTCATGGCCATGGACGCCGCAATTGCTGGCGCAGCCACAGGAAGCAATTGTAGTCTCTCTGAGTGATTTCCTCCCTGCACCATCTGGCTCTCCCCAGGCCGCGTAGCCTCCGAACCCGCGAACGGGCAACAAATCAGGCATGGCTGGCGGGATCTCGTCAAGGAAGTCATTCGACGCCCGACGCAGCGTTCGCAAGGGATGCGGGCGCGACGGGGCACACGAGAACTCGACCATTCGCGCCTGACATTTGCCGGTCCTGGCAAGTTTATAACTGGTAATCCTCTTCGGGTCGCGCCAGCTTGCGAGCGTGATGCAGGAGCGCGTCCCCTGGCCGATGAACTTGGCCTCCTGCTGTCGCGGCGCATCGAAACCGATAAGCATCTTTTCAACGAAGGCATGTCCCCGGAGTCGACACACAGTCAACGTTGACGGCACGGATCCGACATCTTTTTGAAATTCTCCATGCTCCGCCATAAACAGGTAGCGATCATGCCGGACGGCTGAAAGCCTTTGGCACCTATGCTTCCGCTTGGCCAGGTTGATGGCGGGATTTGGCTGCTGCGAGGGTAATAGACTGTACCAAAGGACAGACATCGCTACGCCGAATGGTGGCCTTGCCTTCCTGTCGGGCTTTGGCTCAGTCTCGGAGTCAGGACCACGGGGGTGGCTGATGAATCACGCAGCAAGGCGCGCAGGGCAGATCGATAGGGAGATTGGCGAACGCCTCAGGTTCCTAAGGGAAATGAAGGCACTCAGCCAGACAGAGCTTGGCTCCGCAGTAGGCGTCACTTTCCAGCAAATACAGAAGTATGAACGCGGCATAAGCAGGTTGTCGGTTTCGGCCCTGATCATCATCTGCAGGACACTGGACATCCATCCGCTCGAATTCGTCGGCGGTTATTTCGATGGCGTTGACGGTCTCGCCACGATGGATCTGCTCATGAGGCGCTTGAAGGATGCCGAGGATAGGCTGGGGCAGATCAAGTCGATCGTCACCTGAGCCACACAAACCACCAGATACAAGCCTGCCCGTCGAACAGCGCGTCGGTGCCGTCGAGGTTCGTCGCATGCCCTGGAATGGTATCACGAAAAAGCTTTGAGACCTTCGACAGGAGGCTCTTGAGTTCAGTCTCCTTGACAAACGATGCTGCGTCCAGCGGACGGAACCATTCAAGCTTTCGCTGGCCGCGCTCTGGAAAGAGTGACCTGGTCTGCCGCACATCCACAAGATGGACGTCGACCGTCGCGCGTACTTCACTCCCGCGGCAAGGGTTTTCAGGTATGTGAATTTGCCGAAGACTCGCTTTCGCGCCCTCCCTTGACGCCCGCTTCTTCCCAACCCTCCTGTTCGGCCACCTTGTGCGATTTCAGGCCCGGGATGAGCCATCCCTTGGGAAGGTCCATCTCCCAGTCTCTCGTGTGGTGATTAAAAGGATTCTCCATTGGCCCCTTGCTGCAGATGGCCCCCAAAACCAGCGAGCCTTGTCAATATATTGCGTTCATGAGAACGAAGTGGAGCGGGAACGGACGAGAGCAAGCGTTTGGCTTTTCTGTTTCTCGTTCGCTTTGAACCGCGCAGAGATCCTGTCCCGAAGTGCGGCAAGGTCGTAAGGCTTTGGCAGGTAGACAACGCTTTCACCGAATTCTGAAATGTCCACATCGCGTCCGGAGGTTATCCAGACCGGAAGGGACGGTCGGGTGACGGTCAGCATCCGGGCAAGGTCCAGACCGCTTAACCCACCGGGCATGTCAACATCAGTGACCACAGCCTCGATGCATCCGTTCGTTCCCAGGGCTGCAACCGCTTCGAGCACATTACGGCATTCGATGACGACATGGCCGTCATCGGCCAGTTCGTCGGCGAGTGCGAAGCGGATCAAGGGTTCGTCTTCCACAATCAGGATTCTTGCCATTCTCGGTGTCTCCATTGTCAGACGATGGCTAAACGCAAGGTGGATCAAATTGGTACACGTAGCCCCATCAGTATTTTGATTCATGCTTAACAAAAAACGAATGACGGAGTGAGCAATCGGCATGTCTTTGGCTTTCCGCTTCTTGCGATCAGTTTAATTGTGAACAATGGCATGGAAAATTTGCAATGGGTGTCCGACCGGCGGAATCCCCACGACCGTCGCCGGAAGACAAGGACGACACCGCAGCCGCCCGACGCTCTCGCATGTAGGACAAGACAGTGACCTCCGACCAGAAGCCAGGCATCCTATAGCGTCATTGTTGTCGGATCGGGATTTTCGGTGTGATATAGGATTCAGACGTCGCCGATCATGTGGCGAGGTCTATCGGTGACGAGAAGACCGAGGTCAACTAATCAAACCTTGATGTGACGTGGCTCGGCAATGCCTGGCCGATTTACGAGACAGAATCCAATGGCGCACGTTCAGTCGGTGAATTCGACCACAATGCCGGGCTTGACCATGCCGGCCAGTTCCTGCGCATCCCAGTTGGTAAGCCGCACGCAACCGTGTGAGCCGACCTTGTCGATGAGTGACGGTTCGGGGGTTCCGTGAATTCCGTAGGTCGGCTCTGTCAAATCAATCCAGACTGATCCCACGGGACCATTGGGACCGCCGGGTAGTTTCAGGATCTTCTTGTTCTTGCCCTGCTGGAAGTTGATTTTCGGATTGTAGATATACGGCGGCATCCGCGCGACGCCCTTGACCTTGTGCGTCCCGGTAGGTGATGGCGTCTCTTCGCTTCCGATGGTCGCCGGATAGGCAGCAATTAGTGCACCGTCTGCCGCAAAGGCTAGTACCCGTCCGGATTTTCTGTGAACTTCTATTTTTTTGACGGAGCCAGCCTTGGGACCACCGGGCATCGCAACGAGCACTGTCGCTCCGACTTTAAAGTCCACACCGGAATTCAGTGCCTTCAGCAGGTCTATGTCCATATGGAAACGTTCGGACAGTTTTTCCGCGATGCTTGTGTAGCCAAGATGTTTCATCTTTGCCTGCTTGGCGTAGTCCTTGGGAATTTTGTCTAGCAAGTCAGCGGCATCGTCCTCGGTAATCCGATAGGGTTGGATGACAGCCGCCTTGTCTGAAAGCCGTTGAACGACGTCCGGATCGAGCTTTCCGTCCGATGAAAGATTCTGCAAGGTTTCGAACCCGGCGACCGCCTTTGTAACGTTTTCACCGTAATGGCCGTCAATGACCCCGGGCGACGATCCCGCGCGGTCAAGGAGAACCTGAAGGCGGACAATGGCGGGGTCCGGCTGAGAGGGGGCATTCTGCGCGGGGCGCTCAGGCGGTATTGCCTGCAGCGAGGCGGAGTTGATCGCCTCCGCCGTAAGCTCATCCGCAGCCGCAGTCCCAAACAGTATGAGAACAATGGATGTTGCGAGAGCGATAGTCTTCATCATAGAAGTAAAATTGACATCGCACCAACTTGTTCCAAGCCTTCGCGCGATTTCGCTTTCAACCTGATAGCGCGCGTCGACGATGCCCGTCGGACGGCCTGGCGAGGGTACGCTCTCAGAGCGTGTCGCGCACAAGCTAGTGCTTGGAGCCAAGCGAAACATGCAAGACAGTTTTACGTGTACTACCTTCCAACTAGAGCAACGCTCTGGGGTCAGCGCTAGGCGCTGGTCCGCGGGACATGCCGGCATGAGCCATTCTGCGAAAGGGTCGGAAATGCAGTGCCCGATTTTTCGCCTGGCGACGCCGGGGCGATCAATGCCAATCCTGCCAGCGTCGCGCCCGCTGCTCTAATGCGCCGACGGGATCGTTCATGTCGGCGACGCATCTCCAGCAACTGCAATCCGGCGCGGCTATGTCGGAGCGTCGAGCGTGGCCAGCACCCGCCATTCGTTCCGCGCCGAGATCGCCTCGTCGGCCCTAGATCGACGAGCGCTATGTACCGAAGCAGCTCGACCGGCAAGTATCTGTGTCGGTCCCCTTTGAAGGGCCCTCGCCTGCCGCTACACCCCTCGTAAGGTGAAAACTTCGCGTCGGGGTTTCAGCTGACAGCTTAAATTGAAATCGACAGGTCAAAGGCACAAGAACTGCCCCGTTTACCCAAGCCGTGTAAGCGGGGCAAAATCGGTGGCAGCACGTTTGTCGTTGAAGACGGTGTGATTGTTGGGATGCACTACATCCGAACTAATCGTACCGGCGGAGAAAAACATGTTAGCAACCGCGGCTACGTGACAGACACGGCGGCAAGTGGTCGAGGCTTGGCTCGTCGGATGCACGAGCATTCGTCTGCTCACATAGTGCTTCTTGATTAATTGCAGGACATGGCAAAACGCTCTATTTTCCCTTGCAGGGCGCCTCGACGAGACGGGAGCGGGCTTGCCAGGCCGGACCGTCTCGGTTTCCGCACCAATCCCAGATGCCGTTCGACGATACGATCCAGGAGGAGACGTACGATGGGCGAAACGACGCCGGACAACATCATGCAGCTCGGGATGGGGTTCTGGGCCTCCAAAGCCATGCTCACCGCGGTCGAGCTTGGCGTCTTCACAGCGCTCGCAGCCGGCCCGGCCAACCTGCCCGACCTGCAGGCCAGGCTGCAACTGCATCCCCGCTCGGCCCGCGACTTCTTCGACACCCTAGTGGCCCTGAAGCTGCTCGAACGCGAGGATGGCCGCTATCGCAATGCCCCTGATACAGACCTCTTCCTCGACAAGGGCAAGTCCTCCTATATCGGCGGCATCCTCGAAATGGCTAATGCCCGGCTCTACGGTTTCTGGGGCTCGTTGACCGAAGCCCTGCGCACCGGCGAGCCGCAGAATGAAGCCAAGCAAAGCGAAGACTTCTTCGCCGCGATCTATGCCGAGCCGTCGCGGCTGCGCGGGTTCCTGGAGGCGATGAGTGGAATCAGCGCCGGTGCGGCCCAGGCGATCGCCGCCCGGTTCGACTGGTCGAAGTACAAGACCTTCGTCGATGTGGGCGCGGCGCAGGGCATGGTGCCGGTGGTGATCGCGCAAGCGCATCCGCATCTTCAGGCCATCGGCTTCGACCTGCCCGCCGTGCAGCCTATATTCGACGAGTTCGTCGCCCGGCATGGTCTCGCTGACCGTATCCGCTTCCAAAGCGGAAACTTCTTTGACGGCCCGATGCCGAATGCGGATGTGATCTTGATGGGGCACATCCTGCACGACTGGGATCTTGCCGAGAAGAGGATGCTCTTGGAAAAGGCCTTTGCCGCACTGCCGAACGGCGGGGCCGTGATCGTCTACGATGCCGTCATCGATGACGAGCGCCGCTTGAACGCTTTCGGCCTGCTGATGAGCCTCAACATGCTGATCGAGACCCGTGGCGGGTTCGACTACACCGGCTGCGACTGCCAGGCCTGGATGCGCGACGCCGGTTTCGTGGCCACGCACGTCGAGCCGTTGCTGGGGCCTGACTCGATGGTGATAGGCTTCAAGCCCGACTGAGCGGAAACCGCGACCGCGGCCGGTGTTCCGCAATCTCGACCAAGGATGCGATGTCGATCGCCTGGCGCTGACGTGGTCGATGGCCTCGCGTCGCTCTTGAACTGAACAAGCTTCTCGACGATGAGATACCAAGCAGGCTGCCAGCGCGCAGCAATGAACCCCGCAGCCGCTTGGCTCGGCCGCACTCGGCGAAGTTGCCCCGAAGTGTAACTGGAGCAAATCCGGTGGCATCGGGCATTCCTGTTTTCTGGAAGCCACCATTCACTCCTTTCATGACGAAGCGCCGCCTGCCCATGACCGAGCATGGCGATACGCTGCCGCTGAAGGCGCTGCGGGAGCTTGTGACTGGTCTGGTAGAACGGGCCGACCGGGCAGACATCCGGATCGAAAAACTCGAGACCGAAAACCAAAAGCTTCAAGACGATACCTGCCAGAAGTTGGGCCTGTCGTTCTGGCACTATCTTGGCGGTCGGCTAGGCATAGGCACACCCGGGCGGGCCGCTCCTCTGCTGGCCACGATAGTCGCTGCCAGAACCTCGGCACATCAACGGCGATCAGGATTGGGGAACGCAACGATCCTGTCCGACGCACCAGTCCTGTCTGGCTTGCCCGTCACGACATCATCCAGCGTATCGAGCACATGGGAGCCGGTGAGCGTCAGCAAAGTCGGCGACACATTCCATTGCCGCTCATCATCGGCATGCACCGTCACTGTCTTCTTGTTGCGGCGAATGACAACGCCCCGGATCGTCACCCCGCCTGGCCCTTCGAAGGTCACGCCGCTTCCAACACGGATGTCCTGCAGCGCAGCTGCAGTCCGCTGATGATGCAGCAACTGCAGCCTCTCGACGATACGGGCGTTGAGTTCGACGAGCGCCGCCTCGTCCAGGCTATCAATTTCGATCAGCCGCATTGTCAGCCCCTCGCTTTTGTCGACGAGGCTATCCTGCCAGGGAGTGGTGACAGGACGGACCCCAGTCTCCGATTTGCCCTGTCGTTCGGCGGTGCCTCCGAATTTACCCCGCTTGACCCGAAGTGTTCAACAAAACCGGCAGGGCATCAATCTGTAACCTACTGAAAGAACGAACTCAAACTGCTCAACGGAAGCCACTAGAGCATTTTCTTCCGTTAGTGGATAACCCCCCAATCTCGCCCTTTATGGGTCTGGATGAATGCCGCGGAGAGAAATGAAGCCCTTTGCGAGATCAAGTTACTACGCGCCAGCATATCACCTCGTCGGGACCTGACGAACCGGCTTCTGGTCTTGATCACACGGCATTCGTGCGGCTACCGCCGGAGCGGCGCGTCTTGTATCGATCTAGATGCGGGCCTTGCCTGGCGAGACGTCGAGGATCGGTTCAGTCCCACCTTCGTCGCGACGCCGGAACTGGCCCCTCCACGGTCCCCCGTGCCGACACGGTCATGCTCCCGATCTTGAGGTTTTCGAGATAGGTCACGTCGCAGCGTCTGACGACGTCAGTCGTCATCTTGTGCCTGGGGTCTTTCGCGTAGCGCAGACCCGCGCCTTGAAGGCTGGCAGCGCCCATAGAGCAGCCCGATCAATACGCCATTGCTCGAACCTCGCCATCAGATTGATGATGAAGGTCGCCACAAACCGCGTTCCACATCATCACGAAAGATGGAGGACAGACAGGTGACAGACTGTGCAAGCGGCGCTGCGCTTCCACGTTGCTCAGTCGACCCAAGCCACCTGGAGGCAGATATATGGCGGTACTTTTTGGCATTGGAGTTGATCAGGAGTCTGGAATGAGCTAGCGCGTAAGCCCCCATATACCCCCCGCACTAGCCGCTCTTTAAAGGACCTGCGAATGGAACCGGACACCGTAACAATTGAAAGCCGCAATGACTTTGCCCTCTGGGCGATCGAAAAGGCTCGGGCAATCGTCGCTGAACAAGGCGGCGATCTGGCGATAGCGGCGCGTGACATGGACGAAAAGGCAATTGCGGAAACTGGCAATGCACTCGGTGCCGCGATCACGCAAGCCTTGCTGGAGGTCTATGACGGATTGACTCCTGCGGACGAAGACTAGCCAATGCAAATGCCGCCTGCCCTGACGGGTAGCCCCAAACTTGGCTGGGAAGAACCGGACGGCCGGCTAGGAAGACTTCCTTTCATCACGCTAAGCAATCTGGCTTGGCAACGCTGATTATCGGAGTAAGCGGCGAGATCGAGCACATCGCCTTTCAGCTGCCGAACCGTTCAGGTCTGCTTTTTGCTCCCCAGATTCTTGAATGCAAGAATTGCCAAACATGTTCGTCCGGTCATTCACTACCAGGTCGCAGCATATGACCCGCATAGGCAATGTTGAGGGAAGCTGCGCCGGTTCTTCGGTTCTCCGGGATATAAAGTCCTAGTTCCGGCAGAAGCACACACTCGGGTCCGCCCACACGAGACCAATGCCGGATGCAATCGCGCGGGCGGTTTGCCACCCCGCCAGGGTTCGGCGGTCCGAACCCCGGCTACCCAACGGTCTGGTGGCCGAGGAGCCCTCCCCGCCCGAAGAAGGCAGCGGCCGCCTCCAGCCGCGCAAACACAGTGACCCGCACCAGACCGCTCCGGGAACAAGAGCACCACGGCATCGTTTCCAATTTGGTTGCAATCACGCAACGCTACCAAGGAGGACGAAATGTCCATCAAGCTTGTTACGACGTCACTTCTGATCATCGGCCTTTCAGGCTCAGCATTCGGGCAGTCGAACCCCGCTCCTGCTGGATCCACCATGGACAAGAATCATGGGGCCGCCACTCAAACGACCAAACCCATGAAGATGAAAAAGGTCGACCCGATGAAGACCCACAGCACGACTCAGAATGTCAACAAAGAGAACTGCAAGTCGCTGAAGGGCAAGAACTCGCTGCAGACGCAGGGCGGCAACAGCAACACCGAGAATGTTGAGAATACGTGCGCCGATAACAACAACTGACAGCTCGTTGTTTCGCGCCGGGTGACGGCTCGAACCATGGGCCGTCATCTGCCCCTCCTCTTCATTCACAGGGGCAAGCGACAACCTATGCGTCTCGGCGACTGAATGCTGAATGTCTCAGGAGTTCTTCCAACAACTTCACCGCACCTGCGGTTCGCTTTGCAAAGCTCTTCGAAGCCTTTTTCGCTCCAGGCGACGCAATTCACAGGCTAATATTTTTGACAGCCGTGCAAACATCAAAATTATCGTTGAAAATCATTGAGTTGATTCGCATTTGCCGGATCGCGGCACACCTGCCAGCGTCCGAAGCCAGCCTATGATAAAGAATCGGCATATTAAGCCTTTGTTAACTAAAAACTTCTTGCGCCGGCTAGAGAATCGCATCTAAATCACGCTTATGATGCAGATCGCTTGAGAAAAGCGTTATTCCGGAAGATGGCAAGATATGAACATGGCACCAGTCTTCATCGAAGACCTTGATTTTGACAAGGAAATCCTTGAGCAGGGCGAGCTGATTTCTGACAAGCTGAACATGCTTCGGCTAGAGCAGTACCCCCCTAACGCGATGAAAGGGCTTCGGCAGTTTTCGTTGGCCGAGGTCGCCGAGTATCTCGGCGTCACGCAAAACCACATCAAGAAGCTTCACCTCGAAGGCAAGGGCCCTGCTCCTCAGGTCTCTGGCTCGGGACGTCGGTCTTACACTGCCGAACAGATGATGGAGTTGCGCCGCTATCTCGACAAGCATGGCCGTTCGGATTTCAAAAAGTATGTTCCTCACCGCCGCAATGGTGAAGGCTTACAGGTCATTTCCGTCGTGAACTTCAAGGGCGGCTCCGGAAAGACGACTTCGGCAGCGCATCTTGCCCAGTATCTGGCTCTGACTGGTCACCGTGTCCTCGCCATCGATCTTGACCCGCAGGCATCGATGACAGCCCTCCATGGGATTCAGCCGGAACTCGATCGAAATCCCTCCCTTTACGAAGCACTGCGTTACGACAGCGATCGCAAGTCGATCACGGAACTCATTCGTCCTACCAATTTCCCGGGGCTTGATATTGTTCCCGCCAATCTGGAGCTTCAGGAATACGAGTATGAGACACCGCTTGCGGCATCCAGCAAGAACCTTCAGGAAGGCAAGCTCTTTTTCACGCGGATCTCGAATGCCTTGAAGGAAGTCGACGATCGCTATGACGTTGTGGTGATCGACTGCCCCCCGCAGCTTGGCTACCTCACCCTGACGGCACTCACGGCGTCGACTGCCGTTCTGATCACCGTCCATCCCCAAATGCTTGACGTCATGTCGATGAGCCAGTTCCTCCTGATGCTTGGTGGCATCCTTGAATCGATCAAGAGCGCCGGCGCTTCGGTGAAGCTGAAATGGTTCCGCTACCTCGTGACACGCTACGAGCCTACCGATCAGCCGCAGGCGCAGATGGTCGGGTTCCTTCAAGCCCTTTTCAACAAGCGCATGCTGAAGAACCAGATGCTGAAATCGACGGCAATTTCAGATGCCGGGATCACCAAGCAGACCTTGTACGAGATCGAGAAGTCTCAGTTCACCCGGTCAACCTATGAACGTGCCGTCGAAAGCCTGAATGCGGTCAATGGCGAGATTGTTTCCTTGATCCATAATGCGTGGGGACGGAAGTGAGGTTTTTGACAGCCGTGCAAACCGCGGAAAAATTGTTTTCTTTCAGAGGGATGGGCACTCACAACGGAGACGGAAATGGCTAGAAAAAACCTTCTTGCGAGCGTGACGGCGACGTTGGGCGACGATGTCGACCGCGGCGCCCCGTCTGCGTCCGAGGCCCGGGCGTCCTATACACGGCGCGGGGCCTCCAGGTCGATGATCCAGTCGCTGGATGAGCTCGCCGAGACGTCCATGCGCGTCCTTGATGGCGAGGCAGTCATTTCGCTCGATCCCGGCGATCTCGATGGGTCTTTCGTTGCCGATCGAATTGGTGACGACGATGAGGCCTTTGAGAACCTGAAGGAGGCCATCCGTCAGTCCGGGCAATCGACCCCTATCCTGGTGCGGCCGCATCCGAGCGATGACGGCCGATACATGATCGTATTTGGCCACCGCCGAGCCCGTGCAGCCCGGGAGCTCGGGTTGAAGGTGAGGGCAGTCGTCAAACCGCTCGCCGATATCGAACATGTGATCGCCCAGGGCCAGGAGAACACGGCTCGCGCAGATCTGACCTTCATTGAGAAGGCGATTTTTGCGAGCCGGCTCCAGAGAAGTGGCATGTCGAGGGAGGTTTTGAAGACGGCCCTCACGGTCGATGACAGCCTGTTGTCGCGAATGCTTTCTGTCGCCGAGATCGTTCCGGACACAGTTCTTGACGCCCTCGGGGCAGCCAAGGGTGTTGGACGAGACCGCTGGGAAGAGCTGAAAAAGCTGGTACTGAACCCTTCGATTAACGCGCGCGCGCGCGAGGCTGTGCAGGACCAAGCATTCCTCGCATGTGAAACAGATGAAGCGAAGTTTCTCGTTCTTCTTTCCGCATTGAAATCAGCCGGAAAATCGAATCGCCGTAGCAAGCAGACACGGGCAGGTACCGCGTGGACACCGTCGGACCAGTCCGTGAGTGTCCTGGCAACGCCAAAGGGCAACGGCCTCGTTATGGAATTTGGAAATCCGAAGGGCAAATCCTTCGGGCAATGGCTCTCCAGCAACCTAGAAAGCCTATTCGAGCAGTATTCGCATTCTGAAGAGAAACAGCAAACGGGAGATTGAACAGCAAAAGAAAAAGGCCCCCTCAACGTTGCCGCCGTGGAAGCCTTCCTCTGATCTAGACAACCAGAGAATCGCACTTCCTCGAATCACAGTCAAGAGTCTTTGGCACCGTTTTGGTGAGCAGATTTCTTTTGCCTTCTGAAAGGTGAAGGAAAATGCAAGGTGAACATGTGACGACGCCCTTTGGGCGGCGGCCGATGACGCTTGCGCTGGTGAAACGGCACACCGCCGTATCCGAAATCAGCCAGGGCAAATCGGTAAACAAATGGAGCGTCTTTCGTGACGTCTCTGAAGCTATGCAGTCGCTCGGCCTGAAAGACCGCAGTCTGGCTGTGCTTGACGCGCTGTTGAGCTTCTATCCCGAGAATGAGCTTCGCCAAGACGCCCAACTCGTCGTCTTCCCGTCAAATGCGCAGCTTTCGCTCCGTGCCCACGGCATAGCGGGCGCCACACTTCGCAGGCATCTCGCGTTTCTCGTTGAGGCGGGCGTGATCCTGCGTCGGGACAGTGCCAATGGCAAGCGATACGCCCATAGGGGCAGGGGAGGGGAGATCGAAAGCGCCTATGGTTTCGATCTGTCGCCCCTGCTGTCGCGCGCTGAGGAGTTCGCGGGCATTGCCAAGCAGGTCGTTGCGGAGCGCACAGCCACGCGCAGGGCAAGGGAGAGTTTGACCATCTGCCGGCGCGATGTGCGAAAGCTCTTCGGCGTCGCCAAGGAAGAAGGCATTGAAGGCGACTGGCAGATGATCGAGGTGGCCTATCAGGATCTCGTGGATAGGATTTCCCGCTCACAATCGCTCGATGATATCCATGTCATTCTCGACGGTATGCGCCGTTTGCAGGCAAGGATCATCAATATCCTGAAATTCCACCAAGATTTGGATAATTCGAGCTCCAATGACGCTCACAATGAGCACCACACACAGAGTTCTAATACCGAATCTTATCTTGAATCTGAAGCATCCGCGGAACGGCCAGTTCGCGTCAGCTCGATCGGGGAGGAGCCTCCACCATCCACGTCCAGCCAGGCACTGCCGCTTAGTCTTGTTTTGAAAGCATGCCCTGATATCGCCGCCTATGGCCCGCGCGGTGTGATTAACAGCTGGAGGGACCTGATGAATGCGGCTGTTGTCGTCAGATCGATGCTCGGCGTGAGTTCAGCGACGTTTGAAGACGCCTGCCACGCAATGGGCCCGGAGAACGCGGCTATTGCCGTGGCCTGCATCCTGGAGCGAGGTCGGTGTATCAACTCGGCTGGCGGATACCTGCGGGATCTGACACGCCGTGCCCAGCGAAAGCAGTTTTCACCAGGACCGATGCTCATGGCCCTGGTTCGAAAAAGCATGACCGGAACACGGATAATCTCTCCGTCACCTGATGAGGAATAGCGTCTCTAAACCCACTGTTTCAGCGATCCCGGCGAAATTCCATGGACGTTTTTGACCACAATGCGTATAACAATGTCACGTCGAACGCCGGAAGCTGCTGACCCGATTCGAGCATTCCGAAGCCAGGTGGCGGCCCTTCTCAACACCATCTTCACAAACGGTTCTGCAGGCGATAGAAGCGCCTATACGAACGAGCGGAAGGGAACGGCCGGTTTACTTCCGTTATCGCTTCCGGCTTCAACGGAGCGAAGCGGTTACGGATTGCGCAACTCGGCCACCATCGGTGCCCACGGAGCAGTGGCTAGCGAATGCGACTGGCCACACCCACCTGCGCGCGAGGTAGAAGACCGGCGCGGATCCGATCTGCTTTCGCCAACAAAGGCGCAGCAGGTTCCAACGCAGGAGCATCAGTTCGTCGCAACATTTCATACCGCTCTTGGGCCGCAAGGCGATCCTCATTCGAGACCGGGGCCGCCGGCGCGCCGTCGATGTCGAAGCGCAGGGAGTCGGGTTGCGCCATTGCAAAGAAATATCGTTTTGAATGGAGGTACGCGCCCGTGGCCTTCCGCAACGATGTAACGGAAACACCGGGCCGCAAGCGCAGTCTCAAATGGTTCCAGAGGCCGCATTCGAATGGCTTGATAGGATCGCCGACCCTTACCGGCAATATGCCAACCGGTTCACGGAGGAGATCATTGATCGTGGTTGCTTTTATGATATCCGGTTCCGTTGAACAGATCGGTCCGCGGCTATAGGTCCAAGGCTTCGTCATGAAAGATTACCTCTGCGTCCCGTCCTAGTGGACTCCGTGAAGTGATTTCGACGGCATATAGGCGATCGAATGGACGCATTCGGCCTCTAGCGGCTGAGAGCGATTAAAATTATCGTAAGCATGGTCCTGGGTTTGCGACCGGAAGGAAGGGGGACAGAGCTAGCCACCGGCACCGGGTGGCGCATCGTTTACGAGATATTCCTTGTATTGAACCGTGTCCGCTTCATCGGTATAGACCCTTTCTGCTGGTTTGAGGCGCACGCCTGGTCCACCCTCATTCGAATATTCTGTTAAGAAGACAACACCGCTCCTCTCCACCGAGGCGATGATATCCCTTAAGCCCTCGGTATCGTCAGCAATTATCCCCATCTGGTTTTCCACAAGATCGATAGTGCTTGCCGTTACTCCCGCGGCCCTGGCAAGGTCGCTCACCTGCCAACCCAACAGGGCCCTGGCCGCTTTGATCTGACTGCCCAGTATCATGGTGTTCTCCCACGGCTTCGGTCATGTGTTAGACAAGCAGGGATATTGTGTCCCGGACATATGGCTCGAACGTGCAAATCTCTTTCCCGTTCCGCATTTCATAAGAATTACTGTCGGTCCTGCGATCGAAGGCCGTAATGGTTAGCGGGCAATTCTTTGGCATCAGACAGTATAGCAGTCGTTTGGATACTCGCTAGGACAGCGCATGCATCAAGTGCTGGCGTGCACGGTTGACGCGGCTTTTAATGGTGCCGATAGGGCACTGAAAATGATCCGCAGCTTCCTCGTAGCTGCGTCCGTCAATGAAGACGAACTCGAAGGCGCCCCGATATTTCTCAGGCAGGCGCACACAGGCCGCTTCCAGTTCATGACCTCGAATGCGCCATTCCTGGTCCGGCTGAACGCTTTCCCGCGAGGACACGCATTCCAACGTCCCGACCGCTTCCCTTCTTGTCACTCGATAGCACGAGCAGAAGGTGTTGCGCATGATTGTGAAGAGCCAGGATTTGAGCCGGGTCCCCTCTTCATAACGGTCCAGGTGAATAAGTGCGCGGACCAGCGTTTCTTGAACCAGATCATCGGCATCGGCGGCGTTCCGATAAAAGGTTCTCGCAAACGCGCGCAACGCCGGCATCAGACTCACGATTTCCCGGCGAACGGTTTCGGTTGAACTGTACACGAGTATGGCCTTCCCTTGGAGATACATGAAGGAGAAGGACTGACCGGGTACTTCGTTCCGGCCTCATGCGTTAAGTACGAAACCGCACGAATTGAAGATGGCAGTCTCAGATCGAGGCGACAGTTCCAAAAAGAGCCTCGGCAATCTGCTGGAGTTCTGTCGTCCTTGCGCAAAGATGGAAGCCACCATAGATGCCCGAAAGTTCCGGGCTGACATAGGCTGTGGCGAAGATGAAGGGAATTTCGAGGAATAGCAGCCTTTCGGCTAATGGAAACACTGCGTCACCATCGAATTGTAGATCGAGGATGGCAGCGTCAATGTTCTCATTCGTCAACAATGTCAGGCCTGACGGCACCGATGCTGCAGCGATCACGATGGCACCGCCTGTTTCGAGAAGCAGGCGCGTGTCATCGTCGAGAAGGTGTCCCTCCTCAACAATGAGGACGGTTCGTCCTTTGAACAACAGGGGCGCTATCTGTTTCAGTCGACAAATCCTTGGTTTGCTTCCGGCGTAGACTGCCGGTGGGATGATACGGACAAAGTCCGGTCTTGTCTTTTGCGGGCAAGCTGTTCGTGTCGCCAAGGCGTTCGACACCGCGTTACCCACCTGTTTGAATACGGCTCTGGTGCCCCATCAGCTTACGCACCGAGAAAACTACGAACCGCGGCGGCGTCGTTTAGTTCCCGATCAAACGACTGAATTGATGGGCAGTCTTTTGCACCTTTGGTTTTCCCAACGCGGAGCTCAGCTGGCCACAAGCTATATCAATTCCCGTGTCAGGTGAGATGAGTAGTGGTTCGAACAGGAACCTTATGCTCGCTCAGCCAGACCGTTGCAAATCCAATTCAACCATCAGCGGCAGATGGTCCGATGCCTGGCGGGCGAGAAGGTTGGTCTGGATCTCGGAAGCAGTGACACCAAACCCCTCGGAAACGAAAATATGGTCAAGACGCAATAGTGGGAACCTCGATGGGAAAGTCGGCCGGGGCTTGCGAGGCGCCATCAATTGTGCGTCCTGAAAGTGCTGCGCCAGGTGCCGATAGGCGGCGGACGAGCCCACGGCATTGAGATCGCCACAAATGATGGCAGGCAGTGCGCGAAATGCGGCGCTACCCATCCAGTTCTCACCGAGGAGTGTTGAAACCTGTCGCCTTCGATCTCCTGCTCGCAAGCCGAGATGGGTATTGATCACGTTGAGACGGTGACCCTGGGCAGTCACTTCCGCCCAGATCGCGCCACGCGTCTCGCCGACCGAGGGCAGGGACCCGGCCCTTACCAGTTTTGTGGGAAGCGCTGTTAGGATCGCATCGCCGTAACGCTCTTCGCGCACGTGCAGCGCAGGATGGAAGTGGGATTCCATCTTAAGAAGGCTTGCAATCGTCTGGGCCTGATCGATACGGCCGGTTCGCTTTCTTCCCACATCAAGCTCCTGGAGGGCGATGATGTCGGCTTTCGATTGCGCGATGACCTCTGCTATGCGGTTCGGGTCGAGGCGTCGATCCGTCCCGATGCAACTGTGAACATTGTATGTAAGGATCCTCAGTCCGCGCAGAGGGGCCGGCAATGACGCTGACGTGATACTCATTCGGCGGGAACCCGCGTTGGTTTATTTCGTTCCCATTGAAAGCTCAATGCAATCGGGATCTTCATGACAGCCAAGCGCATTTTCATCAATCTGACTCTTATGTTGGGCCTTCTTCTTGCAGCTTACCTTCTTTACAAGGTCTTCAAGCGGTACTCGCTTGACGAAATCATGGCGTCTGTTGTTGCAATTCCCAAAACGCGACTCATGGCGAGCCTTGGGTGCTCAGCGCTTTCGTATTTGTGCCTGACCGGCTTTGATTGGATGGCACTCCGCTACGCAGGCAGGCCGTTGAGCTATCGGCGGGCTGCCGTTGCATCCTTCACCGGACTTTCGATCGGGCACAATCTCGGCGTTGCAGCCCTTAGCAGCGGAGCCGTACGATACCGATTCTACTCGCGGTGGGGTCTCGATGCTCAGCAAGTGGCCAAGGTCATACTGTTTTGCGGCGTCACTGTTGGCATCGGCTTGTCAACGCTGGCTGGCATTGCCCTGCTCGTCAATCCCGGCGATGCGAGCAATCTGCTCCGCATCGGCTCGGCTGGGCTGCTTTGGATGGGAATCCTTTGCCTCCTTGTTCCCGTGGCTTACGTCATTTTGGCCGGGACAGTGCGATCGGAACTGAAGCTCTGGAGATGGAGCTTCGAAATGCCTAACACTAAATTGGCAGTGGGGCAGGTCATTATCGGTACCTTGAATTTCATTTTCGTGGCGGCCTGCCTGCACCAGCTTCTGGCAGCGAGCGGCGACGTCAATTTTGTCCAGACGGCTACGGCCTTCGTCCTGGCTAATGTGGCAATCCTTGTCACACATGTTCCAGGCGGTCTTGGCGTGCTGGAGGCGACTGTCAACCATGTCTTGCCAGGCTCTGCCTCGATTGGGGCGCTCGTCGCTTTTCGCGTCGTATATTTTCTTCTTCCCCTCATGATCGGCCTGGCTGTCTTCGGGATCAGCGAGCTGACCTTCCGCAAGCGAAAGGCCACATCCTCAACCAAGCCCGCTCAGGATACGACCGAGGCGCAGGCGCAATCGTTGTAGCGGCCAATAGGGTTTGCGTGGATCGACAAACGATGTACCGGGTAACAACTCTGTTTTTCCCTGGATATCGACCGGAAATTCTCTCAGTTTTCGTCGTCCGATATTCAGCTCATCGATTGTTGTCAGCATTGATCTGCAAGATCGTTCCAACTCGGTGACGTCTGCAGGACTTGCGTCCAGATGCTCTGCCATCAGGCGATGCCGCAGGAATGAGATCGCGTCTTGATGCTTCTTTGAATTTGCCTCGAGGGCAAGATCGCACTCGGTGTCCAGGCCCTCTGATCGGTTGTTGAGATTGGACGAGCCAATGCGCATGAAGCGGTCATCCACAATGATCAGCTTCGAATGAACAGTGAGTTCTTGATCTTTATCTTGCTCGTCCGGAACAACGGCATACATGACTTTCAGTCGACCATGACGATCGACGCGCTTCAGTCGGCGGATCAACCTGTCACGATTGTTCCCCATTGCGAGCTTTTCGATGAAGCCGTGCGAGCTTTTCGTAACGACCACCGCGATCTCCGGGCCATCTGGATCCTTCAATCGCTTCGCAAGGGCCCGAGCGACACTGGATGATGCGAGGTACTGCGTTTCGACATAGATAAGACGCTGTGCGGAAGCGATGGCATCCCGCGTCAGCCGCCTTGCCTCATAACGCCCCCTCTTTCCGATGAGACCAGGTTCGGTCAAAGCAATGGCGGCAGGAATGTTCTCCATCTCGGCAGCAACGACTGGCCAGATATCCGATGGCCGCTTTAAGGGCTCGATCTTTTCGCCCGTTGCTTTCTTCCAGCGCCGGCGCGCGACATCGCCGACCAACTCTGCCGCCTTGCCTGAGATGACTGACTGGATGTCGTGAACCGGCTCGTAAGGCGTGCCGTCGGGAGAACGACGCAGCGGATTTGACACGCGATGATCAGGCTCGTCCCATCGTCTGGCGGTAAGGTCGATCCCGCCGAGGAAGGCCAGGTTTCCGTCAATCGATACAAGCTTTTGATGGTGGCATGCGCGAAGCGGGTGCCGGAAATCAAAACGCAAGGAAATCTGCGGATGGGAGACGGGGTTGCGATGGAAGAGCTGGAGCGACTTGCCTGAATAGATCGGGCCCATGCCCCAGACCAAAATCCGGACCTGTAGCTGCGGATGGCTATCGACGATGGACAGAAGCAGTTCGCCAAGTGTTTGGGTGCTCGTCTTTGGCTTCAGCCGGATGTCGGGGTTGAAGTCCCAGCCGACGATCCAGATCTCGCGGCGTGCCTGTCTCAGAGCATGATCGAGGGCGGAAAAATAGGCTGCGCCATCGACGAGGAAGGCTGCTTTATCCGCACATTCGCTGCGCCAGGCGTTCCATCCCGGGCGAATGACCGGTTGGCCAGGTAAGACCGGTTTCGCTCGTCGCAAAGCTGAGCCAACAACCTTGATTGGATTGCCAGCTTTTGGCGCGCCCGTGGTATGAAACTCCAGCATTTGGTCCCGTTTTCTGTTGCCATGGAAGTCTCGCGTAACGCGCAAGCCTGCGTGTGGGTTCCAGCCTCCTATCGAGGTGCACCCAGACAGAGGTGTGTAACATTTTGCCGCTGGAACATTCCGGCCGTCACGTCGTTTGGGCCGAAACTTCAGCCGGATCAATGCCATGTCATCTCACGCCCTGCTTCCCCTTCAACCTGTGGCCCCCAGGACCGCCTTCCGCTCTATTCCCCTCCATTTCTCGGCAACCTGTTTTATCGGTGCCCTGCTGACCGACATCGCCTATTGGAAGACCGCTGAAATGACCTGGGCCGATTTCTCGGCCTGGCTTCTGATGGCAGGCTTGGTATTGGGCGTCGTCGGAGCGATAGGGGTTGTTGCGGATTGGAGCCGTGGGGTTCTGACGACGGCTCCATTGCGCCTTGTCATGTACTTCGGATGTCTTCTGGCAGCGTTTCTCCTCGGTTTTCTAAACACACTCATTCACAGCAGGGATGCCTGGACGTCTGTCGTGCCGACGGGCCTGGCAACCTCGATCGCAACCTTCGTGGCAATCGTCATTGCCGCGTTGCTTGGCGCGGGCATTCAGCGCCATCCGGCAGAGGAGGTAATGGGATGAACAACCTTTCGCCCAATCTGAAGGTCCGAGCCTGTTCGATACTGCTGGCTTCGACGATTTTGGCTGCATGCAGTGACAACGATCCGGATCCATCCGGCGGCATAGGCCCGACGCCCGATCTTCCCGAGCAGTCGCAATATCTCTTTCCTCCGATGCATCTTGCCAAGGTCGTCGGCTGGAAAAGCAACGAAACGCCGTCGGTCGCGTCTGGGCTGAAGATCCAGGCTCTCGCGCAAGGACTACAGCATCCAAGATCACTCTACACGCTGCCGAATGGCGACATCCTCGTGGTCGAGTCAGAGGCTCCTGCCGAGGCACCAGCCAAGCGGCCCAAGGATATCATCATGGGCTTCGTTGAAGCCTTCGCCACCAATAGCGGGGGTGGCAAGCCCGCCAATCGAATTACGCTTCTGCGTGACACGGACGGTGACGGCAAGGCCGATATCAAGCAGACGTTCCTCGAACATTTGAATTCACCGTTCGGTGTCGCGCTCGTCGGGAAAGAGCTGTACGTTGCGAACACGGACGCGATCATGCGATATCCCTACAAGGACGGTGATACGAAGATCTCCGATCCGGGCACCCGCCTTACCGAACTGCCGGGTGGGCCGATTGATCATCACTGGACGAAGAGCCTTGTGGCGAGCGAGGACGGTTTGCGCCTCTATGTTGGTGTCGGTTCTAACAGCAACATTACCGAAAACGGGATCGAGGCCGAAAAGGGGCGGGCCGCCATCTGGGAGGTTGATCGCGCATCGGGACGGGCACGGGTATTCGCCGATGGGCTTCGCAATCCAAACGGCCTCACATTCGAACCGACGACAAAGGCACTCTGGACGGTGGTCAATGAACGTGACGAACTCGGCCCCAACCTCGTTCCCGACTATATGACCTCGGTGAAGGAAGGCGGCTTCTATGGGTGGCCATACAGTTATTACGGAAAGAACGTTGATCCACGCGTAATGCCGCAAAGGCCCGACCTTGTCGAAAAGGCGATCGCACCGGATTATGCCCTCGGCTCTCACGTTGCCCCGCTCGGTCTGGTGTTCAACCAGGGACAGAGCCTTACAGCCGCCTATTCTGGTGGCGCCTTTATCGGCGAGCATGGCAGTTGGAACAGGCATTCCTTCAACGGATATAAGGTCGTCTTCGTGCCGTTCGAAGCAGGTAAGCCGAACGGAAAACCGGTCGACATCGTCACCGGCTTCCTGAGCGACAGGAATGAAGCCAGAGGCAGACCGGTCGGTCTGGCACTGGACAAGGGAGGTGCACTGCTGATCGCTGATGATGCGGGCAATACTGTCTGGCGCGTCACGTCTGGCTGATAGTTTGAGTTTTGCTTCGAAAACGAGCTGTCGTTTCGTCAGTAGAGCTTACAGATCAAGGATCGCGTACGGCTTCCCGTTCGGTTTTTCGACGTGGGCGGCGACATTGTAGACCGGAGCCCCCCGCGGGGTTTTGCCCTCATAGGTACCGTGGTGTGCATGACCGTGAACGACTGCGGCTACATTGAAACGATCGATGGTTTCCGCAAGTCTCGAGGATCCGAGAAACGGATAGATTTCCGGGGGCTCACCTTCCACGGTCTCCGCAATCGGAGCATAGTGAAGCACCACCATTGCCCGGTCCGAACTGATCCTGCGCATTGCGTTTTCCAGCCGCATGGATTCGTCGATGCTTTCGGCGACCATGGCCTTGATGGCGCTTTCTCCAAAAGACCCAAGCATATGGCGGCCAAAGCCACCGGCAAAACCCTTGACACCGACGAACGCCGCACCGTCTATCTCGGTCGGGTTTCCGTCAAGGAGTACCACTCCCGCATCGGTCAGTACCGTGGATACTTCCTCAACCATCCCGCTTTCATAATCATGGTTGCCGAGAACCGCGACAACCGGGATCGTGCAGCTTCTGAGATCCGCCGCCAGCAACTCGGCCTCCTTTGGTTTGCCGAGATCTGTCAAATCGCCGGCTATGACCAAAACGTCCGCGACGCCTGATATTTCTGTGAACATGTCCTTGTAGGAGGTTTTTCCATCCTCCTTCACATGCAGGTCGGCGACTGCCGCCACCTTGAGCTTGCCGGCACTACTGGTCATCATCGATCTCCCAATTGCCTCGCATCTCGCCTTCGCCACCGACATCCGCAAAGCCCCACTCCTTCACGTCGATTTCGTAGTCGACACGGGAGTACATCCGCCCGCGGCAGATGCGCATTTGCGGCAGGGGCATGTCGCATTGGGTCTTCAGGCGATCAATCAGTTCATCCAGGAGCCACTGGGGAACCCTGTCTCGCTCGGTAGGATAAATCCATCGAAAGTTGAGGAGATGGATCAGAAGCACTTCCCACTGCACCTCGAGGTATCCGAGCAGTCTTGCCCAATCGATTTCTTCGCTGGCCCGCAAGATGACGTGGGCGATGTCAGCACCATCATAGCGGTGTCTCAGTTGAATGAAGCATTTCGACCAGATCAGTTCAGTCGGACTGACGATGCGGACGGGAAACCCGCATAATTCAATCATCCGGGCGTCATCGAACCACGCGTCGCCGACCGGCATCGTGCCATTGGATGAGGCGAAGATGACATCAAAAAAGTGCTTTCCTTTCAGCACTTTCCCGATCCAGCGCTCGTCCTCGACCGCGATCTCGTAATCACGCTCCCTGAAGTAGCCAAGGATGCGCCCGCAGTCTCCGGCCTTGCAGAATATGTCCAGATCCTTGGTGAGACGGGAGATGCCCGTATAGGCACTGACGGCGTAAGTCCCTGCGACCAGAAACGGTATTTCGGAGGAAGCAAGTTCCTCGATCGCCTTGGCGACGAATGGCTCGGCGTCAGGATCGATCAGCTGCGGGATGGCCCGTGCCTTCATCATCGGACTGTCTGAAGTCTCGGATGTCATCGGGGGTACGCTCATCCAAATTCCTCTGAAGCGGTCGCTTCCATCAACCCGCGAAAGCGACTGATGTTCCGGAATGGATTCTTAACCGGCCGGGCGGGCGCTTGCGGTTTTCGACAACAGGGGTACGGCGCGAAACACAAGCACGGAGCTTCCGTCTACCGCTCAAGCTCGCCTCAAGATGACAAGGCTTCTGGGTTCCAGGTCATAGTGATCGGTGTCGTTGAGATCGACCCTCTCCACGTCAGGGTCGGCGGTCGTAAGCTCCAAAATCCATTGGCCGTCTTCCAGTGATGGAAGATTGAACGGCACCTGACCGTCGTGAGGGTTGAACAGCACCAGCGCCTCCTTCCAGGCATTTTCATTGCCATCGAGCTTGGTGGTCAGGCGCAGCCCAAGTGTCGTGCTTCCCTCATCGTCCCAATGGTCTTCGGTCTGTTCACCGCCGACAGGGTTGAGCCAGCTAATCGTAAGGTCGTTGCGCCAGCTTTCACGCCGCAGTAGTGGTTGTTCCTGGCGGAGCGCAATCAGCCGAGCTGTAAAGACGCGCAGAGCCTGTGCGCTGTCCGGCAGCCCTTGCCAATGCAGCCAGCTTATATCGCTGTCCTGGCAGTAGCCATTGTTGTTGCCCATCTGGCTGCGGCCGAATTCGTCGCCAGCCAAAAGCATGGGAACGCCATGGGACAGGAGGAGGGTGGCGAGGAAATTTCTCTTCTGGCGATCGCGGACAGAATTGATCCCATCATCGTCGGTGGGGCCTTCGGCGCCGTAATTGAAGCTTCGGTTGTGGTCGTGGCCATCACGATTGGCTTCACCATTCGCTTCATTATGTTTTTCGTTATAGGAGACCAGATCGTTCAGCGTGAACCCGTCATGTGCTGTCACGAAGTTAACACTTGCCCAAGGTCTGCGCCCGCGGAAGTCGTAAATGTCACCTGATCCGAGCACGCGTGCGGCAAAGTCGCGCGCGGTTCCGTCTTCATCCTTCCAGTAGTCGCGCATTGTATCGCGGTATTTGTCATTCCACTCGGACCAGCCGGGGGGAAAACCACCGACCTGATAACCGCCCGGTCCAATGTCCCAAGGCTCGCCAATCAGCTTGAGACGGGAAAGGACCGGATCCTGCCCAACCGCATCGAAGAAGCCTCCTCGCTGGTCGAAACCCTCTGGTTCCCGCCCGAGGATGGTGCCGAGGTCGAAGCGGAATCCGTCGACATTCATGACCTGCGCCCAGTAGCGCAAGGAGTCCGTGATCATTTGCAGGACACGGGGATGCGAGGTGTTGACGGTATTTCCGGTGCCGGTGTCATTGATGTAGTAGCGTGCTTCGTCGGGCATCGTCCGGTAGTAGGAGAAGTTGTCGATACCCTTGAACGAAAGGGTTGGTCCGAGCTCGTTTCCCTCCGCAGTATGGTTGTAGACGACATCAAGGATGACTTCTATCCCCGCATCATGGAAAGCGCGGACCATATTTCGGAATCCTGAAAGGCCATGGGGCCCGTAGTAGCGCGAAGCCGGAGCGAAGAAGCCGATCGTGTTATACCCCCAGTAATTCCTCAGCCCCTTGTCGAGTAGGTGGGCATCATCGGGAAAATAATGGACGGGGAGAAGCTCAATGGAGGTGATTCCCAAGCTTTTCACGTACTCGACGACGTCCCGGGTCGCCAAGCCCTCAAACGTGCCCCGCAGCTGTTCGGGGACGGCAGGATGCAATTGCGTCATCCCCTTCACGTGTGCCTCGTAAAAGATCGTACGTGACCAGGGTATGCCGGGTTTGAGATCGTCGAGTGAAGTGAAGTCGTTCGGGTCGATCACACGGCATTTGGGCATGTCGGGTGCGCTGTCGGCTCCATTGAAGGAAAGGTCCTTTTCCTCGCTTTCGAGATCGTAGCCGAAGCAAGATTGACCCCAATGGATGTCTCCGACGAGCTCCCGCGCGTATGGATCAATGAGAAGCTTGTTGGGATTGAAGCGATGGCCGTTTTCCGGATCGTAAGGCCCGTAGACCCTGTAGCCATAAAGCGCTCCCGGTTTCAGGCCAGGGATGCGACCGTGCCAGATCTCGTTGGTGTATTCCGGAAGCTCGATACGGTGTTCGTTGCCGCCCTCTGCATCAAAAAGACAAAGCTCGACCCGTTCGGCATGCGCCGAGAAGAGAGCAAAGTTGACACCATCAGCGTCAGGTGTCGCGCCGAGAGCCAAATGGTCACCTGCCTCGACGTCGAACCCAGATTTTTGCGGCATAAAAGTCCCCCAAATGTGGTCAGCGGGACAGGAACACAATTTCCGTCCGTTTGTTCCACCGGTGCCCCGACATGAGCAATCGATCAGGTTCGGCTTGGTTCATGACCCCAGAGTAATGCCGGGACGGCTTGCGTTCTGGGCGATCATGACTTTCCGTTGATAGGAGAGAGATCGGACGCACAAAAGCGCAGTCAGGATGACCGGAAGGCAAATGAAAAACGCGGTGCGAATGCCAGCCTGTTCGGCGACGAAGCCGAGGAGAGGCGGGGCCAGGAAAAACACGACGAACGACATCTGACCCAGGGCTGCGACGTTGACATGGGCTGCCCTGTCGACTCGTTGAGCGGCTGCCGAGACAGCAAGAGGATAGACGGCACTGCATCCGGCACCCATCAACGCGAATCCGACCAGTGCGATACTCTGGTGGGGCGACAGTGAAACCGCGCAAAGACCCGCGGCAGATGTAATGAGAAGGACGACGGCCACGGAACGTGAGCCAAAGCGATCGACAAACGGGTCTGCAAATAACCTTGCCAGGGCCATGAAGAAGGTGAAGAGGGTAAGGCCAAGCCCCCCGACGAATGGTTCCGACTGGAATACGTCGCGCATATAGATGGCCGACCAGTCGATGCCTGCTCCCTCGACAAGAAATGCAGCAATTCCGATCAGGCAGAGGGGCAACAGGCCTGCCGTCGGAAGAGCGATATGCCCGGCATCGACATGTTCGGTGTTCGGTTTGGCCGGGGCATTGCGCATTCCACCAATGACGACCCCACCAGCGACAAGGACGAAGGTGAATGTCAGCGCGAGATGGAGTTGCATTGACATTCCCGCCTGACGGAGAGCAGCCGATATGAGCGCGGTGACGAAGAAGCCAAGGCTCCAAAACCCATGGGCCCTGTTCATGACCCCGCGGCCCAGCTGGGCCTCTATGCGATCAATTTCGACGTTTAAATTTATCTCGAGTGCACCGGCCAACAGTCCCTCCAGGAAGAGGAGACCGAATACGAGCGGGGCAGCGGTCATCCATGGCACGAGCGCAAGCAGAGCGGAGGTTCCAAGAACTGTTGCGAATGCCGTCGTGCGTGCACCAAGGCGGGCAACGAGCGGGGAGGAGAATGTCAGTGACAGCAGAGCGCCGATTGCGGCGCCGATCAGTGTCAGGCCCAATTCCGACTTGTCGATCCGCAGGGCATCCTGAAGATCGGGCAGGCGCGACAATGTCGCTCCCATCGACACCGCAAACAGGAAAAAGCAGATATAAATCCGCTGTTGCGGCTGAATGTGCATGGCTCGCTCCGGAGAATCCCTAGCGATTTCTACCCGAATGCGACCAGGGTCTGCAATCGAAGATAGATGTTCGGATCGGTTATTGGCCGATCAATCTCTCATTGCGTGCGATCGGAGCATCCTATGGCTCGTGACCGCGTCTGGCCATCCCTGAGGTGCCAGGGTGTTGCCGGTCTGGCCTCGAGCAGTGCGCGATCAGTCTGCACTGATCATCAGCGCAGGTCGGATGTCCACGGCCGAATCCTTGGTGGTCCTTTCATCGTTAAACTGTCTTTTGGCGTTCCGATTGCCTTGGTTCCTTCGGCTGCCTCTTCCGTCGCCCCGTGGTTTTATTCCGCCCGTGCCCAGTGATCACGATGTCGGCCTTTGGGGCCCGCATCCTCCCATATATGATCGCAGCGCATGCGCCGCCGCTGTTCCTTTTCGTCCAAGCAAAGCTCCTTCTCGCAGTACAGTTGACGATCCTGGAATGAGGCAGACCGGTGACGACAATGTGCAGTTAAGGAGAAGACGGCGTCGCCGTATCATACTCACCCTAGGTGTTCCTGAACGTCGCGTGTAAAATCGGACCCACGTTTTATGAAAAGTCGGCAATATGGGACCAAAGTCTTGCGCCCCCACTCCCATAGGTCTGATGCCCTCCTAGTTTGGAAACAATACAATGATCTAACGCGTATTGACTTGCGTAGCTGATACCGAAATGAGGCATGCCATGATTCTTTCCAAACGCTCTTTGCTGAAGCTTTTTGCAGGCACCGCTGGAATTGCGGTCGCTCTTCCGTTCTCTGCATCAGCGAAAGACAATGGAAACGGCAATGGCAACGGCGGCGGTAACGGAAACGGCGGCGGAAATGGGAACGGCAGCGGCAACGGAGGCGGTAACGGCGGCGGAAACGGAAACGGTGGCGGGAATGGCAACGGCGGAGGAAACGGGAACGGGAAGTCCGGCGGCGGCAACAACAGCAACAACGGCAACGGTGGTGGCAGTGCCAGCACAGGGAACGGTAGCTCGAGTTCTACGTCCAGCGGATCGACGGTGACGCAATCGAGTGAGGGCAGCGATGGCTCGATCAATGTCCGCCACGCCAACGGGATCACGGAAACCCTTCGCAAGGGTCGCTACATCATGCGGGATTCGAAGGGACGGACAATCATCAGTCGGGGTGCAACCGCCGACGATGCGCGGCGGCTTATCGGCATTCTACGCTAGTCTGTCTCGCCACCGCATAGCGGCTTCAGTCCTGTTCGAGACCCCAAGCTTGGTCAGGATCTGGGTCATGTGATGCTTTACTGTCTTTTCCTGCAGGTCGAGCTTCAGACCAATCCGCTTGTTGGACAGACCCATTGAGACGAGATCGACAATCTCGACTTCGCGTGGGGTCAGCACGGTTTCGGCCGAGCGATGACGCTGCAGGGACTTCTCCATGATCTTTGCCGTCATCGCCGGACTCACGGCTCGTGACCCGCGAAGAACAGAAGTGATGGCGTCGATCAATCCCCTCGCACCCACGCCCTTCAGGACATAGCCGAGCGCTCCGAGACGCAGGGCCGTAACCAGGCTTTCGACCTCTTCAGATGCCGTCAGCATGATCACTTTGGTCGACGGACTGGTATCGAGAACGTCTGAGATGGTAGAAAGTCCGTTTCCTGGCATGGAAACGTCAAGAAGCAGGATGTCGGGGTTCAATTCGCGGGCGATCCGACAGGCGTCCGCGCCACTTGCGCCCTCGCCAACGACGACAAAGTCCTTGTTTTCAGACAGGCTTCGCACGACACCCTCACGAAAGAGCGGATGATCGTCGACAACGCCGATACGAGTTGATGCCATTCTAGTCTTCCGCCTCCATCGGTTCAAAGCTCATGGTCAAAGTCGTGCCATCAGGGCCCGACTGCACCTCGAAAACACCTCCGAGGCTGTCGATACGTTCCCTAAGACCGACCAGTCCCAGGCTCGATGGCCTGATTTCCTTCGGATCGAAGCCCTCGCCTCTGTCGCTGACTTCGATGCGCACATATCCATTGTGCGATATTGCCTTGACTGCCTGCTGAACGCCGCCACCATGCCGATAGGCGTTGTTGAGCGCTTCCTGGATGAAGCGATAGATGCAGATCTTTACAGCGGGCGCGAGATCCGGGTCGTCGTCGTCGATGGTCAGTTCGACGACTGTCTCGGTCTTGCTTTGATGAGCCTCGACAACACGGTTGACGATTTCCCGGATCGAGGCGTTTTCGATCTCCGGCAAGACAAGCCCTCGGCAGATGCTGCGGATTTCCGAGATCGCCTCTGCAAGGCTAGAGCGGATCCATGACAGCTCTTCATCCCGAGCGGCAGGCGCGGTTGCCGGATTGACGAGGAGTTCGCTGTCCAGCCTCAGCGATGCGTAAGCAATGTGCTGGGCGGGGCCGTCGTGAAGGTCCGCGCCGATGCTTCGCAGGTAGGTTTCGTTCAAGGCTGCGGCACGCTGGTATGATTTCTGCAGCCGTCGCTGCAGACCGCGGTTTTCGCCGAGCAATACGGAAAGCTCGTCTACGCGTGCTCCGAGTGCCACCCGTTGTGCTTCGATAATGCGGCTACCACGAAAAACCAATGCCGAAAGGGCGAGGAAGAACACCGCTATTACGCCGGCGACCGCAAGCCAGCTTCCCAATCGCGCCTGCGTCAGGCTCTCCTCCAGCCCTTCTGCACTCTCATAGAATTCCAGTACCGCAACGGCCTCTCCCGACCAGGGTTGAAGGACGGGATTGTAGATTTCCATGAGCGGCCTGCCGTAGACCCGCTCTTGCGCGCTTTCTGGATCGGTTGGAATTTCATATCGGGCAACGAGAGTGCCGGAGAAGGCCTCGCGTAACTTGTCAGTGACCGGAAACGTCCTTCCGACCAGCCCTTTTTCGTTTGAATAGAGGATGGTGCCATCCCGGCGCCACAACTTGAAGGAAACGAGTCTGCGGCCCAACGCCCCCTGGCCAAGGGTCTCATCCAGGGCGCGAGCCGTGGCGTCGTCGAGAAGGCCTTCCTTCTGCATGTCCGGCAACAGGGGGGCGACCACACTATCCACATAAAGTGCGGTGGTCGCACCTGCATTATGGATGACGGCCCCCTGGATGAAGTGGGTCACCAGCAGCCCAACCAGGAACATGGCAATGGCGGAGACGATGCCCCCAGCGAGAAAAAACTGCGAAGCGAGCGTTTGGTTCTTCCAGCGGCCGAGCCAGTTCATCGATGACCTGACGGGGAGGGTAGCTGATGGACATGGGATAGATAGGGCATGGATATTACTGCGTACTATCGATGAAACGGGCGCCTGCAACGCCTCCCGCAAGCTTTCCTGCATCACCGGGCATTGTCTAACGACACACATAGAGCAGCCCGGCCGAGAGTACAATCCATGCCGAAAAAGGTGCCTTTCGGCGCGCGCAGGCCATTCGAATTTGCTGTTTATCCTGCAAGACGTCTTTCCCCAATCCGGCTCCTGTTAGCCGAATTGCTCTCAAACGACGGAGCGTGACTTAGGTTCCCGGGCTAGGACTTAAGTCTGATGAAAGCCTCAGGAGCGCATCCAGAAAGGAAGTTTGCGCGGACTGTCTTACCTCCGTTATCGTTCGGCGGTGGTGCCTCGGAGCAACAATCGCGGACGCCGTTCTTCGGACCAGCACAACGATCTGAGTGGTCCTGTTTGGCGGCCACGGATCACGATATATCGACCGTCCGGGTGTGGAGAGGCGTTGTTCTGTCCTTCATCATGATGGGATCCGCTCAACGGGCATTTTCGTCCCGATGCCGCTCCTTGCGCGTTTGCTTTCTCTTCTCCGTTAGGCGAGGCGGATGCCGGACAGGTTGGACGCTCGACTGCCATTTCGTTGGCCGCAGCGAGAAACCGGAAAAACCGCTGCGTTCGCCATCCCTGTCGCGTCCGGTTGACACGGCCCGCGCTCGGGGAGGGAATGGGTAGCAACAGGAAAAGGTTCCTCGCGCGGTCTCCAGATTTGCCTAAGCTTGTTACACCCTCCGCAGGCAGCCATAGCTCGTCAAAGAGAATTCCACAGGCACGGGCGCTGATGCAAAAATTCCTTCAGTGGCGCAAAACCTTCCGTGGCGCAAAGGCGGCATCCTCTTATCTAGGAACTTGATTCATCTGACGAATCCTCATCACACCCCAAAATGAGGAATAATTTCCTGTTTTGAGCATCTTGACGACGTCGGCGGAAAGGAACAGAAGAAGAACATCACCGTTATGAACGACATGAATGTCGTCCCTCTTAATGCGATTTCGGAAGGATTCGCCAACGATGTCGGCTGCTCGCCAGGACATTCTCTCGGATTTGCGCGAGCGCATCTCCTCCTTGGAGGGGGGAGCGTCCAGGCGGGCGGGCAGCCTGTCGTTCGGCGTGCCCGAAATCGATCGGATCCTGCCTGGCGGTGGTCTCGCCTATGGCGCGCTACACGAATTTGCAGGCGGCGGATGCGGGACGGTCGACGGAGCAGCGGCAGCCTTGTTTGCCGCGGGAATCGCCGCGCGTACGCGAGGAAAGATTGTCTGGTGTCTGACACGTCCGGACCTCTTCTTTCCGGCGCTGGCTCAGGCGGGTCTTCATCCCGATCGGGTCATCTTCGTTGAAGGCGATCGGGAGGAGGATGTCCTTTCATCCATGGAGGAGGCGCTTGGGTATGGTGGCCTCGGTGCGGTGATCGGAGAACTTGTTCGGCTACCGATGGTCGCTTCGCGACGTCTGCAGCTGGCAGCCGAAAGGACCGGCACGATGGGGATTGTTGTCCGGCGGTGGCGCCGTCAGACCGAAGCGAACGACTTCGGCCAGCCGACGGCCTCGGTCACACGCTGGCGGGTCAGTGTGCTGCCGAGCGCAGAATTGCCCGTTCCGGGCGTCGGACGTCCAAGGTGGTTGCTTGAATTGATGCGATCGCGGGCGGGCGAATGTGCTGAGTTTGAAATTGGAGCCTGCGATGACAAGGGTCGTATCAATATATCTTCCCTATCTGGCAACCGATCGGATTCGTCGCGCCGATTCCGGCATTCCGGCTGATCAACCGATTGCGGTGATTGAACGAAGAGGCCCGAAGCGATGGGTCTCGGCTGCTGACGCCGCGGCGCAGAAAGCGGGGGTCCGCATCGGCATGCAGGCTGCCAAGGCACAGGCGCTCTTTGCCGGACTGGCGATGATTGACGCAGACGCCGCCGCCGATGCCGAGGCTCTCAGGCGGATAACCTTATGGGCGCTGACGGTGTACTCGCCGATCGTCGCGGTCGATGCGCCAGATGGCATTGTCCTTGACACGGAAGGCGCCGACCATCTTCAGGGAGGAGAAGCGCCGATGTTGACGCGTCTTGGCAATCAGTTCCATGCCAGGGGTCTGACCGCACGCATTGCCGTGGCAGACACCTGGGGCGCGGCGCATGCCTGCGCGCGTGCGGCGAGAACGCAGACAGTTGTTGTCCCTCGCGGCGAAGCCGCCGGAGCAACCGAGCGGCTTCCAATCTCTCTTCTGAGATTGCCGGAGCCGATCGTGTCAGACCTTCGCATGCTGGGTTTCAGGACCATCGGAGAGCTTTCTGCAACGCCCCGTGCCCCGCTGGCGCTTCGGTTCGGACCTGAAATCGGCCGGCGCATTGATCAAATGTTCGGCCGGCTGTCGGAACCTATTGAGCCGATCCGTGCGCCGGAGTGGATCGAAGTCTCGCGCGCTTTCGCCGAACCTATCGGCGCGGCCGAAACAATCAACAAATATGTGGGTCGCCTGATCGTTCAGCTCGTTGCCGAACTGCAGCGCAAGGGGCTCGGCGTTCGCAGGACAGACTTGATCGTCGAGAAGGTCGATGGCAGTAGGCAAGCAATCCGCGCCGGCACGGCGAAACCCGCGCGTGATATCGCATGGTTGACGAAGCTCTTCAGGGATCGCACGGAAAAAATCGAGCCGGGTTTCGGTATCGAGAAGCTTACACTTGCCGCCGTGATCACCGAGCTGCTGGCCGAAGAGCAGCACGCGTCGTCGCTCGTGGAGGAGAAAAACGAGGACATCACGCCCCTCATCGATATCTTTGGCAACCGCGGACAGCGTGTTTATCGTGTAGCTCCGGTCGCGTCCGACGTTCCCGAACGGAGTGTGCGGCGCATTTCGGCTGCGGCAGCCGAAGTCGAGGAAACCTGGGTTCATTATTGGCCGCGTCCTGTCCGATTGCTTGATCGCCCTGACCGGATAGACGCCATTGCCCTTCTCCCTGACCACCCGCCAGCAACCATTACGTGGCGCGGCAAGCGACATCGCGTAAGACGGGCCGATGGACCGGAGCGGGTCTTCGGTGAATGGTGGACGTGCGATGCCGAGTTCACAGCAGTGCGCGACTACTTCATCATCGAAAACGACGCAGGCGAACGACTGTGGATTTTCCGTAGCGGGGACGGCATCGACCCCGAAACCGGCAGCCATAAATGGTTCCTGCATGGGATCTTCGCATGAGATATGCCGAGCTTCAGGTCACCACCCACTTCAGCTTCCTCCGGGGCGCATCATCGGCCGACGAGTTGTTCTGGACCGCGAAGGAGCTTGGAATTGAAGCTCTTGGCGTGGTCGATCGCAACAGTCTTGCGGGTGTCGTGCGGGCCCTGGAGGCATCTCGTGCGAGCGGTGTGCGGCTCGTCGTGGGCTGCAGGCTTGATCTTCAGGACGGCCCCTCCCTTCTTGTTTACCCGACCGACCGATCGGCCTACTCTCGTCTGACCCGCCTTCTCACGCTCGGAAAGAGCCGAGGAGGAAAGGGCAACTGCATCCTGACGCTTGATGATGTCGCCCGTTACGCCGGGGGCCTCATTTGTGTTCTCGTTCCTGATCTCCCGGATGAAACTTGTGCGATCCAGCTTCGAAAGCTGGCTGAGGTTTTCGAAAACCGCACCTACCTGTCGCTGTCGCTGAGGCGACGGCCGAACGATCAGATGCGACTCCACGAGTTGTCCATTCTTGCGGCAAAGTTCAGGGTTCGCACTGTCGTGACGAACGATGTGTTGTTCCACGAACCCAACCGTCGGCAACTCCAGGACGTTGTGACCTGCATCCGCAATCACACCACCATCGATGATGTCGGCTTCGAGAGGGAACGCCATGCCGACCGATATCTAAAGCCGCCTGAAGAGATGGAACGTCTGTTTCCGCGCCACAGCGAAGCACTCGCGCGAACGATGGAGATCGTCGAGCGATGCAGGTTTTCCCTTGAGGAGCTGACTTACCAGTACCCCGAGGAAGCCATCATGCCAGGCATGGATGCTCAGCAGTCGCTGGAGCATTATGTTCGCGCGTGTATTCCGGACCGCTATCCTGAAGGTTTGCCGCAGAACGTGCTCAGGGTCATCAGACATGAGCTCGAGCTCATCAAGGAGATGCGTTACGCTCCCTATTTCCTGACGGTTTTCAGCATCGTCAGGTTCGCCCGCAGCCAGGGGATACTTTGTCAGGGCAGGGGATCGGCAGCAAATTCCGCCATCTGCTATATCCTCGGCATCACCAGCATTGACCCGGAGACCAACGATCTCCTGTTCGAGCGCTTCGTCTCCAGGGAACGCGACGAGCCTCCCGACATCGACGTGGACTTTGAGCATGAGCGTCGGGAGCAGGTCATCCAGTGGATTTATAGGACTTATGGTCGCGACAAGGCCGCGCTCTGCTCGACCGTAACCCGATACCGTGCCAAGGGTGCCATCCGCGATGTCGGAAAGGCCCTCGGCCTGCCAGAGGACGTGATCAAGGCGCTTTCGTCGGGCATGTGGTCCTGGTCAGAAGAAGTGAGCGATCGCAACATAAGGGATCTCAACCTTAACCCTGCGGACCGGCGCCTGGTGCTGACATTGAAACTGGCTCAGCAGCTCATGGGCGCCCCGCGGCACCTTGGCCAGCACCCCGGCGGCTTCGTTCTTACCCATGACCGACTGGACGATCTCGTTCCCATCGAACCGGCGTCGATGGTCGACCGGCAGATTATCGAATGGGACAAGGACGATGTCGAGGCACTGAAGTTCATGAAGGTCGACGTTCTTGCCCTTGGCATGCTCACCTGCATGAACAAGGCGTTCGACTTCATCCGGACCCATAAGAACGACGATCTAGATCTCTCGAATATCCGGCAGGAGGACAGCGCGACATATGCGATGATCCGCAGGGCCGACACGCTCGGGACTTTCCAGATTGAGTCCCGCGCCCAGATGGCGATGCTCCCGCGGATGAAGCCACGGACATTTTACGACCTTGTCGTACAGGTCGCGATCGTCCGGCCTGGTCCCATCCAGGGCGACATGGTCCATCCATATCTGCGTCGGCGCGAGGGCAAGGAAAAGGTCGAGTATCCGACCCCCGAGCTCGAAGCCGTGCTTGGCAAGACCCTCGGCGTCCCGCTTTTTCAAGAGAGTGCCATGAAGGTCGCGATGGTGTGCGCAGGTTTTACCGGTGGTGAGGCTGACCAACTGCGCAAGAGCATGGCGACCTTCAAGTTCACGGGCGGCGTCTCGCGCTTCAAGGACAAGCTTGTCAATGGCATGATCAACAATGGCTATACGGCGGAATTTGCGGAGAAGACATTCTCTCAGCTCGAGGGTTTTGGCTCGTACGGCTTTCCTGAAAGCCACGCGGCATCCTTCGCGCTCATTGCCTATGCGTCCAATTTCGTGAAATGTCATTACCCGGACGTCTTCTGCGCTGCGTTGCTGAATTCACAGCCGATGGGGTTTTATGCGCCGGCTCAGATTGTCGGCGACGCACGAAATCACGGTGTCGAAATACGCCCGGTCTGCATCAATCGCTCGCGATGGGACTGTACGCTTGAGCGCATTGGCAATACGGAACGCCACGCCGTCCGGCTTGGCATGAGACTGGTCATGGGACTGGCGGTCGTCGATGCCGCCCGCATCGTCGCAGCGCGGATGAATTCGCAATTTGAGAGTGTCGACGATGTCTGGCGCCGGTCGGGTGTTCCGTCGGAAGCCCTTGTCCAGCTCGCCAAGGCAGATGCCTTCCTTCCTTCGCTGACGCTGGAACGCCGCGATGCAATGTGGGCGATCAGAGCCCTGAGAGATGAGCCCCTTCCCCTATTTGCGGCCGCAGCCGAACGCGAGATGAAAGCGATCGCAGAACAGCACGAACCCGAGGTCAAACTGCGACAGATGACCAGGGGTCACAACGTCGTGGAAGACTACGGCCATGTCGGCCTGACGCTTCGCGAACATCCTATAGCGTTCCTGAGGAAGGATTTGATAGATCGCGGGATCGTCACCTGCAATGACGCGATGAATGCGGGTGATGGCCGCTGGCTTATGACGGCGGGCCTCGTGCTGGTGCGGCAGAAGCCAGGCTCCGCGAAGGGCGTCATGTTCATCACGATTGAAGATGAAACCGGTCCTGCCAACATTGTGGTCTGGCCGAGCCTGTTCGAGAAGTGCCGCCGCGTGGTCCTCGGCTCTTCGATGATGGCGATCAACGGCCGCGTGCAGAGGGAAGGGGATGTCGTTCACCTCGTTGCACAGCAGCTTTTCGACCTCAGCGGCGAACTGTCAGGCCTTGCCGACCTGGATATGTCAGTCCGGATCCCGACCGGACGCGGCGATGAGTTCACCCATGGCTCGCCAGGCAGTCCGGATTCGCGCGAAAGATCACCATCGACCGTCCGGCCCAGAGATATCTTCGTTCCTGATCTGCACATCGACACATTGAAGGTGAAGAGCCGGAATTTTCACTAAGGTCACTTTCGCCATGAGACCAAATCAAGAACTCTGTTCAAAGCCCTATCGGCGCTGAGGGCAACGCTCGAGCGATATCACGCGTGAGCAGTTCGAATTCCACGGCATGCCATTAAAGGTGCATCAACAGCAAAAAACGAAAACATCTTTTGAACTCAATAAATTACTCGATGAAAAGGCGCTAAAAAGGCCCGACGTTTTCGACGGGCCTTGGTATTTCAGTCGCGATGCTCGGGCATCGCCTTTAGCTGATCCTCCGTCCACGTGGTCACGGCGTGGACTTCGCCGTCTTCATCTCTCATGAAATCAAGCTGGCTTGCAGGCACTGCCACTGGTTTGGCGCCGAGGCCGAGAAACCCACCGACATCGATAATGACAGTGCTGGCTTCGCCGACGCCGTGAACGTGATCGACCTTTCCGACCTTTTCCGCCATATACGCTCGCCCCTTCAAGATTATCAGGGACGAGATCCGCAGTGCTAAGCCGAACGTGATTGGTATGGTCCATTTCTGAAGCCTCCGCCTTGTTGGAGTTATCCAACCCATATCCGGCGGTATTGTTCCTGCAACAGTGGGTGGACAAGGGCGTTCGGCGGACCCTCACGCCGTCTCGTGCAGAGGGCGCTCACGTCTTACCGAGAAGTCGTTCGAATTCCTGCTCCGGCGTTCCATAGCAACCTGCGGCGAGGGCTTCGAGACCCCTTCGATCCCGCACGATCACAGAACCACGGCTAGAGCGAATGAGGCGCTTGCCTTCGAGGACATGCAAGGTCGTGGTCACGCTTGGTCTGCGCACACCAAGCATAAGGGCGATATACTCGTGGGTAATGGCCATCTCCTCGGAGTGAAGCCGATCGTGACACATCAGGATCCAGCGCGCGAGCCGTTGTTCCACATCGAATTTGGCGTTCGCCAGCGAGGTATAGGCCACCTGGGTGGCAAAAACGTGCATAAATTTGATCATCGGAACCTGAAGGGTCGAACTTTTCAGGGTTGTCTGGCGCATCGCCTCGACCGACACCCTGTATCCGGTTCCGGCCACATGAATTTCAATCAGGTACGGAACAATGTCGTCGCCTATGATCGTGGCAGTCGGAACAAATCCTTCCCGGCCGAACATGCCAGCTTCCGCCATCTGTCCTGTAGGGCCGACCGCCATCACCGATCCGATGCCGCTTTCCGGAAAGTACAAGAAGTCGAGTGTCTTGCGCGGCTCCGCTATCCGGAAGTTGGCGGGCAGATCGACGGCTTCCAAATGCTTCGCGAGAAGATCGAAATCGTCGGCTGTCAAAGCCTTGAGCATTCGGTTGCTAACGTCTCCTTGCGACGGCATATCAGACTCTCCCCTGCCCGTGATCACCCGTTACCAACCGAGACAAGGCAACAGGTAGCGCCCCACATGCCAGAATAGGTCTCGCACTGTTCGGTTCAAGTACGATCACGTACACACGTTCTTCATTGACCTCCAATATACCGTCGCTGCCATTTATCCTGCTAAACCAGATCGAAAGGTTGGTGATGTTCAACAGGCGCATTCGAGACAGTGAAATGGCAATGCTTCAGTGAGCCTTGAAAAGCCATTGCCGGCTGCTCATAACGGAAACGCGTCGAGAATCCTTTGCATCGAAGCGATGGATCTTTTCGCTCATGGTCACCGGACCCAGAAGAACTTACCAGCCTGTTGATTTCAATTTCCCGGACTACCAGCGGCTCTGACCGACGCCCGACCTTCGCCATCCAGCAGCGTCAGCGGCTGCAATCGATGATCGTCCATGCTGCTGACCGTGCGGCCCGCCGCGCAGGAGTGTCGGGTCGCGTTCAGGCTGAGGTGCCTGAGGTATGGCCCTTTAGAATGAAGTCCCGATTCCCAGCTTCCGGAATTGGTCGAATAAAAACCGAGCGCGGGCCCGGAGCGATTGGCTCCTAAAGGCAACGCGTGGCTACTGTTTCCCTGTGCCGAGTGACCCGACCATGTTCAGCGATCTCATAGGACAGCGCGTGCTCGTCGTGGAAGACGACTATCTTCAGGCCGTCGATATGACGCTGGCGCTGGAGGAACAGGGAAGTGATGTCGTCGGGCCCTTTCCCCACCTCGATGGCGGCTTGGCCGCACTCAATCTCGCGAGCATCGATGCCGCTGTTCTCGATGTTCATCTGTTGTATCGACACGTCTTCCAACTCGCTGATTGCCCTATGAAGCAAGACATTCGGTTCCTTTTCGTTACCGGCTACGACCCGATCGAGATCCCGGATCGCTTCAGAGGGGTACAATGTCTTCTGAAACCAGTGGGACCCGGAGAGATAATGGTGAGGCGTGCTGCGGTTATAGCCGGGCGCCATTAGATTTCGTCAGATCCCACGGATAAGGAGTCGCGATTTGGAGACCGCTTGTGTTGCCTGGCGCGCCTCATGCCGCATCGCTATGACAATCCAGGATGACTGGCGAGACGTCTGGAACTTTCGTGTCGCAAAGTTGCTGGGCCATCCATTCAAATCGCAGTGGGCGACCGATGCCAGTGCTGCCGGCGAATATATTGCCGAGGCGACCCTCGAACCTACCTGGAGGTCCAGATGCCGTTTTTGAGCAGTTCCGCTTTTGCGAACGGAGGCCCAATTCCCAAAAAGCATACCAGGCTGGGTGAGAAAATAGCGCCGGCATTGTCCTGGTCCGGAGCGCCGGACAATGTCAAAAGCTTCGCCATTGTCATCGAGGACCCGGATGCTCCTTATGGAACTTTCCGGCATTGGGGCGTCTATAATATTGCGCCAACAAACAACGGCCTGCAGGAAAGCAGCGATACAGCTAACGGCAGCGGGTTGCGGTTTTCAGACAACAATTTTGGCAATAGACGTTACGATGGACCAGAACCGCCGCGAGGACATGGTGTCCATCACTACCACTTTACAGTTGCAGCGCTCGACGTGCCGAATCTCACTGTGCCGGCATCAGCAGCTATCGAAGCGATGTGGGAGGAGGCGCAAAATCAAATGCTGGCAAAATCGTCCTTGATGGGAACATTCCAGCAGGTGTGAACGGCAGGGAACGGGCGATCGCACCCATCCCTTGATCGCAAGCAAATTCCCGACGGCGGCCGGGCAAGGGAAAGGGTAGGAAGGCGATGCCGTTAAAGCGCGGAAGAAGACCGCCAGGTCCACGCAATCTCAGCCGAACCGTTTCGAACCGGCCAGGGATGCGTTAAAGGACATCCGGCTTCGGTGCCTTTCGCGCATCCCTGCTTTCATCCCGTTCCGTCAGCTAATGCAATTGCTTGGTCCGGTGAACCACCTTTTTTCTCGCACCTGCGGTAATTGTCATATGATTAATTAACGCTAAATAATTACAGAAATCAGTTGCTTAATGGATGGTTCTGGCATAAATTTTTCTGGCTGCCGTTGGCCTTGCCAAAGGGAGTGATGTCTTGTCCATCCGACTAAAGTTCTTTGTGACGGTGCACCATGTGCGTTCGATCCGATACCGGCTCTCGAGCGTGTATTGACGCGTCCTCTTTGTTCATTCCACTTGCTAGATGTGACGCCCATGACGGGCCAGGGATTGGTTATGCAAAGACAAGCTGTCGTCTTTAACGGTCAGGAAGTCGGTATTGCGGTTCCAGTGGATAACCGCCTCAAATTCATCGCGGTCCGTTTCCAGGTCATCGACCTGGACAACGAGGTGTTCGACACGGTGACTGAAATCAGGCGTGCAATAAGAGACCACCTAGCATCTCGTGCTGAAACCACGGCCACCTCACACTGACCCTTGGTATAAAGAACCTTCCAAAGGGACAGCGCGGGTATTATCGTGGATTTTCGGTGGCCGCACTACTACTGATGGTTGCTCTGTCGTAAATCCTTCATTCGATCTTGCTAAAGATGCGCCGAGGTTCAGTGTGCAGGGCGTTTATGCAAAGGCAAGCAGTCATTTTTGGTGGTCAAGAGGTCGGTATCGCTGTCCCCGCCGACAGCCGGCTGAGATTCATCGCCGTTCGTTTCCACGTGATCGACCTGGATAATCTGGTGTTCGACACGATCACGGATATCCATCGGGCGATCAGGCAGCATCTTGCCGTCGCTCGCGCTGCGAAGGCTGCGGCATAAGAACACGGCATTCTCACCTCTTCTGCTCGATCACTTTCAGCAATTTTGCCAAGTGAACAACGCATGGCCGGCGTGAAGAAACCAGGTCTGTCGTTGCGGCCGGATTGCGAAGGATGATCATCGTCCTCAACGCTCGAACGCGCGATCATCGCGCAACGATGCTTGACGCTTAACACCGTTGCTCTTTATTGGCGCGAAATCAGGAGGCCATAAACGGATCGTCCCTGACGGCTTCGACGAGGAAGTCGAGAACGGTGCGAACCCGCAAGGGCAGGTTCTTTCGTGACGGATAGACAAGGTTGATCGGCAGCCGCACGGGTGGATAGTCCGGCATTGCATTGATCAGCCGGCCTGCCTCCATATCGGGATATGCCAGAATATGCGAAAGCACGGCAAGGCCGCCTCCGCTCAAGACCACGCGGTGCACCGCAAGGGCGCTGTTTGCGACCAGACGCGGCGAGATGCGAACGGAAATTTCGTTTGAGCCGTCTGAAAACAGCCAGGATCGGCCATCTCCGGCTCGGCTGTAACAGATACAGTCGTGCGTGTTGACCTCGGCCGGAGCCTTTGGAACTCCCCGGCGTTCGAGGTAGGCGGGGGCTGCGCAGAGAAAGGCTGTCGTCCACCCGATCCGGCGACACATGAGGCTGCTGTCAGAGACAAGACCGAGCCGTACCTCAAGGTCGATGGCTTCTCCGATGAGGTCTGATGGCTCCTCCCGGAAAAGGAGTTCGACCACCAGGCCAGGATGGTGGTCGAGAAGCTGCGCAAGTCGGTCGCTCACATAAAGGCCAAGTGGGGCGGGCAAGGCGAGGCGCACACGGCCCATGGCATTGGCTGCTTCGGCACCCGACGCCTCATTGAGTGAGTCCACTGCGTCGATCACCTTCAAGGCCATCGTAATGATCTGCTCACCCTCGAGGGTCAGGGCGAGCGCATTCGTGGTGCGATGGAAGAGGCGGATGCTGAGGTGCTCCTCGAGCGCGGAAACCTGCCTTGAAACGGCTGGCTGCGTCAGGCCGAGATCGGCTGCCGCTGCAGAAAAAGATCCTGTCTCGGCGACCCTCATGAACGTCCTCAGCGCGCAAACGATGTCCATCCCACTTTACCCGTACCGTTCGACATAACCCTTATGTTCCGAGACTAGACCGCAAACGCTTTACTGTCCAGCAATTACGGATATCTTATATCCATAAGGATGACAAATATCCTTAAATAAGGAGACGGACATGACCCAGCGCCTGAACTACGCACAGCAATCCCCGGAACTTTTCAAGAAGCTCTCCGAGCTCAGCATGAGCCTCAAGGAAAGCGTCATCGAGCAGAAGCTCCACGATCTGGTGCAGATCAGGGCGTCGCAAATCAACGGGTGCGGCTTTTGCCTCGATATGCACGTGAAGGAAGCCAAGTTGCATGGCGAAACAGAGCTACGCCTTTACCACGTCGCGATCTGGCGCGAATCGAACCTGTTTGCCCCGCGCGAACGCGCCGCACTCGCCTGGACTGAAGCGCTGACGAAGCTTCCGGAGGGTGGAATTCCCGACGAGCTTTACGAACGCGTTCGAGGCCAGCTCTCAGAAAAAGAGATCTCTGATCTGACCTTTGTAGTTATGGTGATCAATGCCTGGAACCGCGCCAGCATTGCGTTCAAGTCGGTGCCGGGCTCCGCAGACAAGCTTTACGGCCTCGACAAGGCAGGCTTGAACTAAGCCCCTGTCCTTTAGCCACCAACCACCGCGGCCTGGCCGCAAACCGGGGAGAAGTCCCATGAAAATCGTTATTATTGGCGGAACCGGCCTGATCGGTTCGAAGACGGTCGAACGCCTGCGCAAGCAGGGGCATGATGTCCTTGCTGCCTCTCCGAACACGGGCGTCAACACCGTGACCGGGGAAGGTCTGGCTGCGGCATTGGTCGGTTGCGATGTTGTCGTCGACCTCGCCAACTCACCATCCTTCGAAGATAAGGCCGTCCTCGAGTTCTTCGAGGCCTCCGGGCGCAATCTTCTTCGGGCCGAAAAGGATGCCGGCGTCAAACATCACATCGCGCTGTCGGTTGTCGGAACCGAGCGCCTGCAGGAGAGTGGCTATTTCCGGGGCAAGCTTGCGCAGGAAAAGCTGATCAAGGCATCGGCGATCCCCTACACCATCGTACACTCCACGCAATTCATGGAGTTTGTGGGCGGCATCGCCAAGTCCGGAACGGTCGGCGATACAGTGCGGTTGTCACCGGCCTACATCCAGCCGATCGCATCTGACGACGTCGCCGCCGCGATGGCCGAAGTTGCCGTCTCTGCCCCGATCAACGGGACGGTGGAGATCGCCGGCCCCGAGCGTTTCCGGCTCAACGAACTCGTTGCGCGCTATCTCGAAGCAACTGGCGACGGGCGGAAAGTGCAGCCGGACCCGGAAGCTCGATACTTCGGCGCCCGGCTCGACGACGGTTCGCTCGTCTCTGACAACAATCCCCGACTTGGCCAGATCACGTTCGAACAGTGGTTTGCAATGGCCCAGCGCAATTGATCGGCCGACTTGTGCCGCCAACAGGTGCGCAATCGTCCAGAACAGGAGAATGACAATGATCAGATCAATCATCGCCTTTTCGTTTCTCGTTGCGGGACTGTCGGGACCGGCCAGCACTCACGATGCAGTTGCCGGCGAAGCGTCGAAAGTGACCCTTGTGTACGAACATGAGCTTCCGAATGTACCCGGTAAAAGCATCAAGGGCGTGCTCGTGGAGTACGGCCCCGGCGGATTTTCAGAGGGGCACACCCATCCGAGCACGGCCTTCATCTATGCGACAGTGCTGGAGGGTTCGATCCGCAGCCAGGTCAACGATGGACCGGTCAAGGTCTACAAGGCAGGTGAAAGCTTCTCGGAAATGCCGGGGGATCGCCATGGTGTGAGCGAAAACGGCAGCAAGACAGAACCTGCCAAGCTTCTTGCTGTCTTCGTGGTCGATACCAGTGAAAAGGAACTCACCTTTCCCATGAAGAAATAGTGAGGGGAAAGCGGGGCGCGGTGCGGTTGAGCATCGTGCCTCTTTTACCTTTCTTTTGGGGTGCCAAAGAATATGAAAGAGGGAACATCCGTTGCTGCCGCTGACGTTGATCAATCTCCTGGGAATTGCCGGCATTGCTGTCTGGCATCTTCAGGGCAGCGGCCGACCGACGGCCAGACTTGTCGTGCAAATCTTCTTCTTCACTGCCATGACCGTCGTTCTGGCAGTAGCCGGAATCATGCCGCACCGGGTCGACGACTTGCAGCTCACGGGCTTCAGGGCCGGCATGGCTACCACTGCACGCGTCCTGTGGTGGACTCACCTCGCCTGGACGCTCATCGGTTTTGTCCGCATTTACATCGTTCTTGAACGACGTCCGCGCGAGGCGCGACTGTTGCAGGACCTCATTGTTGCGATCGTCTATCTCGGCGTAGCGCTGTCCATACTGGGCTTTGTGTTCCAGGCGCCCATCGGCACTCTGATCGCAACCTCGGGCGTTGTCGCGATCATCTTCGGCCTTGCGCTGCAGAATACGCTCGGTGACGTCTTTTCCGGGGTTGCATTGACCTTGGGACGGCCCTTTGCAATTGGCGACTGGATCGTGCTCGGCGACGGTACCGAGGGAAGGGTTATTGAGAACAACTGGCGGTCCATCTCCCTGATCACCGGCGCTCACAATGTCGTAGTCTTGCCCAACAGCGTGCTCGCCAAGGTTGGGCTCACCAATCTCAGCCGGCCCGACGAAAGTCATCAGATCGCGCTTCTTATAAGAATTGCGGCAAGCCACGATCCGGAGCAGGTCGAAGAACTCATGCTCACCGCGCTTCAAGCCTGTGATGCGATCGTCAAGGATCCGCCGCCCGTCGTCGCACTGAAAGCGATTGACGCAGTAGCGATCGAGACGGAGCTTCAGTTTCGTGTCACGAGCCCGGCAGCCCGGACGCCCGCCCGAAACGAAGTGATCGCTTCTGTTCATCGCCATTGCAGGGAGAAGGGATTTTTCCTGGCGATGCCGCTCCAGTCCTTTCCCGCCAGGATTCCCGGAACACCATCATCCGGCGCGCTCTAGCACCCATTCAAAACTGCTCTTCCAAAGATCGCGCGGAATATCCCTGGAAAGCGTCTCCACTAGGTCGGAAAGTCTCACGCTGCGGAGCTTGTCCCGCCACGCTTCGTCGGCCTCCCACATTATCCGCGCGACCGCGCAAGGTTGGTCTTCGCAGTATCCTGGAGGTCTGCAGGGGTTGTTTGCCCGGATGTTGTTGCAAACGAAGGTTCTGGCCTTGCCTTCCACGGCTTCGACGATATCGAGAAAGGTCAGTTCGGCGGGCGTTCTGGCCAGCCGATACCCGCCCGTCGGGCCAAGGGTCGTATGCACCAGTCCTGCCTGCGAAAGTCCTTGCAAGGCCTTCGAGAGGTATTCCTTCGGAAGCCCATGGAACTCCGCCAGAGCTTTGGTGGATAGATAACGGCCCTCTGGCAGGCCTGCGAGAATGGCACAGCAGTGGAGCGCCCATTCGACTTGGCTCTTGAGATTCATTGAAAGATCCGAAAGATGCTGATTTGCATCTATTAAGGATATAGACTATCCCTATTGGTCGCAGGTGTAAACTGCCAGATCACTACCATGAAACCGAGAATTAAGGCAGGCCCGAAGGACTCGAAGCGGGCCTTCACAAGGTTGCGCTCGATGAGCTTCAAGCGCGGCGCCTGAAGATCGATTGATGGTTTCCACTCGCTAGACTTGCGTTCGCCGTGGCGGGCTTTGCAAAACCGGAATTCGGCCCGCGTCTCCTTCGCCAACGGGTTCTCCTTGAAGGATCGACGGGGGTCTGGATGTTCCTTTAGCGTGTCGACGATTGAACTGAGGCGGCCGCTACCCATCTATCGGGGAGGTTGAGCGGATGCCCGAATTGGAGAGAGACCATGTTGGTACACCGATGGGAAAAGCCTCTCGTGTTAGGAGACAGCCGCATTCGTATTGTTGTCGGCTCCCCAGAGGAGGCGTTGACGTGGCTCATCCATGAGCCGCACCAGAGCGCTGCCAAGTGGCAACGAGCATGGAACGCGTGCCAAGCGGTGGTTGACGGTCGGATGAACGCTGAAGACGCCAAGACCGCCGTCGAGCTCGCGGCTGCGCATTAAGGCACTGGTCATATCCATATGTCCTCCATCCTTCGATGATTGACTTACAGCTTCTCGCAGCTCGCGCTGTTTCGTGTCGCGCTCGTTCCATGTCGGCGCCGATGACGACTGGACGCACTCTAAACGACTTTGAAAGCGCCAGCACTTTCCTTGGGGGGCGTTCTCATTGATCCCGGACTTATGTTCGCCCTTCCGGCCGTTTTGAGCCTGTCGATCCGCCAGCTTCGAAAGGCCTGAATTTCCATGCTGTAGAATTCGAAGCTGAAAATGACGGGAACTGGCCGGAAGCATTTTGTCGCCACCTTGCTGCACTCGGCATTCACCTTGCCGAGCAGCTTGTCGCTACATCGGTTGTCATCTTGTGCCTGGCATTTCCGCCGAGCCTTGAAGGCCGGCGCGCCCGCATCACAACAATGGGAACGGATCCGATCCGGAGGACGGACGTGACATGTACATTTGCGCTGCCGAGAATTCCGCTATATCCCGATCCGAGATAGCCGCGGATAAAATCCGAATTGGACGAGCTTGAAATCCGAATTGGACGAGCTTAGAATCCGAATTGGACGAGAGAAGGTTCCGAATTGGACGGGATAGGGCAGGCCGTTGTGCGCCGCATGTCTGGGGGATTCAATGACTGGAAGACAAGCACAAATGCTCTATCCCAGGGGCGCAGCAGAGCGGATCCGCACCGCCTTGAAGGACACTCCGGTCGTCTTGATCAATGGACCACGCCAATGCGGAAAAACGACGTTGGCACGAACCCTGCTGGAGCCGGATCGACCCTATTTTACCTTTGACGACGAAACAACATTGTCGTCCGCCAGGACCGACCCTGTCGGGTTCATTCGGCAGATCGACACTGCCGTCATCGACGAGGTTCAGCGGCTTCCTGAGATCCTGCGCGCGATCAAACAGGCCGTCGACAATGATCGCCGACCCGGCCGCTTTCTGTTGACAGGGTCGGCGAATATCCTTGCTTTGCCGACGGTATCGGAAAGCCTCGCCGGGAGAATGGAAGTCGTTACCTTGCTTCCGCTTGCCCAGTCAGAAATCCGAAACGTCACATCGAATTTTCTCGATACGGCATTTGCTGGCGAGGTAACCGCTCCACGCGAGCCGTTTACCGGAGACACATTAATCGAGCGCTGCCTGATGGGCGGCTATCCCGAAATGCTTGCCCGCCAAGATCCGCGGCGCCGCTCCGCCTGGGCCCGAGACTATATCCGCGCCATTGTCGAGCGGGACGTGCGCGACATTGCCGATGTCGAGCGCCTGGATCGGATGCCGCAACTACTGCGCGCACTCGCGCATCATTCCGCACAGCTGCTGAATTTCACCCAACTAGCCGGCCAGGTTGGCCTCGATGACAAAACAGCCCGCCGCTATATTGGCCTGTTTGAGCAGGTATTCCTTGTCCGGCGCATAGAACCCTGGTTTCGCAATCCCCTCAAACGTCTCGTGAAGACCCCGAAGCTCCTGTTTCTTGATAGCGGTCTTCTGGCATCCCTGATCGGGGTCACAGCAGATCGGATCAGACAGGACCGTTCCTTATTCGGGCCGATGCTCGAAACCTTTGTTACAAGCGAGGTTCTAAGGCTCTCGACCTGGAGCGACGTCCAAACGCGGATCCATCATTACCGCGACAAGGACCAGGACGAAGTCGACATCGTCCTCGAAGACGAAATAGGTAACATTGTAGCATTTGAGATCAAGGCCTCGGCCACCGTGACACCGGCCGACTTTAAAGGTCTCAGAAAGGTCGCCGCAGCGACGGGAGCGGCTTTCACAGCGGGATGGGTACTCTATGACGGCGACAAGGTTTTGCCGTTCGGGGACAGTCTTGCAGCAGTGCCTCTCTCTTGCCTGTGGAGCGCTTAGTCGCACGGCTGGCGACTGGCAGGCGAGCCCGTGATAGGCGACGTCGATTCCTCCCCTCGACGCTCTTGGCAATACCAACAAGGCACGCATTACCGAAAGTCCAAGATCGACATCGCTCCGCTCATCTTCTGATAGCGGCATAGTGGCCCGTGTTGGCGATCTGACCTTATCGAAACCTGAAGGCGTTCTACTCCGGGTTTGAACTAGTCATGGCTTCGACCGCCTGGGTTTTGAAAATCCTCCTTTTCAAAGCCTCCCGAATGGTCTGCACATAGAAATACGAGAGCGGAATCACAAGAAGGCCGAGGATGGTTCCAAGCAGGAGCCCACCCAGGACCGTTATCCTGATGGCCTGGCGGCTACCGGCCCCTGCGCCTGTTGCAACAACCAACGGCAGCACCCCCAGCACCGAAGCCATTGCGGTCATCAGCACGGGTCGGAACCGCTGGGAGGTGCCTTAGATTGTTGCATTCATGATGCGTGCGCCTTGCTCGCGCCGCTCCTTGGCGGATTCGACGATGAGGATGGCATTCTTAGCCGCAAGGCCTATCAGGAGCTGCAATCCGATCTGGGCGTACATATTGAGGTTAACGCCGGAAAGCGCGAGCCCGGGTGAGTGCCCCAAGCACGGCAACGGAGACGGACATCATGACCACTACAGGACACTCCAGCTCTCGTACCGGGCGACGAGAAGGAGGTAGGTAGAAGCCATTCCCATCAGAAGGATCACGGCGGTCTGTCCACCGCCTGCTTTCCTGCAGTGCCAGAACAGTCCATTCAAACCCGAAGCCGGGCGGAGGTTTCTCTGCGGCGAGCGTCTCCATGGCGACGAGCGCCTCGCCTGCACTGGTGCCCGCCGATGCCTGTCCGTTGATTACTGCAGATGGCTTTAAGCGCCTTCATTGACCCGTCTCCGCTAGGACGTTGAACCTGGTCGAGGTGCATGACTATCTAGGTGATCGGAAGCTGCAGTCATCGATCACGTCCGTCGATGTGGCCGTACATTGGGCCGAACAGCTATCATCCTGGCGATCGCCGCCGATCCGAAATCTTGAGCAAATCTCTCCGCGGATATTCTCGCAGCCACATAGCTGCCTGCTGGAGAAGGGGGCTGGCGCATTTCCAGCCAGTGTCATGAACGAGATGCTGATACTTCCTGCCCGATCGGAACATCGCATTCTCCTGAACGCACGCCAAAAACCTACCATGTCGCAGGCGGCCAATCTACCGACAGTTGTTCGGCTGCTCAATTCGCAATGGAGCACGGTCGAGCGTCTGTCTCATACGTCGCGCCCACAAGGAGGAGGCATCGAACCAAATTGCCTCGCATCGCGTTTGTGTCTCAAGGAATTGATAGGAGACGGAGGACCTGCGGGGGAGCCATGTCAGACATTTCTGGGTGCACCTCGCACTGCTAGCACGCACCAGGAAGTTTGCAGGAATATATGGACCTGCGATCGTCGCTAGACCGGTTCAACCCGGCCTTCAACCGAGCGGGAGGTATTGATGGAAAGTAGGGTCGACGCAGGACCGACGGAAGCAGGGTGCAAAAGGCTATGGACGCTCACCAGGGCGGACTCACCGGTGATCGGTACAGCAATCCATGACGGAAGCGGTGTCAGGGAAAGTCTACAGGACCGATTTGCGCTGTCAGCCCATCAAAGACAACGCGAGGAAGATCCGTTTACCGCATTCCTGATCAATGACGTGCCGAACCAGGTCGTTGGCCACCGCTCGCGTTTTGAATTCGACCTCAACCGGAGCCGGGACGGCGCCCTCTACCTCACCCCCGAACAGGCGTGGGGGCTGAAGGTCTGGCGCGAGCCTCTGCCACAGGAGGAAAAAGCCCGATCGCTCGCTCTTCACGATAGCTACTACACGATGCTTCGGACCTTCCTCAAACAGATTGAGCTCGACTTTGGCAGATTCGTTGTTCTGGACGTCCATAGCTACAATCATCGGCGGGCAGCGCCTGACGTCGAGACCAGCCAAGAGGATGCGCCGGATATCAATATTGGCACATTCTCGATGGACAGGGACCGGTGGGCCTATGTGGTGGACCAACTGATCGAACACCTCCAGACCATCGTCGTGAACGGCAGGCCTTTGGATGTGAGAGAAAACGTTGCCTTCCAAGGCAGGGGAGAACAGACACGCTTTATCCATGAGGCATTTCCGGAGACAGGCTGCGCCGTCGCGATCGAATTCAAGAAAATCTTCATGGACGAATGGACGGGCGAGCCCAATCGCGTCGTCCTTGATGAATTGCGTCGTGGTCTTGCCGCGGCAGTACCCCTGCTGGAACGCATTCTGGGGTACGGCTCATGACTGGCCCGGTCCACTTTGATCAGATCGACTGGCTGGTTGATGTCGTGAGCTCTCTGAATGAAGGCAAGGCCATCCGCAAGGATTTCGGTGACGGCAGTCGCCTCCATGTCGATCGATTGCTACCCTTTCTGTTCCTCCACATCGATGGCGGTCGCAACGAGGACGTTGCCCGATCCGTGGTGCAGGCGAACGCCTCCTACCTTGTCGCATCGGATCCGAGGTCCGTCCTGCCGATCGTCAAGGCACTGTCAATGATGGCGGCCAAACAGTTCGGGGCCTTTGTCATTGTCCGGTTTGCTGAGCTCGATCGCGACAGGTTCCTGACAGATGATGCACCGTACCTCCCACCATTCGAGGTTTCGGTCTGGTCGTCAGGCAATGCGCCGGAAGTCAGGGAAACCTTCTCGAAGGCTGTCAGTGCCAGCGAAGCACGCTTCCGCACGCCCCAGGTCGAGGAGCGGCGCATGGCATCCTCGAAGATTGACGGGGATCTGGCCGGGCTTGCCGGCTGCGCCCTTCTGGTTGCGGAGTTCGCCCCGATCTACCGTGCTCCCCAGTCCGGTAACACCTTTCCGGAGGTGCGCGACCAGCTCATTGCGACGCTGTTCGATGCCGGGCTTCAAGCGTGCGCGGCTTTCATAGAGGCGCGTGGAATTATGAAGCCTGCGTCCCATCGTTCGCTCGGACGCCGCGCGTTGGTCGAGGCGGTCAACCGTGTGGATCGTGGCATCGATGAGATCGCCACGGCATTTGACGTCCTTTTGGCAGTGACCCCGATCAATGCAGGTCAAGCTTTCCATCGCTTCGAAGCCAACGGGTTCGTAGGTGATCCAGGCTTCCTGTATCGGCCATTGACCGTGCAGGTCGAGGATGCAAAGCAACGCCTCTTTTCCATTGCCTTTGACCGGATCGAGGACCCGGTGCTTTACGAACTGTACAGGCAAAAGCAGCAGGAAGTGGATCTGCAGTTGTCCCTGGTTGCTGCGCGCAATCGCCAGACCTTCATCGAGTTTGGACGAGCGCTCTATGGACCTGTCGAACCATTGTTGCTGGCTGAAGCCGAACGCATTCTGGACTACCTCAGTGAAGACGGGCCCGACACGGCGTCAAGGAGCGACGACGTTGAGGCGGCCGACAGTGTGTACCTTGAACGGCAGGCGCAGTCGATGATCGCCGCCTACCAGGAAAAGTTCCCCGACTTCCAGGTCGACGTTGAGGTCCGGGACGACTTGCCGTCGGGACTGATGGTATCGAACCACCGTCTTCTCATCTCGAGAAAGACATTGATGGATCCCCGCCGGGTGGCGCCGCTTCTCTCCCACGAAATAGGGGTCCACCTTCTTACGTTTTTCAATGGCGGGTGCCAGGGACTGAGGCTCTTTCGTTCAGGGCTTGCAGGATATGAGGGCATGCAGGAAGGTCTTGCAGTCTTTGCCGAGTATCTAGCCGGCGGAATGACGGCAGGACGTCTCAAGTTGATCGCGGCGCGCGTGGTCGCATGTGCCGACATGCTGTCCGGTGCAAAATTCGATCAGACCTTCCATCGGCTGGTGCGGGACTACGGCTTTTCACGAGCTGCCGCGTTCAATCTGACTCTGCGTGTCTACCGGGGTGGTGGGCTGGCAAAGGACGCGATCTACCTGCGGGGGCTTCTTGAGCTTCTCGACCATCTCAAACGAGGGGCAGCGCTCGATCCATTCTGGATGGGAAAAATCTCATCCGGCCATTTTGGTGTGATGGAGGAACTGGCGTCACGTGGCTTGTTGAAGCCGCCGGCGATTTATCCGCTGTTTCTGGCCACCAAGGATGGCCGCGACAGGCTTGAGAAAGCACGCCAGGGATTAAGGCCGATCGATCTTCTTCAATCGAAGGAAATGTAGAATGAGGATAGCTTTTTTCGTAAATTCCATTGAGAGCGAGTCATCGTACTATACCACGACATCGCTGGCGATGTCCGCCCGGGCACGTGGTCACGACGTCTGTTACCTTACACCTGATGATTTTGTGCTTCGGCCTGACGACCACCTCCTGGTCCGCGCGGTAATCCCGCCTCCGTCCAAAACCAGGGATCAGGACGCTTTCATTGCCGGACTGCGGGCTGAGGTTTCAAGGGAAACAATCGACGTCTCCAATATCGATGTCCTGTTCCTGCGCAACGATCCCTCTGAGGATGCAGATGAGCGAGCATGGGCTGTCAATGTCGGGGCAATGTTTGGACGATTGGCTGTCGAGCGCGGGGTGCTGACGGTGAATGATCCGAATGCGCTCGCCACTGCTCAAAACAAGCTCTATTTCCAGGATTTCCCCGAAAGCGTCCGTCCGACCACGCTCATTTCCAAGAGCCTGGATGAAATCAGATCGTTTATCGACAGCCAGAAGCGCGGCGTGATCCTGAAACCTCTTCAGGGATCAGGCGGCAAGCATGTCTTCAAGATCAAATCCAACAAGGAATCCAATCTTAATCAGATCTTCGAGGCGGTCAGCGGGGAGGGGTACCTGATTGCCCAGGGATACCTGCCGGACGCAGTTGAAGGTGATGTACGATTGTTCGTGATGAATGGCAGGCCACTCGAAAAGGATGGAGCCTATGCCGCCTTCAGGAGGGTACCGGCCAAGGGTGAAGTGCGATCGAATATCCGTGCCTCCGGAAAGGCGGCCAAGGTGAAGGTCACTCCGGAAATGCTGGCCGTTGCCGAGATGGTTCGGCCCAAGCTTGTGGCTGATGGCATGTTCCTTGTAGGCCTTGATATCGTGGGATCAAAAATCCTTGAGATCAACGTTTTCACACCGGGCGGACTTCAGAATCTGGAAAATCTCTATGGCGTGGATTTTTCCGCCCTCGTGATCGAAGCACTCGAGAAAAAGGTCAGCATTCGCCAGAGCTATGGTGCCCAGATCTCCAACGCGACGCTCGCGACCTTGTAAGGTCGTGAGCGTGGGACATGGCCAAAGGGCGCTAGCCTTTACGCTTCGACCCTGAGGTTGGCGTGGCGGGCTGCAGCGATCAGGGCAAGTCGGGCATAGGTCGCCGATTTTTTCCCATCGAGGCTCGCCGAACAGGCTCGCAATGCCCTGGTGAAGGAGTTTCCGCTCACAACAGGCCATTTGTCTGCAAGCAGCCACGCGGCTTCTCGGGTGTTGCGGACAATATGCATTGCGGATCCGATCACGATGACGACCGGCCTGTTCCAGAAAGTGATTTCAATCATGCTTACCTCGTTCGCGCCACCTAATGCGCGAGCGTGGCAATGGTTCCGAGATCATTGAGGCCCGCCACATGCCGCTTGGCGGGGGCGACAGCGAGTGGGAGGATCTTCGGCGAGTTTGAACGCTGCCAGGCACCGTGCTGATGATGGAGATTGGTTCCCGCTATCGTAACGATCAGAGTGCATCGCTTGAGCGGGCAAGGACGCTCGTTGCACTGAACAGCAATCGTGTTGCTTTTGCTGCGGAATAGCCGAACGATCGATTGAGACGTACCCGCCGAAGGACTTCGGCTCGTCCGGTGACATTGTCAGCGCGCAGCGGATTCGATGGACGACTGCCTGACGCCAACTCGACACACTCGATGGTTTTTGCTCCGAAGAGATCCGAAGATAGGAACTCCGGTCGTTTCGGCGCGTTACGATGCTTTCATCTGCCGAGAAACAAAACCTGGAAGAATTGCCGCCGTGTCGGCCCGCCCTATTTTGATGATCCATTCCTCAGAAAGAAGATTCGTTCCCTGGGGAAGAGCACGAAGCCGCAGTCGAGTGCCTCAATAGATGCAGACAACAAACTTCGCAGCTATCTTTCAGGGGATGCCACAGCCCTATCTTGTGCTTGATCCCGGTCTGACGATCGTCGCCGCGAGCGACGCATATCTCTCGCTCACATCGCGCGCGCGAAACGACATTGTCGGTCGTCACATTCTCGAAGCGTTTCCCGAAAATCCCGAGGCTGCCGGGACCGTGGAGCAAGGGCCGCTTGAAGTTTCCCTCCGCCACGCCCTTGCAACTGGCAAACCGCACGAAATGGCGGTCATTCAATACGACATCCCCCAACCCGGTGGCGGATTTTCGCAGAAGTTCTGGACACCTGTTCACACGCCGGTCATCGGCGATGATGGCCATGTCCAGTACATCATACAAAATCCGATGGATGTTACAGATCGCGTCCTGAAGGCGAGGGAGGCTGATATCCGTCTGAGGATTGCCTTGCATGCCGCCGATCTTGCGACCTGGGAATATGAGCCGGAAACCGATATCTGGCGACGCAGCAACGCCGTCGATGAGATGTTCGGGTTCCTGCCCGGGGAGGGCGGGCCAGTGGCCGCGCCCTTTTTCGCGCGGATTCACCCGGAGGATCTTGCGGCGGTGCAAGAGGGCCTTCGCCGCATCCAGTCAAGCCCGGACCAGACTGCCGCGCGTTTTGACTATCGTATCGTTCTGCCGACGGGGGGCGTGCGACACGTGGAATCCCGCGGCGAGGTTCTAAGGACGTCCGACGGCAAGGTTAGAATGATCGGTGTGTTGATGGATGTTACCACCGAGCGGCAAAGGGAGGCTGCGCTGACTGTGTCCGTAAAGACCCAGGGCGAGCTCCTCGAGCAAAAGGATGCGTTGCTCGCTGAGGTCAATCATCGCGTCAAGAACAGCCTCCAGCTCGTCGTGAGTACGCTGAGGCTGCAAGCGCGCCGGTTGCGGGACTCCAAGACGAAGGAGGCCTTCGATCAGGCAATCTCACGGGTCAGAGCCATCATATCGGTTCATGAGCATCTGTATCGGACCGCCAATTCGCTTACAGTCGACATGGCCGATCATCTGACAAAACTCTGCCTCGATATAACGAATGAGCGACCGTCTCGTCCGATCGCGGTGGAAGTAGAGCAGATCGAGTTGCCAACAGAACGTGCAATTCCGCTATCGATCATCGTGAACGAGCTCGTCACTGCGGCATTGAAGGCGGCTCCAGCCCATGGCAGCCGTCTCCTCGTCAAGCTGCGAGAACTCCCAGAGGACGGCGTCCTGGCATTGAGTGTCACCAATCCGGATCCTCGCCAAAGCGACGATAACGGTCTGTCCGACCTCGGGAGCAAGCTTGTCACATCCATGACCGCACAGATACGAGGTGTTTTCATCGAAGAGGAGGATCCGACGCAAGGTTTTCGGGCCACTGTAACGTTTCCAAGGGAACTGTCGTGATGCCTCTTCAGGTCATGATCGTTGAAGACGAAATGCTGCTTGCCCTCGATCTCGAGGACATGCTCCTCAAAGCCGGCCATATCGTCGCAGGCCAGGCATCCGACATGCTCCAGGCATTGTCGCTGGCTGAACAGCTTGGTGGCAGGATCGATGTCGCCATCATGGACGTGAACCTGGCGCGGGGGTCGAATGGGATCGAGACGGCGGCGGCCCTGCGGCAGCGCTGGAATATTCCATCCCTGTTTGTCAGCGGCAACCTCGACGAAAGGACGCGGCAGCTTGCTCAACAGTGGCATCCTGTCGGCTTCGTCGGAAAGCCCTATTCCGAACGTGAGCTGCTTTCGTCTCTGAGCGCCCTGTTCGCGACGACGGTCGATTGATCGTGAATATGCTGGAGGTGCCCATAATATGCCCCATCAACTCTTTTACATTCATACCCTTTTCTGGCGCTTCGCCGCTTTTACATAATCAAGCAGATTGAAATTCTATTGATACCATCTGCGGCTGAGGGAGCGGACCTATAATGACGAAAGGCAGAGAGGAAAAGGCAAGAACGGGTGTCGCTGGTCTCGACGAGATACTGTCGGGAGGATTGACCCGCCGTCATGTCTTTCTTCTCGAAGGGGCGCCCGGTACGGGAAAGACCACCATTGCATTGCAGTTCTTGCTCGAGGGGGCTGCACTTGGCGAGCGCTGTCTTTACATCACCTTGTCGGAAACAGAAGAAGAACTGCGGAGCAGCGCAGCGTCTCATGAGCTTGAACTGAACGACAGCATCGAGATATTCGAGCTGGTGCCGCCGGAGAGCCTGCTTGACGCTGACCAGCAACAAAGCCTGCTTTACTCCTCGGATCTGGAACTTGGCGAGACGACCAAGATGATCTTCGAGGCGTTCGAGCGGCTAAAGCCCGCACGCGTCGTCATAGACAGCCTGTCTGAAATCAGGCTTTTGGCACAAAGTTCGCTCCGCTATCGCCGCCAGATCCTGGCCTTGAAGCATTTCTTTGCAAAGTCCGGTGCGACCGTGTTGCTGCTCGATGACATGACATCGGACACGATGGACAAGACAGTCCATAGTGTCGTTCACGGCGTGGTGCACCTCGAACAGTTGGCGCCGGACTACGGTTCAGAGCGGCGGCGATTACGCATCGTCAAGTATCGTGGGCAGGCTTTCCGGGGTGGGTACCATGATTTCATCATCAACACCGGCGGCGTCGTGGTTTTTCCGAGATTGCGCGCTATCGAGCACAGAACCGACTTTCACCGAAGCACGCTTGGAAGTGGCGTTGCCGAGCTTGACGGTTTGCTTGGGGGAGGGATCGAACAGGGATCCAGCACGCTGCTGATCGGGCCGGCCGGAACCGGCAAGACGTTTTTTGCGCTTCAGTTCGTGGACGCTCTCGTCAAGCGCGGAGGGCGAGCTGTGGTTTTCGTGTTCGATGAGGAACTTTCCCTCCTGTTTGACCGAACGAAGGCTTTAGGAATCGATCTCGAAAAGATGAGAGATCAGGGGCTGATCCATATAGAGCAGCTCGATGCGGCCGAGGTCTCACCCGGCGAGTTCGCTCAGCGCGTGCGTGATCGCGTGTCCGATTTCGACGCTAAGATTGTCGTGGTGGACAGCATCAACGGCTATCAGGCCGCTATGCCGGAAGAGAACGCGCTCATCCTGCATATGCATGAGTTACTTCAATACTTGAACAGGCAGGGCGCGACGACGTTCCTGACCGTCGCTCAGCACGGTCTCGTCGGCGACATGAAGACGCCGGTCGACGTTACCTACCTTGCCGATACGGTTGTGCTTCTGCGCTATTTCGAGGCGCTCGGAAAGATCCGTCGTGCTGTTTCCGTAATCAAGAAGCGCACCGGAAAGCACGAGGACACGATCCGGGAATTCACGATCAGCGAATGTGGCCTGACCCTTGGAGCCCCGCTTTCCGAATTTCAGGGCGTCCTAAGAGGGGTTCCGAGTTACATGGGCAAAGGCGAAGAGCTGCTGTCTCAGCCGGAGGATGATTAAGATTCCTGACCTATCGACGACCATTCTTGTGCTTGCTCCATCCGGCCGTGACGCCGAGATTGCAAAGGCACTACTTGCCGAAGCCGGATTGGCTTCGGAATCGGTCAATGACCTACAGCAACTGCTGCAGAGGATCGGCGAGAACACGGGATTTGTCGTTCTGACGGAAGAGACGCTCCGTTCCGCAGATCTGAAACCGCTTGCCGAATGGATCAGGAATCAGCCCAGCTGGTCGGATATGCCGTTTATCGTCTTCACCCATCGCGGGGGTGGACCCGAACGCAACCCCGCCGCCGCGCGCCTGTCTGAGGTTCTCGGCAATGTCAGCTTCCTCGAGCGGCCTTTTCATGCCACGACATTTGTCAGCATCGCACATACCGCGATGCGCGGCCGCCGCAGACAATTTGAGGCTCGGCTGCGCATCGAGGCCCTGAACGAAAGCGAGCGACGGCTCCAGACCGCACTCAAGGCCGGCAGACTCGGCGCGTGGGAGCTCGACCTCGCTACCAACGTCCTCACCACATCTCAGACTTGCCGCGCGATATTCGGCAGAGGGGCTGAGGACCGATTCACCTACGAGGATCTTCTCTTCACGATCCATCCCGAAGATCTCGACCGAATGAAAGCTGCGGTCGCTACCACCATCGACACGGGTGCTGATTACTCAATCGAATACCGTACCATCTGGCCGGACGGTTCTGTACACTGGGCGGAGATGAGGGCGCAGCTCTATCGAAATCGTAGTGGCGAGGCTGTCAAACTTGTCGGCGTATTGGCCGACATCACAGATCGGCGCAATGCCGAGGAGCAGCAGAAAAAGCTGAACGAAGTCCTCGAGGAGCGCGTTGCAGCCCGAACAGCGGAACTGGAAGCGGCCCACGCAGCTGTCATGGCGGAGGTCGCACAGCGCGAAAAAGCGGAAGAGCAACTCCGACAGGCCCAGAAGCTGGAAGCGATCGGTCAACTCACCGGGGGTGTCGCCCACGACTTTAATAATCTCCTGATGGCGGTCCTCGGTAATCTCGACCTCATTCGCAAGAATGTTGGTGACGATCCTCGCATGCAGCGTTTGATCGAGGGCGCGGTTCAGGGTGCAAAGCGAGGCGCCTCGTTGACGCAACGGCTGCTGGCATTCGCCCGGCGGCAGGACCTGCAGGTCAAGTCCGTCGACATGAGGTCGTTGGTGGCCGATATGGAAGAGCTATTGAAAAGATCAATCGGACCGATGGTCACTCTCCTCCGAGAAATACCGGAAGACCTGCCACGGGTTTTGGCGGATGCCAATCAGGTGGAATTGGCGCTGCTCAATCTGGCGGTCAACGCCCGCGATGCCATGCCCGAGGGAGGCACGTTGACGGTCGCCCTCAGGGAGGAGGCCGTCGACGATTTGGATGATGATCTCGGACCTGGCCGATACGTGGTCCTGTCGGTGACCGATACGGGTTACGGCATGGATCCGGACACGCTCAGCAAAGCCATCGAACCGTTCTTTTCGACCAAGGAGCTCGGCAAGGGAACGGGCCTCGGTCTCTCGATGATCCACGGGCTGGCTTTACAACTCAATGGTCATTTTCGGCTGAAAAGTTCGCCGGGCGCCGGAACGACGGCGGAATTATGGATGCCCGTCGCACAGGCCAGGGAAGAACAGCTGCTAAAACCGTTGCAACTACAGATCGAGCCTCCGACTGATAGTGGCCCGAAGCGCATCCTGCTGGTCGATGATGATATTCTGATCGCGATGAGCTCTGCGGACATGGTGACCGATCTCGGCCACGAAGTCGTTGAAGTTCACTCCGGCGCAGAGGCAATTCAGGTCCTTCAAAATGGTCAGGATTTCGATTTGATGATCACGGATTTCTCCATGCCTGGAATGAATGGGGCCGATCTGGCCAAGGCGGCTCGTGAAATTCGTCCCGATCTTCCCGTCCTGCTCGCGACTGGTTATGCGGATTTGCCAAATGGGATGCACGTTGACGCTCACAGGCTGAGCAAACCATATTCCCAGGATCAACTGGCGTTGGAAATAGCCAAAGCGTTGAGTCACTGATGGCGAGGCAAACCCTGCGGAGGGGCCGCTTCTAAGGGACATCTTGAGTTGTCGCCATGTCATCGATGACTGAAATCACAAGCCCTCGTGTACGGGTCATCGATCTTGGGACGGCCGGAACTGGCCGCTTCGATGTTTGTGAGGTGGGTAGCAAGACGTCGAACTTCAAGCAGACGCCCTGTAGCACGTGTCAAGGTCGCGTGGTGCGCTCTTGGTCAATCCTGGCCAGGGATTTCGGCCGACAGGCCGTCCATCACCTCATCGATGCCAATGTGCCATCAGCGCCGTTTTGGAAGGCGTCGCATCTGGCCTACTCAAACCCACCGGTGGCATTTGTGCCCTCGCGGCTCATCGGCCAGGACCGAGATCCAGACATTCGGTTCAGCGCGAGGACTGAATTGCGTCGCCGAGGAGAAGCTGCCGTATTGCCCCAGCCGCACCCGCTCGGGGAACATTGATGTGACGCACATTTGACTCGGTAGGGGCAGTCGACCAAATCATCCGGAGTTAAGCCAGCTTGCCGAGAGGCCATAAATTACAATCCAGATGTAAAGCAGGAAAAAGGTCGCTACTGCGACAATGATGATTCCAACCAAACCGCTGGCTGCTCGTCGCTTTCTCTGGTTTTCCTTCGGGCTGTCTGCAGATGGAGCAATGAATGGCTCATTTTTCCGCTCCGTGTCAGGTTTGATCACGCTCGATCTCCTGTCTAATATCTTAAACCGCGTCTCAACAAGCAGCGAGAACGAAGGTTCCCGAACAGCCTTCGCACGTCGGCCGAGGCAGGTATCGAGCGACATCGGAATGAGGTAGCCATCAATGCCAAACAGGCTGGTTCGGCACCCGATCATGTCTGGGTTGTGTGTCCTGACGCTCGAACCATCGATCATTCGCACGCTCGGCTACTTCTCTGGTTCGTACGACAGGTACGCTAGCGTACTGAACACTCTTCCTTGCCGAAGCGTTTTCCCTGGGGAAACAAAGGAGATGTTTCATGTCCAGAAGAGAACTCGTCGATACCGCCTCAGACAAAAGATACGTGCGTCGCGACGAAGGCGGCCGATTCAAGGAGTCGACTGACGTCAGCAAATCACTGTCGGCGGATCGCCGACATAAAGCGCAACATGCAGCCAAACCAGGCCAAGGCGACCGTGGCGATAAGGTGAAGAAGCAGTGAAACCATCGCCGTCCATAAGAGCCGGCAGTCGAGTATAGCTATAAACGGGACGATCGAATGTATGAAGGCGACACCCGCAAACCTTCAAGAAGTAGCAAGCAGCAGCGCTTGGAGGCATTTGAGGAAACCTCCCGCTTCGCAAGGCAGGTCGCAGATGAGGAGCGACGGAAGCGCGAAGCAAAGACCGAGCGTTTGAGGAAAGCGCGGCTGTTGGCGAAGAAGCAGGAGAGTTAGAGCCACCCAATCGGACAAGGGCGCGCATCGCCCCATGGGCTGCGGGCGTGTCCTTTCCGTCTCTTCGCGGGCGACAGCCTTTGCTCCGGCAATCGCGGCTTCGCAATCCTGCAGAACAGAACCTTTGGGATCCTCGACAAAACGGTCGCGTGCTCGCCTAACATTGTACTCATTCGTGCGTCCGACAACCTGAGATTCGGCGGTTACCGAACGCCGCGGGCTGTTGGCAGTCGCCGCAGAGCATCGGGTTAGAGGTTTTCGGAAACCTCTCGCCATCGCTGATGTGGTGGGTGGGTAATTTCGTCGACAGATAGTCTGATCAAGGTTCGCTGCGTCACTGTTCTCCAGCGCTACGAGAATTTTGTGGTGCTGACTGTCAAGCTCGGTCGGTACCGTCCTTTTTCGCTGCATCGCTCAGCTGCTTTCCACGGTCTTTGAGCATGTCCTGCGCGAACTACCTGGCATCTTCCGGCCCTTCCTTGGGCAATATCGATTTTCGCTGTCTCGATCTCGAACATGTTGACATAGCCGCCTTCCCAGCGAAGTCAGAGGCGTGCTGTCCGTCGACGTCGCCCGAAGTGAAAGCGGGGAGGGCAATCAGGCAAGCCAGAAGAGTGCGATGGGGAGTTTTTCATGATTTGCTCCAATTGGACCTGCGCTCGCTCCAAGATGTTCCGCCCAGCTGCAAAACGCTCGAACGAGGATTCGGTGGAACTTCGATCTTCTGGCACGGTTTGAGTGGGCGAAAGATCGACAACGCAGCAGCTTACCGCATCGCCGGCCCAGTCGTCGCCTTCGCACGCCAGGCAACTTAGAGAGGAAATCAACAATGGACCCGGGATCCTCACATCGACCGCTGATGATCTACGTAGTTGCAACACTAATGATCGGCGTGGTGATCACGGTGGGATCGCTCGTCGTCGTCGGCCTGAGTTAAAATCCGGCAGCCCAAAACTGAAGTGGGAGAATAGCAATGACAAAACAAGAAGAAAGAACCGGTGCTCAGGTGCGCGGACAGATTCAATCCGGGCAGAGCGGCGATCGCCGATCAGGCTTTGATCCCGCTGCGGCACCGATGGAAACCGATGCAGAGGCCGGCGGAGTGCCAATATCGCCGGAGCAGGCAGGTATGGCCATTGAAGATCGATCAGGATTGAAGCCGGACATCCAGCAGAACTACGACGTCGCCATGCGTGAGCCAGGATCCGCACGGACAATATCGCAGACGGGCCGCGTCGTGCCGTTAGGCATCATTGTCGTCTGCCTTGTCCTTGTTGCCGTTGGACTTGCGATCGGTAGCTGGCTCCTCGGGCCGCCCTGATATGTACATCGACCAGACGCAATGCTGAAGGTTCTCGATCGACCAAGCTGCTTGGAACCGCGATGACAAGATGCCGTGACGACCATCAATCGCCCTGCGAGACGACATGAGCCCGGAGCTCGGAAGCAAGCTCCGCGCGGAGGTCCTGAGCGAAGAATGGCTCTCGCCGAGCTTACCGGCGCTATTGCTATTCTATAACCCGCAAGCCGAAAGAGGACCACAGGGTCCTCGGTTACGGCGCGGCCGTGCACGAAGGCTCTTCGTCAGGCTCTTGAGGAAGAGCTCAAAACATCGCGCGCCGATGACGCCCGCAGCAGATACTATCGCGTGATGCCTGGTGTGGCCAAACCTGCCCGACGTTCTTGGCTTCACTAGCACCCGGAACCGGAAGGCCGGGACCGGAGTTACGCATGTCATGAACCAGATGCTTTCCAAAGATGCTGTAAGGACTGCCGCTGCGGGCGCAAAGCTGGCATCCGGCCTCGTTTATCTGTCTTCTCTCGAAAGCGGCTTCACGCGACGGCCGGGCAAAAAAGGCTTTCTGTATTATATGCCGGACGGTCGACGTGTCACTGATCCAGCCGAAATCACACGTCTGAATGCCTTGGCCATCCCACCCGCCTATACCGACGTCGTTATCTCCACGAACCCGCTGTCCCACCTCCAAGCGGTCGGAACCGATGCACGTGGGCGGAGGCAGTACCGCTATCACGCGGAATGGCACATGGAGCGGGGACGGGCGAAGTTTGAACGTCTCGTTGATTTCGCTGCACGGCTACCGGACCTTCGCGAGAGAGTGGATCTCGATCTGAGATCCCGAGGGCTCACCATGGACAAAGCGCTCGCAACAGTCGTTTGGATGCTGGACAATCTCTATATCCGTATCGGTAACGTCGCCTATGCCGAGGAGAACCGTTCATACGGGCTGACCACGCTCCGAAACCGCCACGTGAAAGTTGATGGAGGGAATGTCAAGTTCAAGTTCAAAGGCAAGTCGGGCAAAGAGTGGAATCTTTCCCATCGTGATCGTCGCATCGCAAATGTTGTAAGAAAGCTCCAGGAGTTGCCCGGTCAACATCTATTTCAATATGTTTGCGATGAGGGAGGCTGTCGTCCGATCTCTTCCCACGACGTGAATGGCTACATCCGCGACGTCACGGGAGAGGATTTCAGCTCAAGACAGTTTCGAACCTGGGGCGGGACTTGCATGGCTGTCGCTGCACTTGCGCCAGTTGAAGCCGCCGCCTCCAAAAGGGGGATCGCCACACAATTGAACGAAGCAATTGACCAGGTCGCGGCAAAGCTTGTTAACACCCGCTCTGTCTGCCGATCTTCCTATATTCATCCCGCGGTTTTCGACGACTTTCGCGAAGGAAAACTGCGGGATGTTTTACAATTGAAGACAAGAAGCGAGCGGCTCTTGGAATGGATGGATGTTGAAGAGATCAGAGTCTTTCGTTGGTTGCAGAAGAGAGTTGCCACGCCAAATTCTACCAACCCATAGGAGCCAACTGTGAACACCGCCAATCTACAGCTCGAGGGACTGATCATGGCAGTCGCAGCGCTTTCCAACGCTCTTGTAGCGAAGGGCGCATTTACCCACCAGGACATCGCAGCGGCACTCGGCCGCGCTGAAAGGGCCGTGGCCGAAGATGATGATCACGAACTCTCGAATTCGAATCGCGCGGCAACCTTGTTTCCGATCCGCGTTCTCGTCCTCGCCAACGAAGCCGCGCAGCGGGGCAGGAATTTCACGTTTTCTGATTATGCTGAGCTTGTCGGAAAGCTGACATGATTGATTTTCCTGGTACCTTCAAACTTCACCCCTGTCGACGTCAAAAGCGGCCAGCGGGTTAACGTGCACTGTCGCGAGCGGATTTCAGCTCGTTGGATGGAGAGCGAATTTCCTGGTGAAAAGCGCCGGTCTCAAAATCACACACGCTGCTATCTGATTGGAAATATATAATTGATGGAAGCCAACGCCGCGACTGACATTGCCAACGGCCCCGCTTCCGATAGCTTGCCACCTCCAGCTTTCGTGGCAGCAAGCCTTTTGAGAGAGCTGCAGGAAAGCACGCATAATCTGGTCTATGTTGCTTCAAGCGAGTTGGCGGCGACCCAGATCGCGAGCGCTGTTATGGAGATGAACCCGATCGCTCCGGTCGTTATGCTTCCTGCTTGGGACTGCCTGCCCTACGATCGCGCTCCACCCTCAAGACACAGCATGGGCCGGCGCATGGACGCTCTCAGGGTCTGGCTCGAAAGCCCAACAGGACCCAAGCTTCTTGTAACCTCCCTCGAAGCAATGGTGCAGAAGGTACCACCACTAGGGGTCATCCGAGACACTTGGTATCGCCTGGCGATCGGCGAGAGCTTCGACATAACCACGTTTCTGGCCTTCGCGAAGCGGACCGGATATTATGAAGACGGAAATGTCGACGAGCCCGGAGAATTCGCATTTCGCGACGGTCTAATCGACATCTTTCCAGCCGGCGGCCGTTTCCCAGTGCGTGTCACCTTGCGCAACACTTTGATCTCGGAACTTTGGTTTTACGATCCAACCAGCCAAAGGACGACAAAGGCCCTGGAGGAGATGGTTTTCGGACCTGCGTCGGAGGCGGTAATTGGCCGCGACGAAGAAAAGGACGACCCGGCCAACACGGCGGACGCAATGTACAATCGGCTTTTTCGACAATATGGCGAACTCCCGAGCGCATTCGACATTCTGGAAAACGTCAAGATAGCGCTGCCTGACCAAACCTTTCGTCGATTGCCGTTCTACCTCGAATTGATTGATGATGCTCGTCACGCCCATGTGGCTTTCGGCGGACGAGCTTTCGAGCACTCGCTCTATATCGATGAAGCCCAATGGACGTTTTTCATCAACAAGTTGCCTTCTTTTGCGATCGACACGACCGCGGCTCAAGAAGTTCCGCAATTTAGCGAATTTGTCAGTCCGGGCAAAGCACTCCGGACTTTCGTCGAAGATCATATTCGTTCAGGATGGACCATCGTCTTGGCAGGAGAGTCGGTCGATATCGAGCGCGCTACCCAACGATTGGTGCAACAGACAGGCTTCAGCATTCAACCGATCGGAACATGGCTGGACCATCAAACCGCGCCGCCGGGAAGTCTGCTGAGGCTTTCCCGTAGTCTGCATCATGGCTTTATTGACCACCACCAAAGACTCGCCATGCTTGGAACGGCAGACATTGTGGGGCGGGCGATACCAACGCAGTACTCACAGGTCGGGATAAATACCGAACCAGACCTCGAGCTTGGCGATTTGGTCGTTCATGAGGATTACGGCATAGGCAGACTGTGCGGATTGGAAACAGTTGAGGTTGAGGGCGAAACTCGCGATGCGGCACGTCTCGTCTATTATGGCGAAGCATCGATCCTTGTGCCGACGGACGACTTCGGTAAGATCTGGCGATATGGCTCCAACGCCACTGCTGTTCCTCTCGACCGGTTGCATACCGATGGTTGGAAGAAGAAACGGGCATTGGTAGATAAAGACATCCGCGCGGCGGTTCGTCATTTGAAAAAAGCTGCCGAAAACCGCCAAGCGTCTCCGGCGCAAGCGGTGAAGCCGCCTCGGGCCCGATATGCTAGATTCGCTTCCCGTTTTCCCTATGGAGAAACACCGGATCAGGCTGCGGCTATCCAAGCCGTCATGACTGATCTTGCATCCGGCGTGGTGATGAACAGGCTCGTCTGCGGTGATGTGGGTTTCGGAAAGACTGAGGTGGCGCTTCGAGCGGCCGCCGCTGTCGCACTTGCAGGGGGACAAGTCGTCGTTGTATCGCCAACCACTGTCCTGACAAGGCAACATTTCGTGACGTTCAGCAGACGATTTGCCGGCATGGGAATAGAAGTGGCGATGTTGTCACGGGTCGTCTCCCCGAAAGAGGCGAAGCGCGTTAAGGCGGGTTTGAAAAACGGCGACATCAGTGTCGTCGTTGCTACACAAGCGATACTCGCCAAAGACATTTCACTGCCCCGTTTGTGGTTGCTGATTATTGACGAAGAACATCGTTTCGGTGTTCGGGATAAACAAGCCCTGCAGGAGCTGGCGCCTGCCATCCATACGATAATGATGTCGGCTACGCCAATACCGCGAACCCTGCAGACCGCATTGATTGGAATTCAGGACACCAGCCTGCTGACCGCCCCGCCGGCGGAGCGAAGACCGGCGCGGACGGTGGTGACGGACTTCGACAAGGCTTCTCTCCGCGTGGCGCTCCTTCGCGAATATCGCAGAGGCGGCCAGAGCTTCATTGTTACGCCGCGGATCGAAGATATCGAAGAACTGCGTGCTATGCTTGCCAATGTCGTACCAGAACTCACGATCCGCGTAGCGCACGGGAAAATGCGGGCGGTCGAGATGGATGAAATCATGGTCGATTTTGCAGATGGACATGGCGACGTCTTGCTCGCAACCAATATCGTTGAAAGCGGGCTTGATGTGCCGCGCGCCAACACGATGTTCATTTGGCGTGCCGACCGCTTCGGGCTTGCGCAACTTTATCAACTACGTGGCCGCGTTGGAAGGTCCAAGGTTCAGGGCATATGCTACCTGATCCTGCCGCCCGACAGGAACCTCGCAGATGCCACCCGATCGCGGCTGTCGACCATCCTGGACAATGATCGCCTTGGCGACGGCCTGTCGATCAGTTTGGACGACCTGGAGCTCAGGGGCGGTGGCGAGATCGAAGGTGACAAGCAGTCAGGGCATCTAAAGGTTATCGGTACCGCTCTTTATCAGGACCTGTTGGAGCGCGCGATCTCCGGAAGAAAAGAAAGCGGCCAGTCTAAAACCGACGTTAACCTCGGCATATCAGGGGCAATTCCTGGTGACTATGTCAGCGACGCCGGCGTCAGACTCGGACTGTATTCAAGATTGTTGCGAGCGGACTCACTGGATCAGGTAGAGGCGCTCGCGGAAGAGTTTGACGACCGGTTTGGCGACCTCCCGGTCGATCTGGCGCTTTTGCTGCGCCTGACGAGCGTTAGAGTAGCTGCGCAGCTGCTTGGCATCAGAAGCGTCGAAGGAGGTCCTAAAGGGATCGCGTTGACCTTCAACAACAAGGACACCCGGCACATCAAGAAGCATTTTGATCGAATTCGCCCCAGTTCCTTACGTGAAGGGAGGCTGATCTTTGAGGAGCGAACAAACTCTGGTGAAGAACGGCTGGCCCTTTTGGAGCAGCTGCTGGACGTTGGCGGGCGGTAAAGTCTTGTCGGAGCGGGTGAGAACGCAGCCTTTCCAAGATTTCTTCGGCCCTGGCCCACAGTGCGGTCGAGGGAACATCTGGTTTCTTCGAAGGTTACCCGTTCGTCAATTATTCATGGAGTTTTCGATGAGAACCGATAGCGCCGGAAGCGATCAGAAGACGGTAACCGAAACCGCCACGGAGGCGAGACAGGGGAACTTCGGTAAACCGGTCCTCATCGTTCTGGTGTCAGGTCTGCTCCTCGCGTTCGTTGCCTGGGGAGCGGTCGAATGGTGGGGGGAAAGTCTTGACGTCGATCATAAGCCGACCGTATCAACAGCGATCGACCCGATCAACGCGCAGCCATCTGGAAAAGGCACGTTTGACGACAATCCCGCCGGTGGAGGTTCAAGGCCACCACAAGCCACCGATCGCGATCCGACTGCAAGTGGAAGCGGTGGAGGAAAGACGATGATCAATTCGCCCAGTGGAACGGAAAAGGTTCGTTGATCCCTGCGATCACATAAGATCAGCAAGGAAAGTCCGTTACCTTACGCCCGGAACAGGCAAAGGGCAGGAACGAACGCTAAAGGGTTGATGCTGGTGAAACACGGCAGCCACGTCTCTCATCGTGGTGGTTCCAATCCCCGTCGTAAAGCGCCTCCGGCTCGGACCTCCCACACGCCGGGGGCGCTTTCTTGCAAAATTTGCATCTCGCTCGCCGCTAAGAGCAGAGCAAGACTGGTGGCAGTGGTTCAGATTGCTGGCACCCATTTCCAAATGACGCCTTCCCTGCGATCCTCATCGTAGTTGAAGACGCGTCGGCCAGAGGTTGCAGCAGGTTCAAGGGCCCTCCTTCGCGACAGGATTCACGCCCGTGCCGGGCGCAAACTCTATTGGCAGCGGAAGCTGCGTAGCACATCGTCCGTTGAACGTGGGGGCACGGCTGATCCTTTCAATCAGGCGATCTTGTCTTCGGTGTACTGAACGGCGTCATTGATCGGCGAAAGCCAATGCTCTCGCCTTTTGACCCACAGCTCGTATGTCGGCGCCAAAGCCGTGGGGGCGTCTCGTAGCGTTCCAAGTTTTACCTCTGCTTCATTATCATTGTATGAGAACATCCTACTTCCACACGTCGGGCAGAATCTCCGGCCCTCGTGAACCTCCGTTTGCCCAGACGTTGAAAAGGAAGAAGCGGGCCAGACACCAAAGAATGTGAAAGCCGAACCGCTTTCCTGCCGACAGTCCGTACAGTGACAAATTCCTATGCGAGTGGCTTCCCCTTCGAGGCTATAAGTTACGCGTCCGCATCGACATGATCCTGTGATCCGTGTCATTCTTGTCCTCCTGCTTCATCCTCGCCGGCTTGCAGATCCAGGAATGGAATTTCTTTCGCCGGGAGCCAGCTCTCATACAACCTTTGAGGATCCTCACAGTTCCTGCCTGGCCAGGTGAGGTGTTGGGCGCTCCCCGGCACCACGAAACTCCTTGCCGCGGCCAGCGTTTCTCTCACTGACATGATGATCAGGAGACCGTTCGTGGCGAATGACTGGGTGGCAATTTCTCTCAACCATTTCACCTCACGTAAGCGTTCGTACCTGTTGGGTGGAGGTGATTTTGCCCGATCGGCCCCTGAGACCGGCAGCTTTGTGGGATGAGCAACGAATGTCGACGAAAGAAGGGAGGTCATAATGAGCGATACTCTTTCAACCTATCGTGCCAAGCGGGATTTTCACCAAACCGAGGAGCCGAGCGGCAGAGTTCCCGTGAAGGCATCCAATCGTCTCCGTTTTGTAATCCAGAAACACGACGCAACCCGCCTTCACTATGATCTCCGACTGGAGCTTGATGGAGTCTTCAAATCGTGGGCAGTTACGAAGGGTCCGTCTCTGGATCCGCATGACAAGCGGCTGGCGGTCGAAGTCGAAGACCATCCCCTCGACTACGGCGATTTTGAAGGGACGATCCCAAAGGGCCAATATGGCGGAGGCACGGTGATGCTATGGGACCGTGGATTCTGGGAACCGGAGGGAAAGGGTTCCCCTCAGGACGCTCTGAAGAAAGGCGATTTCAAGTTCACACTCCACGGAAAGCGTCTTCACGGCAGCTTTGTTCTGGTGCAAATGCGCGGTGACCGCGACGGCGGGAAGCGGACAAACTGGCTCCTGATCAAACATCACGACGACTATTCGGTCGAGGAGAATGGAGATGCCATTCTTGAGCAGAATGTGACGTCCATTGCGTCCGGTCGGACGATGGATCAGATTGCGGATGGAAAGGGCCGCAAACCAAAACCGTTCATGATGGCGAATGCCGACCTGAAATCCGACGCGGTCTGGGACAGCAAGAATGGGCTTGCCGCGGATGCACGCCGAAAGAAAACCGGCGACGCGGAAAAGGCGCCGGCTGACCTGCCTGACTTCGTAGCGCCTCAGCTCTGTAAAACATTAGCAAGGCCACCGGCAGGCAAGAATTGGCTCCATGAGATCAAGTTCGATGGCTATCGGATTCAGATGCGAGTGGCCGCGGGAACTGTCATGCTCAAGACGCGAAAGGGTCTCGACTGGACGGCCAGATATTCCGAGATTGCCTCGGCGGCGTCTGGACTTCCTGATTGCATCATCGACGGCGAAATCTGTGCGCTTGACGAAAACGGCGCACCGGACTTTGCCGCACTCCAGGCTGCCTTGTCAGAGGGAAATACTGGCAATCTGGTCTACTTTGCTTTTGACCTGCTGTTTGATGGGGAGGAGGATCTGCGCTCGATGCCATTGGTCGGACGCAAGGACCGTCTGCGCACTTTGCTGAGCGTAATTGGAAATGAGCCCCGACTCCGTTTCGTCGAGCATTTCGAAACGGGCGGCGACGCCGTGCTTCGTTCCGCCTGCAAATTGTCCCTCGAAGGAATCGTTTCAAAAAAGGCCGATGCGCCCTATCAGTCTGGTCGAAGCGACGCTTGGGCGAAGTCCAAATGTCGAGCCGGACATGAGGTCGTGATCGGGGGTTACGCCACGACCGGCGGCAGGTTTCGATCCTTGCTGGTCGGTGTCTACCGTGGCGAGCATTTTGTTTACGTTGGAAGGGTTGGCACGGGCTACGGGGCAAAGACTGTCGATGTACTTATGCCAAGGTTGAGGGAGGTCGATACGACCTCTAAATCACCGTTTACGGGGATTGGAGCGCCCAAAAAGGAAACTGGTGTCGTCTGGCTAAAGCCGGACCTTGTGGCCGAGATCGAATTCGCTGGCTGGACATCCGACGGCCTTGTTCGCCAAGCCTCCTTCAAAGGGCTGCGGGAAGACAAACCGGCGAACGAGGTCAAAGCGGAGAGGGCAGCCTCGCCTGAACAGACGGAAACACCTGATCCACAGGTAGGAAAGAAACAGCGGACCGCCGGTCGAAGGGGCGCGAAAGCCGAAGTCATGGGTGTTCTTATTTCTCATCCAGATAAGCCGTTGTGGCCCGATGGCGGGGATGGCCGGCCGGTTACGAAGGAAGACTTGGCGCGATATCATGAATCCGTCGGTGGTTGGCTGATCGATCACATAAAGGGTCGTCCATGTTCGATCATTCGCACACCGGATGGCATTGCCGGAGAGCAGTTTTTTCAACGTCACGCAATGCCGGGAACATCGAACCTGCTTGAGCTCGTGAAAGTATTTGGCGACAAGAAGCCTTACCTCCAGGTCGACCGAATTGAGGGGCTTGCGGCGATCGCGCAGATTGGCGGTGTCGAACTGCACCCATGGAATTGCGAACCTTACCAACCGGAGGTCCCAGGACGTCTCGTATTTGATCTGGATCCCGGCCCGGACCTGCCGTTTCCGGCCGTCGTTGACGCTGCCCGGGAGATGCGCGATCGCCTTGATGAACTCGGGCTTATCAGCTTCTGCAAAACCACTGGCGGAAAAGGCCTGCATGTGGTGACGCCGCTTGCAGTCAATAAACGCAAGCCGCTTTCATGGACCGAGGCCAAAACCTTCGCGCATGACGTCTGTCATCAAATGGCGCGGGACAATCCTGATCTCTACCTGACCAAAATGACGAAAAGCTTGAGGAATGGACGTATTTTTCTCGACTATCTTCGCAATGACCGTATGGCAACGGCTGTTGGGCCATTGTCACCGCGTGCCCGTCCCGGCGCAACCGTATCAATGCCTTTGACCTGGGCACAGGTGAAGGCCGATTTGGATCCTACGCGGTTCACGGTGCGAACGGTGCCCGCCCTCATCAGAAAAAGCTCCGCGTGGAAGGATTATTGCGACAGCCAACGGCCACTTGAAGCTGCCATAAAAAGGCTGGACCGACAAAATAGGCGACCATCTTAGCAACGCAGGCTTTCCGGCTGGCCGATAACGAGCTTAGCGGGTGCTCCTGCCTCAGAGCAACGAACCGATGGACGATGGGCCGGCGTGGTGGTAGCCGCCTGCGTTTGGCTATTGTCTCTGCCGCGACGACCAGTCCCCGTTCTCTGGACTATCAACAGTCTTCGTAGATAGTATGAGCTTTGGTTTCGGACGGAGGTCCTGTCATGACAAGCGATCACCTCCAAGGGCTTCTGGTCGCTGTTATGATCGCTTGCGTTGGCACGTGTTATGGCTTCGGATTGAGCCTGTTTCCGCAGATAATCCCCGACATGCGCAGAAGCCTTGCATTCGACTACGCATTTGTCGGCACGGTTACCGGACTTATCCAACTTGCGTCAGTCGCCTCAGCATTGATCAGCACCTGGCTCGTTCATCGTATCGGTGCCGCCCGAACGGTGGTGGGATCCGTCGGCCTTTGTGGGTTGTCACTGTCGACTGTCCCGCTTGCGGAGAATGTTTATGTCCTCGCCGGTCTGTTGATGATTGCCGGCTCGACTGGAGCGTCAACTTTCGTGCCAATGATCGATCTCGCCTCCCGGGTCGTGAGCATCAGGCGCCGTGGCTTGGCCATGAGCCTGATTTCCAGTGCACCGTCCTATGGGGTACTCGGAAACAGCGCCCTGGTGGCGGCCTTCGCCGGCAGTGACCGTTGGCAAATTGTCTGGTACATAACCGGAGCGATTTCCGTTTTGTTGACCATCACCACATCTATCCTATTCAAGCGAGCGGGGCTTTCAAGTCTCGCTCAAGGCCCGCAAGCCGATGGCTTCGCGGAGAGGCGGCCAAGTCTGCGTGCGATGGTGCCGTGGGTTTTCCTCGTCTTTGTACTGGGATTTATTAACGGCGTCATGCCGTTCCCATATCTCACCTATCTGTCGCCGCTTCTGCGCGAGGAACGAGGTTATACGGTTGGTACTGTCTCATTGCTCTGGGCGACGATCGGTACCGTTGGCATAGCGGCCGGGTTTGTCTTGGGCAGTATAGCGTCGCGATTTGGATCGCGACTGGCGATGCTTGTGTGTTATCTGTGCTTTGTTTTGGCCGGCCTTTTGATGCATATCCAAGCACCGTTGGAGCTCTCCGTCATTTCTGTCGTGTCTTTTTCGCTCGGTTTTTATCCGATCTACGGTCTCCTCCCCGCGTATGTCTCGCATCGCGCCGGACCGCGTATCGCCGTAACAGTCATGGGTATATGTACCGTGCTTCAGGGACTCGGCGGCGCCTCGGGCAACATCTTCGGCGGCCTAATAAAGACTTCTACCCAAAGTTTTGAAGGAATATATCTCGCGGTAGCACTCATCGCTGCTGTCGCCGCCGGGATGACAATGTTGCTGACTAGCGACCAAAAACAGCGCCTCGAGCTGCCTAATAGCAGACCATAGGACACGATGGGAACCATGCCCATCTGGGCGGCGGCATTCGAGCCCGTGGTCGCAGGGTGATGAAATTTAGTTGGTACGAAGAGTTTTGGACCCGGGTTTCGTCTTCTTTGCTCGACGGCGCATGACGCTCTTGGATTTCGTCAGCGCAGGGGATTTTGTAGATGTGCGCGATATTGGTTCTGATCTTGCTTCAAGCGGCTTCGCATTGATTGCAGCAATGCTTGCCTCCAGCGCGGACAAGCTGGAAATGACATTGTCAAATACGCCCATGAGTCCCTCGATGCTCGGGGCCTCGCCATAGTCTCCGCGAGGCTCGTTTAAGCCAAGTCACGCAATTTAGACATAACTAATGCAAATCGACGCCGGGATGTCAATGTCAAGTGAAACCGGCCCGCGGCTTCGATTGGTGATCCGTCGAGAGTGAGGGCGGTTGCACCTGCAGATTTGGCTGAACGCTTCCGTCGCGGCTTGTTTCAATCCAGAACTGCTCCAGTTGTTTGTGATGACGTTCATAACGGAGAAGCAGATGCCACCTCGCAAACGAACTGAGACTTCGCCGCTCGGGCAAGAAAGCGCCAAGATTGGTGAACCCGTGCCAACCGGTATCATCGATACCAACACGGCATCGGTCGGAATTCCGCCCGGTTCAGACTTCGATGCCGAGGAAGAGCTCGGCGCCTTGCGCAAGCAGTTGGAAGGTCTTCGCGAGCAGGTAACTGAGGCCTTGCAGGCGGCAAAGGGAAGCGCACGCCAGGCTGCCAGACAGACGGAAGCAACCGTAAGGCTATACCCCGTGTCAAGTCTCGTCGCTGTCGCTGTCGTAACAGCCGCGCTTTCGTTCGCAATTGGTGGCGCCAGGGTAGTGCCCCAAAGATCCCGATATGAGCGCGCGCTGGATGACATAAGGGAACTCTTTGAGGAGCTTCGTGAACGCCTCTGGAGGCAGCCCGGCCGGACGTGAGCATGACTGCAATGCCTCTCATGGGAAGCGAGCAGCTTCGTCCGGAAATCGCTCGGGCGAGAAGTCCATGGATCGAAAGGCGCAAGCCAGCCATGACGCAGACGTTTATCGCTGGCCTCAGATCGCATTCCATGGTCGCGCCATGGATCGTTAGCAACTCGTCCCAACTCTACCCAAGGGCGACATCGTCATTGCCGACAATGTCCGTTTCCACAAGAGCCAAAAGGCCGAAAAACTTCCAGGATCCGAAAGGCACGTGACTGCCGTAACGGTGTGAGGACCAAAAAAAGGCCCCGCATAGGCGGGGCTGAGGCTGAGTTTGGACACTGGGTGAAAACACGCGCCGATCAGTGAGGCTCGCATTTTCCGGGCCCAACTCCCGGGGGCATGGCAGGTTCCCAATGCTCGACTATTTTTTTAGGCGATTCGCTGGCTCTAAAGCTTGTCGCATTTAACGCACCAATGAATGTCGAGTTATTCCAGACTTGGATTGAAACAAGGCTGACAAAACGCTCCGGTTGGTCGTTGCGAGACACGTCAGGCGAATAGGCCGGTAGGAACAGCAGCCTGGCACCGGTTTGTCGGATGATGTTTGTCGACGTCTCATGGATAAAAGTGAGCGTGCCAAAGCCTTATAGACGGAAGCGATTTCCGCACCCGCGCACGTGTGGAATGAGGCCATAGAAAACTATGGCGACGCTGTCAGGCTCCGCGACAGGCTTCGAGCCGGAAGCGAAGATCAGTCTTTGCTTGTGGAGTATGAGCGACCTTGCGAAGAGCTTGAAGACGAAATGCGTTCTGCGTTGCAGATATTCTGTAAGCGTTGTCTTACATTGTTCGATCATTCCGCTGGGACGAAATCCTTCCTGGATGGTGCGCTAGAAAATGGTGGGAGGCTCGCCGTGCAAGTGGTAAAAGAACAAGTGCGACTTGCGGCCAAAGGCAAGCAAATTGAAGCCGAGCTGAGAACAGCACCGTGCTGGTCCCGGCAAGGGCCTATCGCAGTGTGCTACCATTACCATCGACATCGCGCAGGCTCGATGACTGCGTGATAAGAAGACGCGCGGGCTAACCCTGTAAGCGTCGCAGGAGAACCCCTAACCGTTCCACGGAGGGGCAGTCCGCGAGGTCGGAGCGCACGCGAATGCCACCGCCATCTCGATTCCTCACCTCGCTCGGACTGCAGCCGAAGGTCCGCTTGAACGCCCGGCCGAACTCGGCGCCGTCGCCGAATCCGCGCTCTTCGCCAATCTGAAAAATGAGACGCCGATCGCTTGGATCTGTCAATGCTGCGTAAGCGCTGAGCAGTCGACGATGCTGGATGTAGTGCATGACGCCGCCAAACGGCTCGAACAGGTTGTAGAGGCGCGTTCGCGAAACGCCAAGTTCCTTGCGCACCATCTCGCTGCCGAGTCTCGGGTCGAGCAGCTGGTTGTTAATCAATCGGCGGGCTCGTTCGAGGAGCAAGTTCGCAATGGGGCCCTCAGCCGCCTCCACATGACCAGTGGATGGCGAAACGCAAGCAAGAATCATGGCTCGGGTAGCAGCAGTGAGGCTTGGAAGATCGGCTTGCGCCAGCATGGGCAGGCGGCGAGCGACATCCACCAGATAATCCGAAAACAGGCGTCCCATTCCTGTGGCGAGAGTCGAAAACTCCGCCGAACTAAGCGTCGCCGCAGTCTCAACAGAAAGGTCCCTGGGCACAAAGAGCATCAGCATTTTGCTCTCTTCGGCGACCATGCCCTCAAAAGAGCGGCCGAGAGAATGGATCTGAACCTCACCGAGCCCGCCGCCGAACGCGTATCTCTTCGTTTTAGTGCGAATTTTCCCTTTCAACAGGACGGTCATTGTCCAGTGATCGACGGGATCACGTCGAACACGGCCCGGAAGGCTGGAGAACGCGTGGCTATCCGTGTTGATTTCGGCAAGCACCAGGCTGCCGAGGTCCCATAGCTTTTGCCGGCCGGTGAAGGTTGACGTTCCCGGAGTGATATCAGCGAGATCCAGCATTGGTGCGAAATTGTCATGCCATAGATCAAACTGCTCGCCCCGGCAAAGGCCGGCGGTGGATAAATGATAGGAAGGTAAGGACGATCTTGGGCCGCCCACCAATATTCCGTTCTCCGCTTCGCGATCAAGCATCAGAACGTTCTCGCGAGGCCTGTCGCGCTCCGGGAAAGTGCACTTCATTCGTACTTTCCTCCTTAGCCCATGGAATGGGCGGGGTAACGTCGGAATGATGCAATCGAATGGTTTGTAATCTGCTGGGCATAAAAGACGTCACGCGGTCGTAGGATCCGCATGCTCGGTCTAAAAGACCGCAAGCCGAAAGGTAATGAGTTCTCCCTCCAGCAATCTAGCCTTTCCGACCGGGATTCTCAACCGTCAGATGCAACATCGGCAACTCTCGCCGCTGCAGGGTAGTTGGGCCCATTTCCTACCTTCCGCGCCGGACTTGTTGCCGCTGATCGCGGCGCCATGCATGAGCGCGGCACAACTCCTCGCGCCGTCGGTCATCGCAGATCAAGTTTTGCAGTTGTGCTGTCCCGGCGAGTTCGCATCACGGCTAGGCTGCCTTCGCACGGGCTGCGGCGTCCATCAAAAAACGCCATTCGCCAGTGAGCAGGACCGCGCCGACATTTGCCCGGCGCAGAGCCCGTTGGGAGGCCTGGCAGAGCGCTTCGATCCGAAGCGGCTTCGTCTTCATCAACGAGAGTGTGCCAAGATCAAGCACTGGATGCGCCCAAGTGCGAAACATTGAGGAAACTTGGCGACATCTGGGGCTGCTTGCCGACACCACAAGCCAGAAGAATGCGCCAACTACTTCTCAACGCCGGCTACGCCTCCGTCAAAACATGACGGGCTCTAGCTGGCTGTAGCCGCCCCCTGCAATGCCTCCCGCAAGACATGTTCCTTGGTTTCATCAAGCGAGGTCTTCAAAACGACACCCCCGAAGGCCGATATCTGCTTTAGGACCTTGTCTTCCGTCATCTCCTGGATGAGGACGAACAACGCCGCGTTGCCCGGGTCAAGGTTAGCGGAAAGCTGTTTCATGAAATCGTCATTGATTCCGACATCTGTCAACGCCCCGCCAATAGCACCGGATGCTGCACCGACCGCTACTCCAAGGAGTGGATTGAGGAAGAGCACACCGATCAGAAGGCCCCAGAAGCTACCAGATGCGGCGCCCGCAGCCGTGGTATTGACCAGCTGGCTCAGCTTGACCTTGCCGCCGTCGGTCTTGGTCGCGATGACGGCGTCTCCCATCTTGATGAGATACTCCTTCTGCATTTCTAACAAGCGCTGACGAACTTCCTCTGCCTTGGCTTCGGTCGGATAAACAATCGCAATCAAAGTTGACATCTCTGCGCTCCTCCAGAGTGGTGTACCAAACGAAGATCGAGATTGGCTGGCGCCGTAGCTTAACCGACGGCGCTTCCTTAAGCGCTTTGTCGGACGAGGTTCAGCACAACCCGACGCCGTGGTCGGAACTATAGAGCGGTTCAAGAAACGATGTGATCGGCATAGAATCCCATAATCCTGCTTACAGTCCGGATTTTAAGGCGGCTCTCGTGCGTGCGGTGTTCTTCCGTCTGGTTCGCCGGTGCTGTTCGGGAACTCTGCCCGCCGAAACGCTATTCCGCGGCGGGCGCTGATGTTCGATCGGGTTTTCGGTCGACGTTTCAACCAGGGAGCCGCCACGAGCCTACCAATGAGTGAACGACGACCACCACCAATCACGATGAAATCCGCAACTGGGTGCAAACACGGAGCGGACGACCGTCACGCGTCAACGGAGGAAGAGACGGAGGTTTGCTCGGGACCGGCGATCCCGAGGAAAGTCCCGAGGAGATTTCATGGCGCGATTTCTCTGAGATATTCGACCGACGCAAGCTTGCTTTCCTCGATCAGGATGAGACGGCGGACGGAGAGAAGAGTCGTTTCAACAAATTTTGTCGACAGATGAGGAAAACGGCATGGTCGCCGATTGCTCTCCGCATTGAGCGACCATGCTGCAGCACGATGAACAACAGCCTGACATCGACGGCCGAAGCCGGCACGTCGGCAGGGGAGGGCTGCGCACCGATCAGCGTGAGTCGACGACCTTCTGAATTTTCTTGTGCTTCGTCATTTGGATGAGGTGAGTGACGTAGGCATGCTCTGCATCTGCGAGCGCAGTATCGAGGTCGACGCACCTGCCAGTCAGATTGAGGGTCGTACCATCGGATGCGACAAGACGCCAGGCCCAAGGCCTTCCGGAAGTCCGATTGCGGTCGTCCCGAGCAATTGATCCAACAAAGCGCCCCGCATCCACGATGTGAAAAAGACCCGCATCCGTTGAAGGAAAAAGCTCAAGCCTATCAGGCTTTGTCAGTGTGGCCACGGCACTCATCCCGACTTTAATTAGAAAAATTCCGAACAATTCAGTGACAGCTTTGTTCCTGTCTCCAATAGCGCACTTCCGGAAATTCCGCAGTTTGGATGCCCGCATAGGATTGCCCCAATTATTCCTGCTGAGCACACGGATAAGGCAGGTGCAGATCCGTCCAAATCAAATCATTGGGCGAACGAATGCCTCTGATGGTGCGGACTCGGCGGCAAAAAGTGCATTTGCGTTGAACACGATTACCGGCACGGCGTTATTCCTTTTCACAGCCCCGAGAAAGCTACGCCTTATGATCGGTGTCGAGTTCGGGGCCGAGCATCGAATGGTCTGCGAACGGGTTTTCGCGAATTTGCGGTTATGCCCAGTTGGATCGTGGAGTTTGAGTTGCGGCGATATGAGCATAGTGGCGTCATTTCTTTATCGTGACGGCAAGCCCATCGAAAAACGTTGCGTTGACCGCCGGAATGGATCTACCGCCGAATGCCCTGTGGTTCCTCCTAGAGGCCCGACGCGAGGGGTCGGTGATGGCCTTCGACCGATCATCTGCGGCCTTGCTCGTCGAAATGTCGATGATGCAATGGATCGGTCCTGACAGATTGACCCTGGGTCCCTCCGGGAAGGACCACTATGATTGCATCGTCACGCTTTATCGGCAGCGGTTCTCGGCTGGTGAGTAGATGGGAACCTGAACGGCACGCGGAGGCTCGCGCGATGCTCGGTCGACTGACCGAATCGTTCCTCCCTGAGCCAAAGATTTCGACCGTTCGCTGGCCAAACGCCGTCGGTTGCTGCCGGGAATCAGCGGTCGCTTGCACATCGGATCTTTCAGCGACGAATGGCGAAGAAAGCGAGCACCGAACACACATCTGTCCTGCCACTCTACCGCAGAGGCCCAATAATGTCGGCGTTCGACTCGTCGTTTCCGAGCTTGATGTTGAGTAGCCACTGACTGCCAGAGGCCAGGGCCGTATTCCTATCTTGACCGCATGCGGCGCGTCACATTGTGGACGAGTTCGCTGGTAGAGGCGAACTGGCCAAACAGGGCCAGGAGCTTCGCTTCTTCCTTGTCGTCCAGGCGATGGAGTAAGCAAAACTCAGCGACGCTCCAAACTTTCATTGCTGCGATCGGCTCAGCAGCAGTCGAATCAATGTGTTGCATGGTGGTCCTCCCGACGAAGACGCTACCGAAGCGAATATTAGCTGGCAATCAAATAAATCATTCGACCCAAAATTCTAGTCGGCGACCGTGAACTTTGCCTTCGGCTATGTGCTTGTCCGCCCACGTTGGTTCGATGCGCCTCTGGAAATCGCCCGCCAGCATCACCACGTCTAGGTCTGCGCTAGTCCGCGCGAGTTTGGGCCGGCAACTCACCAAACATCGGTATCACCCGGCGCTGCCCTCTTCCAGCGACGGTGGTGCGCGCGGCGGGTTGAGCCAACACGGGCTCCCCGCTGCGTTTGCTATTTCAGTGCAGCCACACAATCGCCTGGCGCGCGGCTTGCTCCGAGCCGACCGCCACCACACGCATCCGCTGTCCGAAAGGCTTGGGAACCAGGTCAGCGGTCAATCCTGCGTCGCTCCTTTTGGATCTTGTTGGAGGTCGCGGGTTCCTTCGAAGCAAATCGGAGCTTGCGCACCCACATAGCCGCGGCCGATACTCGGGAAAGAACGAGAAATTGCGGCCAGGTACTGTTTGGCGCGCATTTGTCGGCTATTCCGAGATGCTTGGCGACATCGTCCTCAACGAAGCGAGCAAGCTCTTCATACTCGGCTATCAGCGAAACTTGAGTATTGTTACGACGAAGAAGGTCAATGTGGCGGATGAGGAGGCTGTAGTCCTCGCAGAGTTCGCGGATGTCGCTGCGCGCCTTGGGCACCGATCGAAGTGAGGGACACTTCACTTGAAGAAGCAACCACCCGTGTTGGACACTGTTCATGTGAATCTGCCCATATTCCGAGTCAGCCTGGTCGCCACCGAGATACCAGTGATCACCTGACTTGACTGCGTTTTAAGGACTTCGTAAAGGCCCGGACTAAGTGGGTACGATATCGTACATTAGTCCTGCTTGGAGAGCTCGGATGATCCGATTGGCAAGCATGACTTTGCAGCCTCCAAGCCCGTGCAGGACGCTTTCACGGCACGACGTCATTTCGGTTTCGACCAGCATCTTTTGCCTCTCCTGACCCGAACTCTCTGCAAGGAATTCTGCGCCCTACTTTTGCGCGGAAGCACGCCAGTCGATACACTCCTCGTTTCTGCGACACATGCATGGACTGAGATCAAGGGAGTGACGTCTCGCATGCGTGGAGTGGCCGTGAAAGCATCACCCAGGATGACCAACGACGCCAAGCTTCTACCAGATTGATGAGGATCAAGGATCGTTGCCACCGTGTCGTTACTTTGGTGGCGGAAGGATGTGCCTCATGTTTACAAAAACTCTTGTGCCGACGGACGGTTCAAAGCTAGCGGACCAGGCCGCCCAGAACGCGGTGTCCTTTGCCAGAGACGCAAACGCGTCAGTCGTTTTCGTCCACGTGGTCGAGCCTTTTCGGATTTTCACGCTAGACACCGACAAGCTGACCGCGAACCGAGAGGACTATGAACCATCGTCAGATCATCAAGCGGTCACGTTCCTGGCCGCGGCCGAACGGCGGGCACGGGATCAGGGGATAGCAAGCTACACGGTCAAGGAGCGAAGCGATCAGGTGCATGAAGCCATAGTCAAAACGGCCCTGGTCAACGGATGTGACCTGATCGCAATGGGATCGCACGGCCGCGGAGGGGTGGCCGGACTTCTGCTCGGCAGTCTTACGAACAAGGTTCTCTCTCGTCCACAGATCCCCGTACTCGTTTAACACTGACTGAATAGACGCCTAACAGCGAAGGAAGAAGATATGACTCCGAACAACGATCTTGGCTTCTCCATGCGTCCGAACCTTCCGGGCGTTACCGCCGCAGAGAAAATCCTGGGGGCGGGCGTCGATTTTCAGTATCAGGTGCTGAATGCGACCTTCCAGGCGCAGATGGCGGCCATCGATTTTTTCTTTCGACGTTCGCAGCAGCAGGCAAAATTGATTGGCGCCCTAGCTGACAGCGCGGAGTACAACGATGCCCTTGATGTCATCGGCGATTTTGTCCGGGTAGCAAAAATCGATTTCGCGACTGAAGCGAGCGACATTCTCATGATCGCCTCGACCATGACGTCGCAGGCTGCACAAAGCATCCGCGATCAGACTGATGCGACGCTGGATGATATTGCCGCGCGAACGATCGTCTAGCCTGAGTGAAGCGTCCTCGTTTTCCTGTTGCCCTTTGTCGGCGTTTGCTCCGGCTTTAGTCCTGAGCGGCGCTTAGTTGGCTTTGGACCAAGAGCGCTCGCATCGGGATCAATCTGTATTTCACCTGGGCGACCCGCATCGCGATACCAATCAAAAGCGCGCCAGGGATCGGAACCTTGTTGAGGCCCGCGATCCGCCAACCGCAAGGAGAATGCCTGCCTTCAGGATAGGTTCTGAAATGCCGGTTCCCACATATCCACCGACCGGTTCGGCTTCGGCAAGCACAATCGACATTTCGACGCCTTCGGCCAGGGTCGCCGGATCCTCGGGGTTGTTCTCCCTTGCTCGATGACCACCATTCGAAGCCAACGGATCGCCACCTCACCGATCCAGCGACGATAAACATTCAGGACAAGCTTGATCCCGCCTTCGGTGGGCGCGAGCGCCAGATAGGCCAGTACGAGGTACAGGATTGTATTGAGGCCAGTTCCCTGCGTTGGCCATTGCCGATCCGGCGCTGAACCTCGAGGGGCAGAATTCCCACGGCAAAAAGAAGAACGGGCAACAGGACCAAAAACGCCTGGTGGCCACGTCCCATCTTTGATGGAGCCCGAGAGCTTCCGCGGCATCGCGTCAATCTTATCGGATCGCATCTCCCGCTCTTCGAGATGCCCTTGAGAATTGAGCCGCTGGCAATCGTGCGGATTGGGCCGCCTGTTTTACGCATCCCCGGCAGGATGTGAAAAACCGCGCCCACGACTACGCAAATGTCATGAGCTGGTGCCTGGCCCCGATATCAATCACGTCGATCGCGCATACCGTTCCATTTTCGTCGAGTACGGAGATCTTCTGCGGACGGTCGACAACATGGGTCATGCCTTTGACCGAGATTTCGAGAGCATCCTCCTTTGGCTCGTACGTTGCTCCGATTAGCGTTGAAGATCTTATAAGCACCTGATCGCCAAGCGTTTCGCCGATTACTTCAATCTTGATTTCTTTTCCTTCGACCTCTTTATGAAGTTCCGAAAAGTAGGCCGACCAGTCTGACTTCGGAAGCACCCTAACACCCACTCTGTCATCTCCTTTTGATAGCCATCCCGCTGCTGAAAGCAGGGCTTCTGTCGTACGTGATCCATGATTGATCATGACCATTTCACTCCTCCGCTTGGGTTCCGCCTCTGCGAATGCCGGGAAGGCGGAAATGACGATGATGATACTGCCGATGATGACGGCCGCCCAGGTGACTGCGGTCGACTCGTGAAGCGGGAGCATGACCCACGGCAAGATTATGACCCAGCCGCCGAGTGCGAATTCGATCAAGGCCTCCCATCTTTCCGGAAGCACGATGCCGACGACTGCCGTTCCCGTCGTCACTGCGCCCGTGAGGACGAGTGCCCACGCTGTTGCATCGCCAGCCAACGGATCCCCGAAACTTGACGGCAAGACCCACGGGCTCGCGAATATCACGGTTCCGAGTGTCACCATGATCGGATCCCGCCAACCAATCCCGCCCATTTTGCCCTCCGACCGGCGCATTAACCGCACGGTCAGAATAGAACTCCTGATCCGGTCTACATTGCGTTCAATCAAAGTGAGCGGCAATTTTAGAGAAGGAGGTTTCCGGCATCGCGACCGCCGTACAGACCACGTTCGAGGAGCGTGTGTTCCGCGAAAAAAGCCCCGAACTGGGCGGGGCTGAGTAAGGTCCTGAACGTGACCCACGCGATCGCAGTCGTTCGACGCTGCGGCGCGTCTTTCAGACTAGGTTAGGCCGTCAGGTTCCCCGACGTCTATCCCGCTGTAATCTCTATCTTCCGATCATTCTTTTTGGCGTTGGACGTTTTTGGAAGGACCACTTTCAGGACGCCTTTTGCAAAAGACGCGTTCACGGCGTCGACATCGACATAGTCGGGAAGCTGAAACGAGCGCTGAAAGGCGCCATAGTGGCGCTCGGAAACATGATAGGCCTTGTCTTTTTCTTCTGTCTCTTCGCTCTTCTCGCCCCGTATGGTCAATATGCCGTTCGCGAGCTTCACTTCGATGTTCTTTTCATCGAGCCCCGGAACCTCTGCGGTAATTTCAAATGCATCGTTCTTTTCCACCACATCGACAGCAGGCGACATGACCAAGCCATTCTGGGTCCCGAAGCCGCGGGGGAGCATCGGGCGCCGTGCGGCGCGCCAAGACGGTCCGAAATCCTCGAACAGTCGGTCGATTTCCGAACGAAGTGATTCGAAAGGTGGCCAGATCCCGCTCTGAGCTGGCGTCGTGGTTTTCTGTTCGGTCTTCACGGGGAATGTGTCGGGCATGGCCATCTCCTGTTTGTCAAGCAGATCCCGACTGGATCTCGTTGTCTTGCTCGACATTGAGCAATGCTATCAAAGCACGCCAAGCGGCGCGCTGCTTTGATCCCCATCAAACTAGGAGACTGTTGTTTCGGTTATTCCGATATGCCGTCATCCAGCTTTCTGTCGTCGTCGTCTCCTCTCGGGCCGCGTTCACCACTCTTTTCAGCATTCGCATGGAGTGCCAAGTCTCCGATGTTTGATCAAGCGCAATGCATCAAAGGCAAATCCGTCGGATCCTATCTGTCGCGTGCTGAGAACCCGCCGCAATGATCAAATTGTCGCCGCCCAGGAGCAGAGGATGCGTACCGAGCACCGCTACAGATGGTTCCGCTGGATGGTGTTCGAACAGGCCTTGCTGCTGGTCATCGCGGTAATGATTGCAACGATCTTCAGCGTTCTTTTCGACCGGCCGGGCGGCGATCTTACCCGACAGGAGTTTCATCTGCAGCGATCCGCCGAGGATCGCCCTGGAAGATAGGGGTGAAGACAATGACAATGGCAATCAGGACTATGACGCATCATGAATGTGTGGAGATGCTGAATGCCGGGCACTATGGCCACCTGGCATGTTGCAACGAGGGACAGCCTTATATTGTGCCAGTGTACTTCGTTTTCGATGCCAAGGTCGCCTACAGCTTTTCGATGCCGGGGCGCAAGGTCGAGTGGATGCGCGAAAACCCGCGAGTTTGTCTGCAAGTCGAGGAACGGCAATTAAAGGGCAGCTGGAGAAGCGTGATCCTCGACGGCAAATTCCAGGAATTGCCGGACAACGACACCTGGCACGAAGAGAGATTGCACGCCTGGTCGCTGCTCCAGAAGCACAGGGATTGGTGGGAGGTAGGTTCTCTGAAGCCAGATGCCGTCCCGCCATCTCATGCTTCCCCGCATCTTTTTTACGCCATTTACATGAATGACGTCACCGGCCGGGCAGCGACGCAGATCGACTTATAGTTTTTTCAATGATTTCGGCGCGAAGGCATGGCGCCGTGCCGATCCAACACGTCGCCTCCTTGCGGTTTTAGGTCGCACGCAAAATTTCGACGATTGACGTGAACTCCTTGTCTAGACTGCAGAAGTTCGACATTTTGAAACGACAAATGTATGATACCGTATCATATCATTTATTGATTTCTAATATACGCATTGACCTTTGATGTTGGGTCACTACTATCCGCCCTGTTTCTTAGAACCGGGAGGCGGGCATGATTTTCAGACCGATCCTTGACGCAGAAATGGCATTGCTCTCACGTTCCGTTCAGACTTGGTACAAGCATTTTCAAGCGGCACCCGACCTGCGGGCCTCGGAGACACTCTGTGGTGCAGCGATTGACCTTTTCAACCAGGGCCACCGAACGCAGGAAGAGCTGGCTTCCATTCTGATCGAGCGATACCCGGGCCTCGCGGCAACGCTTGTCACGTCCTCGACTGCCATCACGATCCACTAGCCCTCCGGCCGACGAAGGTCCGGGAGGCGAGCGCCTCTATGATCGAGACTGGAAGATCTGCCAGCGGAACTGCGCTGGCGGGAGTGGCTGTTGCGGGTCGAGGCGGTGATCTTTTGCCTCAGCTGAACCGGTCAGTCGGGAGACGCTCGCGCGCGTGATGGGCAAGGAGTGCAGCATCGATCTACCTGATCGATGATCTGCGGGAGGAACTCAGTTCCCGGCCTTACGAGCTGGCGTCGGTGGCCTGTGGCTGGCAACATCGAATGCGGCCGCGGCCAAAGAGTCAAGGTTAGCGAGGCGGCGTATTACTTCGCCCACCGTCGAGTCGTTACGTCGAAAGACGCAGGTGCATCTCCGGTTAAGCGCCCGCGAAGAACAGATCGTTGACTACCTGGTGCGCGGCAGCACCAATCGGGAGATTGCGATCTCGCTCGACATCAGCGAAAAGACGGTGAAGCATTATATGACCGTTCTGATGGGGAAGCTGGATGCTCGAAGCAGGCTCGAAGTCGTTCTGGCCGCTCAGAATTTGGCTATTTCGCACGAGGCTGGTGCGCAGAAGGTTTACAGTTGATAATGTGACGGGCGGTATGAACCGCACCGGGTTTGCCGCTCAATATGAGCAAGACAACGAACAAGTTTTCACCTGTCCGTGAGCGTGCCATCGGTATGGTGCTGCACCGTCATCTGCGGAATGCGTACGGACGAGCTGCTGCATCGTGTCTTTTGCCATACGCCGGGGCCGGATCTGCTTGTAGCCGCAGAACCTTTTTCGACCGAGTACTCATCGAGCCTTTTCTTACCGTCTTGTGCTTGTCGGCGCGGGGGCATCGCATTTCCTGACACATTTGACGAATCGAGGCGCAAAACCTCCGATGCTATCGCACCCGCAGCGCAACCCACCAGGGCCTCTGGATTCATCCAAAGGGTGAGCTCCCCCGAAGGCGCAGTCTATTGGGGGCCGGATCAGAACTCCTCCCAACGGTCCCGTGCAACCGCGACGCTTCCAAGCGATGCAAACTTGTTAGCGACTTTGGCCTGCATTCCGCGAACCGCCATGTTCTGGGTCTTCGCTGCCAATGATCTTGCCGGTTCAGGCTGAGGCCTGGAGCTCGGCTCGCCGCTGTTGAATTCGCCCAGCATTTTCGCGATCCGCCCCACTTCGGAAACAAGCGCATGGCTCGCCGCTGTCGTCTCTTCCACCATGGCCGCATTCCGTTGCGTTCCCTGGTCCATGGTATTGACGGCAGTATTTATCTCCTGAAGCGCCGTTGACTGCTCGCGAGAGAATGTGCTGGTTGATTTCCTTGACCTCACCAACAATAGCCGCGAGTGCAGCGCCTGTATTGCCAACAAGTGTTACGCCGGCTTTCACTGGCTCCCCAGATGACGTGATCAGGGTCTTGATTTCCTTCGCTGCATTTGCTGAGCGCTGCGCAAGCTCGCGCACTTCCTGGGCAACGACCGCAAAGCCCTTGGTGTCGGTTTCGGCGCCTGGCCGACGGTCATTGCGTGAAATTGTCGGGCGGCACGATGGGTACGGCTAGACCAAAGAGTAGATGAACTTGACGAAGGTACATCAATCTCACCTTGAAGTATCATGGGCCGAGACAACCCCTGGAGATAGCCTCGAATCTGCCGATGGATTTCAACGGCCGAAGAGGAGTGCAACATGGGCGGTACGTCGAACCAAAACGATCTAGCCATCGAAGAGATGCTGAAGGACGCGATAACCTGGTACGTGCTGGACCGTCTTGAGGTGCAGGATCGACTGAGGCCGTGGTCCAGCAAATTGCCGTGGATCTGCTTGCCGAAGAAATCGCTGCAATGAGGGCGAAGGCGGCGATCGCAAGTCGTATCTTCCATCCGGCGACGCAGAGACCCCGCGGGCGGCCCTCATCGGCGCGGCGGCCTAGGGCGCCGGGACGATCGCGGCCACGTAGCTCTACCCCGCTAGCGGAGGCCCAACCCAAACGCCTTCCGGCACTGCGGGGATGCTGTTCACCAGTCCGTCAAGCATTCCCTGCAGGACGTTCTCGGTCAGCCCCTCCAGCTTGTCGCTGGGGCCGACGAGGCGGTCTACCAGCAGCAATGTGAGACCGTGCATCTGAGACCAAAAAACCAGAATTGCCCCATCGATCGTGCGGGTATTGGATTCGGTGTTCGAAATAGGGCGCCCAAGGGCGCCCCCGGTAATCGCATCGACGATCAAGGCTTTCATGTTGTGAGCGGCAGTCCTTTCGATCACGGGACGTCCGGCATCCTGACCGGCCAGGTATCCGCCAAACATCAATCTATAGAGGGCCGGATTGTTGATGCCGCCGCAGACGTACGCACGGGCCATGGCCGCCAGCCTCATGCGCGGGCTGTCGAGCTCCTTCGTCGCTTCGGCCATGCGCATCGCCAGAAGTTCGAACCCCACCGCCGATACGGCCGCGAGCAGTTCGCGCTTGTCGGCGAAGTGTTTGTACGGGGCGTTGTGACTGACGCCCGCGCGGCGAGCGAGCTCACGGAGCGAAAACTCCGTGCTTTGAGACTCGCTAAGGACTTCGAGTGCAGCCTCCACGATCGCCCTGTGAAGGTCGCCGTGGTGGTAAGGCCGGTTGTCTTTGGTGGAGATTACCTCGGTCATGCTCGTCACTTAGCCTGTCAAGTTGCTCATGTCAACATTTTGCATCAGAGATGTTGACATTGTCCACTCTTAACTTTAAGTGGGCGGCGTCAACATCGACTGCCGCCCCGCTCGACCGCTCGCGGCGGGACCCCGCAACAGAGGTGAAACTGCATGGACTTCCAACATTCCGCCGGACATAAGACGCACCGCACAAAGGAGCGCCCCCCGTTCGAGCGCATCGCTCTGTTGCTGCAAGGCGGAGGGGCGCTGGGTTCGTACCAGGCCGGCGTCTATCAAGCCCTGGCCGAAGCCGGTCTCCATCCGGACTGGGTCGCCGGCATCTCGATCGGCGGCATCAACAGCGCACTGATCGCGGGCAATCCGCCCGAAAAGCGAGTGGAGGCGCTCCGAAGCTTCTGGGAGACGGTAACGGCCCCGGCTCCAGGGCTTCCCACTCTGTTTTCAGCAATGCTTGGCATGATGGGATTCAAGGGTGACGCCGAGCGCGGTCTGCTCAATCAGGCACACGCCTTCGCAACCTTGATGGACGGCGCGGCGGGCTTCTTCACGCCCCGTCCGGTGCCGCCTTTCTTTTCATCCGCCGGCAGCATCGAAGCAGAGAGCTTCTATGATGTCGCACCGCTCAAGGCGACGCTGGAGCGGCTGGTGGATTTCGACCGGATCAACTCGGGCGCCATGCGGTTTAGCGCCGGTGCGGTCAACGTGCGCACCGGCAACTTCGAATATTTCGACACCACGACCCACACCATCCGTCCCGAACACGTCATGGCGAGCGGCTCCCTGCCGCCTGGCTTCCCGGCGACAAGGATCGATGGCGAGTATTACTGGGACGGCGGCCTCATATCCAACACGCCGCTGCAGTGGGTCCTCGACAACTCGCCGCGCGAGGACACGCTGGCCTTTCAGGTCGACCTATGGAGTGCGCGGGGTGAGTTCCCGCGCGACCTCCTCGGTATCGAACTACGGCAGAAGGATATCCGCTTCTCGAGCCGCACGCGCGCTGCGACCGATCATTTCAAGTCGCAGCAGCGGCTGCGCCGCGCTCTCGGCCATCTCGTGGAACTCGTTCCCCAGGACGCTCTGATGCAAGCCGATCCCGAGATCAAGCTTCTCCTCGAGCAGGCGGACGAGAAGGTCTACAACATCGTCCAACTCGTGTACCGCGCGAAGAACTACGAAGCCAGCTCCAAGGACTACGAGTTCTCGCGCCTGACCATGGAGGAGCACTGGGCCTCCGGCTACAACGACGCCCTCCGTACACTGCGCCACCCCGAGGTGCTGCAGCGGCCCGCCACGCCCGACGGCGTGGCCATTTTCGACTTCGACTGACAACTCACCAGAGAGAAGAGCACGACCATGAAGATCGCCGCAGTCCGCGAGAACGCCTTCGCGATGCCGCTCAACAATCCGGCCTATCCCCGGCCGCCCTATAAGTTCTATAATCGGGAGTTCGTCGTCATCAACTACCGCACCGATCCGGAAGCCCTGCGCGCCGTCGTGCCGGAGCCGCTGGACGTGATCGGCGACACTGTTGCCTACGAGTTCATCCGCATGCCGGATTCAACGGGGTTCGGCGACTATACCGAAACCGGTCAGGTGATTCCGGTGCGCTTCACGACGCCGTCGGGCAGGGTGCAGGAAGGCAGCTACGTGCATGCCATGTATCTGGATGACAACTCGCCGATCGCCGGCGGCCGCGAGATCTGGGGTTTTCCGAAGAAACTGGCGACGCCGAAGCTTACGCACGAACAGGAGACGCTGGTCGGGACGCTCCACTACGGCTCGGTTTTGTGCGTAACGGCGACCATGGGGTACAAGCATCGCGAGCTCCCCCTCGAGCCGCTGGCCAAGGCGATGGCGAGGCCCGCCTTCATGTTGAAGATCATCCCAAATGTCGACGGTTCGCCCCGGATTTGCGAACTCGTGCGTTACCATCTCGAGGACGTGACGCTGAAGGGCGCATGGGCCGGTCCTGCCGCCCTGCAACTGTTCGAGCATGCGATGTGTGACGTCGCGCGGCTACCGGTGCGCGAGGTCACCTCGGCCAGCCACTATATCGCCGACCTGACGCTCGGTCTCGGCGAGGTCGTGTTCGACTACCTGCAAAACGACTGATCTCCTGCAATTGAAAGGAACTACCCATGTCTCGATTTGATGGAAGAGTGGCGATTGTCACCGGCGCCGCGAGCGGCATCGGCAAGGAGATCGCGCTCCGCTTCGCGGCCGAAGGCGGCATTCCCGTGATCGCCGACCTCAATCTCGACGCCGCGAATGCGGCGGCCGCCGAGATCAAGGAGAAGGGCGGTGACGCCTTCGCCGTGACGATGAACGTCGCCGACGAGGCGCAGGTGGAAAAGGCCGTCGGCGAGGTTGTCGCCACGTTCGGCAGGATCGATGTGCTGGTCAGCAACGCCGGCATCCAGATCGTCAAGCCTCTGGTCGACTTTCCGTTTGCCGACTGGCGAAAGCTGCTTTCGATCCATCTCGACGGCGCTTTCCTGACCACTCGCGCCTGCCTCAGACACATGTATGCCGCCAATTACGGGCGGGTGATCTACATGGGCTCCGTGCATTCCAAGGAAGCCTCGAAGCTGAAGGCGCCCTACGTCACCGCAAAGCACGGACTGATCGGTCTGGCCAAGGTCTTGGCGAAGGAGGGGGCCGAGCACAACGTCACGGCCAACGTAGTCTGCCCAGGATTCGTGCGCACGCCGCTCGTCGACAAGCAGATCCCCGAGCAGGCTCGGGAACTCGGCCTCAGCGAGGAGCAGGTGGTCAGGACGGTGATGCTCAAGGACACCGTCGACGGCGAGTTCACCAGCACCGACGACGTGGCGGACGCCGTTCTCTATTTTGCGGCGGCCAGGTCGAACGCCGTGACCGGTCAATCGCTGGTCGTGAGCCATGGCTGGTTCATGCAGTAAGGTCGATTGCCTGCCCACCGAAGGCACCATTGTCGGTGCCGTCGAATGCAGGCTGGCCGCTGTCGCACGGCTTGGCGGTGGCGGCCAGTTTCGGCCGTGCCCGCCAAGCGCTCGATACTTGTCATAGCCGCCACGTGCGGTGCGCTAGCTCGTTTTCGCAGGAGAGGGTTTTGAACGCGTATATCTCCGCCCTGATGGGGCTCGCCGGCGTGGCGATGGGCAGTCTCGCCTCGTTCGCCACCACCTGGATCACGCAGCGGTCGCAGGTGAGGGAAAGGTATCGCGAGGTGGAGATCGCCAAGCGAGAGAAGCTCTTTTCAGATTTCATTGGCGAGGCGACGAGGCTTTACGGAGATGCGCTAAGCCACCAGAAGGACGACGTGTCCGACCTGGTGCTCCTGTATGCGTTGGTCGCCCAGATGCGCCTGATCTGCTCTCGGCCGATTGTGGATGCAGCCGAACGCACGATGGACCATATCATCGAAGCCTACCTTGCACCGAATCTATCGCTTCACGAGATCGCCGATCTCGCGCGTTCCGGCGCGATGAACTTTCTTTCTGACTTCGGCGAGGTCTGCAGAATGGAATTGGCGGCGCAGTGGCCGCCTGTTCAATGATCGGACGACGGAGGAGGTCACCTGGCACACCCCATTGTAGGAACGGCGGCTAGGTGTGTTTTCGAATGTCTCCCGGACCTGCGTCCTGACGCTGTGCGGTAACGGCAGGGCGCCCTCCAGGCCAGATTGAGACGAGCGAGTGAAGCTCCTCCACTAAAAAAGTCCGGGACTCGTTGAGGTAGATGAGATGGTACTGACGCAGTTCCTTTTGGCCGGCATTGTCAGCCTTGGCAACATCGCCATTCATGCAGTCATCATGATGCCCTTGGTGGCGACCGTGGATCGCGCGCTCAGATGGCGGCATCAGCTTCCCCAGGTGTGGCTCGCCGGCGTCATGATCGCTACGGTCTCTGTTCTCATGATCGCGCATGCCGCGGAGGTGACGTTGTGGGCGGCGACGTATGCCTTGTTTGACGTCGCACCGCCCGGTGCCGACGACCTCTACTTCGCGTTCGTCAACTACACGACGCTCGGCTACGGCGACGTGCTGCCCGTCGAGGGCTGGCGCCTGCTTGGCCCGATAACTGCAATGAACGGAGTCCTGCTTTTCGGATGGTCGACTGCGGCTATGTTCGAGGTCCTGACGCGCGCTATGCAACAGCGATTGGAAGCGAACGACGAGTAGTCTCCGCGTAGCGGCTGGCCGCCAATGGCGCTTGGAACGGGTCGGCGCTACATGCATCCCGATGGGCAGTTCTTGTAGGCGGGCTCAGCGCAAGTGAGGCCGCGAACCCGATCGGCTGGAGGGCAAGACCAGCGCGGCCGCAAGCGCCCCATCCGTTCAAAACACGCGGAGAGTTGTGACGCCGCGGTTCGCTTCGATGCGCTCGAGAAGGGCAAAGCCTGTAATTGTGACGATTGCGATGAGCGAGGAGGCCAATCTAAGCGCAATCACTGCTCTACCTTTCTTGATAACTTATCCCTGTCTTGGGCGGAGGAAGTGGTTGAAGGTTCATTCAAAGCAGCATTGTCGAGCATGGTCTCCGCCAGCAGCCGCTTCAGCTTCGTATTGGACGGCGGAACAGCCTCCTCTGCTCGCACTGCCGGCAGCCCGGCAAATCCCACAAAAAAACCGAGCGAACCTCCTTGAACGGTGTGCCCGAGAACCACGTTCGCCAGCGTCGGCCAACGCGGCAGGAATTCGCCAGAAAACCCAAGACCCAAGCCGACCGCTTGGCGACCGTCGTCAAGGACGGTCCTATCTGAACCATTGCAAACTCTCATGCGAATCTCTCTCTTGTTGCACTAGGCAGTGCAGAATTTATATACTGCACGGTGCAGTGCAATACAAGGCTGATCAAAGCGCAGTGCCACTTAAGAGAGGAAAATTCGGCCATTCTGAAGGCTAATTGAGGTGGGACTACATTACAGGCAACGTCGGAGGTCGCTCGATTTTGGGACGGAGTGCCGGTAAGATCGGCCGGGAACATCACGAACGATGATGCTGCATTCCATGCCGACGCTCGCCAAAGACGCTCCGATGCGGCCACGCGAACACCATCGACGTAAGTTGGTCATAAGCCGCATGCTTTGGGCGCCGCAGACGCCTGAATCCTTCACTTTGCCACGCTGGAAGCGATAAACGCCGCGAGTCCGGTCTGGATCTCAAAATGATCGTCGGTTCGAAGGTCCGATCACTGCCAGTCGATGGCGTCGGCATAGGCTGACTGGACACGGCGGAGTTCGCGCAGAACGCAGCGTCTTTGTGGGTGCGACGCTCGGTCATGAAAATCGAAGGTCGGACCAGTGTCGAACTTCCAATTGCAGCGTCGAATCTTGTCGACGTCAAACACCGGAGCCGCTGTGGAGGGCGTCCACACCTGACAATACCCACATATTCAACGCAGCCGCGAACCACCACGCCCCTCTCGTGAAACGAACAGGCGTGCACCGCGGCAGTCGAACTCGCTACCTAGCGCCACGGCTGGCGCGTGCCTTCGATAGCGGACGCCGGTATCGTTGCAGAAACATCTGGATCGTTTCTTCGACGACCTCGTCATTTGGAAAGGGTAGACTTTCACGGCCGATCATCCAAGGCCATAGAGAAAGCTCATTCAGCATCCCCATGAACTGGTGCGCCCCAAGCACCGGATTGCGGCAGTCCAGGATGCCCTGCGCAGTCTGATGGGCGAGATATTCCACGAGCCTCTCCGTCTGAGGCTCCATCACCGCGGCGAACTCCTCGGCAATCCAGGGAAACTGGCGGGAGTCTGCGACCACCATCCGAAGAAACCCACAGTATTCCGGCTGCTTGTGCAACTCCAGAATCATGCGCGCAATGATACGAAGCACGTGCTCGACGTCGCCGTGGGGCTCGATGCCGGACGGAAACGCGTCTTCGAGCTTTCCCGAAACCCTGAGGAGCATCTCGCGGAAAATGTCCTCCTTCGTTGCGAACTGGTTGTAGAGCGTCCGCCGCGCTACGCCGGAAGCCTTAGCCAGGTCGTCCATGCTAACTGAACCGAACCCCCGTTCCAGGAATAGCTGCCCGGCCGCGTCGATGATGGCCTCCCTCGACCCGCCCTGCCGGGCTTTTGCGCCGGCCTCGTCTGAACCCCTGTGACTATCCATACCAATCCCCCTGCACCAATGAGTGCACTTGTAATGTACTGCACTGTCCAGTGCATCGCAAGGGCCGGTTGCCTCGCTCGACCGGCCCTCATGCTAAGCTCTGTAATTCGAACGGACTCTAATTTCCGCCCTGTCCGCCGTAAATCCCACCCTGTGCGCCGTTATTCCCGCCAGGCCCGCTGTATTTTCCGCCCTGACCGTAATCCCCGCCCTGGCCGCTGTTGTAATCAGACGGCGGATATTCGCCGGTGACCGAGATGTTTCCCGGGATATTGTAAGCGATCCGCAAATTGGCGGCGGTGGCCTGAAGCCAAGCGACTGCGGCTTCCGTGGTCCATGCCGTGCCATCCGGTGGCAGGCTGTTGAACATGCCCACCATCAGCGGATTGGGGCCGCCGCTGCTGCTTGCCTGATTGGCGCCGTCATTCCCACCGCCAGCGGGCGAGTTGGAACTGGAGCCCGCATAAGTCCCGCCAGAAGAACCCGAATGAGTCCCGCCAGAAGAACTCGAATAACTTCCGCCGGAAGAACGTGAAGACGACCCGCCAGAGGAACCGGAAGAGGACGAGCCCGAGGAGGTTGAGTGAGAGGAACCGTTAGAAGATCCAGACTGATAATAGTTGTATGTGTTTCCGCTTCCGCTTCCGGATCCGGATCCGGATTCGGATCCGTACGACGCGGCCGCGGCACCGGTGGTTACTCCGACCGCATATCCGCCGAGGGCGTAGGCTGCGCGGCGATAGTATCCCCTGCCGTAGTCTCCGCCCCCATAATCTCCGCTCCCGTAATCTCCGCCGCCGCCATCGCCTCCACGGCCATAGTATCCACGACCGAAGTATCCGTTGCCGTTACCAGAGACTTTGACATCGCCGGAATTGTTCACGGTGACGTTGCCTGAGTCCTTTGCGGCAATATTGCCCCCGGAGTTCATGAAGGCGCGGTTGCCCGTGATATTGCCGCCCGAGTTCAGCGTGTTGCGGATGTTGCCCGACAGGTTGTTCCCTCCTCGGCCAGGGCCTTCCGCCAAGCGCGCCCTTACGCCGCCGACATTCGGCGCGCGGGTCGGGAATGCGCGGTCCGCCGGCGGACGACTCTGGGCGCTCAGCGGCGGACGGGAGTGGTTGACCACCGGTGGACGCGGCGGCGTGCCGCCGATCTGCGGGCGCGGCATTGCGCCTACGGGCGGACGGGGCGGCCCGCCGGCAGGCAAATGCGGCGGCCCGCCCGGCGGCGGAGCAAACTGGCCAAAGGCAACGCCCGACGTCGCGACCGTGATCGCGAGAAGAGCGGCGAAGGTCCGTTTCACATGGGTCATCACTTCGCCCCTTCCGGTGTCGGAGCGGCCGAATTGAGTTCGATCTTTTCCGCGTCGGCCGGCGGATGAAAGGAAAAGTCGGAGTCGGACGGGCGCTCGTCGGTCTTCCAGCTCGTGAACTCCGAAATGAAACTGGGTTCGCCCGGAAGTGTCCGATAGGTGACGACCAGTCGATGCGGGGTGGCCGCGCTATTGTTCTCGACCCACAATTCCAGGTCGATCCCGGACCTTTGCGCGAAAAACAGATGCCTGCACTCGATGTCGTCGACCTTGTCCGTCCCGACCTGCCGGGCGGAGATGGCATCGTCGAGCAGGACCTTTTCCGGAGAGGCTGCAAAAAGGGCGCCGAGCGGAAAATCGACGGCCAGCTTGTCCGCTACCTCGTCGAGCGCGGACGGTATGTCACCCGATGCGGGAATCACCACGTACTTCTTGCTGCCGGGAAAGAAGGCCGAGGCAGCCTTGCCGTCGTAGTAGAGGCTCTGCTGGCCGTCATCGCCAGAAATTTCGACGGCTATCCGGTCGGGACGGTGCGCGGCGATCTTCATCGTGTGGAAGATGTGAAGAGGTCGTCCGGATTCGTCCAGATAGACCCTAATGGTTCGTGCCGTCGTCGCCAGGTCTGTTGCCATGAGCGTCCTGCCCATCTGCGAGACTGCCATGGCGGCCTCATCACTGATCGCCGGCTTCAAGGGCCCTGCCGGTTCCTCGGCCCAAGCCGCAGATATGGAGGCGCACACCAAAGCGGCCCCGAGCCCAACGACCCCTATGACATTCGTAAACGCGGGCCCCCTCGGCAGGAAGACGGCGCCTGAAGCAGTCCAAATTTTCATATTACACCCTTTGAATTTCAGCGTTGCACTCCACGGTGCATGTCGCTGTGTATTGCACAGTGCAGTGCACTTCAAGGGTTAAAATGGTGGCGGGAGGCATTATGTTGCGCTTGTCAACTTTTTCAACAGTCGATGTTGACATTGCCCACTCAAGGCCTTAAGTGGGCGCTGTCAACATGGGCGACGGCCCGCAGCATCATCGGAATGGACCCGCGGTGAAACGCCGGCGCCAATCTGGTCGAAAACCATACCGGAGCAAAACAATGCAGTCTTCCCGATTGCTGGGAATTGGTGTCGCCTGCGCAGTTCTGGCTGCCTGCGACGAGAAAGCGGCAGTGGCCCCGCCGCCGCAGCAGGTCCGCGTCGTTGTGGCGGCGGAGACGCGCTACCAACCGGGAGCCGAGATCACCGGCGAGGTGAGAGCGCGGGTCCAGACCGAGCTCTCGTTTCGCGTCAGTGGCCGGGTTGTCGAGAGAAAGGTCGACGTCGGGTCACACGTCCACGCTGGCGACGTCCTTGCGCGGCTGAACGACACCGAACAGCAGGCCGACGTCAGCGTCGCCCGCGCCGCGCTGGAGTCCGCGCAGGCCGTCCTCGCACAGAAGACGCTTGCGTTCGAGCGGGCGAAGTCCCTGCTACAATCGCAGGCCGTGCCGCGGGCGATCTTCGACGACGCCCAGAAAGAACTGCTGAGCGCACAGGCTTCTCTCGAGGCGGCCGAGGCCGCCCTTGCGGCCGCCGAGGACGCTCTGTCCTACACCGAGTTGAGGGCAGCCGCGGACGGCATCATCACCGCGCGCGGTATCGAGACGGGGCAGGTGGTGTCAGCCGCACAGTCCGCCTTCACGCTCGCCCATGACGGTCCGAGAGATGCGGTGTTCGATGTCTTCGAGGCGTTCTTCCTCGACGGCCGACCGCTGAACGACGTCGAGGTCGCGCCAGTGTCCGATCCCGCGCACGACGTGCACGCTGGCATACGCGAGGTCTCTCCTGTGATCGACGGGAAGGGCGGAACGATCCGGATCAAGGTCGGCCTTCAGGAGGCAGTGCGATGGCCGCTGGGGACCCCGGTGGTGGGCAAGCTGCGGGCCTCGCAGCGAGACGGCATTGTGTTGCCCTATACCGCGATCGCCTCCGCCGGAGGTGAACCAGCCGTGTGGCTCGTCAATCCCCAACACCACTCGGTTTCGCTCCGCAAGATATCGGTGGGCCGGTACCGCCAGAACGATTTCGTCGTCACCAGCGGCGTGGCGGCGCAAGACGTGATCGTCACCGAAGGCGGTAAATTTCTCAAGGAAGGCCAGGCAGTCGCCTGGGAAGGCAAGTGAGATGACACTCGTCCGCATATGCAGCTCTCTTTCAATTCTTCTCTCAATTCCCCTGCTTGTCGGTTGCGATCAAAACTCCGCCGCAGAAGAGCAGGCGCGACCTCGTCCTGTCAAAGCGGTAATAGCCACGGCCGAGCGGGACCAAGCGGCAGGGTTGCCTGGCGTCGTGCGAGCCCGCATCGAGACCGATCTGGCGTTCCGGACCCTGGGGCGGATTGTTTCTCGCAAGGTCGAGGTTGGCGACCTGGTCTACAAGGGCGATGTCCTTGCGGAGATCGATCCTCTCAGTCTGCAGCTAGCGGTCAAGAGCGCGGAAGCCGATCTGCGCAACGCCCAGGCTCAGTTGGAGAACGCCGCGACGACCGAAACGCGCAAGCGAAGGCTCGTCCAGAACAATGCAGCCAGCATTGCTGAACACGATCTTGCCGAACAGCAGCTCAAGTCGGCGACCGCCAATGTTGCGAGAGCAAAGGCGAGCCTTGCCAAGGCGAATGAGCAGCTTGGCTATTCAGAGCTGAGAGCCGAGTTCGATGGCGTCGTCACCGCCACCTTCGTAGAAATGGGCCAGACCGTGTCGGCGGGCCAGCCGGTCCTGAAGGTGGCACGCCTCGAGCAGCGCGACGTGGTCGTCGACGTTCCGGAGGCGCTACTTTCATCTGGGCGCGTGGGCGACCACGTCGATGTCGCGCTCCAACTCGACCCCAAGCAGGAGACAGTGGGCAAGGTGCGCGAGATCGCGCCTCAGGCTGATCCCAGTACCCGCACTTACAGGGTCAAGCTCGCTATAGATCAGGCACCTGAGATCTTCCGTCTCGGCACGGTGGTTTCTGTCAAGCCCCTTGCTGGAAAGAAGGGATCAGTCACCCTGCCGATCTCCGCCATAGGCGACAAGGATGGCGCCGAAAACGTCTGGGTCGTAGACCGGTCGACAGGTGCGGTCAAGCTCAGACCGGTCCAACTCGACAAGCGGGCTGGTGGCCGCGTCGTCCAGGTGCTTTCCGGCCTGCGGGAAGGGGAAGAAATCGTCGTCGCCGGGATCGATGAACTTGTCGACGGACAGAAAGTGAAACTCGCACAGGAGCCAAGCCCTTGAAAAAATTCAACCTTTCGGACTGGGCGCTCGAGCATCGCTCTCTCGTCTGGTACTTCATGATCATGTTCGCGGTGGCGGGCGCCTTTGCCTATCTCGCCCTCGGTCGCGAGGAGGATCCCTCGTTCACCATCAAGACGATGGTGATCCAGGCACAGTGGCCCGGCGCTTCAGCCGCTGAGGTGACGCAGCAGGTGACAGACCGCATCGAAAAGAAGTTGCAGGAACTCGACAACCTCGAACATACACGCAGCATCACCACCGCCGGTCAAACGATCGTCTTCGTCGATCTGCTGGCGGACACCAACGCGAGGGACGTGAAGCCCACCTGGTCGCGCGTCCGCAACCTGGTCGATGACATTAGGCACGAGTTTCCACAGGGCGTTGTCGGACCCTTCTTCGACGACCAGTTCGGCGACGTGTATGGCAATATCTTCGCCTTTATGGGCGACAGCGGGCTTACCCAGAGGGAACTGCGCGACTACGCCGAGAGCGCCCGAACGCAGATTCTCAAGATCCCCGACGTCGGCAAGGTCGACATCGTCGGTGCGCAGGACGAGGTGATCTACCTTGAATTCTCCACCCGCAAGATCGCCGCCCTCGGCATCGACCGCTCCGCCATCATCGCCACGCTGCAGGCGCAGAACGCCGTCACCCAGTCCGGCTTCGTCGAAACGGGGCCCGAGCGCGTCGCCCTGCGGGTCGGCGGGCGGTTCATCTCCGAGGAAACGCTGCGCGGGATTAATCTCCGGGTCAACGACCGCTTCTTCCCGCTGACCGACGTCGCCACCATCACCCGCGGCTACGTCGATCCGCCGACGTCGCTCTTCCGGTTCAACGGAAAGCCGGCAATCGGCCTCGCGATCGGCATGAAGACGGGCGGCAACCTGCTCGCCTTCGGCGAAACCCTTGAAAAGACGATGGGCAACATCATCCAGGAGCTTCCGGTCGGCGTCTCCGTCGAAAAGGTCTCCGATCAGCCGAAGGTGGTCGAGGAGGCGGTCGGCGGCTTCACCAAGGCCCTGTTCGAAGCCGTCACGATCGTGCTGGCGATCAGCTTCATCAGCCTCGGGATGAGAGCGGGCATGGTGGTGGCGGTCGCAATCCCGCTCGTGCTCGCCATCACCTTCCTGGTGATGCTCTACACGGGCATCTCGCTGCAGCGCATCTCGCTCGGAGCGCTGATCATCGCGCTGGGTCTTCTCGTCGACGACGCCATGATCGCCGTCGAGATGATGGTCGCGCGGCTGGAGGCGGGCGACAGCCTCAGAAGCGCTGCGACCTACGTCTATACGTCCACGGCGTTTCCGATGCTGACGGGCACGCTGGTCACCGTAGCGGGCTTCATTCCTGTCGCTTTCAACAAGAGCAGCGCGGGCGAGTTCACGTTCACGCTTTTCGTCGTCATCGCCGTTTCGCTGGTGGTTTCATGGGTGGTCGCGGTTTTGTTCACACCTCTGATCGGCGTGACCATCCTGCCGAAGACGATAAAGAAGCATGCCGAGCATAAGGGCCGCTTTGCGAAGGCGTTTTCAAGCCTTCTGCAGTTCTGCCTGCGCTGGCGCTGGATCACCATCGTCGCGACCGTATTGCTCTTCGCTGGTTCGGTCGTCGGTCTATCGATGGTGCAGCAGCAGTTCTTCCCAAGCTCCGACCGTCCGGAACTGATCGTCGACTGGAGCCTGCCGCAGAACAGTTCGATCGCCGAGACAAGCCGCCAGATGGCCCAGTTCGAACATGAGGTGCTGGCCGGTAACCCTGATGTTGAACACTGGTCGACATACGTGGGACGGGGCGCGCCGCGGTTCCTTCTTTCGTTCGACGTGCAGCCGGCCGACGTGTCCATCGGCCAGACCATCATCGTCACCAAGGGGCTGGACGTCAGGGACAAGTTGAAGCAGCAGATGGAAACTTATCTTCAGAAGACATTTCCGGGAACGGACGCCTACGTGAAGCTTCTCGACATCGGCCCTCCGGTTGGCAAGCCGATCCAGTATAGGGTGTCCGGCGAGAACCTGCAGACGGTGCGCGACCTGGCACAGAAGCTGGGGACGATCGTCGGTACCCATCCCTCGCTTAGGAACCTTGCCTTCAATTGGAACGAACCAGCCCGCGTCGTGAAGATAGACGTGTTGCAGGACAAGGCCCGACAGCTTGGCGTCTCGTCCCAGGATATTGCGACGGCGCTCAACACCGTCGTCCAGGGAAGCGCGCTGACGCAGGTCCGCGACGACATCTACCTGGTCGACGTCATCGGCCGTGCCGCGGAAAAAGAGAGGGGCTCGATCGATACCTTGCTTGACCTGCAACTGCAGAGCAGCAGCGGCCAGGCCGTGCCGCTGTCCTCGGTGGCGACCTTCCACTACGAGCTCGAACAGCCGACGATCTGGCGACGCGATAGAGTTCCGACCATCACCATCAAGGCCGGGATCGGCGACGCGACGCAGCCGGCGACGGTCGTGAAGGCGCTCTCCGAAAAGGTCGCGGCCTTCGAAAAGACGTTGCCGGCCGGGTATTCGGTCCAGGTCGGCGGCGCAGTCGAGGAAAGCGCCAAATCCCAGGGACCGATCGCCAAGGTGGCGCCTGCCATGTTCGTCATCATGGCGACGCTGCTGATGATCCAACTCCAGAGCTTCCACAGGCTGTTGCTGGTCTTCTCGGTGGCGCCGCTGGCCCTCATCGGCGTCGTCGTGGCGCTGCTCGCCAGCAACTCGCCACTCGGATTCGTCGCCCTGCTCGGAGTCCTTGCGCTCGTCGGAATCCTCATCCGCAACTCCGTCATTCTTATTGTGCAGATCGAGGAGTTGCGAGCGGAGGGAATGTCGCCATGGAAGGCTGTGGTGGAGGCGACCGAGCATCGCATGCGACCGATCATGCTCACCGCGGCGGCTGCGACGCTCGCCCTGATTCCGATCTCGCACGAAATCTTCTGGGGACCAATGGCCTACGCGATGATGGGCGGGATCGTCGTGGGCACGGCGCTGACGCTTCTTTTCCTGCCGGCCCTCTACGTCACCTGGTTCCGTATCCCGCGCGAAGTTGAGCAGAACTGACATGACAGGAACGCTCTCTCACCCTGGGCGCGTTGCCCAGGGATACCGCCGCACCGCGACGATCGCGACCGTTCGTTGCGCGTGCAAAGCCGTCCCGGTCCTCGTGGCCCTATCCGTTGCCACATCAGGTTGCGCCAGCCGGGCTCAGGACGTTCTGCGGCCGCTCGCCGTCGCCCCGGTCGGAACCACTCGGGTCACCATGCTTGTCGCCACGACGAGAAAGAGTTCGGAGGATCCCGGCAAGCTCTATTCCGGGGACCGCGGGACGGCGATCTCGCTGAATAGCGTCGCTGTGTCCATCCCGCCCGATCGGAACCGCAAGATCGGAGCGGTGCAGTGGCCGTCGCGCATGCCGCCCAACCCGCAAAATGACTTCGCGGTCACCCAGGTCGACAAGGTGGAATCCGAAGGTAAGGCCTTGGACTGGTACCGGCGGAATCGCAACAAGAAGCATCAAGTCATTATTTTTGTTCATGGCTTCAACAACACCTATGCCGACGCTGTGTTCCGCTTCGCGCAGATCGTCCATGACTCGGGAACCGATGCCGCGCCGATCCTCTTCACCTGGCCGTCAAGGGGACGGGTCTTCGACTACCTCTATGACAAGGAGAGCGCCAACTACTCGCGCCGCGCCCTCGAGGATCTGATCCTCCAGGCGGTGAAAAGTCCAGACGTCTCGGATGTGACAATCCTCGCCCACTCGATGGGCGGCTGGCTGGCGGCGGAGGCCCTGCGCGGCGTCGCCATGCGCGAGAAATCGATCCCGGCGAAGGTGAAGAACGTCATTCTTGCATCGCCGGACATCGACATCGACGTGTTTCGCCGTCAGTTCACGGAGATGGGGCCGAAGCGGCCGCACTTTGCGATCCTTACATCGAAACACGACAAGGCGCTGGAAGTCTCGGGCTGGCTTTCGGGCGGGGTCAAACGTCTCGGCGGGTCCGATCTCAGACCCTACGCACCTCTTCTCGACGACCTCGGCGTTTCCGTCATCGACACCAGCGCCATCGCCACGAACGATCCGCTCGGCCACAATGCCTTCGCCGACAGTCCGGAGATCGTGCGCCTGCTTGGGCGGCGACTCGCGGGGCAGAGCCTGGATGGCGGAATGGTAAGCGTCGCGGACCAGATCGGGGTAACGGCCGCAAATTTTGCGGGCTCGGCGGCGCGTCTCGCCGTAGCGGCCCCAGTCGCGGTCATTAGCCCAGAGGCCAGAGAGGTCCTGAGGGAGGAACTCTCCTCCAATGGGACCGAAATCAGGAACGGACAGATTTCTTACTGAATAGCACCTACTCGTTGTGGCCGGACTTAGGGTGCCGGCGCAGGGACTGCGCGATGAGATATTAAGGATCGTCACTGCGAGTTGTAGCCGGTCCTCGTGCCGCAGGGTCTTTCGTTCACAGACGGCTTAGAGCACCAGCATCGGCGGCGCAGTTCTGCTGCCTTCAGGAGCAGGTCAGTGAGAGATGGCAGCCGCGGTTGTCTAACCGCCCGCGTATCCGGGCGCTGCAGTTTCGAACGCTTTGCCCGCAATGAGAATTGCAACTTGCCGATTGCATACGCGGGCCGCTGTTCACTGGGATAAGGTCTAATTCCCATTTGAATTTCCGGGAGAAGAGCAGATGATCACGCTGCGCCTCCAGAGGGAGGCACTGCGCGTCCGTCAGCGTCGACTTAACCCATGCTGGTGACGCGGATTATCCGGCGCGAAGTTTAAAAAAGGAGAGCTTTGCGACCTTCGTTTTTATTTGGGGGTGAACGTTTCCATCGCCTATGACCGGATCGCCGCAGGCTCTACCGTCCACGCGATGAGGGCCGCCAGGACGTGTTCGTTTACATCGAGATGTTCGACAATCCGAAACGCAAGCACGTCAGAAACGGGATGCTGTCGCCCGTCGGGTTCGAGAAGCAGGGCCGAAGGAGATAAGAAGCTCGTTCCTTCGATCAAGAGCTCGACGAATCGCACAACAGCAGATCAAGCACCCGTCCAACACCTCTAGAGCGGCCAAAGCCTACACCTGGCACCGCCGTCGTGTCAGAACGCGATGAAGATAAGATGCCAAGACGATCGCCTGGCACGGCGGCCTCAGGACAATCTCTCCGGTCCAAGGTTCCTTCACTAATTAGGATGACCATCACAGCCGTGGCAGACGTGCGTGATCCTGGGCGCCGACAATCAGCGGCCGCACTGCCTAGGAGCAATTCGAGGCCGCGGCAGGGGTCTTATTTTGTGTTGGCAGCTCGCCAGCCATCAGCGCCAGAACCGCTTCGCATCGATCCGTCGTAGAGGTCGGACTGTGCTTCATAGATCAGACATGACTTGTCTTCATGTACGAGAAGGGTCTCTGCATCGGGATGAGATCGCAGCCCGTGCTTTTCCAGGACGTCCGGGCCGTAACCGTTTAAGGTTCCAAGGTGATCTTGCAGGTTTTCCATGACGGCGATGAAGCGCTTGTGGTGAACACTCCGCTTATCGGAAAACAGCAGTATTTTCCAGAATTTCCTGCACCTGCTTCGCCCCTTCGGCGAGCCGCTCGATCTCTGCCCGTTGCTCGTTCAGCCAGGCAATGGAGATCGCCTCCTATGCTGCGATCGCAGGCACACCATCCCGGAAGGTGACGAGGGCAGTCAAATGCGCGCCTCGTGTCTCGCAGAAATCCATCGCAAACTTGGATCCTGGTTCCAGCGCTCCACACCAAAGACACCCATGACCGTATCAGTCAAAGCGCGGCGCGGGGCAGGAGCGCATTTTGGCCCTCACGACGGCGTCATCGGCACGTAATCTAGACCGCTATCGATCGTCGTGGGCCGGCCATCGAGAGACAACTCGGCGATCCGTGGCTTTGATTGAGCGATAATCTTGCCCCGGCGGACGACGCAAAGCCGTGTCGGCTTGAGCCGCAATGCCTCAATAGGGTCGGCTGCCTGCAGGACAACAAAGTCCGCGTTGCAGCCTTTCATCATCCCATAACCTTCAAGACCCATCGTCTTTGCAGAGTTCACTGTAAGGGCGTCGAAGATCTTTCTCTTGTCAGCGATCCCGGCCATCTGCGCCACATGGATCGCCATATGTCCGACTTCCAGCATGTCGCCTGAGCCCATCGAATACCAGGGATCCATAACGCAGTCGTGCCCGAAGGAGACGTTAAGCCCGGCATCCATCAGTTCACGCACGCGTGTCATGCCGCGGCGCTTGGGATAGGTATCGTGCCTGCCCTGTAGCATGATGTTGATCAGGGGGTTGGGGATGACATTGATTTCAGCTTCGGCCATCAGCGGGATGAGCTTCGAGACATAGTAGTTGTCCATCGAATGCATCGAGGTGAGGTGGGAACCGGCAACACGTCCCTGGAGCCCGAAACGCACTGTCTGGGCCGCCAGCGTTTCAATGTGACGCGACATCGGATCGTCCGTCTCGTCGCAATGCATGTCGACCGGAAGTCCGCGATCAGCGGCGATCCTGCACAGCGCCTCGACAGACGCGCGCCCGTCTTCCATCGTTCGCTCGAAATGCGGAATACCGCCGACAATGTCGATCCCCATGTCGAGGGCACGCTTCAGCGAGTCGACACCGCCTTCCGCCCGGTAATAGCCATCCTGCGGAAAGGCAACGAGTTGCAAGTCGATGTAGGGCTTTACCCGTTTTCGAACCTCGATCAGAGCCTCGGCGGTTATGAGACGTGGATCGGACGTATCGACGTGGCTTCTGATGGAAAGAAGGCCTTGGCTTACGGCAAGGTCGCAGTAGCGCAGGGCGCGATCGACCAGCGCCTCCTGTGTCAATGACGGACGAAGCTCGCCCCAGAGCGAGATGCCTTCGAGAAGCGTGCCCGAGATGTTCATTCGCGGCAGGCCGAGTGACAGCGTGGCATCCATGTGGAAATGGGGATCAACGAAGGGAGGTGTTACGAGCCGCCCGGTTGCATCGATTTCCGTTCCGGCAGAAGCCTCGATCTGCTGCTCGATCGCAGCAATCTTTCCGTTCTCTACCGCAATGTCGATCCCGTTGCGGCCATCGGGAAGGTTCGCTTTTCTGATGATCAGCTCGAACATTGGGTCTCCTTTTACCGTTCGCCACGGCGATAAGATTGCATCAGGGCCTGAGGAACGCGCGCACGGCGTGCCATGACGGCAAGCGCCAGGATCGACAGGATATACGGGGTCATCAGAAAAATCTGATAGGGAATGCCCTGGACGACGGTCTGCAGGCGAAGCTGGAAGGCGTCAAAGAAGGCGAAGAGAAGCGCTCCAAAAAGTGCACGCCCGGGTCTCCAGGATGCGAAGACGACAAGCGCAATGCAGATCCACCCACGACCCTGGACCATGGTCGGGAAGAAGCTGTTGAAGGCTGACAGCGTCAGGAACGCGCCGCCCATGCCCATTAACGCGCTGCCGACGATCACCGCACCATAGCGTATCCGGATCGGATCGACGCCCTGGGCTTCCGCCGCATGCGGGTTTTCACCGGTCATGCGAAGCGCAAGACCAAGCGGCGTGTGAAAGACGACGTAGGCAAGAAGGAGCGCGGTGAGGATGGCGAGATAGGTCGGCGCTGTTTGCGTGAAAAAGGCCGGTCCAACAAAGGGCATGGTGGAAAGGCCAGGGATGCTGATTGGCTGGAAGGGGACGATCGTTGGCGGTGTGCCGGCCACAGGTACGATCAGACGGAAAATATAGTAACTGAAGCTTGAGGCAAACAGCGTCACGCCAAGACCGGAGACATGCTGGGACAGGCCGAGCGTAACAGTCATCACGGCGTGCAGGAAACCGAACACCATGCCTGCCAGTGCGGCCACAAAGAGACCGGTCCAAAGGTCGGCGCCGTGATAGACCGCAAGCCACCCGATCATCGCGCCGAAGGTCATGATGCCCTCGATGCCGAGGTTGAGAACGCCGGCGCGTTCTGACAGAAGGGCGCCAAGGGTGCCAAAGATCAGGGGTGTGGCAATGCGAAGGATTGCCGCCCACAGGCCGGCCGATGAGATGATGTCGACAATAATGTTCATCGCCGGATCCTGTATTGGGTGAAGAACAGGGCAACGAGCATCGTCAGGAGCGACAGCGCTACGGTTACGTCAGCGATGTAGGTCGGTATGGCCAGGCTGCGGCTCATGCCGTCGGCACCGACGAACATGGTTGCCGTGAACAGCGCCGCAACCACGACACCGAGCGGGTTCAGGTTGGCGAGCATGGCGACGACGATACCGGAATAGCCGAAGCCAGGGGACAGATCCGTGGTGACATAGCCCTTGACGCCGAGGACTTCGATCGCGCCGGCAAGTCCCGCAAGTCCTCCGGAAAGACAGGCAACCTTGACCAGGGTCCGCGTCAGAGGCACGCCGGCAAACGCCGCGCCCTGCGGACTGAGGCCAGCAGCGCGTGACTGCATGCCAAAAACCGTCCTCGTCTGCAGGAAATGAATGATGACCGCAAGGACGATCGCAATCAGGAGGCCGATATGGAGGCGCGAGCGGGCAACCAGCTTCGGCAGCATGGCATCGTCGACCACGGACTGCGACTGCGGCCACCCAAAGGCCATTGGATCCTTCAGCACACCGTTGATCAGCATGGAGACAAAAAGCAGCGCGATGAAGTTGACCAGGAGACTGGTCACCACCTCGTCAACAGAGAAGCGCAATCTGAGCCACAGCGGGACGAGGATCAGCACCATGCCCGCGACAGCGCCGATCAATAGCAAGGCTGGAATGAGGATCGGGCCCGGCAGGCCAGCCAGCAGTTTGGAGCCGCAGGCGGCGACTGCGATAGCGCCGACGTAGAACTGGCCTTCCGCGCCGATATTCCAAAGCCTTGCCCTAAAGGCCGTCGCGGCTGCAAGACCGGTCAGGATAAGGGGCGTCGCCCGGGTCAAGGTCTCGGTCGCCGAGAGACGTGAGCCGAAGGCGCCAATCAGGATGCGGCGATAGGCTTCCAGGACTGGCGCGCCGGCGATTGCGATCAGAATGCCGGCAAGCAGAAGTGCTGAGACGACGGCAGCGATCGGCGACCCGACCAGGAGATAGACCGGCCGATGCTCGCGGCGTTCAAGGCGCATGTCTGATCTCCGTGGGGGTCTCACTCCAGTCGCCCGCCATCATCAGGCCAAGCCGGCGTGCATCGATGTCTCCCGAGTCGACAGGCGGCGACAGGCTGCCACCGACGATCGCCTGGATGCGGTCCGCAAGCGCGATCACTTCATCAAGATCCTCGGAGATCAACAAAACCGCCGTGCCCTTCCTGCGGGCGTCCAGGATCCGGGCGTGGACGGCGGCCACAGCGCCCTCGTCGAGACCGCGTGCCGGCTGCGCGGCGATCAGAATACGGGGGCGCTGCTGCAGATTCCTGCCGAGGATAAGCTTTTGCATGTTCCCACCGGACAGGAGGCGGGTACGGCTGCGCGGCGCACCACCTCTCACGTCGAAGGCATCAATGATCTCCCGGGCAAACGTTATGCCTGCCTTGCGGTCGACGATTCCGGCCCGGGAGAAGGCGGGAAGACGCTCGAGCACGACGTTTTCCCATATAGCCATTTCGCCGATCGCCCCTTCCTTGTTTCGGTCTTCGGGAATGCGGCCGATGTCAGCTGCGACGACGTCCGCCACGTCGAGATTGCCGACATTTTTTCCGAACAGGACGAGATCACCCGCCGTGCGCGACAGCATGCCGGACAACAAGGCTGCCAAGGGCGCCTGGCCGTTGCCGGAAACGCCGATGATACCGAGCACCTCGCCTTCACTGAGGTGGAGGTTGATGCTCTTCAGCCTGTCGACCCCGCCAATCCTGGCGGTGATCCCAACGCCTTCCAGGACAACGGCGCCGGGTGTCGACGGTTCGCGTACGGGGCGGCTGACCCGGTGACCGACCATCAGTTCAGCGAGTTCGGCCTTGCTGGTTTCCGACTGAAGACGCTCGGCGACCATCCTGCCGCCGCGCAGCACGACAATCCTGTTGGCGGCGGCCATGACCTCATCCAGCTTGTGGGAGATAAAGATCACCGACAATCCCTGGCGGGCCATCTCCTTCAACGTCGAGAACAGCCGTTCGGCCTCGATATTGGTGAGAACGGCGGTTGGCTCGTCGAGGATCAGGATTCGAGCGTCGTTGAAGAGCGCCTTGAGAAGCTCGACGCGTTGTTGCTCCCCGACCGACAGATCACCGAGACGTGCGTCAGGGTCGACCTTGAGCCCGAAACGATCCGAAATCGAAAGGAGCTTCCTGCGCGCGGCATTTGTGTTCGAGCGCAACGCCCAGAGTTTTTGCGTCCCGGTCATGATGTTCTCGATGACCGTGAGATTTGGCGCGAGCGAGAAATGCTGGTGCACCATGCCAACGCCAGCCCGGATTGCCTCGCGGGGCCTGCCCGGCGACAGCTCGCGGCCATGGATCATTATGCGACCGGAGTCAGGCACATAGTGACCGAAGAGGATGCTCATCAACGTTGTCTTGCCGGCGCCGTTTTCGCCAAGGAGTGCGATAATCTCTCCTTCCTTGAGTGACAGCGAAATATCATCGTTGGCAAGGTTGTCGCCGAACCGCTTCGAGACACGGGAAATATCGAGCACGGTGGTCATGCGGGCGCGCCCGCGATTTCGAAGGGATGTTGCCAACGGCCTTCGGCTTCCAGTCGCAAGGCGAGCGACAGGAGCTGCAGATCGCGGCCGATTGGTGCCATCAGCTGGATCGGCAGCGGCAAGCCGGCAGCATCTGATCCGAAAGGAAACGTCAAGGCAGGAACTCCCGAGACATTGGCGAGTGGCGCGAGCGGCGCGAAGGCAGCCATGCGATCGAAATGCAGCTCGGTGTCGGCATGATCGGATGGGAACGAGCCGACGGCAAGGGGTGCCGACGACAGCATTGGGGACAGAACGCAATCAACCCTGTCGAAGAGACCCCACATATGATGGCTAACGAGAACAGCCTTGTTCAGCGATGCCCAAAGGGCGGCGGCAGGCATCGCGCAGCCCTGTTCGGCGACTGCCTGTGTCAGGCGCTCGGCCATTGCCAGGTCGAGCTCAAGGTCCTCTGCCAGATTGAACAGGTTGACGGCGACAATGTCCTCGAAAACGCGCGCGCTATATCCTACGGCGGTTTCAAAATCGCTCCACTCAAGTCGGACGATCTCGTGGCCGTCTCGTTCGAGCGCAGTCGCCGCCGCCTCGACTGCATCCAGCCGGTCGGTGGCGGTTGGAAACCGCGCACCGGTATCCGTCAGGAGGCCGATCTTCAGGCGGGACGAAGAAGAGGCCTCCATGGCCACATCAGGAAATGGGCCACGCGCTTTACCGCTCAACGAGATCAGAGCGAGCTGCGTGTCCCGGACTGAGCGTGCCACGACGAATTCGCTTGCGATGCCACCGAGGTGATTGCCGAACGAAGGACCTGCTGGCATGGCGCCCCGGCTGGGCTTCAGCCCAACCAGGCCGCAGCAGGCGGCTGGAACGCGAATGGAGCCGCCAGCGTCGGTCGCATGTGCTATTGAAACGATGCCGGCGGCAACAGCTGCGGCCGCACCACCCGATGAACCGCCAGCGGTTCGGGATGGGTCATGCGGATTACGACAGACCGGCCCAATTGCCGGCTCGCTTGCAAGCGACAGGCCGAGTTCGGGGCTCGTGGTCAGGCCAAACAGGCAAAAGCCAGCCGCGCGAAACCGGGCTGCAAGCTCGGAATCGGCATTGCCGGAATCTCGCTTGAAAAGGCGCGAACCGGCTGCAACCGGCAGACCCTTGAACGGGCCGCCAAGATCCTTGGCAAGCGTCGGCACACCACCAAACGCACGCGCCGAGAAACGCGTCGGGGCGGCCCGACGCTCGTCGTCGGCTGCCTGGGCGGTCGCAATCCCCATTGGGCCATTAAGATGAGTAATGGCACCAAGACTGGAAAGCCGGGTGGCAGCGGCCAGAGACTGCCGCATCGCCTCCGTTGCAGTCAGTTGGCCGGAACGGATCAGTTCTGAAACGTCGGTGGCGTCGACTGGCCGTTTGCCGAGCATGGATCGGCCGAACTTACTTTGGCTGTTCCATGTTCTGCGGCACCTCGAACTTGCCGGCCTTGATGTCGGCGCGCTTGGCTTCCATGGCCGCTTCCGCGTCTGCGGGCGCCACGCCCTTCACAAAGACGATGTCGCTTCCACCTTCCTTCATCAGCCCGAAGGCGGTGTAGTTGCGGCCGACGGGCTTGCCCGCAGCGACATCGGCAATCGCCGCGTTCAGAATGGGCCTGAAACCCCACAGGGCATTTGCAAAGACGGTGTCGGGATAGCGTGGGGTATAGTCGATCAATGATCCGACAGCCTTGATCTTGCGTTCCTTGGCCGCATCGGCAGTTCCGATGCGCTCGCCAAACAGGATGTCGGCACCAGCATCGATCTGGGCAAGGCCTGCCTCGCGCGCCTTCGGCGGATCGAAGAACGTGCCAATGAAGGCCACGAGATGCTTGCAGTCGGGATTGACCGACTTGACACCTTCGGCGAAGGCGTTGATCAGCATGTTGACCTCGGGAATAGGCATGGCGCCAACGGAGCCGACCATGTTCGACTTGGTCATCTTGCCTGCCAGCATCCCCGCGAGATAGGCGCCGTCGTAATTCCAGGTGCCGAAGACGCCGAAATTGCTGCCTTCTTCCTTGCCGCTCGATCCGAGAACAAACGCGGTGTCGGGGTAATCGGCCGCCACCTGGCGCGCTTCCTTTTCGACGGCATAGGCTTCGCCGATAATCAGCTTGTTTCCTTGCTCGGCATATTCGCGCATGGCGCGGGGATAGTCGGTCCCGGAAACACCTTCTGAAAATACATATTCAATTACGCCCTCCTTGGCGGCGTCCTGCAAGGCCTTGTGAAGACAAGAATTCCAGGCGTTCTCGACGGGCGAGGCATGGATGCCCGCCACCTTCAATGGGGCAGCAGCGCGCGCGATCGGGGCCAGCCCGCTGACGCCAAGGGCAATGCCTGAGGCCATGAGCGCGCGACGTGACATGAGAAGGTCTTTTGTCATGATTGTTCCCCTTTTTTTACCGTTTGGTTCAAAACCATATGGAGGGGCTAAAAAAGTGTCAAGCGAGGTCCGGGTTTAAAAAATGGGCATAGCCAGTTGCCTTCCGCCTCGCAAGTAAGGAGCCGTCATGCCCATATGAGGTTTGCTTATGGTGACCGAGCGCGAGCATATGCCTCTCAATTCGTCGATCTTCGGGTTCTGTTTTGTCGCCGCGTTTCGTCTTCAAGGCCGCCAGCCGACCTCGAGCAGCGTCAAAAGACGTCTCTACCACCTAGGCCGATAAATTCCGTCCTGAATCCCTGACTGTTTGCCTGTTTCAACAGCCGGTTGGTGCTCAGGATGTCCAGTTTCATGCTTCCGGCGAAGCAGGCACGAAGAGGACAGCAGAGTTCACTTTTCGCCCATTCGAGCGCTGTACGAGAAAGCATCGTCACGATCCAGTGGTCGTCGTCCGCCCGCTCGAGCAAGATGTCGGCACCACCTCTGCCAACGGCGGTGATCGATGGGCATTTCACCGGGGACATTGACGATGTTCTTAGGCGCGTGACCGATTGATCCATCCTGTATGCCTCCTCGTCGATAGGCCGGTCCCTGGGACCAAGTTCTGTGGAGGCTATCTGAACGCCGTAGATGATGTCCTTGATCCAAATCAAGGCGACTTCCATTTTTGTCGTCGGACCCGATGGTCGGCCAACCGGATGGTCCCGCATGGGGTGGGTTTGGTCGCTGCCCCGCGAACCCGAACCTCACCGGATTAAACTTACCTTGCCGGACTGACGGCGGGGCCTTCGGAAGCACTCAATTGCTCAAATCAATCCTTTCGGCCGATCGGTGAATTGCCTCGCCTTGGATCGTCAATTTCATTGAGTGCGAACGCGGGCGGGAAAGCCGTGCTGCGGGATGCGTTAGAGGTTTCTAAATGCTGCTCTGCTAATGTCTGGGTATGCGCGGTTTGATTTTCATCGTTGGCCTCATAGCTTTCCTCTCTGTGGTCGACAAGATCGCGTGCCGAGGGCTGTACAGCCGTATGGCTTGGCGGGAAACCACAGAGCAGGCTGATTATTTCAAGCACCAGGTCGGCTATTGGGTTGGACGCCTCCTCGCTGTCTGATCTCCAGGCGGGTCCGGTTCCTCAAGGACATAACCGGCGCCGAGACGTCGCGGGCCAAGCGGGCTTCGATGAGGCTGGCTCTTCGAGAGCTTGAAACTCGGGACATCCGTTGCAACCGGGCTCTCCACGCCCGCAGGTCAGATCATATTTGTCGACGTTGATCCCTGAGAAGTTATAGACCAATAATCTCGAATCCTCATTCTCCAATGGTGTGCGACATGGCAAGTATCGATCTTAACAGCGACCTCGGCGAAAGCTTCGGACCGTGGAGAATGGGCGACGATGCCGCCGTGCTTCAGATCGTCACAAGCGCCAACATCGCTTGCGGTTTCCACGCCGGCGATCCCGCCGGAATATTGAGCGTTTTGCGGGAAGCGGCCGGCCGCGGAGTGGTGGTCGGTGCACATGTCGGCTATCGCGATCTCGCTGGCTTTGGTCGCCGCAACATGGATCCGTCGAGTGATGAGCTCGTCGGCGATACGATCTATCAGATCGGTGCATTGCAGGGTCTCGCCCGGGCGGCCGGAACATCGGTGCGATACGTCAAGCCACATGGGGCGCTTTACAACACCATCGCCAACGATACGCGACAGGCAGCGGATGTCATTGCGGCCATAAAGGCGATCGATCCCGCCCTGGTATTCCTGGCACTTGCAGGTGCCCCTGTCGTGAAGCAAGCACGCGACGCTGGTTTGACGGTCGTATCCGAAGCTTTTGCCGACCGGGCATACAATGCCGACGGAAGTCTCGTCAGCCGTAGACTACCAGGCTCGGTTATTCATGATCCGGAAGTCATTGCCGAGCGCATGCTCAAGATGGTGAACGAGCAGCGGGTCACGACCATCGACGGTATCGATATTCCGCTTGAGGCAGAATCGATCTGCGTTCACGGCGACACGCCGGCGGCGGTTGGGATCGCACGTACGTTGCGTGAAACCTTTGAAAAACGCGGTATCGACCTGAAGTCCTTTGTCGGCCCCTCGCATGTGTGAGCTGCTTCGCTTCCTTCCTGCCGGGAGTGGTGGCTTCCTCGTCGAGCTCAAGGATCTCGAAACGACCTTGACGCTTCTCGATGCGCTTCTTGCCACGCCGCTTCCCGGTGTGGTGGATGCAATCCCCGCTGCGCGGACCGTGATGATACAGTTCGATCCCTATCTGACGGACCGTCAAACACTGACGAATTCGATTGCGCGGATGGATCTGTCGAAGCGCAGTGTCCGTCAGGGCGATCTGTTTGAAATCCCGGTAACTTATGATGGTGCTGACCTCGAGGAGGTGGCGAAGCTGCTTGGCTGGTCGGTGGAAGAACTTATCCGCCGGCACACCGAGGCGACGTATACGGTCGCCTTTACCGGTTTTGCGCCGGGCTTTGCCTACATGACCTGCGATGATGAGGGCTTCGACGTTCCACGACGAAGGAGTCCGCGCGTGAAGGTCCCTGCCGGGTCGGTGGCATTGGCCGGAAAGTTTGGCGGAATCTACCCCTCGGACAGTCCGGGCGGTTGGCAGTTGCTCGGATCAACCCCTCTCAAAATGTGGGACACTGCGCGTGAACGGCCGGCTCTTCTGGCGCCAGGCGATCGTGTTTGCTTTCGCAATCTGGCGCAGCGCCCGGCCATTCCAGTGACTTCAGTCAAGGGTAAGACACCGGCCTCAGCGCCCGTAACGGAAGGCCTTCTGGTGACCAGGTCGGACCGGCCGGCCCTTTATCAGGATCTCGGTCGGAAAGGCCGCTCGAGCCAGGGCGTCTCGGAGTCCGGCGCGCTCGATCGCGGCGCAATGCAGGCTGCCAATCTGCTTCTGGGTAATCCTCGCGAGAGCGCTGTCATCGAAGTGACCTTCGGCGGATTTGCCTTTCAGGCGGACCGGGCGGTGACTGTTGCCGTGACCGGTGCTCCCTGTTCCATGACGATCCGAACGCACAATGGTAGCGAGATCAAAGCGCCGTTTGCCCGGGCCTTTGCGCTCGACGCGGGAGACGAGGTGACCCTGGGCATCCCGTCGGCCGGAATGCGCAGCTATCTTGCCTTACGTGGCGGTTTTCTCGTCGAGCCGATGCTTGGCTCGGCAGCCACCGATACCTTGGCGAAGGTTGGTCCCGAGACCATTCAGACAGGCAGTCTGCTGGTCCCTGCTTCAAAGCCTGCCTGCGCTGTCGACGAAAGCCCGCAAGAAGCTGGTAGGCTGCCTCGTGCGGGCGAGATTGTAACACTTGATGTCATTCCCGGGCCGCGAACCGATTGGTTCACGCAGACCGGTATTGAAACGCTACGCACACAGGAATGGGACGTCACACCACAATCGAGCCGCATCGGCATGCGCCTGTCCGGGAACGCTCCGATCGAAAGAAGTGTTCATGGGGAGCTTCCCTCCGAAGGGACCGCACATGGCGCAATCCAGGTTCCTGCCGAGGGCCAACCCGTTCTTTTTTTGGCCGACCATCCGCTGACCGGTGGTTATCCCGTGATCGGTGTTGTCGCCAGCCACCATCTCGATCTTGCTGGCCAGATCCCGATCGGCGCACGCATCCGCTTCAATCTGATTGCCGCCTTCGATCCGCAGGAGAGGCAGGCAGAACCACTTGTCCCGGCCGCTGCTATCACACAGGAAGACTGACTGATGAAAAAGCTGCTGATCGCCAATCGTGGCGAAATCGCCGTTCGCATCATCCGCGCCGCGCGCGACTACGGCGTCTCATCGGTTGCCATCTACTCTGATGCCGATGCAAACGCATTGCATGCAGAGCTTGCTGACGAGGCCTATGGCCTCGGACCGGGCCGTCCTTCAGAGACCTATCTGAATATCGGCCGGATTCTTGAGATTGCGCGACGCTCAGGCGCCGATGCCGTTCATCCGGGCTATGGATTTTTGTCCGAGCGATCCGAGTTCGCGAGTGCCGTGATCGAGGCCGGGCTGATATGGGTCGGGCCTTCGCCTGACGTCATTGCGGCACTTGGCGACAAGGTCGAGGCACGTCGCGTTGCCGAAAAGGTGGGAGCGCCGCTCGTCAAGGGATCGAATGGCCCGATTTCTACAGCGGCAGACGCGGTTGCCTTTGCCCGCGAGGTCGGCCTGCCTCTTGCCATCAAGGCAGCGTTTGGGGGTGGCGGTCGTGGCATGAAAGTCGCCCGACGGCTGGAAGAGGTTGGGGAGCTCTTCAATTCAGCCGTGCGCGAGGCAACTGAAGCGTTTGGCCGGGGTGAATGTTACGGCGAGCAGTTCCTGGAAAAGCCGCGCCACATCGAGGCGCAGGTGATCGCCGACAGCCATGGCAACACGGTTGTCCTCGGGACGCGGGACTGCTCGCTCCAGCGCCGCAACCAGAAGCTTGTCGAGGAGGCGCCAGCGCCCTTCATCAGCGAAGAGCAGCGCAACCGCATCCATGAGGCGGCGAAAGCGATCTGCGCGGAGGTCGGATACTGCGGGGCCGGAACTGTCGAGTTCCTGTTGTCACAAGATGGCGTCATTTCATTTCTCGAGGTCAACACCCGCCTTCAGGTCGAACATCCCGTCACCGAGGAAACCACGGGCATCGACATCGTGGTCGAACAGTTGCGCATCGCCGACGGCCTGGCGCTATCAGTCATGGAAACCCCGGAACCGCGCGGACACGCCTTCGAATTTCGCATCAATGCCGAGGACCCTGGAAGAGGCTTTCTTCCGACGCCGGGGCCGATTACGCGCTTTCGCGCCCCGTCGGGAATAGGCATTCGTCTCGATACGGGCGTCGAAACGGGCTCTGAAATTCCGGACCTTTACGATTCCATGATGGCGAAGCTGATTGTCACGGGATCATCGCGCAGCCACGCCCTTGAGCGTGCACGCCGGGCATTGGCCGAGTTCCGGATCGATGGCGTCGCCTCGGTCCTGCCGTTCCACCGCGCCGTGGTGAACGAGCCTGACTTTACCGGCCAGGATAGGTTCGGGGTCTTCACAAACTGGATAGAGACGCAGTTTTCAGGGATCCTGCCCGCACCACGTGTCGATCCTGTCGAAAGCGGTCTCGTTCGCAGTTTCATCGAGATCGACGGCAGACGACATGAACTCGCCCTGCCAGCTGGCCTGTTCTCGGTTTCTGGCGCCGCTGCCATTAAACCCGCTGGCGAAACGCCTCGCGCGAGCGAAGGAGCGGTTACAACTCCCATTCCCGGAACGTTGCGTCAATGGCTTGTCGAGGATGGTGCCGAAGTGGTTGAAGGGGATATCGTTGCAATCGTCGAGGCGATGAAAATGGAAACGCGGATCGCCGCGCCGAGATCCGGCCGTATTCGCCACATTGCCAAGATCGATGCCGTTCTTGGCCTCGGCGCCGAACTCGCGACAATTCAATAAGTCTATGAATTCAACGCTGCGGCAAAAGAACCTGTTGAAACCTCCATCGGTTCTGCGAACATGGCTAGATTTTGAGCAAACTGACCTGCCTTCAATAGGCAGTCCCAATATGCAGCATGGAGAGGACGAGGGATGAAGCCCCCACCCGTCACTGAAGCCCCGCAAGATGCATCAGCGCGCAGGGCAATCGCTCCTGTGATTTGCTATCCGGTGCAAAGCCTGCCACGTCCCGATCTTAAGGCCTACCGCGCCTTGCGCACGGACCTCACGCTTGTGAAGCGCGTGACTGTTCCAGCGCGAGATGCCGCATGCTGGACGGTGCCGACAGGCTACTTTTGTCGCATTCTCTGCGGCGAGGGTCCGCAGGTCGGCGATCTCAATCTGTTCAACGCCAACAACATTAGCGAGCGCCTCTATACGGGCAAAACCCGTGCCTTGAACGGAACTCATGTCGGGCTTGGCGACCAGCTATTCTCGAACCTGCCTTATCTGCGGCCCATCGCGACGATCACCCATGATACGCTTGACTGGTATGGCTTCGACGCGTTTGGAGGCTCAGTGCACGACGTCATAGGAACACGTTGCGATCCCTACACGCATAACCTCCTGAGCCATGGAGGACAGTATCATCACTGCTGTCATTCGAACCTCACACGGGCCTTTGCAGAGGAAACCGGAATGCCGCTGGACGAAGCGTCGACACACATCCACGACGTCCTGAACGTATTCATGTGCACGGGCTTTACCCGGGATACGGGGCAGTACTTCATGAAGGCGAGCCCGGTGCGCCCGGGCGATTACCTGGAGTTCTTCGCAGAAATCGATCTTCTCGCTTGCATGTCAGCATGTCCCGGGGGCGATTGCTCGTCCGAACATTCGTCGGATGCCGCGGCGTGCTATCCCCTCGAAGTCGAGGTCTATCGACCGTCGAGCCTTCCGCAGGGTTGGGTGCCATCGCAGGTCAATGGATATGATGGCACGCACGGCGTGCAGGCTCCCAAAACGGAGCTGTTTCCCTGACCGCTGCTTCTCAAAGAAGTGGTACAGAACGCCCCGGTCACCACATAGCCCGGACAAACGAAGAGCCCCGCAACCGCGGGGCTAGGTCGAGTAGCCAGACACACGAGCGAGCGCAGGAGCGCACTGCCCAAGATCCTGTTGCGTCGTTTCAGCCAAAAGTGACGATGATTTTTGCCATGACGACAGGGAGGAGCCGAACGTGCATTTGCCTGAAACATCTGGCCGGAGGTTCCGCTTTGGTCTCCGGCCAGATGCTCGTTGATCCAAAGAGGGCTGGGGTCGGCTCCCGGATCAACGCATCGAAGTGCTTCAAAGGTCTCCGCATCTAACGGCAGCAGCCGCGTAAAAGAGGCCCGCCGAGGCGGGCCAGTCTCGCCACATGGAACTGGGAGAAGTTCCGATCAGAATATTAGAGATAACTAATTAAGAAATCGTTAAGTGTAATTTTTCGTTACACAGCAACGCGACACGACACGATGATAGACCGTCCAGGATGGACCAGATGAGTTGATCCTGAATACGGGGAGACTATCCGCGACCAAACGCAGCCGTTGCGCAGTTTTTTCCAGGTAGCAAAAGCCGAAAGATTCAGACCGCGAAAATTGTTACCTCCAGCCCTGTCGATGGAGTTGGTCTGGCATGGTGTCGGTCGTCGAGGAATTGAAGGGCAGGTCGTGTCCCGCCGAATGGTGTAGGTCGGCGGTAGCGAAGCCGCTCGTGAGCGCGTTCTCAATCGCGCCGTAGCGAGCGAGCGGCGAAGCGGCG